>NZ_JBSFVM010000022.1:0-115654 GCF_053592315.1 Streptomyces sp. NPDC002754
ACCTCCTCGCCTGGAAAGATCGCCTCAATCGCCGGCGGGGCTTGAATTATCACGCCCCGCCGGCGATTGAGGCGCGTCTTTCCAGCCCCTGCGGCGATTGAGCAGGCCTTTCAAGCCGGTGCGGCGGTACGAGCATTTCAAGCCGGTGCGGCGGTACGAGCATTTCAAGCCGGTGCGGCGGTACGGGTATTTCAAGCCCCTGCGGCGATTGAGCAGCGGGGTCCGGGGCGGAGCCCCGCGGCCGTAACGACGGGTGGGCCCAAGGGGCTACGGGCGGCCGAACAAGGGGGCCAGGATCATGTGGGCCGCGCCCACCACCGCCTGGGTTTCGCCGCCACGGGCCGCCCGCACGGGCACCGCGGAGCCACGTGCCGCGACGACCCGTTCCACCCCGCGTACGAAACGCTCCTCGTGCGCCACCACCACCCGCCCCCCAAGCAACACCGCATCGATATCCAGGAGGCTCACCAAATTCGCCGCCCCCTCCCCCAGCACCCGCGCCGCCTCATCGAGCCCCCGCCCCGTGCCGGAGGCAACCGCCGCGAGGCAGATCGCCTCGATACAGCCCCGGTTGCCACAACCGCAAAGCGGACCGTCCAGCTGGATCACCTGGTGGCCGAACTCCCCCGCCCCGGTACGCGCACCCCGGTACAGCGCACCGTCGAGGACGAGCCCCGCACCGAGCCCCGTACCGAGGTGGAGGTACGCGAAGGAGCGTTCCCCTTCGCCCTCCCGCGCGAGGCCCAATGCCGCCGCGTTCGTGTCCTTGTCCACGACGACCGGCAGACCGAGCCGCTCCGCGAGCGCGTCCCGCAGCGGGAAACCGTCCCACTGCGGGAACCCGGTGACCCGGTGCAGCACCCCGTCGGCATGGTCGAGCGGCCCCGGCACCGCGACGCCAACGCCGAGGACGGTCCGCCCCCCGTCCGCTTCGAGCAGCGCGTCGACCTCACAGACGGCGGCCCCGAGCACCGCGTCGGCCCCCGCCCCGAGGTCGAGCGGGACCCGCCGCGCCGCGACGACGGTGCCCGACAGATCGGCGAGCACGGTGAGCAGCTCGTCGCGGTCCAGGTGCAGGCCGACCGCGTGCGCGGCGCCCGCGAGCAGCCGCAGGACGGTGCGCGGCTTGCCCCCGGTGGAGGCCCGGCGGCCGGCTTCCACGGCGAGGCCGTCCTCCCTGAGCCGCGCCGTGATCTTGCTGACGGCCTGCGGGGTGAGCCCTGTGCGCTCGGCCAGCTCCAGCCGGCTTATCCCCGCTTCCCCCGCCGTACGCAGCAGATCGAGCACCAGCGCCGCGTTGTGCCCGCGCAGGGCGCTCAGGTTCGCGCCCACCGTCGCCGCCATGGTCCTCCTCACATCTATAGCCACCAGTCCATTGTCCCCCGCGCTTGCACTTTGGCAACACCGTTGCTTAAGTGGAGGCATGACTGGTACGAGTGCTGCCCTCCGCGTGGGCCTGGTCGGCTACGGCCTGGCCGGCTCCGTCTTCCACGCCCCGCTGATCGCCGCTACCGAGGGCCTGACCCTGGACACGGTCGTCACCTCGAACCCCGAGCGCCAGGCGCAGGCCCGCGCCGAGCACGGTGACGACCTGCGCTTCGTCGCCTCCCCCGACGACCTGTGGGAGCACGCCGACGACCTCGACCTGATCGTCATCGCGTCCCCGAACAAGACACACGTACGGCTCGCGAAGGCCGCCATCGCGGCGGGCCTCCCGGTCGTCGTCGACAAGCCGGTCGCGGGCACCGCGGCCGAGGCCCGCGAGCTGGCCGAGCTCGCCGACAAACAGGGCGTGCTCCTCTCCGTCTTCCAGAACCGCCGTTGGGACAACGACTTCCTGACCCTCCAAAAGCTGCTCACGGACGGCGAGTTGGGCGACGTCTGGCGCTTCGAGTCGCGCTTCGAGCGCTGGCGCCCGCACCCCAAGGGCGGCTGGCGCGAGTCCGGCGACCCGGAGGAGATCGGCGGCCTCCTGTACGACCTCGGCAGCCACGTCGTCGACCAGGCCCTGGTCCTGTTCGGCCCGGCCGTCTCCGTCTACGCCGAGTCGGACGTGCGCCGCCCCGGCGCCGAGGCCGACGACGACACGTTCCTCGCGATCACCCACGCGAACGGGGTGCGCTCGCACCTCTACGTCTCCGCCACCACCGCCCAACTCGGCCCACGCTTCCGCGTATTGGGCTCGCAGGCGGGCTACGTCAAGTACGGCCTCGACCCGCAGGAGGCGGCGCTGCGCGACGGCAAGCGTCCGGCGGCCGGTGAGCCGTGGGGCGCCGAGGACGAATCGCTGTGGGGCCGGGTCGGCTCCGGCGAGTCCCCGCTGACGGGTGGCGGCCGCCCCCTCGCGACGGTCGACGGCGACTACCCCGCGTACTACGCCGCCATCGCCGCGGCACTGCGCGACGGCACCCCGAACCCGGTGCCCGCCACTCAGGCCGCCGCCGCGCTCGACGTCCTGGAGGCGGCCCGCGTCTCGGCCCGCGACGGTGTGACGGTGACCCTGTGACGACCCCTCAGAAAGCGAACCCCGAAAACGCCCCGCAGATCCCGGAGTTGGAGGACCAGGAGCGCCGCCTGGCCCTGAACTCCTTCACGTACGACGACGCCTGGACCCTCGGCAACCTCCTCGTCGACCTGGCCCGCGAACGCCGGGCGCCGGTCGCCATCGACATCACGCGCGGCGGCCAGCAGCTGTTCCACGCGGCACTCCCGGGCTCGGCCCCGGACAACGACGCGTGGATCGCCCGCAAACGCCGCGTCGTCGAGCGCTACCACGCCTCGTCCTACCTGGTCGGCAGCCGCTTCCGGGCCAAGGGGACAACCTTCGAGGCCGCCTCCCGCCTCGACCCGGACACCTACGCGGCCCACGGCGGCGCATTCCCGATCACGGTCCGCGGAGCGGGAGTCATCGGCACGGTGGCGGTCTCCGGCCTCCCTCAGATCGAGGACCACAAACTGGTGGTGACAGCCTTGGAGCGATTCAGCAAATCAAGCCCCGACGGCACTTGAGCCATTCAGACCCCGGCGCCGGTTCAGCAATTCAGACCCCGGCGCCGGTTCAGCAATTCAGACCCCGGCGCCGGTTCAGCAATTCAGACCCCGGCGCCGCTTGAGCAATTCAAGCCCCTCCGGCGATTGAGGAGCGGGGTCCGGGGCGGAGCCCCGATCTTTCAAGCCCCGCCGGCGATTGAGGCGCGGGGTCCGGGGCAGAGCCCCGAAACCCCGGCGCGGCGAGCGCCTACGCGCCCTTCAGCTCCTGCCGCTGCCGCCCCAACCCATCGATCTCCAGCTCCACCACATCACCCGCCCGCAGATACGGCTTCGGCTCCGCCTGCCCCATGGCAACCCCCGCCGGCGTACCGGTATTGATGACGTCACCGGGATACAAGGTCATGAACTGGCTGACATAGCGCACCACTTCGGCCACCGGAAAGATCTGGTCGGCCGTCGTACCGTCCTGCTTCAGCTCACCGTTCACCCACAACCGCAGCCCGAGCGCCTGCGGGTCGGCGACCTCGTCGGCGGTCACCAGCCACGGGCCGAGCGGGTTGAACGTCTCGCAGTTCTTGCCCTTGTCCCACGTGCCGCCGCGCTCGATCTGGAACTCGCGCTCGGACACGTCGTGCGCGACCGCATACCCGGCGACGCACGCGAGCGCGGCCTCGTGGGACTCGACGTAGCGGGCCGTATGCCCGATGACGATGGCCAGCTCGACTTCCCAGTCGGTCTTCACGGAGCCACGCGGCACGAGCACCGTGTCGTCGGGCCCGACGACCGTGTCGGCCGCCTTGAAGAACACGACCGGCTCGGCGGGCGGCTGGGCGCCGGTCTCGGCCGCGTGGTCGTGATAGTTCAGCCCGATGCACACGACCTTGCCGATACGGGCCACCGGCGGGCCGATCCGCAGCCCCGACGCGTCGAGGACGGGCAGTTCCCCGGCCGCGGCGGCGGCCCGTACGCGCTCGATCGCGGCATCGTCGGCGAGCAGCTCCCCGTCGACGTCCGTGACGAGTCCCGACAGGTCGCGCAGGGTTCCCTCGGCGTCGAGCAGCGCGGGGCGCTCGGCTCCGACGGGACCGACTCGCAGCAGCTTCATGGTGTAACTCCCTCTGCAGTAGGAGGAGCCTCCACGGCCCGGTGCGGCGTGCAGCCATCGGAGGACTGGTCGATCCTCCAAGGAGAACGTCCAGTCCGCAATACCCCGTTCACGGACTGGACCCGGATCTCGGCGGCTACAGGGCGGGGGCCGGCGCCCCGACACCGTAGGGAATGTCCCGGTAGAGCACGGCCCGCTCGATCGAACTCCACGTCGTCGACGTGACGACGTACAGCGCGGCGGCGAGCGGCACGAAGGCCACCGTGAAGAGGGTGAAGAAGGACATCAGCGGCATGAATTTGCCCATCGCCGCCATGCCCGGAACCTGCGGCTGCCCGTCCCCGCCCGGCTTGGGCGCGGCCGCCATCTGCCGCTTGGTCCGCCGGTAGTTGAAGGTCGCGACGGCGGCGACGAGCACGAACAGCGCCACGTAGACGAGCCCCTGCTCCCCGAAGAGCCCGCCGTGCGCGAGCGCGTCGTGGAACCGGCCGCCGAGCGGGGCCGCGCCGAGGGTGTGGCCGAGCAGCGAGTTGGGCTCGTCGCCGATGCTGCTGTTGGAGAACAGGTGGTAGAGCAGGAAGAACGCCGGCATCTGGAAGAGCATCGGCAGACAGCCGGTCAGCGGGGAGACCTTCTCCTCCTTGTGCAGCTCCATGATCGCCTTCTGCAACTTCTCGGGGCTGCTCTTGTGCTTCTTGCGCAGTTCGGCGATGCGGGGCTGGAGCTTGGCCCGTTCACGCTGCCCGCGGGCCGCGGCCCGTGACAGGGGGTGGACGAGGAGGCGTACGAACGCGGTGAACAGGACGATCGCGGCGGCCGTGGCCGAGGCGTGCAGCAGCGGCTGGAGGAGGTCGGCGAGATGCTCGACCAGACTGGCGAAAACGGACATGAACGACGACATGGGGTGAGCCCTCCGAGGGTCTCGTCGTGCCGACTGCATCTCTCGGGGGACAACCCCCGAACCCCCGGCCGAACAAACGGACCGGAGCGGCGGGCAGCGGCAGAAGATGACGGGATTCGGCGTGACGGACTGCGGCCCGGTGCGCTTACGGCAGGTGCGCTCGCGGCAGGGGCTTCAGCAGGCCGTCGGGACGAGACGTCCCGGTGCTCGGGGCCTTGGACGGCCCGAGGCGTCGGGATCGCGCTGCGGCAGGAACGCGGTGCGCCGCTCGCGGTCGCGAATCGCGGTGCGGATACGGGTGCGCGCCACGGCGGGCGCGGAACGCGCGGCCAGGACGGCGCAGGCGGTGAGCGCGGAGCCCGCAGCGGCGGTCGCGGCGAGCGCGACGGCGCCGACGAGGCTGCCGGTGTCGACGAGCACCGAACCGAGGAGGACGAAGAGCAGCAGGGCGACGGGTCGCAGCGTCACGGGCCCGCTCACGGACCCGCTGGTCGTGCGTGCCATGCGCCTGCCCCCTTCGCCCACTCGCGTCCTGCTCGCGTCATACGTGCCATTGCCAGTTATACAGGCTCGGCCACACAGCCACACAGCCTCGGTCACACAGCTATACGGCCTCGACCACGAGCGGCTGGAGCAGGAGCCGGGGCGCGAGCAACGCTCGGCTGACGGGATCGACGGGGTCCGGGTCGAGCCCGGCGCCCGGCCGCATTTCCACTTCCTCCAGCGGCGCGAGGCCCCCGCAGGTCGCGCACTCCCCTGCGACGCCGAGCTCGGTGCCGCATGTGGCGTGCCGGAACTCACGCCTCGGCAGGGTCCCCGGGACCGTCCGCCCCCACGCGCCGAGCGAGTGCAGCACCGGGTACAGCCCGCGCCCTAGCTCGGTCAGGACGTACTCGTCGCGCGGCGGCGACTCCTGGTAGCGGTGCTTCTCCAGGACCCCGGCGGCGGTGAGCGCCTGGAGCCGGGAGGCGAGGACGGCGCGCGGGATGCCGAGGTGGACGAGGAAGTCGTTGTAGCGGCGCACGCCGTAGAGGGCGTCGCGTACGACGAGGAGCGTCCAGCGTTCGCCGACGATCTCCAGCGCGCGGGCGATCGAGCACTCCTGGGTCGCGTAGTCCTTGCCGAGAGCCATGACCCCACTGTAGCCATTCACCTGCCCTAGGTTCAATGACCGAACCTGCCGTGCTACGTTCATGCCGCCCGGTAAGTTCATTCACTGAACCTAAGACTGGATGAGTCCACCCATGTCTCAGCACCTCCTCGAGCAGACCCCCCGGACCCCCACGGCCGCCCGCCCCGCCGCCACCCTCGCCCTCACGAGCGCGGCGACCGCGGTGACCCTGATGACGTACGCCGCACCGGCGGTCACGCTCGCCGACACCGCCGCGTCCCTGCACACGGGGCTGTCCGCCCAGGCCTGGCTGCTGAACGGCACCCCGCTCGGCCTCGCCGCGCTGCTGCTGGTCGCGGGCAGCCTCGCCGACGACTACGGGCGGCGCCGCGCGTTCATCCTCGGCACCGTCGCCCTCGGCATCACGACGATCCTGGGCGCACTGGCCCCCACCACCCTGCTCTTCACCCTCGCCCGGGTCGCGCAGGGCGCCGCGTCGGCCGCGATCCTCGCCGCGAGCCTGGGCCTTCTGGTGCACGCGTTCCCGACCCCGGCGGGCCGCGTCAGGGCGACCGGCGTGTGGGGCGCGTGCGTCAGCGTCGGCATCGCGGTCGGCCCCCTGGTCGCGGGCTGGGTGGCCCAACTCGCGGACTGGCGCTGGTCCTACGCGGTCCTGGGCGCGGCCGCGCTCCTCGTCTCGGCCTTCGCGCCCCGGGCCCTGATCGAATCGCGTTCACCGCGCGCCGGCCGCCCCGACCTGCTCGGCGCCCTCACCCTCGGCCTCGCGCTGGTCGCCCTCCTCGCCGCGCTCACGCTCGGCCGCGACGGCTGGCTGCGCGCACCCATCGGCGTACTCCTCGCCGCAACTGCCGTACTCCTGGCGGGATTTGTCGCAGTCGAGCGGCGCAGTGCGACACCCATGCTCGACCTCTCGCTGCTGCGCCGGCCCCTCTTCCTCGCCGCCACGGCGGGCGGCCTGTTCACCGGTCTGTCGGTCATCGCGCTCTTCAGCTATCTGCCGACGCTCCTCCAGCACACGATGGGCGTGACCCCGACGGGCGCGGCCGCGCTGTTCGTGCTCTGGTCCGGCACGTCGTTCCTCGTCGCGCTCCAGACGCGGCGCCTGGCGGGCCGGGTCTCGCCCCGCCAACAACTGGCCGTGGGTTTCGCCCTGCACGCGCTGGCCGTCGCCACGATGCTGGGCGCGGCGGGCTCGGGCCTGTGGACCCGACTGCTGCCGGGCCTCGTCATCTCCGGCATCGGCAGCGGACTCCTCAACGCCGCGCTGCCGCTGCTCGCCGTCGAGTCGGTCCCGGCCGGACGCGCGGCGATGGGCTCGGGCGCCAACAACACGGCCCGCTACATCGGTTCGGCCGCCGGGGTGGCGCTGATGATCGCGGTGTCCACGTCGACCGGCTCGTCGGCGCACGCGCTGGCCGGGGGCACGAACACGGCACTGATCGCCTCCGGTGTCCTGGCCCTGGTGGCGGCGGGAGTGCTGCTCGCGCTGCGGGACCGTCGCCCGGCGCCCGCGCAGAACTGAACCCGCGCCCCCGCTGCGGGGGTTCTCCCCACCCCGCACACGGGCGCCACTCCCATGGGCGCACACGACCCAAGTCCATAGCGTGAACCGGGAGTTCACGCGAAGGGGACGAGGGGATCAGGGGACATGTGGAAGCTGGCCAGGCGCACCATCCGGTATCGGGGGAAGAGCCTCACGGCCACCTTCCTCGCGCTCTTCCTCGGCACGGTCACCGTGATGACCTGCGGCGGCCTGCTGGAGACCGGCGTACGCAACAACGCGCCCGCCCAACGGCTCGCGCGGGCCGACCTCGTGGTGACGGGCGACCGATCGGTGGCACCACCCAACAAGAGCGACGACACCGAGGACCCGGCCGTCATGCCCGAGCGGGTGCCGGTGCCCGCCGCGGCGCTCGCCCGGGTGCGGGGCGTCGAGGGCGTCCGCGAGGCCGTCGCCGAGCGGACCTTCGACGCGGCGCTCGTCCGGGACGTACGAGGAGGCGGGGCCGCGCCGGTGAAGGCGCAGGCGCACGGCTGGGCCTCGGCCGCCTTCGCGCCGTACGGGATCGTCGAGGGCACGGCGCCTGCCCAGGACGGCGAGGTGGCGCTCGACGCCGGGACGGCGAAGGCCGCGGGCGTCGGTCCTGGCGACGAGGTCCGGATCGCGGCCGGGGACGGTACGCGGCAGTACACCGTGAGCGCGGTGGTGGAGGCCGGCCAACAGAGGGCCCACCAACAGAAGGCTCACCAACAGAACACCCGCCAACAGCAGACCCAGCAGCACATGGACCGGGCCGCACTGTTCCTCTCCGACGACCGGGCCGCGGCACTCGCCCCGGCGGTCGCGGACATCGCCGTGCGCACGGAGTCCGGCGCGGACCTCGGTGACGTACGCGACCGGGTCGCCGCCGCGCTCGACGGGCAGCCGCTCAAGGTCGTGTCCGGCGACGGCCGGGGCACCGTGGAGTTCCCCGAGGTGCTGACCGGCGGCAGCGATCTGGTCGCGCTGGCCGGGGTGTTCGGCGGCATGACGACCATCGTCGCGATCATGGTGGTGTCCGGGACGGTCGCGCTGTCGGTGGGCCAGCGGCGCCGGGAGTTCGGGCTGCTGCGGTCCATCGGCTCGACGCAGCGCCAACTGCGGCGGATGCTGCTGACCGAGACGCTGATGGTTGCCGTGGCCGCGGCGGGCGCGGGCTGGTTCGCGGGACCGCCGGTGGGCCGGTGGCTGTTCGGCGAGTTCCAGGACACGGGCTTCGTCTCCGACTCCGTGACGTACGCGCAGGGCTGGATCCCGGCCGTGGCCGCGGGCGGCGCGCTGCTGATCACCGCGCTCATCGGAGGCTGGCTCGGCGCCCGGCGCGGCGTGAACGTCAAACCGGTGGAGGCACTGCGGGAGGCCGAGGTGCAGCTGCGCTGGGCGCACCCGCTGCGGATCGTCCTGGCCGTCCTGTTCCTGTCCGGGGCCGCCGCACTGGCGATCCTCACCGTCCTGCTTTTCGACGGGCCGATCGCGGGCAGCACCGCAGGGCCGACCGTGCTGTGCGCCGTCATCGGGTTCGCCCTGCTCGGACCGGGTCTCACCAAGGTGATGGCGTGGCTGATCGGCGGCCCGGTGCGCCGGCTCACCGGAGCCGGCGGGAAGCTCGCCGTCTCGCACGCCCGGGTCCGCGCCGTGCGGATGGCCGCCGCGGTGACGCCGCTGATGCTGGCGACGGGCATGGCCACCGGCAACATCTACCTCCAGACCACGCAGATCGAGGCCACGAACACGGCGTACGCGGCCAACCTCCGGGCGGACGCGGTGCTTTCACCGGCGGCGGGCGGCGTCTCGGACGCCCTCCTCGCCGAGGTCCGCCGCACCAAGGGCGTCGAGGCGGCGAGCGCCTACGCCACGAGCACGGGCTTCATCGACGGAGTGACCGGCGAGGACGGCATCCCGCTGCAAGGCGTCAGCGGGCGTCAAGGCTCGCTCACCACAGCCGTACGACCGGTCACGGGCAGCCTCGCCGCACTCGAAGGCAACACCGTGGCGCTGACCACCGAGCGGGCGCACAAGCTGCACAAGGCAGTTGGCGACAGCTTCACGCTCCGCCTCGGCGACCGCGCCGAGGTCGACGTCCGCATCGTCGCGCTCTTCAAGGGCCACCCCGGTTACGAGACGGCCTTCCTACCCGCAGGTCTGCTCGCGGCCCACACGGACCTGGGGCGCCCCGCGCAGATCCTGGTCCGGGCGCCGGCCTCGGCCGTCCCCGCGCTGGCATCCCTCGCGCCGGGAGTCGACGTCACCGACCGCCACTCGCTGATCGAGGCCAACGCCGAGGACGCGCAGACCCAGGCCTGGATCAACTACCTGCTGATCGCGATGATCGTGGCCTACACCGTGCTCGCGGTGGTCAACAGCCTGGTCCTGTCGGTCGGCAACCGCCGCAGGGAGTTCGCCCTCCAGCGTCTTGTCGGCTCCACGAAGGGCCAGGTCATGAAGATGCTGACCATCGAGGCCCTGATCGTCGCCGCCATCGGCCTGCTGCTCGGCACGGCGGCCGCGAGCACCTCGCTGATCCCGTTCGCCCAGGCCGCGGCGAACACCTGGATGCCGTCCGGGCCTTGGTGGATCTACGGAGCGATCGTCGCCGGCGCCGTCACACTGTCCCTGACCGCCACACTCCTACCGGCCTGGACGGCACTGCGCACCCGCCCGGTGGAGGCGGCCGGCGCCCAGGAGTAAGCGGGGGTTACCCCGCCGCACCGACCGGGTCCCGCGCCAGCACGACTTCGTCCGGCCGCTCGTCACGATCGGCCGGACGGACGTACGTCACCACCAGCGTCACGACGAGGTTGGCGGCGAGCGCGACGATCCCGGCGTTCACCCCGAACACGGGATCGCGCCCGCTGAACACGAGCCCGCACACCACACCGACCCCCACCACGAGCCCGCTCACCGCCCCGACGAAGCTCAACCTCCGCCACACCAGGCCCACCAGCAGCATCGGCACGAGCTGCGCCATCCCCTCGTACGAGATGAGGGAGAGCCGTACGAGGGTGTTGGGCGCGGCATACGTGAGGACGAGCGCGACCGACCCGGCGACCACGACGACGACCTGCGACCCGGCCTTCTGCGCCTGCGAGGACGCACGCCAGCGCGGGAACAGGGACAGCACGCTGCTCCCCCACATCGTCCCGATGACCAGCATGAACACGGCCATCGGCACGATCGACGACAGCGCGGCCGCGACCCCGACGATCCCCACGACCCACGCCGGAAGGGAGTCGACGACGAGCTTGAAGAGCGCGAGGTTCGAGTCGGCCCCGGTGAGCCCAGGAACGACGAACAGGGCCGCCATCCCGAGCAGCATCGGCACGAACAGCAGCACGTTGTAGGCGGGCAGCCACATCGCGTTGCGCCGCAGCGCGTCGGCGCTCCTGGCGCCCAGATACCCGGCGACGGTGGTCGGGAAGATGACGACGGTGAGCGCGTTCAGGAAGGTCGTGGTGGCGAACCACCCTCCCCCGTAAGGCGATCCCCCGCTCCCCGGCAACGTCAGCCACGCACTCTTCTCCTCGACGAGCCGGTCGAGGAACGGCCCGTAGCCCCCGAAGTAGTGCGCGGGAACGTAGAAGGCGAGAAAAGCGAGCGTGACGATGACGAGCAGATCCTTCATCACGGACACCCACGCACTCCCCCGCAGCCCACTCACCACGACGAAGACGGTCGTGACCGCGAAGCCGATGAAATAGGCCCAGTTGAGGCTGACGGCGCCGTACGAGATCGTCGAGACGACGACGCCCATCCCCGTGATCTGCAACTGGATGTAGGGAAGCAGGAAGATCGTCACGAGGACAGCGACGGCGGCACCGAGCCACGGCCGCCGATACCGGTGGGCCACCATGTCGGTGATGCTGACGAGCCCGTGCTGCCGCGCGTACGACCAGAGCAGCGGCCCGACGACGTAGCCGATGGCGTACCCGCAGGACATGTAGGCGACGACGTACAGCACGGGCGCGCCGTAGTTGTACCCCCACCCGGCGGCGCCGAGGTACGAGAAGCTCGTGTACCCCTCCCCCGCCATCAGCACCCACACGAACACGGCCCCCAGCGACCGCCCGCCCACGGACCACTCGGCGAGCCCGCCCCCGCTGCCCCGGCCGCGTACGGCGAGCAGTCCGAGGGCGACGGTGGCGACCATGAAGGCGCCGAAGAGGGTGGTGGCGACGGCGGCGTCACTCATGACCGACCCCGCACGGGGCTCTGGCCCCGCTTGATCCGCTGGTTCCGCTTGATCCGCTGGTCACCGCGCCAGGTGAGCCAGGTGGCGACGGGAGTGAGCAGCGTGGCACCCAGCAGCCACACGAACAGGAACGGCAGCCCGAACACGACGGGTTCGACGCGGTTCACGAAGGGCAGCGCGCCGATGTAGAGCACGAAGGGGACGAGGAGCCAGAGCAGATGGGGCCTTTTGATCACGAAACGGCAGCCTAACGGGGACGCCCTGTCTATCGGGGGCTCATCCTGCTCAGCTTCCCCCACACCACGAGCCGGTACTTGGACGTGAACTCGGGCGTACAGGTGGTGAGGGTGATGTAGTAACCGGGACTTCCATACCCGGCCCCCGACACGACGCGACTCCGCGGCACGGGATCGATGACACCCCCGTCACCGGCCGAGGTCTGTGCGAGCGTCTTGTCGACGACGTACGTGTACGTGGCGGTCTTCGTCCCGACGGTGAGGGTGTCGCCGGGGCGCAGCCGGTTGATGTACCGGAAGGGCTCCCCGTGCGTGTTCCGGTGCCCCGCGAGCGCGAAGTTCCCGGCGCCGCCGGGCTGGGCGGTGCCCGGGTAGTGGCCTACGTAGCCGTGGTTGAGGACGGCGGACTTGCTGATCCCCTGGGCGACGGGGGCGCGGAGGCCGAGGCGGGGGATGCCGAGGACGGCGTAGGCCTGGTCCCAGTTGGGGCGGGGGGCGGGTTTGGGGCGGGGGGTGTTCGGGGTGCCGGTGGGATCGGCGGTACCGGCGACAGGCTCGGTGGACTCAGGGGACTCGGTGGACTCATCGGGCTCGACGGAACCGCCCGAGGACTGATGTCCCCACTGCCGCTCCAGGGCCTGCACCTGCCGGTCGGCGCCGGCCCTGGCCTGCCGGTTGGTCCACCACAACTGGTGCACGACGAGCAGCAGCACGACGAGGCCGAGGGTGACGGCGACCTCGGCACCGTTCCACAGCACGCGGCGGGTGGCGGATCTGCGGGTCCGCCCTTGGGTGACGACAGCAGGCCGATCGGTACGCATACGCTGCAACAGCACGCGCGCAAGATAGATCGCGGGGCGCGAACTCACCAGAGGCAGCACACGGAAGCCGTGGTTGCGCCCGACCGCCCGACCCACGCCCGGGAGCCGTGGTCGCGCCCGACCCGATCGGGCGGGTCCCTCGCCAAGGTTCCGGCAGTACGGTGTCCCCCATGCGCCCCGACACCCCTGCCACGCCCGCCGAGACCGACCGTGCGAACCATGTCGCGGAAGCCGAGCGCCTGGAGCGCACGGCGGCGATGTACCCGGAGGACGCCGAGCACCTGCTCCTCCAGGCCGCGGCCCACTACGAACTGGCCGAGGCCCGCGACCGCGCGACGGCCCTCTACGACGGCCTGCTGTCCGCCGAGGCCTCCCGGTCCCCGGCCCAGTCACCCGCCCTGATCCGCGCGCTCAAGGCGGCGAACCTGTGGGAGTACGGTCACGAGGCGGAGGCCCAGGCGATCATCACGGGTGTCCGCACGGCGGCACCGCGGGACCCGGCGCCGTGGGTGATCGTGGCGGAGTCCCTCGAATCCCACGACGAGCTGGAAGAGGCCCACGCCACATTCACGGAGGCGCTGGACCTCCTGGTCCCGGAGTCGGAACGGGCCGCGGGCGGCCCCGGCATCCCCCTCGCCAAGCACGCCCTCCTCCTCGGCCGCCACCGGGTCCGCCGCCTCCTCGCGATCGACCACGACTCGTGGGACGCCCTCGCCGACGAGGTCAACCGCGCCTCCGTCTCCCTGGACGAACTCCACGACCCGAAGCGCGTCTGGGCCCTCGGCTCGGAGAACCCGGCGGAGTTGGCAGCCGAAATCGCCCGCCTCCGCGCGGAGTTGGGCTCGTACCGGGAGGCACTGTCCCGCCCCTTCCCGGTGGCGGTCCTGCACTGGCCGTCCCCCGAATACACGGAACTCCTGTCGGCGTACCCGTCCCTCTCCGCCGAATACCCTTCGTACGAGGCCCATTTGGCCTCCCTGGAATCCTCCCTCCGCGACCTCTCCACCTCCGGCACCCCCAACGTAGGCATCGTCACAGGCACGGTCCCCTCCTACGAGGCCTTCGCGGCGTCAGAGGGCTCTTCACCGGAGGACGTATCGCTGCTGCCGCAGTACGCGACGACGTTGGCGGCACGGGGGCGTGCGGTGGGGTGGCCTCCGGCTGGTGGGGCGGAGTGCTGGTGTGGGTCGGGGGTGGCGTATGGGGAGTGCCACGGAGTTGGAGCGTAAAGCCCGCGGCGCTGGGCGATTCGGCTAGAGCCCCTGGCTCCTGTCAGCCCAGCGCGATCGGTGCTGCATCAGGAACGCTACGTCTATGCGGTGTCGAGGCCTCTCGACATGGAGCCTCCCCACCACTTGCCGGGTAAAGCCATCGACGATGTCCAAGTCATCGGTGATCAGTAGCGCCCCGTTGTCGAACCTGACGTGGCAGTTCGGGCAAAGGCAAAGGATGTTAGAAGCCACATCGGGACCGTGATGCGGTTCACCTAGAGCGTGTATATGCGCCCCTTCGCTATACCGCTCTCCATCCGCTCCCACGACCACAGGGATTCGACACACCTGGCAGGTATTGGCGTAGATCGACTTGACCTTGCGCGATGCCCTGGTGTTGCGGACCCGCCGCTGGGACGTGACGTAGCGAGCCGTCGCCCGCTCCAACTCCGTCATGTCGGGGTCCAGCTCAACTTCCACGTCCGCTGGAACGCTTTCACCGAGATCCCTGACAAGGCGGAATTGCCACATCAGGTGACCCTGCGCAGTTCGCGAGCACCAATGGTCCTCTACACGGTAGAGCCCCGCATAACTATAACCGCCCCTGGCTTTACCGCTACGAATATCCAAGCCGCGAACGAAACGTACGGGGAGCCCTTCGTTCCGATTGAGAACTAGCCCCGCGTTGCGCCCTATGAGTTCCTGATCCTTGGTTATGTGACCGTCCTTATCTGGATCGCCACCCATCGCCGTGTAAATCACGACGTCCCCTTCATCCCTATCTGCCGCATAGCCACCGCTTGCGACGATTGAGTCCACGCCCTCGTGTGCTGTGCCGGAGATGCCACGACCGCGGAAGCGGTGGACGCCAGCAGCGTGCAACTCGGTGTGCCCCTTGAACCACTGGCCAGGAATCACCCCCGGCGGAGGGCCGAAGTAGATGCTTTTGGAGGGTTGGCGTGAAGAGGTAGGCATGCCGGCACTCTGACAAGTTGCAGCATGCAGTTCAGCTACTTTGGGCTCAATTTGGCGACAGTCGATCACTTCAGGGCTGAAATCAGTCGTTGGCTGCCAGGGCTCGCCTGGCATCACCTACCCCTTGACTGTCAGTGGCTCTTGCTAGAACTGAGCCACTACCGATCTGCGATCGAGAGCACCCAGGGGGACAGATGGCCAAGCCACACCAGTCAGGACCGCTCGAGCCAGGGGTACACGAGAGGCTCATCACCCGAGCTCTTCGAGGCGACATGATGCGGCTCCAGGCTGCGGGCTGGAAGGCCATCGAAGGAGAGGTGACCACGGAGTCAACTCCGCACGTCCTGGCACATCATCTCGGCGAAGCAATCGGTCGGCGCCTCCAACAACTGCCACACGACCAGCAGGTCGCGACAGCCAACACGATCATGGCTGCCTTGGAGTCGGCAGCCCCCTCGGACGACTCATATGCGGACACGCAACAGATTGAGGACGGCCCGCATCAGCTGCTCGCCCTCGCCAAGCAAGAGGCGCCCGGGGTCTATGCGGTGCGCCCGCTGACACCACTCTCTGAAACGGCCCTCATTACGAACTCGCCCGAAGATCCCAGCCTCGGAGCGGAGCTCAGGGCTGAACTAGCCGTGGCCGACCGCATCGACCTCCTCTGCGCCTTCGTGAAGTGGTACGGCATCCGCGTGCTGGAGAACTCCCTACGCGAGGCCGCCGCACGCGGTGTACCCATCCGTGTCGTCACCACGACCTACATGGGTGCCACCGACCGCCGCGCCCTGGACCGTCTCGTTCGCGACTTCGGTGCCGAGGTGAAGGTGAACTACGAGACACGGTCCACGCGGCTGCACGCCAAGGCCTGGCTGTTTCGCCGGAACAGTGGATTCGACACCGCCTACGTCGGCAGCTCGAACCTCTCCAAGTCCGCATTGCTCGACGGACTTGAGTGGAACGTACGGCTGTCGTCGGTGGCTACACCTGCCGTCTTGAAGAAATTCGAGGCGAGCTTCGACTCGTACTGGAACGACATTTCCTTCGAGACCTACGACCCCGACCGCGACGCCGCCAAGTTGGACGAAGCGCTCGGGGTGGCTGGCGGCTCAACGTCTGGCGATGACCTCAAGATCAGCCTCTCCGGGCTGGAGGTCCGGCCCTATCCGCATCAGGCCGACATGCTGGAGCGCCTTCGTGTAGAGCGCGAAGTGCGGGGCCATGACCACAACTTGTTGGTCGCAGCCACAGGGACGGGGAAGACCGTCATGGCCGCCCTGGACTTCCGCAACCTTCATCAACAGTGGGGTGGCAAGGAGCATCCGCGGCTCCTCTTCATCGCGCACCGCAAGGAGATCCTGAAGCAGTCGCTGCGTAAGTACCGAGAGGTGCTCGACGACGCCTCGTTCGGCGAGCTGCTCTTCAGCGGCGAACTCCCCCGCGACTGGAAGCACGTCTTCGCCAGCGTCCAGTCCCTCACCGACCAGCGACTCGACCAGTTCAGCCCCGAGCACTTCGACATCATCGTCGTCGACGAGTTCCATCACGCCACGGCCACGACGTATCGCCGCGTACTCAACCACTTCAAGCCCAGGCAGCTTCTAGGACTCACCGCCACCCCGGAGCGGGCGGATGGGCTCAATGTGCAGAGCGAGTTCTTCGGTGGTCGCATCGCCGCCGAGATGCGGCTCTGGGAAGCCCTCGATAACGACCTCCTCTGTCCGTTCCACTACTTCGGTGTCCCTGACGGAACCGACCTGAGCCGCCTCAGCTGGCGTTCCGGAACGTACGACCAGAGTCAGCTCGGCGAACTCTTCTCGGCGGACCACGCCCGCGCCCGTATCGTCATCAAACAAATCCGGGACAAAGTGTCCGACCCGGGGAGCATGCGGGCGCTCGGCTTCTGCGTCTCTCGCAAGCACGCTCACTTCATGGCCAAGTGCTTCCAAGAGGCCGGCTTCCAGGCCAAGGCGCTGGACAGTGAGTCGAGGCCTGAGGTCCGGGAGCAAGCTCTAGATGACCTCAAGTCAGGGAGGATCCAAGTCCTCTTCTCCGTCGACCTCTTCAATGAGGGCCTGGACATTCCTGACGTCGACACGTTGTTGCTCTTGCGCCCGACGAGTAGCGCCACCGTGTTCCTCCAGCAGCTCGGCCGCGGCCTCCGCCGCACACCGAACAAGCCGGTTCTGACGGTCTTGGACTTCATCGGGCAGCACCGCGCCGAGTTCCGGTTCGAGGAGCAGTTCCGCGCGATGACGAACCTGTCGCGTAACCGCCTCCTTGAGCACGCCGAGCACGACTTCCCACAGTTGCCCTCTGGCTGCCAGATCATCCTTGAGGGGAAGTCCAAGGACCTGGTGCTGGACAACATCCGCACGCAGATCAAGGCCACGATTCAGACGCTGGCTAAGGA
The DNA here is from genome assembly GCF_053592315.1 of Streptomyces sp. NPDC002754. NCBI lineage: Bacteria > Bacillati > Actinomycetota > Actinomycetes > Kitasatosporales > Streptomycetaceae > Streptomyces > Streptomyces sp. NPDC002754. Next base: position 17,515 of record NZ_JBSFVM010000022.1, read on the forward strand.
GGTCAGCGCCTACAGCACTCCACGCCTCGCCGACTACTTGAGAGAGAGCCGACGCGAGATCAAGGAGTTGTACAAGTCCAGCAACTCGTGGACCACCGTCCTACGCCGAGCTGGGCTTGCAGACACCTCCGAACAATCAGGGGAGAGCGACTTGCTGAAGCGCGTCCACGCGTTCCTCCACGTCGACGACCCAGAACGTGCGGCGGCCTACAAGCGTGTCCTGGGCGACGATGCACCTGTCTACGAGGCCCTGAACGCGACGGACAAGACGTTCGCACGCATGCTGTTCTTCACCCTGTGGGACAAGGCCGGGGGCTTCAGCTCCTACGAAGAAGGCCTGGCATCGCTGCGCGGGCAGACGGCCCTACGCGATGAGTTGCGCCAGGTACTCGACTACGTAATGGACGAGGCCGACCACTTCCCCATCCCGCTGGAAGGCCCGCACGCGCATCTGCCCCTGAAGATCCACAGCGCATACAACCGCTCAGAGATCCTGGCTGCCCTCGGCGTAGCCCGGTTCGGCGGCCAGATGCCCGGATCATTCGCCCAGGGCGTCCTATGGGATGAGGCCAACCAGACGGACACGCTCCTGATCACCCTCGAAAAGAACGAGAAGGACTTCTCTCCCACGGTCCGTTACAAGGACTACGCCCTGAGTCCAAGCCTCTTCCATTGGGAGTCGCAGAACGCGACCGCAGACACTTCCCGTACCGGGATGCGCTACAAGCAGCACGCCCAACGCGGAAGTCACATCCTCCTCTTCATGCGTCGCTACAAGGACACAGACACCGGCAAGGCGCAGCCATGGATGCTGCTCGGCCCGGCTACGTACGAGTCCCACTCCGGAAGCAAGCCCATGTCCATCACATGGCGTCTCCACCACGAACTTCCTGCGGACGTGTGGACATACGCGTCGGCCGTTGCCTAGCTAATGCCCGTCCCTCGTTGACGAGTTGGCACGGCAAGTGCCAACTCATCTACGCGTACGCATCTCGCTCTCGCAACGCAGTTCGGCGCTCTCCACCACCTCATCTACGTCGAGCCCGTGTGCGTCAGCCCAGCACAGCATGTCGGCGATGACCTCGACCGCCGTCTGCCCGGACAACCCGAGCAGCGCGGCCGCTCGATCAACGTTCGCATGCGCCAGATGACCTTTCGCGTCGACGAGCCCAGTGGCCAACTCACACCAGACCACCTTCCGGTCAGCCTTGAGGAGAACGCCCCAGCGGTCCGTCACGGCGTCGACGAGGCGCATGCCTCGACCGGTCTCCGAGTCGAGCGCCCCGACCAGCAGCGTCGGAAGCGCCCGCAAGTCCGGGTCCAGTACCTCAATGCGTAGGTACGTGCCGCTCATGGAGAGCGTCAGCTCTGTAGGCGTCCCGGGCCCCACGTGCCCGATGACGTTCGCCACCATCTCGGTCACGCAGAGCTCTACCGCTTCATCCAGGTGATTCAGGCCCCACAACCTCAGGTGCATCCGCGCGATGCGCCGCAGGGGCGCCAGCTCCTCAGGCTCGGCCGCGAAGGCCAGGCTCCAGGGCTTGCGGAGCATGCAGTGTTGCTGGATCACGAGCACTCCCTCTCCATTGAGGTTCACGACCGCTGGGGCGCCATGCACCAACTGCCGGCGACGCTCAGCGAGTTCATTGCTCTCGACACGCTTCCAATCGCACTACCAGAGTGACGTCGAAGCATCCCTACTTGCAATTTGCAGTACGGGATTCCCACCTTCGAGTGATTGGCAAGCACGGGCGTTGGCGCGGAGACTGATCCTCGCTAGCGAGGAGGGTGTCGAGATGGCTGGATCTCCGACTGCACGACGTCGGCGACTGTCGTTTGAGTTGAAGAGGCTTCGTGAGTCAAGTGGCATGACCTGCGCGCAGGTTGGAGCCGCGGTGGACTGGAGCGGCTCCAAGGTGAACCGGATGGAGACCGGTCACGGGCGGGTTCAACCGTCCGACGTGGAGGCACTTTGTCGGCTCTACGAGACCACCGACGAGCTGCGGGAGTTCCTGAAGTCCCTTGCGCGGCAAGCCAAGACGAAGGGCTGGTGGCAGGTTCATGGGACAGGCGTCCCGGAGTGGTTCAACATCTACATCGGCCTGGAACAGGAAGCGTCTTCGTTCCGGCAGTACCAGTGCGAGATCCTGCCCGGATTGATGCAGACACCCGCCTATATCCGGGAGTTGCACTTCGCCGGCTCGCACATGAAGCCGGACGACGCTGAGCGAGCTGTCCACGTACGTCTCGAACGCCAGCAGATGCTGACAGGTGAGGACGCCCCGGACACATGGTTCGTGGCCAGCGAAGCGACGCTGCGGAACGTGATCGGAGACCGTGCGGTCATGCGTGAGCAGCTGGAACAGCTGGCGGTGGTAGCGCAATTCCCTTCGGTCACCTTGCAGGTTCTGCCATTCGACGCGAGTACGTACCCTCTGACCGGATCCTTCACGATCCTGGGCTTCCCCGACCAGGAGGACCCTGACGTCGTATATCGAGACGGCATCACCGACGCCACGTACCTCGAAGGGGAGCACCATGTTCGGGAGTACACGAGAGCCTTCGACGGGCTTCGGGCTGCTGCACTGAGTCCGCAACGTTCCCTTCAAATGATCCAAAGCATCACCAAGGAGTACGCACGGTGACGACCAACGCACGCCAGTACACGTCTGGCGAGGACACCCACCAGCTCAATTGGTTCAAGGCGTCCTACAGCAACGGTGCCGGTGGCGAGTGCCTGGAGTGTGCGATGGAGTCCAGCCACTCTGTCCTCGTACGCGACTCCAAGTGCACGGACGGAGCCGTCATCCCCTTCGGCCCCCGCCCCTGGGCCCACTTCCTGCTCTCCCTCCAGGTCCCCGCCCCCCACGCCCCTCGGGCCCAACCGTAGAACCCCCGCCCCGCCGCGCCGGGTTGACGACCAACGCAGGTGCCGGACGGCGCCCCGCCGCGGCCAGCGCCGCACGAATCTCACCCGCCACCCCCTCCGCCCGCCCCCGCAGGTCCTCCGCCGTGATGGCCAGCACCCGCAGCCCCGCGCCGGCGAGGCGGTTGCGCTGCGAGAGGGTGCGGCGCCAGGAGGCCGGGTCCAGGTGGTACTCGCGGGAGTCGACCTCAAGGGCGAGGCCCTCCGCCGGCCAGTACGCGTCCGGGCGGGCCAGGAAGGCGCCGGTCAGGGGGTCGTGGAGGTTCGGGTTCCACAGGGGTTCCGGGAGGGCGTAGGCGTGGATGAGTGCGCGGGCGTCCGCCTCCAGCGGTGAGTGGACGCCCGCCGTCAGGTGGTCCGTCGCCCGCGCCACGTGCGGGGCGTAGCGGCGCCGCGACGCGGCCAGTTCCGCCAGCAGCTCCTCCGGCGTGCAAAAGCCCCGCTGCACCGCCTCCGCAAGGAGCGCCGTCACGTCTCGTTCGCACGCCAGGCCCGGCACCGCGTCCGCCACCGCCCGCGCGACGGCCGCGCAGCGCAGGCCCGCCATCGGGTGGTTCTCCGGCAGGCGCCGCGTGCGGTGCACCTTCACGTACGACGTTCCGCGCGCGCCCGCCCCCTCGTACGGAACCAGTACGTCCACCCACCGCAAGCGCTCCGGGCGCGGGGCCGCGCGGAAACCGTGGGTCGCCAGTGCCGCGTGCCCGGTCAGCAGGGCGTGCTCACCCGCGTACAGGAGCGCCGCGCGCATGCGTTGGCGTGGGGACGGGGTGCCGGAGTGGAGGAGGTGGACCCGCGGCAGCAGCCGCTGCCACGGGCCACCGCGGCGGCAACGGTGGTTCGTGGTCGAGTTCGCGCAGCCGAGTTCCATCAGCTGTTCGCGCGTGAGGAGTTGGTCCTGGGTGAGTGCGAGCGGGTGGCGGGCCAAGGCGCGCACGGAGGCGGTGTGGTTCACGTTGGGTTCGTCCCCGCCTCCGTGCGCGCTCACCTCTCCGTATCCGGCCCGTGGCAGGGCTCGGACCGGACTGTGACGGCTCAGCACCACCGCGTCGCCATTTCGCGTCACAGTCCCGCCGAGGCGTGAGACCCAGATCACATTCTGGGGTGTCACACTCGCGCTCTCGGCTCCGTCACATCTACGTAGCCATCAACAAGGCCCGCGCAGGGCGTACACGAGGAGACCGCCATGGAAGCCCGCCTCAACCCCTTCACCAGCCCCCTCGCCGGGAAGGTCATCAAGCACATCAACTCCGCCGGGAAGGTCGTCGCCGACTCCTCGCTTCCCGCCGCCACGCAGGAGCTCGTGAAGATTCGGGCCAGCCAGATCAACGGCTGCGGGTTCTGCACCGACATGCACACCAAGGACGCCGCCCACGCCGGCGAGACCCAGCAGCGGCTCAACCTGATCGCGGCCTGGCGCGAGGCCACCGTGTTCAGCGACGCCGAGCGCGCCGCGCTCGAAATGACCGAGCAGGGCACGCGGATCGCCGACGCGGCCGGCGGCGTGCCGGACGAGGTGTGGGCGAACGCCGCGAAGCACTACGACGAGGAGCAGCTCCTCGCGCTCGTCTCGCTGATCGCGATCATCAACGTCTACAACCGCATGAACGTGATGGTGCAGATGCCCGCCGGGTCCTACCAGCCCGGCCAGTTCGCCTGACGGACCCAGGGCGTAACCTCACAAATGGGCGGGTCCCGGCCCGCCCACCGGACACCACTCCCGGACACCACTACGCAGGAGGTTCACCCCATGGCCCGCGCCCTCCCCACCGCCCCGATAGCCGCCGCCGGACTCGTCGGGGGTTACGCCACTGCCCGGTTCACCAAGAAGCGGCCGCTGGGCGGGGCCGTGCTCGCCGTGGCCGGGGCCGCCGCCGCGACGCAGTGGAAGCGGACGCGGGGCGGGAAGGTGGCGGGGGCGCTGACGGGTGCGTACGTCGTCGCCTTCGCGGGGTCGCACCCGCTGGCCAAGAAGGTGGGGGCGTGGCCCGCGGTGTTCGGCGTCGCGGGTGCTGTCGCGGCGGCGTCGTACGTACTCGTGGACCGCAAGGCCGTCTGACCTGCTGCTGGCTAAAGGTGCGTCAGGACGTTCACGACCTTGCCCTGCGGGTCCCGTACGAAGAAGCGGCGCACGCCCCACTCCTCGTCCCGCAGGTCGTGGACGATCTCGGCGCCCGCGGCGCGCATCGCCGCGTAGACCGCGTCGACGTCGTCCACCTCCACGCTGATGTCCGGCACCACCGGGGCCGTCGCCTCGTGCGTGAAGAACTGGATCTGGGCCGTGGGGTCGGAGGGTGAGACCAGGGTCATGATCCAGCCCATGTTCATGGCCACGCGGAAGCCGAGCGTTCCGTAGAAGTCGCGGTTCGTCTCCATCCCCGTCTCGTCGGGCACTTCCACATTCGGGACTGCTCGGCGGATGTGGGGGTGCACGTGGGGGTGGGTGTGCGTCTCGTCGGTCGGCATGGGTGTCATCGTCCCCGGAATGTGGTTCTGTACGCGCCCGGCGACACTCCCAGCACCGTCTGGAAGTGCTGTCGCAGCGATGTCGCGGAGCCGAAGCCCGTCTCCGCCGCCACGCGGTCCACGGTGTGGTCCGTCTGTTCCAGCAACTCCCTCGCCCGGTCGACCCGTTGGCGGTTCAGCCAGGTCATCGGGGTCAGGCCGGTCTCCTCGCGGAAGCGGCGGTTGTACGTGCGGATGGACATGGCGTCGCGGGCCGCCAGTTGGGCCAGTGTGAGGGGGTCCGAGAGGCGGCCCAGTGCCCACTCGCGTGAGCGGGACGTCGACGTCGAGCCGGCCGACTCCTCCAGTGGCACCGGGCGTTGGATGTACTGCGCCTGGCCGCCCTCCCGGTGCGGGGGCACCACCGTGCGGCGCGCCAGCTCCGCCGCCACCGCCGCGCCGTGGTCCTCGCGGATCATGTGCAGGCACAGGTCGATGCCCGCCGCCTCCCCGGCGGAGGTCAACACCCGCCCCTCGTCTACGTAGAGGACGTCCGCGTCGACCGTCACCGACGGGAACGTGCGGGCGAAGTGGGCCGAGGACATCCAGTGCGTCGTCGCCCGGCGGCCGTCGAGGAGGCCCGCCGCCGCCAGGACGAACGAGCCCGTGCAGATCGATGCCACGCGGCCCCGGTCGCGGGCCGCCGTCAGTGCGGCCGCCAACTCCTCGTCCAGGCCGCCTGGTTCGAGCTGCTCGTCCAGCTCGTGCGAGGCCGGAACGAGGACCGTGTTCGCCGCCGCCACCGCCTCCAGGCCGTGCTCCGCGTAGACCGGGAAGTCGGCATCCGTGCGGATGCGGCCGGGGCGGGGCGCGCACGTCGTCACCTTGTAGAGGCGCTCACCCGTGGCGGGATCGCGGGCCGTACCGAAGAGCTGGTGGACCAGGCCGAGCTCCATGGGCAGGACACCGTCCCGTACGAGGACCGCGACGGAGGTCGGGGCGGGCGCGCGTCGACCGTCGTTGAACCTCATGGCCAAATCCTTCCACGCCATGCCCATCCGGCCATCCCCGCCATCCCGGCCATCCCGGCCACCCGGGCCACCCGGGCCATCCAGCGGCGGGCCTCCTCGCCGCCTGTCAAGCCCCGCCGGCGATTGAGGCGCGGGGTCCGGGGCAGAGCCCCGTGGCCTGAGGGCGGGCGACCGACACACGCGGGGAACCCCGGCCACCCGACCCACCCCCGGCCGGACCGGCCCTACGCCCCCAGTGCCCGCGACACCGTGAAGATCAGCAGGCCCGCCAGGGAACCCACCACCGTGCCGTTGATCCGGATGAACTGGAGGTCGCGGCCGATGTGGGCCTCGATCTTGCGGGTCGTGTGCTCGGCGTCCCAGCCCGCGACCGTGTCCGTGATGAGGGACGTGATCTCCGTGCGGTACGTCGTGACGACGTAGACCGCGGCGCCCTCCACCCAGCCGTCGATCTTGGAGCTGACATCCGGCTCCTCCGCCATCCGGTGGCCCAGCGAGAGCAGCGACGCCCGTACGCGAAGGCGCAGCTCGCTCTGCTCGTCCTCGGCCGCCGCGACGATCATCTGGCGGACCGCGGACCAGGCCGACGCGATGATGTCCTGCACCTCGGGGCGGCCCAGGATCTCCGACTTCAGGCGCTCCACACGGTCCCGGGTCCCGGAGTCGGCCTGAAGGTCGGCGGCGAAGTCGGAGAGGAAGCGGTCGAGGGCGCCGCGCGCGGGGTGCTCGGGCATGTCGCGCATCTCCGTCACGAAGCGGAGGAGCTCCTTGTAGACGCGCTCGCCGACGCGCTTGTCGACGAAGCGGGGCGTCCAGCCAGGGGCGCCACCCTCCACCGCGTCCATCACCGAGTCCGAGTGCAGCACCAGCCAGTCGTGCGCGCGGGCGCACACCAGGTCGACGACGCGCTTGTGGCCGCCGTCCGCCACCACCTTCTCCAGCATCTTGCCGAGGCCCGGCGCGATCTCCGCGTTGTCCGCGCGGCGCGTGATCGCCTCACCGACGATCGCCTGCACGTCGGAGTCGCGCAGCACGGTCAGGGCGCCCCTGAGCGCCGTCGCGAGCTCCGCCGTCACCCGATCGGCGTGCTCCGGCTCCGCGAGCCACGAACCGAGGCGGCTGCCGATGCCGACGGCGCGCAACCGGTCCCGTACGACATCGCCCGACAGGAAGTTCTCGCCGACGAATTCGCCGAGCGACACCCCCAGCTGGTCCTTCTTGGTGGGGATGATCGCCGTGTGCGGAATACGCAGGCCGAGCGGGTGGCGGAACAGGGCGGTGACCGCGAACCAGTCGGCCAGCGCACCGACCATGCCCGCCTCCGCGGCCGCCGCGACGTAACCCGTCCAGGCGCCCGCGCCCGCGTGCTCCGCCCATGTGGCCAGTACGTAGACGAGCGCGACGAAGACCAGCAGCCCGGTCGCCATCAGCTTCATCCGGCGCACACCGCGCCGCTTCTCCTCGTCCGCCGCGGTGAACTCGGCAACGAAGCGGCGGGTGGGGTGGGCGGGGCCGGCAGGGCGTGTGGGGCCTGGGGGCGCGGCGGTTCCAGGGGCTCCGGGGGTTCCGGCGGTTCCGCCCGGGGTGGATTGGTCCGGTGTGGCGCGGGAATGCTGCTCGTTGTCCGGTTCAGAACCCTCGATCGCCTTATGCGTCACTTCGGCCTCTTCGACCGCCCTGCTCGCCCGGGTGCCCGCGGCCCCGCTCTCGGCGCCGCCCGCCCCTTGCGCCCCGCGCTTCACGTCGCCGTCCACTCAGCCCACTCCGCATCGGTCATCGGCCCGACTCGTCGACTTCGACTCGACTGTCATTCGCCTCACACATTGTCCCCTCCTGACCTACTCCCGGAACGAACCAAAGGTTCCCGGCGTCTACCTGTCCGGAGGGGGGCCAGTGTCGGCCTCCACCCGCCCCATGACGCATCATGGGTTCATCACATCGGAGCCTCGGGCTCCCCCTGCCCGAGGAGACACACACCGCATGACCAAGCGTCACGGTTATGCCTTGTTGACCGCACTTGTCGCGGTCGTCGTGGTGATCTCTGCCGCCATCTACGTGGGCTTCTCCGGAGTCTTCGGCGGCGACGACGACATACAGGCCGGCGGCGCGCACCCGCGCAGCTCCGCCGCCCCCGCCTCCACCGGTACGTGGGCCGGCACCTGGTCCGCCTCTCCCGCCGGCGGGGAGCCCGGCACGGAGACGAACGGGTTCTACGGTCACTCCATCCGGAACATCGTGCACACCACCGTCGGTGGCAACGCGGCGCGCATCACCCTGTCGAACCTGTACGGGCAGTCGCCGCTGCGCATCACGCACGCGTCGATCGCCGTGGCCTCGGCGCCCAACAATCCGACGGCCCTGTCCGACACTATGCGGCGCCTGACGTTCTCCGGGAACTCCTCGGTCGTCATCCAGCCCGGCCGGCAGGTCGTGAGCGACGCGCTGCGGATCACCGTGCCGAGCGACTCGGACATGCTGGTCACCACGTACTCGCCGACGCCGTCGGGCCCTGTCACGTACCACCCGCAGGCCCGCCAGATGTCGTACGTGGCCCGGGGCGACCGCACCGAGGAACCCAGCGGCACGCTCTACAACCAGCAGAGCCCGTACTGGCGCTACCTCAGCGCCGTCGACGTGCTCAGCAACGAGGCGCAGGGCACCGTCGTCGTCATCGGCGACTCCCTCACGGACGGCATCACCTCCACGATGGGCGCCAACCGCCGGTGGACGGACATACTCGCCGAGCGGCTGCGCACGGAGTCGGGTGCGCCGCGCTACGGCGTCGTGAACCAGGGCATCAGCGGGAACCGGATACTGGCCGACGGGTTCGGCCGGCCCGCGAACAACCCGAGCGGGCTCTCCCGCTTCGAGCGGGACGCGCTCAGCCGCTCCGGGGTGCGTGCCGTCATCATCGACCTCGGCATCAACGACATTCTGCGTACGCCGCAGCAGACCGATCCCGCGAAGATCGTGGGCGGGCTGCGGGAGATGACGCGGCAGGCGCATGCGCGGGGGTTGCGGGTGGTCGGGGCGACGCTCATGCCGTTCCAGGGGCACCCGGGGTATCGGCCGAACCTTGAGGCGGTTCGGCAGTCCGTGAACGGGGAGATCCGTTCCGGGAAGGTCTTCGACAGTTACGTCGACTTCGATCGGGCGTTGCGGGATCCGTACAATCCGCGGCGGCTGCTTGACCAGTACGACTCGGGTGACCATCTGCATCCGAGCGATGCGGGGTACCGGAAGATGGCGGAGGCGCTTGACGTGGCGTCGCTGCGGGGGTCGACCGGGGCGGAACTCTAGCCTCCGGCGGTCACCGGGAGCGTCCTCCCACGCCACGGGGCTCCGCCCCGGACCCCGCGCCTCAAACGCCGGCGGGGCTGGAAAGGCCTGCTCAATCGCCGCAGGGGCTTAATATGCGCGGCTCCGTCAGCCACGTCGCCTTGGGCGCTCTGCCGCCTTGGGCGGCAGGGTGGGCAAGGCGGCGCCACGGTGCGGCGCGCCCATGACGCGGGCCCAGGACCCGGTACCGGCCCACCCGGGGACCCGGTCAGTCGCGTCCCCGGCGTCGGTCGTGGCGGTCCTCCCAGCGGTCGAGGTGGTCCTCGATGGCCTCGCGGTGGCGCTCCAGGCGGTCCTGGTGGAGCTGATGGTGACGGCCCCGCCGTTCCAGCTTCTCGCGGCGGCGGTCCTCCTTGAGGCGTTGGCGTTCCGCACGGGTGACCTTGCGTTCCACGCCGACGCCGCCCCAGAAGGCGAAACCGGTGACCACCACACGTGGCGCGCCCGGGTCACCCGGCACGCCCTCCTCGCTGTGGTCGAAGCCGCCCATGATGCCGATGCCGCGCACCACGACCTCCACGCCCGGTGGCACGACGACGTTCATGCCGCCCATGACCGCCACGCAGTTGATCACGACCTCGCGCGCCTCGAAGTCCGCCTCGCGCAGATCGAGCTCGCCGCCACCCCAGAACGCGAAACAGTTGAACCGCCGCGGCGCCGTCCACCGCCCCTTGCGCTGGAACCCGGACATGATCCCGACGCCCCACGTGGAACTCGCCTCGCCCCGGATCCGCGAAGCCCAGTCGACGGCCCCCTCCGGCAGCGGCTCCTTCACGAAACTCACGGCCCCAGTAGAGCCTGCTCCCACCGGCAGGTCCTTCGTCAGCGGGGCCAACTCACCGTACGTACGCGCCTGATACACCGCGTCGAGCCGCTCGCCGAACTCCTCCATGTCGAGCCGGCCCTCCGCGAGGGCGTCCCGCAGCCGTTCGGCGACCAGTTCACGGTCGGCGTCGGAGGCGCGGAGTTCAGGGACCGGGGGCGTAGAGCCGGATTCGTCCGTCATAGGGGTCAGCGTACGGACGACTGCCGTCAAGGCGCTACGGAGGTGTCCCTCGCGTACATCCGCGCGATGACCGCCTCGATGTCCGGCTCGCGCACCGACAGGTCGGCCAGCGGGTAGCGTTCGGCGATTCGCGCAACCAGCGGCGCCGCCGACTGCCCGGCCGGGAACGCCAGCCACTGCCGCGCCCCCTCCACCTTCACGACCCGCGCGAACTCCACGTCCAGCGGCGGTAGTTCACGCTCCAGGTCCACGACGAGCGTGCGCTCCGCCGCCGCGCCGCCCGTCGCGTGCAGGCCCTCCAGCTCGCCGTCGTACATGAGCCTGCCGTGGTCGATGACCATCACGCGGCGGCACAGCTGCTCGATGTCGGTGAGGTCGTGCGTCGTCAGGAGGACCGTCGTGCCGCGGTCGGCGTTCAAGTCCCTCAGGAATCCGCGTACTTTGACCTTCGAGACGACGTCGAGGCCGATCGTCGGCTCGTCCAGGTACAGCACCTCGGGGTCGTGCAGCAGCGCCGCGGCGATGTCCCCGCGCATCCGCTGCCCGAGCGACAGTTGACGTACCGGCGCGTCCAACAGATCGCCCAGTTCGAGGAGTTCGACGCATCGGTCCAGGTTCTCCGCGTAGCGGCTCTCCTCGATGCGGTACATGCGGCGCATCAGGCGGTACGAGTCGATCAGCGGGAGGTCCCACCACAGTGTCGTCCGCTGTCCGAAGACCACGCCCATGCGCTGGGCCAGGCGCGCCCGTTCGCGTGACGGGTCGATGCCCGCGACCCGCACGCGTCCCGCGCTCGGGGTCAGGATGCCCGTCAGCATCTTGATGGTTGTTGATTTCCCGGCCCCGTTCGGCCCGATGTAGCCGACCATCTCGCCGCGCCGCACGCTGAAGCTCAGCGAGTCCACGGCCCGCACTTCACGCCGCTCCCGCCGCATGAAGCCCGTCTTGCGGCGTACGTCGAAGACCTTCTCGACCTCGTCGAGCCGGATGAACTCGTCACCTGTGGGCGCCACTTCAACTCCCCGTGCTGCGATACGTACGAAGCGCCGCCCGCCAGGCGAACAGCGCGAGGGCCAGACACGCGGCCGCGACCAAGGGCGGCGCGAACGCCACCCAGCGCGGCAGGTCGAGCGGGTAGGGGCGGCCCAGGATGTAGAGGCCGGGCAGCCAGTTCACGAAGGCCAGCGGCAGCACGAACGTGACACCGCGCAGCAGCGAGTCGCCGAAGACGGTGGGCGGGTAGCTGAGCATGGCGTTGCCGCCGAACGTCGCCGCGTTCTGCACCTCGGACGCGTCCTGCGCGACGATCTGGAAGGCCGCGCCCGCGATGAACACGGCCACGAAGATGGCGCCGCCGCTGACCACCAGGACCGGCACGAGCAGCACCTTCAGCGGCGTCCACGTCACGTCGATCGCCGTGAGAGCCCACCCCAGCACCACCACGCCCTGGGTCACCCGCCCCAGCCTGCGCAGCGCGAACCGGTCCGCCGCGACCTGCGCGAGCACCGGCGCCGGCCGCACCAGGAACGTGTCGAGCGTGCCGTCCCGCACCCGCTGCCCGAGCCGCCCCACCGACCCGAACGCCAGATCCGCGAGACCGAAGGACGTGCCCGCCGCCCCGTACAGGAAGGCGATCTCCGCGAGCCCGTACCCGCCGAGCCGGTCGACCTGCGAGAACATCAGCAGGATCCCGACGAACTCAAGGCCTGTCACCGCGAAGTTCCCGAAGACCGTCATCAGGAACGACGCCCGGTACGTCATCGTGGACCGGATCCACATCCCGCCGACGAGCCGGTACGTCCGCGCCGCCTCGCCCAGCGCCGTGCCCCGCTCAGCCACCCTGCACCACCACTCTCCGTGTCGCGGCGGACTGCAACAGCCGCCCGGCGCCGAGCAGCACCACCGCCCACGCCCCCTGGAACAGCAGCGCCCCGGCCAGGCCCCGCTCGCCGAGCAGCACATCCGCCGGCACCTGGAGGAGCGCCGACCAGGGCAGTGCGCGGGCGAACTCGCCGAAGGCGCCCGGGAACACGTTCAGCGGCAGCAGCATCCCGGACAGGAACGTCGACACGAGCCCCGACATCTGCACGATCCCGCTGCCGTCCATCAGCCAGAACGCGGACAGCGCCACCAGATACCGGATCGCGAAACTCACGGACGCCCCGGCGAGCAGCGTCAGCAGGAACGCCACCCACCTCAACGGATCGGCGGGCAGCGCGAGTTGGAAGATCGTCGCCCCCACCGCCATCGGCACGACCCCGCGCCCCAGGAACTGGAAGGCGGCCCGGCCCAGATCCTGCGCCAGCCACCAGCACTGCAGATCCACCGGCCGGTACAGGTCGACGGCGATGTCCCCGCTGCGGATCCGCTCCATCAGATCGGCCTCGAAACCGCCACCGATCTGCAGCACCATCACCGCGAACATCGCCTGCCCGACCCACACGAACGTCAGCGCCTGCGCCTGGTCGTACCCGCCGAGGTGCGGCCGCTCGTCCCACAGCGCCATATACGTACAGGCGATGATCAGGCCGAACACGGTGTTCGTGAAGACCCCGGCGAGGGTCGCGCCGCGATAGGTGGCGTATCTGCGGAAGCCCCCTGCGGCGACGGTCGCGTACAGCCGCACTGCTCCCACCAGTCCAGTCCCCCTCGCGAATTAGGCCGAAGCGCAGGAGCCTAGTCAGAGGGCGCGTCGCCTGCCACGGATTTTCCGCGCGATGTAGCAGTCTTAGAGGTCTTATGTGCCATAAGAGGCGTACGTGACGTACGACGCGGATCAGGAGTTCCACAGGACATGAGCAGCGACGAGCCGGAGCAGCCCGAGCAGCCGACGGAGCCCCAGGATCCGGGCAGGCCCGACGCAGGCGCCACGCCCGCCGCCGCAGGCAAGGCCAAGCGCCCCAAGCGCACCGGCTGGCGGCGCCTGATCCCCACATGGCGGATGGTGCTCGGCGGCCTCATCGGCTTCATCCTGCTGTGCGTCGGCCTCTTCGCACTCGGCTACTTCCTCGTCGACATCCCGGCCGCCAACTCGGCGGCGACCGCACAGAGCAACGTGTACCTGTACGCGAACGGCGACCAGATCGCCCGCGACGGCGAGGTCGACCGGGAGAACGTCAGCCTCACCCAGATCCCCAAATCGGTGCAGCACGCCGTGCTCGCCGCCGAGGACCGCGACTTCTACTCCGAGTCCGCCGTCGACCCGCAGGCCATGCTGCGCGCCGCCTGGTCCACGCTCACCGGCAAGGGCACGCAGGGCGGCTCGACGATCACCCAGCAGTACGTGAAGAACTACTACCTGGGCCAGGAGCAGACCGTCTCCCGGAAGGCCAAGGAGTTCTTCATCTCCATCAAGCTGGACCGCGAGAAGTCCAAGGACGACATCCTCGAGGGCTACCTCAACACCAGCTACTTCGGGCGCAACGCGTACGGCATCCAGGCCGCCGCCCAGGCGTACTACGGCAAGGACGTCCAGGACCTGTCGGCCGCCCAGGGCGCCTACCTCGCGGCCCTGGTGAACGCCCCCAGCGCGTACGACGTGGCCGCGCACCCCGAGAACAAGGACGCCGCCACCGCCCGCTGGAACTACGTGCTCGACGGCATGGTCAAGGAGGGCTGGCTCGACGCCTCCGACCGCAAGAACATGACGTTCCCGACACCCGACCGGGCAAAGGCGCCCTCAGGTCTCTCCGGACAGCGCGGCTACCTCGTACAGGCCGCGAAGGACTACATCACCGACAACAAGATCCTCGACGAGGACACCCTCGCGGGCGGCGGCTACCGGATCACCACCACGCTCCAGAAGAAGAAGCAGAACGCCTTCCAGAAGGCGGTCGACGACCAGCTGATGTCGAAGCTCGACAAGAAAGCCCGGGACATCGACAAGAACGTCCGCGCGGGCGGCGCCGCCATCGACCCGTCGAACGGCAAGGTGCGCGCCATGTACGGCGGCGTCGACTACACGAAGCAGTACGTCAACAACGCCACGCGCCGCGACTACCAGGTCGGCTCCACGTTCAAGCCGTTCGTGTTCACGTCCGCCGTCGAGAACGCCTCGACCACCCAGGACGGCCGCAGGATCACCCCCAGCACCATCTACGACGGCACCAACAAGCGCCCCGTACAGGGCTGGGACGGCGGCCGGTACGCCCCCGCCAACGAGGACGACCGCTCGTACGGCAACATCACCGTCTCCACCGCCACCGACAAGTCCGTCAACGCGGTGTACGCGCAGATGGCCGTCGACGTCGGCTCCGACAAGGTCAAGCGGACCGCCCTCGACCTCGGCATCCCCTCCGACACCCCGGACCTGACGGCCTCCCCCTCGATCGCGCTCGGCCCGTCCACCGCCTCCGTCCTCGACATGACCGAGGCCTACGCGACGCTCGCCAACCACGGCGAACACGGCACGTACACGCTGGTCGACTCGGTCACCAAGAACGGCGAGGCCGTCACCCTCCCCAAGAAGAAGACCCGGCAGGCCGTCCCCCGCGCGGCCGCCGACACCACCACGTCGATCCTCAAGTCCGTCGTCGACGGCGGCACCGGCACCGCCGCCAAGGCCGCGGGCCGCCCCGCCGCCGGCAAGACCGGCACCGCGGAGGAGGACAAGGCGGCCTGGTTCGCCGGCTACACCCCGGACCTCGCGACCGTCGTCTCGGTGATGGGCCAGAACCCGACCTCCGGCGCACAGGTACCGCTGTACGGGGCGACGGGCCTCGACCGGATCAACGGCGGCGGATATCCGGCGCAGATCTGGGCCCAGTTCACACAGGCGGCCCTGTCCGGCACCCCGGCGAACGACTTCGACCTCGACCTCCAGAGCGGGGCCGAACAGGAACCGCTGCCCTCGGACACCGCATCCGCGTCGGAAACGGAATCGTCGACCGAATCCCCCTCGGACACCACCTCCGCGACCCCCTCGGACGAGGAGACCCCGTCCGACGAACCGTCGAGCGAGACACCCCCGACCGAGGAACCGACCGGCGACGAAGAGACGCCCCAGCCCCCGGACACCGGCGGCCAGGACGGCGGCACGGAGCTGAACCCGCTCGGGGCCACCCTCAGATAGCCGAAAAGGGCTGGTGACCAACGGTCACCAGCCCTTGCTCACACGGGAGTACGACTACAAGTACGGCCACAGGTGCGGCTACAGATACAGCCCCGTCGAATCCTCGGAGCCCTCGAACCGGTCGGCCGCCACCGCATGCAGATCCCGCTCTCGCATCAGCACGTACGCGACACCCCGCACCTCGACCTCCGCCCGGTCCTCCGGATCGAACAGCACCCGGTCACCCGGCTCCACGGCCCGCACATTCTGGCCGACCGCGACAACCTCGGCCCAGGCAAGTCGCTTGCCGACGGCGGCCGTCGCGGGAATCAGAATGCCGCCACCGCTGCGCCGCTCCCCCTCCGAGGAGTCCTGCCGCACGAGCACACGGTCGTGCAACATCCGGATGGGCAGCTTGTCGTCGGGGCGGGTGCTGTGCTTATCGGGATTGGCGCTCACGCCGACGAACCTACCTGCACCACACGCACTTGTACGCCCCCGGGTCGCCCCTTGATACGCCCCCCGGGTCAGCGCTTACGCCGCCGCGAACCCACCACGAAGAGCCCGGCGACACCGACCACGACGAGCGCGACCGGCACGATCCGCTCCAGACGCGGCGCACCCTCCTCCGACACAAACTGCCCCCGCACCTCGGAGACCAGCCGGTTCGCCCCGACGTACGCCCGGCCGAGCGTGTGGTCGACCTGCGAGGCGACCTTGGCCTTCGCGTCACCGACGATCGTCTTCGGGTGCACCCGGACACCGATCTCGTCGAGCGTCTCGGCCAGGGTGACGCGACGGCGCTTGATGTCCGCCTCGATCTGAGCCGGGGTTCGCGTATCCGGGATATCCGGCGTGCTGGACATGTGCGACACCGCGCTGCCTCCAAGGTCGCTGCTCTCACTGCGTATGAGTAATGGACAGTCTGTCAGCTCACCGCCTCCGCCACCCCCCGGCACCCCCATTACGCTCAACGAGTCCACTTGTCACGACACCCCAGGAGGCCACCATGAGCGAGCGACTGCAGACCGGCGACACCGCACCCGCCTTCACCCTGCCCGACGCCGACGGCAACGAGGTCTCCCTCGCCGACCACAAGGGCCGCAAGACGATCGTCTACTTCTACCCGGCAGCTCTTACCCCCGGCTGCACCAAGCAGGCCTGCGACTTCACCGACAACCTCGACGTGCTCGCCGAGGCCGGCTACGACGTCATCGGCGTCTCCCCCGACAAGCCGGAGAAGCTCGCCAAGTTCCGGGAGAAGGAAAACCTCAAGGTCACCCTGGTGGGCGACCCCGAGAAGAAGGTCCTTGAGGCCTACGGCGCCTTCGGCGAGAAGAAGCTGTACGGGAAGGTCGTCACCGGAGTCATCCGCTCCACGGTCGTCGTCGACGAGGAGGGAAAAGTCGAGCGCGCCCTCTACAACGTGAAGGCCACCGGCCACGTAGCAAAGATCATCAAGGATCTCGGAATCTGAGAATTCCCGGCGCTCCCTGGACCGACTCCACGTGCGAAAGTTCGGGCATTGACGGAAGTTAGGGACGAAAGGTTGTGATGAAAGTCCCGAATGCTTGGGACTTTCGTTTGCGACCAACGCCCGTGAGCAGGTGGAACCTGGAAGCGCTTTGCAGTCAGAGAAGGGATCCACTCCATGACCACCGACACCGAGGAAGGGCTGGTGCCCGACCCGGAGGCGGTCAAGCGTCACCGCGCCTTGTTCCGCGCCGTGAAGCGGCGCAAGAACCCGCCGCTGCGCCGCACCGACATCACCGTCACCGACGACACCGCGGTGAAGCGCGCGGTAAAGGCGGCATCACTCGGTAACGCCATGGAGTGGTTCGACTTCGGGATCTACTCCTACCTGGCCGTCACCATCGGCCACGTCTTCTTCCCCTCCGGGAACGACACGGTCCAGCTGATCTCGTCGTTCGCGACCTTCGCGGTCTCGTTTCTCGTGCGCCCGATCGGCGGCATGGTCTTCGGCCCCATGGGTGACAAGATCGGCCGCAAGAAGGTCCTCGCGATGACCATGATCCTCATGGCCATCGGCACCTTCGCGATCGGCCTGATCCCGTCGTACGCGACGATCGGCTTCTGGTCACCCGTCCTGCTGATCCTCTTCCGCCTCATCCAGGGCTTCTCCACCGGCGGTGAGTACGGCGGCGCCTCCACCTTCATCGCCGAGTACGCACCCGACAAGCGCCGCGGCTACTTCGGCAGCTTCCTCGAATTCGGCACGCTCGCCGGCTACGTCGGCGCGGCCGGCCTCGTCACCATCCTCACGACGCTGCTCGGCAGCGACGGCATGGATTCCTGGGGCTGGCGCGTCCCGTTCCTGGTGGCCGGGCCCATCGGCCTGGTCGGCCTCTACCTCCGGCTCCGCCTCGACGAGACCCCCGCCTTCCAGAAACTGGAGGACGAGTCCTCGCACCGCGCGACCGACGCCGCCTCCTCCGTCGAGACGACCGCCAAGGGCGACCTCGCTAAGATCTTCCGCAACTACTGGCCGACGCTGATCCTCTGCATCTGCCTCGTCGGCGCCTACAACATCACCGACTACATGCTCCTCTCGTACATGCCGACGTACCTGTCGGACGAGATGGGCTACTCGGAGGCGCACGGCCTGCTGATCCTGATCGCCACGATGATCGTGCTGATGTGCATCATCAGCCAGGTCGGCAAGCTCTCCGACCACTTCGGCCGCAAGCCGCTCCTCATGGCCGGCATGATCGGCTTCTTCGTCACGTCGATCCCGTCCTTCCTCCTCGTGAAGAACGGCGCACTCTGGGCCGTCTCCCTCGGCATGCTGCTCCTGGGCCTCTCCCTGGTCTGCCTCCTCGGCACCATGTCGGCGGCGCTCCCGGCGCTCTTCCCGACGCAGGTCCGCTACGGCTCCCTCTCCGTCGGCTACAACCTCTCGGCCTCGATCTTCGGCGGCACGACCCCCCTGGTCATCACCGCCCTGATCGGCCTGACCGGCTCCGACATGATGCCCGCGTACTACTCGATGGCCGCGGCCCTCATCGGCGTCATCGCGGTGGCCTGCATGAAGGAAACCGCCCAAAAGCCCCTGGCCGGCTCCCCACCCTCGGTGGAGACGGACGAGGAGGCCGCGGAGATGGTCGAATCCCAGGCCCCTACGCCGAGGTTCTGACCGCACGCCTGTTCCATGTGGTCCGCCCACACAAATCGGACCGTCACGCAGTTCACGCGTGACGGTCCGATTTTCGTTTCGTTGCTCCGTACGAGGCCGCGAACTGGTGGCCGAGAACCGAGGGAGGGTTCCCATGGCGGGGCAGCGGTACACGCGAGAGCTGCTGGAGGAAGCGGCTCGCAACGCGCGGAGTTGGGATGAGGCGGTGCGGTTCTGTGGGGGTGAGGTGACGCGGTACAGCAGGCGATACCTGCGCCAGAAGATGGCGGCGGACGGGATCGACGTTTCGCACTTCCCCACACAATGGGTGCGGCACACCGAGGAGGCGCTGCGCGCGGCTGTCGCCGATTCGCACAGCATCAACGACGTGGTCCGCCACCTGGGCATCCGCAACGTGGGAGGCAACCAGGCTCACATCAGCCACCGGATCTCGGTGCTCGGCATCGACACCTCGCACTTCACCCAGGCCGAACGACGACCCAAGAAGTCACTCGGAGGCCTGCTGACCCTGCGGTCCCCGGACGACGGGCGGGTGCCAGGAGTACGACTCCGACGGGAACTGCTACGGCTCGGAATCCCGGAGCAGTGCGCCGTGTGCCGCCGCACGGAGTGGCAAGGAGAGCCCATCCCGCTGGAGGTCGACCACATCAATGGCGACTGGTGGGACAACCGCGCGGAGAACCTGCGCCTCCTGTGCCCCAACTACCATTCGGCAACGGACACTTACCGGGGCCGAAGGCGGCGGTCGTCGTGAACAAGTATCCGCGCAGTGTCCTGGAGGAGACCGCCGCCGCCTCTTCCAGCCTGGTCGACCTCATGCGCCGGGTCGGAGCGCCCATGGGGCAGCAAACCGCTGCGCTACCTACGCAATCGACTCACCCACTACGGCATCGACACCTCGCACTTCCGGGACGAGCCGCTGCCTGAACGTCCGAAGCGGTCGTACTCCAAGGAAATCCTGAGCGAGGGGGCGGCCTGCTCCACCAGCATCCGCGAGATGTTCCTGCACATGGGCATTCCGCCGGAGGACGGCCCGTACGAGCACGTGAAGCGGCGGATGAGGAGGTTCGGCATCGACACGCGCCATTTCAAGCCGCCACGGAGCACGCACCACACCGGCCTCTTCCCCGAGGAGGAGTTCACGCGGGCTGTCGCCGCGTCCATTGGCCTGGCGGACCTGATGCGCCGCTTGGGCCTGCCCGAGTTCAATGGGGCCGCACGCGCGAAAGCTCGGCGCAGCATCGACGAGTACGGCTTGTCGACCGAGCACTTCACCGGGCAGGGGCACTGCGCCGGGGTCCCGTCACCGACCCGCAAGTCTGCCGAGCAGATCCTGGTACGTCTGCCAACAGGGTCCTCACGCACGCGTACGGCACTACTGCACCGGGCACTCGACGAGATCGGCATCCCTCGGACCTGCATGGCTTGCGGGGTCGGCGAGGCTTGGCACGGTAAACGCCTGGTCCTGGAGATCGACCACGTCAACGGCGATCGCATCGACAATCGCCGCGACAACCTGCGGCGCCTGTGCCCGAACTGCCATGCGCTGACCAAGACTTGGAGTCGTCGGAAAAGGCGAACTCCCGTCGTGGGCGACACCGCCGTACACTGACGAGGCGGAGCGTGCCGGAAAGGCGCAATGTCCGTTTTGTCGCGGTCGTGATGGAATGGTAGACATGTCAGGTTTAGGTCCTGATGGGAGAAATCCCGTGAGGGTTCGAATCCCTCCGACCGCACGCGAAAGGGGCCGTCCGAATGGACGGCCCCTTGGCGTGTCGCCTCAGCCCAGCAACTCCCTCACCACCGGCACCAGCGCCCGGAACGCCTTCCCCCGGTGGGAGATCGCGTTCTTTTCGGGCGGGGAGAGCTCCGCTGCCGTGCGGGTGTCCCCGTCGACCTGGAGGATCGGGTCGTAGCCGAAGCCGTTCGTGCCGGACGGGGTGTGTCGCAGGACGCCCCGCATCCGGCCCTCGACGACGCGTTCCGTGCCGTCCGGGAGGGCGAGGGCGGCCGCGCAGGCGAAGTGGGCGCCGCGGTGGATGTCGTCGTCGATGTCGCCGAGTTGGGCGAGGAGGAGGTCCAGGTTGGCCTTGTCGTCGCCGTGGCGGCCCGCCCAGCGGGCGGAGAAGATGCCGGGGGCGCCGCCGAGTACGTCGACGCAGAGGCCGGAGTCGTCGGCGACGGCGGGGAGGCCGGTGGCCTGGGCGAGGGCGTGGGCCTTGAGGAGGGCGTTCTCGGCGAAGGTGACGCCGGTTTCGCGGACGTCGGGGATCTCCGGGTAGGCGTCGGCGCCGACCAGCTCGTGGGGCAGGCCGGCGTCGGCGAGGATGGAGCGGAGTTCGACGATCTTGCCGTTGTTGCGGGTGGCGAGGATGAGGCGGGTCATGTCTCCAGTGTCCCAGGGGCCGCTACGACGAGGTGCAGACCTTGGTCAGTTCGCCCGCGGAGTCCGTCACGGGGTTGACGTCCGGGGTCGCGTCGCCGTTCTTGATCGACGTACGGACGTTGTCCACTGCCTTGTTGAGGTCGTCGACGGCCTTCGAGACGTCGGCGTTGTCGGTCTTGTCGCCGATGTCGTCGAGGTTCTTGTCGATCTTGTCGAGGGACTTGTCAGCCTGCGTCGGGTCGTCGGACGCGTTCTCCACGGCCTGCTGGAGGTCGGCCACGCTGTCGGCGATGGAGTCCGCGGTGCGGGCGCAGTCGAGCGCCTTGTCGACGGCCGAGCAGCCGACGGTGGCCGGGATCGCGACGAGTGCGGCGGTGGCGGCCAGTATGGCGAGACGGTGGGGGCGCGCGGGCATGGAAGGGTCCTCCCCTGAAGTACGGACGGGCGGACGGCAGTTGGTGTCGTACGCCGTCCGTCCACCCGTAGTGACGCAGTCCGCGGCTGTGCGGTTGCTGTGCCACACCACCCTACTTGGGGAGTTCTTTACCCAGGTGGGGGCCTAGGAGAGGGTCTCTTCCAGGGCCTTGCGCTGGATGGCGGCGAGCTCGTCGCAGCCTGAAACGGCGAGGTCCAGAAGGGAGTTGAGCTCGTCGCGGGCGAAGGGCTCGGCCTCGGCGGTGCCCTGGATCTCGACGAAGCGGCCGTCGCCGGTGCAGACGACGTTCATGTCGGTGTCGGCGCGCACGTCCTCCTCGTAGGGGAGGTCGAGCATGGGGACGCCGCCGATGATGCCGACGGAGACGGCGGAGACGGTGCCGGTGAGCGGCTTGCGTCCGGCCTTGATGAGCTTCTTGCCCTGGGCCCAGGTGATGGCGTCGGCGAGGGCGACGTAGGCGCCGGTGATGGCGGCGGTGCGGGTGCCGCCGTCGGCCTGGAGGACGTCGCAGTCGAGGACGATGGTGTTCTCGCCGAGGGCTTTGTAGTCGATGACGGCGCGCAGGGAGCGGCCGATGAGGCGGCTGATCTCGTGCGTGCGGCCGCCGATCTTGCCGCGGACGGCTTCGCGGTCGCCGCGGGTGTTCGTGGAGCGCGGGAGCATCGAGTACTCGGCGGTGACCCAGCCCTCTCCGCTGCCCTTGCGCCAGCGCGGGACGCCTTCGGTGAAGGAGGCGGTGCAGAAGACCTTGGTGTCTCCGAAGGAGACGAGGACGGAGCCTTCGGCGTGCTTGCTCCAGCCGCGTTCGATGGTGATCGGGCGGAGCTGTTCGGGGGTGCGGCCGTCGATGCGAGACATAGGGAGGAGCGTATCGGGTGTGCCGAAGGCCCCGCCCGGGTGTGTGGGGCGGGGCCTTCGGTGGTGGACCGTGCCGGTCAGTGGCGGGTCACATCATGTCTTCGATGTCGGCGGCGATGGGGTCGGCGTCGGTGCCGATGACGACCTGGATCGCGGTGCCCATCTTGACGACGCCGTGGGCGCCGGCGGCCTTGAGTGCGGCCTCGTCGACCTTGGACGGGTCGATGACCTCGGTGCGCAGGCGGGTGATGCAGCCCTCGACTTCTTCGATGTTGTCGAGTCCGCCGAGGCCGGCGACGATCTTCTCTGCCTTCGTGGCCATTTCGTTCTCCCTGTGTTCTCCGGGCCCGCCTCTGGGCCGCTTTGTCACGGTAACCCACGGTTGGCCCATCTTCGCGGGCGGTGAACCCACCCGTGACGAAAGATGACGAGCACGGACCGACCCGTCCCCGCGACTGGTCTACACCAGTATCCAACTACTGCCAAACGTGGCTTGTTCCGGGAGGACGCCCATGAGCGCGAACGCTGCCGCCGCACCACGACCGAGCCCCTGGAGCAACTTCTTCCAGGGGCTCCAGAAGATGGGGCGCAGCCTTCAACTGCCCATCGCCGTCCTCCCGGCGGCGGGCATCGTCAACCGTCTCGGCCAGCCGGATGTCTTCGGCGATGACGGTCTCGGCTGGACCAATGTCGCCAAGGTCTTCTCGGGCGCGGGTGGTGCGCTGCTCGACGCCGACCTCGGTCTGCCGCTGCTCTTCTGCATCGGTGTCGCGATCGGCATGGCCAAGAAGGCGGACGGTTCGACGGCTCTCGCGGCGGTGGCGGGTTTCCTCGTCTACCGGGGCGTGCTGCACCAGTTCCCGATCGACTGTCCGGGCGGGACGAAGACGGTGGCGACGGGTTGCCTGGCGGACGGGGCCGTGACCGCTTCGACGTTCCAGAATCCCGGGGTGTTCGGCGGCATCATCATGGGGTTCCTGGCCTCGTTCTTCTGGGTCAGGTACCACCGCACCAAGTTGGTGTCCTGGCTCGGCTTCTTCAACGGCCGCCGGCTCGTCCCGATCATCATGGCCTTCGTCGGCATTCTCTTCGCGGCGCTGTGTCTGTGGATCTGGCCTCCGATCGGTGACGGCCTGGAGAGCTTCTCGAACTGGCTGGAGAGTCTGGGCGCGATCGGTTCGGGCATCTTCGGTGTCGCGAACCGGGCGCTGCTGGTGATCGGGTTGCACCAGTTCCTCAACGTTCCGCTGTGGTTCCAGTTCGGCTCGTACACGAAGCCCGACGGGACGACCGTGCACGGCGACATCAACATGTTCCTGAGCGGGGATCCGAGCGCGGGCATCTATCAGTCGGGCTTCTTCCCGATCATGATGTTCGCCCTGCCTGCGGCGTGTCTGGCGATCGTCCACTGTGCGCGGCCCGAGCGGCGCAAGGTGGTGGCGGGCATGATGCTGTCGCTCGCGCTGACGTCGTTCGTCACGGGTATCACCGAGCCGATCGAGTACTCCTTCGTCTTCATCGCGCCGGCGTTGTACGCGGTGCACGCGGTCCTGACGGGTGTGTCGATGGCGGTGACCTGGGCGCTCGGGGTGCACGACGGGTTCAGCTTCTCCGCGGGTCTGATCGACTACTTGATCAACTGGAATCTGGCCACCAAGCCATGGATGATCATTCCGATCGGCCTGGTCTTCGCCGTCCTCTACTACGTGATCTTCCGGTTCGCGATCACGAAGTGGGACATCAAGACACCGGGCCGCGAGCCCGAGGAAGAAGTCGAGGACATCACCAAGGCATAACGCTTTCGGCTCGTCCACGGGCTTCTCCGCGAAGGGCCCCCTGACCACTCGGTCAGGGGGCCCTTCGGGTGCGGGATTCGAGGGTTCCTTATCCCGCCTTCATCGTGCTACAACATGGTCTACACCACTGAGTGGTGTAGACCATCTGCTTTTCATGGAGGAAGTTGATGAGCACCGCCAGCGCTACGGCGGCCCCCGCGAAGAAGCGGGGTTCCGGCCTGTTCCAGGGCCTCCAAAAGGTGGGCCGCAGCCTGCAGTTGCCGATCGCGGTGCTTCCTGCCGCGGGCATCATGGTGCGGCTCGGCCAGGACGACATCTTCGGCAAGGACGGCCTCGGCTGGGACAAGGTCGCCGCGGTCTTCAACAACGCGGGCAGTGCCCTGACCGGCGCCCTGCCGATCCTGTTCTGCATAGGTGTGGCCATCGGCTTCGCCAAGAAGTCCGATGGCTCGACGGCGCTCGCCGCCGTCGTCGGATTCCTCGTCTACAGCAAGGTCCTTGAAGCCTTCCCGGTCACCGAAGCGGTGGTCAAGAAGGGCGAGGACGTCGCCGCGACGTACAACGATCCGGGTGTCCTCGGCGGCATCATCATGGGTCTGCTCGCCGCGATCCTGTGGCAGCGCTTCCACCGCACCAAGCTGGTCGACTGGCTCGGCTTCTTCAACGGCCGCCGGCTCGTCCCGATCATCATGGCCTTCGTCGGCATCGTCATCGGCGTCTTCTTCGGACTGGTCTGGGAGCCCATCGGCAACGGCATCTCCAGCTTCGCCGACTGGATGACCAGCCTCGGCGCCGGTGGTGCGGCGCTCTTCGGCGGAGTGAACCGCGCGCTCATCCCCGTGGGCATGCACCAGTTCGTGAACACCGTCTCCTGGTTCCAGCTCGGTGACTTCACCGACTCGGCCGGCCAGGTCTGGCACGGCGACATCCCGCGCTTCCTGCACGGCGACCCGAGCGCCGGCATGTACCAGTCCGGCTTCTTCCCCATCATGATGTTCGGCCTGCCGGCCGCCGCGATCGCCATCGCGCACTGCGCGCGGCCCGAGCGCCGCAAGGCCGTGATGGGCATGATGGTCTCGCTCGCGCTGACCTCGTTCGTCACCGGTGTGACCGAGCCGATCGAGTTCTCGTTCATGTTCATCGCGCCGGTCCTGTACGTGCTCCACGCGGTGCTCACGGCGGCGTCCATGGCGATCACGTGGGGCCTGGGCGTACACGACGGCTTCAACTTCTCGGCCGGCTTCATCGACTACGCGCTGAACTGGAACCTGGCGAGCAAGCCATGGATGATCATTCCGATCGGCCTGGTCTTCGCCGTCCTCTACTACGTGGTCTTCCGCTTCGCCATCGTGAAGTTCGACCTCAAGACCCCGGGCCGCGAGCCCGAGGAGGAGGTCGAGGACCTCACCAAGGCGTGAGCCTCACCGGCAGGGCATGCGCGAAGGCCCCGGAACCCGATGGGTTCCGGGGCCTTCGCGCATGCCCGCTCAGATCTCGTACGTACGTCCCGGCGCCGCCAGTTCCACCGGGCCGTCGTACACCGCGCGCGCGTCCGCGAGGTTCACCTGCGGGTCGGTCCACGGCGGGATGTGCGTGAGGACGAGCTTGCGGGCGCGGGCGCGCTGCGCCGCCTCCCCCGCCTCTCGGCCGTTGAGGTGCAGCGCCGGGATGTTCTCCTTGCCGTGCGTGAACGCGGCCTCGCACAGGAACAGGTCGCTGTCCTCCGCCAGTTCGTCCAGCGCGGCGCACGGCCCGGTGTCCCCGGAGTACGTCAGGGCGCGCCCGCCGTGCTCGATCCGGATCGCGTACGACTCCACGGGGTGGCACACCTTCTCCATGCGGACGGAGAACGGCCCGATCTCGTACGAGCCCGGCTTCACGGTGTGGAAGTCGAAGACCTCGCTGAACGCGGAGGCCGAGGGCGTGTCGGCGTGCGCGGTGGTCAGGCGCTGCTCGGTGCCCTCGGGTCCGTAGACGGGCATGGGCTCGCAACGGCCGCCGTCGTGGCGGTAGTAGCGCACGACGAAGTACGCGCACATGTCGATGCAGTGGTCCGCGTGCAGGTGGGAGAGGAAGATCGCGTCGAGGTCGTAGAGACCGACGTGGCGCTGCAACTCGCCGAGGGCGCCATTGCCCATGTCGAGAAGCAGCCGGTAGCCGTCGGCCTCGACGAGGTAGCTCGAGCAGGCCGAATCCGCGGACGGGAACGACCCCGAGCAGCCGACGACGGTGAGCTTCATAAGAGCCTTCAACCTCCGCGCTGGCGGTCGGAAATGCGGGGTGGAGCCATGGGCCGTCAGGCCGGGGCCTGTGCCGGGGCAGGCCCGAGGGGGTCAGTCGAGCGTAAGGCGCAAAAGGGCGGGTGGCTCCTCCGTCACGGGCTGTTGTGGGCGAACTCACCTGTGCTGTCACCGGTTCGGAGGGCTTTCGGCCCGCTTACGGGCCGCTTACGGGCCGCGGGAGCACCCCGCGGGTCCCACCGGTACCGTCATGCCTATGGACACGTCCTGGTGGCTCGCGCTCGCTGCCGTCGTACTGCTCGCGCTCGTCGCGACGCTGGTCGACGGGTGGGGGCGCGGCTCCCGGCTCCGTCGCCGGGATCGGCATGTGCCGCGTGACGCGCACGCGCGGGGGCCCGAGCCGGGTGACATCTGGTGGGCCCTTGTGCCGTACGAGGACGGGCCCGGTGGGAAGGACCGGCCGTGTCTGGTGCTGTCCGTACGACGGGGCGTGGCGACCGTCGCGAAGATCACCAGTCGGTATCACGACGAGCGGCCGGGTGTGATCGCGTTGCCGCCGGGGTCCGTGGGGGATGCGCACGGGCGGGCGAGTTTCCTGGAGACGGATGAGCTTCGCTCGGTGCCGGTGGGGGATTTTCGGCGTCCGGCCGGGGTGATCGATCCGGGGTTGTGGGACCAGGTGCGGCACCTGGGCCGTTAAAAGCCCCTCCGGCGATTGAGGAGCGGGGTCCGGGGCGGAGCCCCGCGTCCTCAACCACGGAAAGGCGGAAACAGTGGGCTACGCCCACAACTGGCCGTGCAGGACCTCGATCGCTTCTTCCGTTGTCGCGGCCGTGTAGACGCCCGTCGACAGGTACTTCCAGCCGCCGTCGGCGACGACGAACACGATGTCGGCGGACTCGCCCGCCTTCAGCGCCTTCTTGCCCACGCCGATCGCCGCGTGCAGCGCCGCCCCCGTGGAGACGCCCGCGAAGATGCCCTCCTGCTGGAGGAGGTCGCGCGTGCGGGTCACCGCGTCGGCCGAGCCGACCGAGAAGCGGGTGGTCAGGACGGACGCGTCGTACAGCTCCGGGACGAAGCCCTCGTCCAGGTTGCGCAGGCCGTAGACGAGGTCGTCGTAGCGCGGCTCGGCCGCGACGATCTTGACGTCGGGCTTGTGCTCGCGCAGGTACCGGCCGACGCCCATGAGCGTGCCGGTGGTGCCGAGACCCGCCACGAAGTGTGTGACGGACGGGAGGTCGGTGAGGACCTCCGGGCCGGTCGTGGCGTAGTGCGCGCCCGCGTTGTCCGGGTTGCCGTACTGGTAGAGCATCACCCAGTCCGGGTGCTGCTCGGCCAGCTCCTTGGCGATGCGGACCGCCGTGTTGGAGCCGCCCGCGGCCGGCGAGGGGATGATCTCGGCGCCCCACATGGCGAGCAGGTCGCGGCGCTCCTGCGAGGTGTTCTCCGGCATGACGCAGACGATGTCGTAGCCCTTGAGGCGGGCGGCCATCGCGAGCGAGATGCCGGTGTTGCCGGAGGTGGGTTCGAGGATGGTGCAGCCAGGGGTGAGCCGGCCGTCCTTCTCGGCCTGCTCGATCATGTGGAGCGCGGGGCGGTCCTTGATCGAGCCGGTCGGGTTGCGGTCCTCCAGCTTCGCCCAGATCCGTACGTCGTCGGAGAGCGAGAGCCGCGGCAGGCGCACCAGGGGGGTGTTGCCCACCGCGGCCAGCGGGCTGTCGTAGCGCATGAGCCCGCTCAGCGCATTCCGCCGGCCACGGCCGGCAGGATCGTGATGCTGTCGCCGTCGGTGAGCTTGGTGCTGATGCCGTCGAGGAAGCGGACGTCCTCGTCGTTCAGGTAGACGTTCACGAAGCGGCGCAGCTGGCCGTTGTCCACGATGCGGTCGGCGATGCCCTCGTGCCGGGTGTTCAGGTCGGCGAAGAGTTCGCTGAGGTTGTCCCCGGCGCCTTCGACGGCCTTCGCGCCGTCGGTGTAGGTGCGGAGGATGGTCGGGATGCGGACCTCGATGGCCATGCTGGGCTCCTGTCGGGAGTCGGAAGTCGTGTGGGTGAGCGCGCCGGGGCGCGGGCGGTTCCGGTCAGGTGCGTGGGTGGCGGGAGCTGCGGGTCCTCGAGGGGTGCCCGGCGGTCCGGCTCAGCGCGGACAGATGGCGCTGGCGAGGCGGCACAGGTCGACGTGCAGCCGCGCCACGAGCAGCATGCCCGGCGTCTTTTCGCTCACGTCGTGGGAAACCATGGGCTCATCGTATCGATTCCCGGTCCGGATCCCGGAATGTGATCTCACCATGCGGTCGAAATGCGTCCGGTGGATGAGAACTCCGAGGTCGGGGTCGTCTCTCGGGCGGGGTTCGGGGCCGTCTTTCAGGCGGTGATCTCGACTTCTTCCTCGGTGATCTCGCCCTCGACGATGCGGTACGAGCGGAACTGGAAGGGGCCCGCGTCGTCGGCGTCGGCGGTGGAGACCAGCACGTAGTGGGCGTGCGGCTCGTTCGCGTACGTGACGTCGGTGCGCGAGGGGTACGCCTCGGTGGCCGTGTGCGAGTGGTAGATGACCACCGGCTCCTCGTCGCGGTCGTCCATCTCCCGGTAGAGCTTCAGCAGGTCACCGGAGTCGAACTCGTAGAACGTGGGCGAGCGGGCGGCGTTCAGCATCGGGATGAAGCGCTCGGGGCGGCCCTCACCGACCGGGCCGGCGATGACGCCGCATGCTTCGTCGGGGTGGTCCTTGCGGGCGTGCTCGACGATCTGGTCGACGAGGGTCTGGGAAATCTTCAGCATGCGGCCAGGATAAGCAGAGGGCCGCCGCATACCGGATCCCGGTATGCGGCGGCCCAATGGGTGAGACGAGAGCGTCAGGTGCGCTTCGCGAAGGCGGCGCTCTGCGGGTTGCGCTTCTTCAGGAAGAAGTACGCGACACCGAGGATCGCGGCCCAGACCGGGGCCGCGTACAGGGAGACGCGCGCGTCCGGGTCGATGCCCATCAGGACGATGACCATGAAGATGAACGCGAGCGCGAGGCCGCTGACCCAGATGCCCCAGGGCGCGCGGAACTCGGACTTCGGGAGCTCGCCGCGGTCGGACTTGAGGCGGTAGCGGATCTGGCAGATCAGGATGATGATCCAGGCCCACATGCCGGAGATGGTGGCGAAGGAGACGACGTAGTTGAACGCCTCGCCGGGCCACTGGTAGTTGATCCAGACGCCGACCAGCATCATCGCGGCGGAGAACGTGGTGCCGATGACGGGCAGACCGTTCTTGCTGAGCTTCGTGAAGAAGTTCGGGCCCTGGCCGTTCTGCGCGAGGTCGCGCAGCATGCGGCCGGTGGAGTACATGCCCGAGTTGCAGGAGGACAGCGCGGCGGTCAGCACGACGAAGTTGACGATGGCGGCGCCGACGCCCAGGCCCATCTTGTCGAAGGCGTGCACGAACGGGCTCTCGCCGGCCTTGAAGGACGTCCACGGCACGACCGAGAGGATCATGATCAGAGCGCCGACGTAGAAGACGGCGATGCGCCACGGCACGGTGTTGATGGCCTTCGGCAGGACCTTCTTGGCGTCCTTGGCCTCGCCCGCGGTGACACCGACGAGCTCGACCGCGAGGAACGCGAACATCACCATCTGCAGGGTCATCAGCGTCGAGCCGATGCCGTTCTCACCGGCGAAGAAGCCGCCGACGTCCCACAGGTGGGTGAGGGAGGCGGTGTCACCGGCGTCGGAGAATCCGATGGTGAGGATGCCGGCGCAGATCAGGATCATGCCGATGATGGCGGTGACCTTGACGGTGGAGAACCAGAACTCCAGCTCACCGAAGAGCTTCACAGAGATCAGGTTGGCGCCGTAGAGAATGACGGTGAAGACGAGTGCGGACGCCCATTGCGGGATGTCCCACCAGAACGTCATATACGTGGCCGCCGCGGTGACCTCGGTCATTCCGGTGATGACCCAGAAGAGCCAGTACGTCCAGCCGGTGGCGAAGCCCGCGAAGGGGCCGATGAACTCGCGCGCGTACTCCGAGAAGGAGCCGGACACGGGGCGGTACATGAGGAGCTCGCCGAGAGCCCGCATGATGACGAAGATGACCACGCCGGCGACCGCGTACGCCAGGATCAGGCTGGGCCCCGCCTTGGAGATGCCCTTGCCCGCGCCGAGAAAGAGGCCGGTCCCGATGGCGCCGCCGATGGCGATCATCTGGATCTGCCGGGCCCCGAGTCCCCGCTTGTAACCCTCGTCGGTCTCGGCCTGCGCGGCCTCATTGCCGTCGTGCTGCTCGTCGACCTGCACTGAGGTCATTTGTGCGCCTTTCTCCATGCCGATCCGTGCCGTACTCGGCTCGGATCGACTGTGACGATCCTTTGGGGTCTGGGCCCCTGGATGGATGGAGCTTTGTGCCTACCGGCGGTCGGCCGGTCGGGGCGCCCTCTGACAGGACAGGGGTGGCGTCCGTCAGGTGGTCGTGAAGATTTATCACGGCGTTCTTCGGGGTCGGCCGAGGCGCGTGTGGCGCATGCCACTGGAAGAACAGGACAAAACAAATCACCGCTCCGCAATGTGGGTGGGTGCGGTGACGGGATCGTTATACGGATTTGAGGGCCCGCTGAGCGAACAGCACAACCTGACCGGCCGTCGGTTCGTCAGGGCCCCGACGTCAGGCCGTCAGGGTCTCGACGAGGGTCTCCTGGAGCCCGCCGAGCCACAGGTACGCCATCACCATCGGCTTGCGCGCGTCGTCGTCCGGGAGCCGGTAGAGGAGGTCCGTGTCCTCCTCGTCCGTGATGTCGAGGCGGGTGCCGATCGCGAGGCGCAGATCGTTGAGCGCGCGCATCCACTGGACGGACTCGGCCTGCGAGAGCTTGAGGACCGCTCCCCCGTCGCCCGCCGGGCTGAGCAGGTCGAGCGTGCGGATCACGGCGAGGGCGTCCTCGCGCTTGCCGGCCCGCAGATCGTTCTCGGTGAAGCGGCGGAACTCCGAGGAATGGGCGCGCAGTTCGTCGGCGTCCTCGGCGCTTTCGCCCTCGGCGCCCGGGCCGCCGTACGCGTCGGGGAAGAGGCGGCGCAGGACCGCGTCGGAGGGCGGTTCGCTCGGCCCCTCGGCGAAGAGTTCCGCGAGCGGGTCCTCGCTCACCTCGCCGCCGGGTCCGGGACCGACCAGCTCGAGGAGCTGCACCGCGAGCGAGCGGATGATGGAGATCTCGACGTCGTCGAGGGCGACGGCCGCGCCGCCGCCGGGGATCGGTTCGAAATGTCCTGGCATCGGGATGCTGCTACTTCCGATCCTGTTGAAGCGTGGCCCACAGCCCGTATCCGTGCATCGCCTGCACGTCGCGTTCCATCTCCTCGCGGCTGCCCGCGGAGACGACGGCCCGGCCCTTCTGGTGCACGTCCATCATCAGTTTGGTGGCCTTGTCCTTGGAGTACCCGAAGTACGACTGGAAGACGTACGTCACGTAACTCATGAGGTTCACCGGATCGTTGTGGACGAGCGTGATCCAGGGGACGTCCGGCTCGGGGACGACGGACACGTCCTCCGTCGTCTCGGGCCTTTCGATCTCAAGGGGTGCTGGAGCCGTCACAGGGCCCATGCTGCCACCACCACCCGCCCCACGCACAAACGGACCAGAAATCGTCACCTTGACGTTAATCGGGGGTAGCATCCCTCGTATGAACACAGCGGACCTGGGCCTGCCGGTGGACGTTCCGTCGACGGCGCTCTTCACCGACCACTATGAGCTGACGATGCTGCAGGCGGCGCTGCACGCGGGCACCGCCGACCGGCACTCGGTCTTCGAGGTATTCACCCGGCGCCTGCCCGAGGGGCGCCGCTACGGCGTCGTCGCGGGCACCGGGCGCGTCCTGGACGCCGTCGAGAACTTCCGCTTCGACGCGGCCATGCTCGACTTCCTGCGCGAGCGCGACGTCGTCGACGAGCCGACGCTCCGGTGGCTCGCGGACTACCGGTTCTCCGGCGACATCTGGGGCTACCCCGAGGGCGAGGTCTACTTCCCCGGCTCCCCCGTGCTGCGCGTCGAGGGCTCCTTCGCCGAGTGCGTGCTCCTGGAGACGGTGATCCTCTCGATCCTCAACCACGACTCGGCGATCGCCGCGGCCGCGTCCCGGATGTCCTCGGCCGCCGGCGAGCGGCCGCTGATCGAGATGGGCGCGCGCCGCACGCACGAGCTGGCCGCCGTGGCCGCCTCGCGCGCCGCGTACGTGGGCGGGTTCGCGACGACCTCCGACCTGGCGGCGGGGTTCCGGTACGGGATCCCGACCGTCGGCACCAGCGCGCACGCCTTCACGCTGATCCACGACACCGAGCGGGACGCCTTCCGGGCCCAGGTCGACTCCCTGGGCAAGGGGACGACGCTGCTCGTGGACACGTACGACGTGCAGGAGGCGGTCGCGCTGGCCGTCGAGATCGCGGGGCCGGAGCTGGGCGCCGTCCGGATCGACTCCGGTGACCTGCTGCTCGTCGCACACCGGGTGCGCCAGCAGCTGGACGAGCTGGGCGCCGAGAACACCAGGATCGTCGTCACCTCCGACCTCGACGAGTACGCCATCGCCTCGCTCGCCGCCTCGCCCGTGGACGCGTACGGGGTGGGTACGCAGCTGGTGACCGGGTCCGGGCATCCCACCTGCTCCATGGTCTACAAGCTGGTCGCGCGCGCGGAGTCCGCCGACCCGGAGGCGCCCCTGGTAGCCGTGGCGAAGAAGTCGGCGGGCGGGAAGACGTCGGTCGGCGGCCGCAAGTGGGCCGCGCGCCGGCCGGACGCGGACGGGGTCGCGGAGGCCGAGGTCATCGGCACGGGGGCCGTCCCGGCGGAGCTGGCCGACCGGCAGCTCCTCGTCGAGCTGGTCAAGGGCGGCGAGGTGCTGTCCCGCGAGCCGCTCGACGCGGTGCGCGAGCGGCACATCGCGGCGCGCGATCTGCTGCCGCTGTCGGCCACGCAGCTGTCGCGGGGCGAGCCGGTGATTCCGACCGAGTACGTCTAGGACTCGTCCAGGGCCTGTCGTCCTCTGAGCGCCCCCCCATGCCCTCTCCCGCAACGCACTTGAAGCTTCTACGCTCGTAGTCTCCAAGCAGAAGGACAGCAATCATGCGTCGCGCCCTGATCGTCGTGGATGTGCAGAACGACTTCTGCGAGGGCGGCAGCCTCGCGGTGGCGGGGGGTGCCGATGTCGCTGCCGCGATCACCGATCTTGTCGGGCAGGCCGGCGGCGGGGGCTACCAGCACGTCGTCGCCACGCGTGACCATCACATCGACCCCGGTGAGCACTTCTCGGAGGCGCCGGACTTCGTGCACAGCTGGCCGCGGCACTGTGTCGCGGGGACGGAGGGGGTGGGGTTCCATCCGAACTTCGCCCCCGCGGTCGCCTCCGGCGCGATCGATGCCGTGTTCGACAAGGGGGCGTACTCGGCCGCCTACAGCGGGTTCGAGGGGGCGGACGAGAACGGGGTGCCGTTGGCGGAGTGGCTGCGTCGGCGGGAGGTGTCCGAGGTGGATGTGGTCGGGATCGCGACGGATCACTGCGTTCGGGCCACTGCCGTGGATGCGGTGCGAGAGGGGTTCCGTACGAAGGTGCTGCTCGACCTCACGGCCGGGGTTGCGGCCTCCTCCACGGAGGCGGCACTCGACGAGCTGCGCTCGGCCGGCGTGGAACTCACAGGCAAGCCCGTCGTCGCTTGACACCACGGGGCTCCGCCCCGGACCCCGCGGGCTCTCGTCACAAGAGCGGGGCTATTTATAGCCCCTGCGGCGATTGAGCAGGCCCGCCCGGCAGGGCTGCTTACAGCCCCTGCGGCGATTGAGCAGGCCCGTCCGGCAGGACTTTCGGGAAGGGGTGGGGTGGGGGATTGATCAGGCGCCTGCCGCGCTGACCCTTCCCGGGAGGAGCGCGCGTATCGGGTGCCAGAGCTCGCCCGAGCGGGCGTCCGGCGCCGTGCGCCAGATGAGGCCGTCGGGGTGGTGGAGGACGGCGGTTATCTCGTCCGGGGTCGGCGGGTGCGCGTTGCCGCGGAGGTAGACCGCACGCAGCCCCAGATTGCGCAGACGGGTCAGGGCCCGGGGCCGGTTCGCGGCGTGCACCAGAACCCGCACAGCACCGTCGGCGGAGCCGGGCGCGGGCAGCGTCAGAGCGACCACCACGGTGCCTCCCGGCAGCTTGCAGAACCCTCCTGCGGACATGACTGTCACACCCCCGTGAGACGTAGTGTCAATAAGGAACTCACAGGACGCACCTAAACACGACCGGCCGCGACCCCGCTAGAGGGTCGCGGCCGATACGTTTCTGACCTGCGGGTTTACCGTTCTACTTGCCCGAGGGGCCCACCTTGATCGTCATCGAGGAGCCGTCCCGCGGCTGCTTCACGACGCTGATCTTGGTGTTGGTGTCAGTTGTGCGCACGCTCCCCGTGGGGTTCTCCTCGTACCAGTACGTGCCCTTGTGATCGTCGAAGACCGGCGTTCCCGACTGCGCCGGGATCTTGGTCTCGACGCCCAGCTTGTGGAGCTTCATACCGGGGACCGGGTAGTGGCCGAAGGCGGCGTCGTACGGCGTGATCTTGTTGGTGATCAACTTGCCGTCGGACCACTTCAGCGGCTTCGCGTGCGCGTCGACCGGCAGGATCAGCCCCTTGCCGGGGTGCTGGCCGACGTTGTTGTTGCGCTGCGAGGTGTCCCACTGCCAGATCATGAGGCCGGGCCGGTACGCGTAGTGCTCGACCCAGTTCTGCTTGGCCCCGCCGTCGCGCCAGCCGAAGTTGTACGGGCCGACCTCGAGGGTCTTGTCGTACGAGACGTACTGGCGGTTCTCGGCGATGTAGAACTGCGGGTAGTCGCCGGAGATGGACGCGCCCACGCGGGAGAAGCCCCGTGCGGTCCAACCAGCCTGCTCCGTCTCGGCGTTGTCGGTGAAGAGGTCCGCGCCGTCCGCCTTGACCGTGAAGTTGTCGAAGGCGAAGCCCATTTGAGCCACTCCCCCGTCGGTCTTGTAGCGGAAGCGGACGTCGACCTTCTGGCCGGCGTACTCGTCCAGCGGGTAACTCAGGTGCTGGAACTTGCCGTTGGTGCCCGTGAGCGCCGGCTTGTCGCCGCCGTCGCGCGGGATCGGCTGCCCGTCGGCGGTGCCGTCGACGGTCTTCCAGCTCGCGCCCGCGTCGGTGGACACCTGTGTGTAGAGGTAGTCGTAGTCCTTCTCGATGTCGTACCAGCCGTCGAGTTCGAGGGACCCGGTCTTCTTGCCGGTCAGGTCGACCGTGCGCGACAGCGTGTTGTCCAGGTCGTCGCCGTAGTCCGACCACCACTGCTGCGCACCCTCGGTGGGCTTCACGATGTCCGTGGTGACGTTCTTCTTCGGCAGTTCGACGACGAGCGCCTGCTTGAGCTTGGTGTTGTACTCCGAGACACCCAGCTTGTGCGTCGATTTGGTGGCGGCCTTCGCCTTGTCGTAGTTCAGCCAGCCGAGCTGGAGCTTGTCCCAGGCCGTCATGTCGCCCGGCATGTCGCCGATCGACTCCTTGCCGGTGCCGAGCCAGGACCCCGCCGACATCAGCGACCAGAAGCCGACCGAGTTCTCGCCGGTGTACGTCGTGTCGTACAGGTCGGGCAGGCCCAGGTCGTGGCCGTACTCGTGGGCGAAGACGCCGAGGCCGCCGTTCTCCGGCTGCATCGTGTAGTCGCCGACCCAGATGCCGGTGTCGCCGATCGGGGTGCCGCCCGCCTTGAAGCCGGACGGACCCTTCTCGCCGTCGTCGCGGGAGTAGGCGTAACCGCGGTGCGCCCAGAGGGAGTCGCCGCCCTGCGCGCCGCCGCCCGCCGAGCCGTCCTCGCCCGCGTGCACGATCTGGAAGTGGTCGATGTAGCCGTCGGGCTCGTTGAAGTCGCCGTCGTTGTCGTGGTCCGTGCGGTCCCACTGGTCGTACTGGGCCATGTCGACCTTGATGTCGGCGTCCGACTTGCCGGCCGCCTTCTGCTGCGCGACCCAGGCGTTGACGCCGTCGCGGACCAGGTCCTCGACGTTCGGGCAGTTGTCGGCGCCGCAGTAGTTGGAGCCGTAACGGGCCTCGTTCCAGTCGACCTTGACCCAGTCGGAGACCTCGCCCTCGACCGAGTAGCGGCCCGAGGAGGTCTTCTCGTAATAGGTCTTGAGGGACTCGGCGCCGTTGCCGGAGGCCGGCCTGCCCGAGGCCGTCTTGCCCGAAGCCGTCTTGCCGTCGCCGAAGTAGAGGTCCTTGAAGTGCTGGGAGTTGTAGTCCTTCTGCCAGGCCGTGCTGTTGTCCTTGGCACGGTCCGGCTCGGCTATCTGGTTGTGCAGCGGGCCTGGCGTGCCACCGTACTTGGGCTTCAGCTCGTCGGTGTCGTCGTCCGCGCGGTCCACCAGGGTGGTGTTGTCGACCTTGTCGCCGAACTCGGCCAGGATCGTGAAGATCTTGTCCGTGCGCTCGCGGCCCAGCTCGACGTACTTGCCCTTCGACAGCTCCACGACCTTGGAGCCGTGCTTCTCCTGGACCTTCGACGAGCCCTGGAGGACCTGCTGCAGCGCGGCCTGCCGCTGCTTCTCCTGCTGCTTGCTGAACGGGCCGTCGAAGACGTGCCCCTTCCCCCCGTACGTCTTTCCGTCGGAAGTCGCGCTTGTCGCGGCCGGGGTGTCGGCCTGGGCGGTGGTCGCCGCGAGCGAGCCCGTGGCCGCGGTGGCGGCGAGGGTCGCGAGCACGGCGACCGATCTCAACGCCCGTCTCTTGATGGTCACTTGAGTGGTCCCCTCCTCCGTGGCGTGTGCGCCACGCGTCACAAGTGACGCTATTTGAGCGGAAGTAGAGGAGAAATAACAGACCTTGACTGAGGCGATCGTTCTGCACTATGCAGAGCGCCCGGTTCGAAATACGGACGCGCCGACCGTGTCCGTTTTCATGAGCAACAGGCGCGCCTTGCCGTCCACTTGGCGGACTCGGTGACTCCGTGCGCCCCCCATGCTCCGGCAGCAGTGCTTAGGGCATGCTTACCGGGTGCTCTGCTCGGGCACAGGTCCGAATAGTCCCCCGATGTCACGAGGACGGATCTCACCATGCCTCGCCCGACTGTCGCTCAGCTGGCCTATGGATCGGCCACCGTCGTCTGCTCCACCATCGCCATGGTTCTGCTGTCCCGGACGGAATCGGGGCCCGGCGTGCCCGTCATCGCCGTCTCCGCCCTCATCCTGGGCCTGTTCGTGGCGATGTCGGTGCCGACCCGCAAGCGGGAGCCCTCCGCGGGGGCGGCCGCCGCGGACGAGCGGGTACCGGCGCAGCGCCTCAGCACGACGGTGCCCTCCCCTTCCCCCTCGGCCTCGACCGAGGCCTCGCGCGCACGCGAACCGGCGGGCCCGTGAGGCACGGACCCGCCGGTTCATCGGTGCGGTGTTCGGTCAGGTGGCGGTGACCACCACGGTCTTCGCCGCCTTGTCGTGCAGTCCCTGCTTGTAGGGCTTGTCGAAGAAGCTCCAGCCGCCGCAGATCGCCGTCCAGATGCAGGCACAGCAGAACACGGCCGGCAGCCACAGGACGGCCGCGCGCAGCAGGTTGGTCTGCATGCTGGGTGTCGCGCCGTCGCCCAGGTTGGCGACGCGCAGCTTCAGCCACTTCTTGCCGAGCGTCTGCCCGGTCTTCGCCGTCATGATCGTGTCGTAGCCGATGTAGAGAATGGCCCCGATCAGTGACTGGCCGAACCGCTTGCCGGTGCTCATGTCGTCGGTGTCGATGTTGTACTGACCGACCCCGAAGAGCCAGGACAGCAGGGCCACGACGATCGCGATGAGGATGATGTCGATGATCCGCGCGAGGACGCGCTTGCCGCTCTCGGCCAGCGGCGGCATCCCCGCGAGCGGGTCGGCGGCGCCGTAGCCACCACCGTAGGGATCACCGCCGTACGGGGGCGGGGAGCCGCCTCCGTTCGGTGGCGGTGGCGGTGGTGGGGGCGCCGAGTCGTAGGGGTTCTGGGGGCTGCCGTACGGCGAGCCGCCGCCCTGGTCGGTCGGCGGCGGCTTGCGGAACGGGTCGTCGTCCGGCGGCTGGCCGGACCCGGGTGGCGGTTCGGTGCTCATGGCCCGAGTGGAACGCGAACCCGCCCGCGCTGCACGTGGCGGGCCGCCGTCCGGATGACGGACCCCGGCCGTCAGTCCGCCGCCACGAACGTTCCCGCCACCTTGTCGTGCAGGCACTGGCGCCACGGGCGGTCGAAGGCGCCCCACAGGACGCCGAGGACGCCCACGACGAGGACGCCGGGCACGCTGTAGGCGAGCCAGCGCTTGAGGGCCGAGACGAACGTCGGGGCCTCGTGCTCCCCCATGTCACGGACCGTCAGGCCGAGCAGCTTCTTGCCGAGGGTCTGGCCCCACTTCGACGTCGGCAGCGCCTCGTAGAGCGTGCCGACCACGAGCAGCACCGCGAGGATGATGCCGAAGTACGTGCCCGTCGTGCCGTCGAGCAGCCAGACCGTGACCTGGTGGCCGGAGGCCTTCGCCTCGTCGATCTTGCCGTTGATGTGGTCGGCGGCCTTGGTGCCGAGCGGCACAGCGACGGCCGCGGTGACCGCGCCGACGACGACCGAGTCGATGAGCCGGGCCGCGAGCCGCTTGCCGAGCCCGGCCGGGCGGGCCGCCGCCGCGGCCTGCGCCGCGGCGAGGAACGGGTCGCTGGCCACCGGCTTGAACGGGGCCACCGGGCCGCTCGGATCGGCTGCGGGCACGGGCGCCTGGGCCTGTCCCTGTCCCTGGCCCGCCAGTTGGTGCACCTGTTGCGGCCACGAAGGGGAGCCGCCGCCGGGCCCCTGCGTCATGGGGCTCTGGAGGTGGGCCTGTGCCTGGGGCGGCTGCTGCTGTTGCGGCTGCTGGGGCTGGTGCTGCTGCGGCTGCTGTTGCGGGACGTTCGGCTGTGCCGGGGCGGCAGGGGGCTGCGGGGCGGGCTGCGGGTTCAGTCCCGCGCGGGACTGCGCCTGGGACTGCCCCGGCGCGGCGGACCCGCCCTGGCCGCCGTCCTGCTTCGGCAGCGTCCGGAACGCCATCGTGCCGTCGGCGGGGGCCGGCTGCCCGGCTCCCGGCTGCTGCATGGCGCGGAGCTTGACCGTGCCGTCCGTGCGCTCCGGCGGCGCGGACGGCTCCGGAGCGGGCTGCTCGGGGTTCTCTGCGCCCGGGGCGGAGCCCCAGGAGACCCGGTGGGCCTGCTCGTCGCGGAAGCCCGCCTGCCGGGCGGTGTTGGCCTGCCAGGCGGACGCGGGCTCGGGCGCCGCGGGCACGCCGTGATCGTGCCCGTGGTCCGAGGGCCCCATCTCCGTACGCACGGAGGGCTCCTCGTCGAGGAAGACGGGTCCTGTCTCCTCCGCGGGAGGGGGCTCGGACGCCGAGGTGGGGGCGGGGGCGGAGCCCGCTCCGGCCGGGGCCGGGAGGGATTGCCCGTCGGAGGGGGCGGGGCGGCTGGTGCCGGGAACCCACGCAGCCCCGTTCCAGTACCGGACATATCCGGGAATGGACGGATCGGGGTAGTAGCCTTCGCGGGGCCTGTCGTCGCCGGGGGCCGGGGTTGGCGCACTCATGTCCGTCGTCCCGTATCTGCTCGGGGGTCTTGTTGTGGGTTCCACATCTATCAGACCGCCGCGCCCGCCCGTGCCGCTCCGCCGTTACGGACCACTATCCGGGGAACTTGGGGCCCGCGCCGGAACACCGGAAAAATTCTTCGCCGAACTCGCGTAATGCTCCCGCCGGATCGTGCTCTCACCTTCCAACGGGCCCGCTCCGGACCCGTACGACGGAGAGGAAGCGCACGACATGCACACCGTGGTGGAACGCGAACTGGAACTGAAGCTCGTTCTCTCGCCGGAGCGGAGCATCCCCGTCCCGGCCCGACTGACCTACCGCACCGACGACCCCTACGCCGTCCACGTCACGTTCCACATCGGCTCGCATCACCCGGTGAACTGGACGTTCGCCCGCGAGCTGCTCGTGGAGGGCGTGTTCCGGCCGTGCGGGCACGGGGACGTGCGGGTGTGGCCGACGAAGGTCGACGGGCGCAGCGTGGTGCTGGTGGCGCTGAGTTCGCCGGACGGGGACGCGCTGCTGGAGATGCCGACCGCACAGGTCTCGGCCTGGCTGGAGCGGACGCTGCGGGCGGTGCCGCCCGGCACGGAGGCGGATCAGCTCGGCATCGACGATGCCCTGGCCGCTCTGCTGGCCACGGCCCCGGCCACCGACGACCTGTACCTGCGCGACCCGTGGCCGGGCGACGAGTCGTCCTCCGAGGACCTGTGAGGGCGCGCGGCCGGGGCCGCGCCCTCCACTGTCAGAACAGCTTGCCGGGGTTGAGCAGGGCCTGCGGGTCGAAGGCCGCCTTCACCGCCTGCTGCATCTCGACGCCCACCGGGCCCAGCTCGCGGGCGAGCCACTCCTTCTTGAGTACGCCGACGCCGTGTTCGCCGGTGATGGTGCCGCCGAGTTCGAGGCCGAGTGCCATGATCTCGTCGAAGGACTCGCGGGCGCGGCGGCCCTCGTCGGCGTCCTGCGCGTCGAAGCAGACGGTGGGGTGCGTGTTGCCGTCGCCCGCGTGCGCACAGACGCCGATGGTGAGGTTGTACTTCTCCGCGATCCGCTCGACGCCTTCGAGCAGCTCGCCGAGCCTGGAGCGCGGCACGCACACGTCGTCGATCATCGTGGTGCCCTTGACCGCTTCGAGGGCGGTGAGCGACAACCGCCGCGCCTGGAGCAGCAGTTCGGACTCCGCGGCGTCCTCGGCGGGCACGACCTGGGTGGCGCCCGCGGCCTCGCACAGCGCGCCGACGGCTTCCAGATCCTTTACGGGTTCCGGGGTGTCGAAGGCGGCGAGGAGCAGCGCCTCCGTGGTCTCCGGCAGGCCCATGTTGGCCATGTCGTTGACGGCCTTCACCGTCGTACGGTCCATGAGTTCGAGCAGCGACGGCACGTGCCCGCCCTCCATGATCCGGCAGACCGCGTCGCAGGCGGCCTCCGCCGAGGCGAACTCGGCTGCCAGCACGAGCTGTTGGGGCGGCTGCGGCTTGAGCGCGAGCGTCGCCTTCACGACGATACCGAGGCTGCCCTCGGAGCCGACGAAGAGCCGCGTCAGGTCGTAGCCGGCGACGCCCTTGGCGGTGCGCCTGCCGGTCTGGAGCAGTCGGCCGTCGGCGAGGACGACGTCGAGCCCGAGCACGTACTCCGCCGTCACCCCGTACTTCACGCAGCACAGGCCGCCGGAGGCCGTGCCGATGTTGCCGCCGATGGTGCACATTTCCCAGCTGGAGGGGTCCGGCGGGTAGTAGAGCCCGTGCTCGTTGACCTTGCGGGAGAGCGTGGCGTTGATGACACCCGGTTCGACGACGGCGATCCGGTCGACCGGGTTGATCTCCAGGATGCGGTCCATCTTGACGAGCGAGAGGACGATGCAGCCCTCGCTCGCGTTCGCCCCGCCCGACAGGCCCGTGCGGGCGCCCTGCGGGACGACCGGGACGCGCAGCGCGGTCGCCGTGCGCATCACGTGCTGTACCTCTTCGACGGTGCGCGGCAGGACGACGACGGCGGGGGTGCCGGCGTCGCAGAAGCTGGCCATGTCGTGGGCGTAGGAGGTGGTGACGTCGGCGTCGACGATGATGGCTTCCGCGGGCAGGCCCGTGCGGAGCTCTTCCATGAGGGTGCGGCTCATGATCACACCCTCGCACTCCGTGCCGAGCGTGTGAACCCCCAAGCCTGTGGCTGCCGTGAGCCCGGACTCTGCGGCTCTCTTGAGCCCGGACTCTGCGGCTCCCTTGAGCCCGGTGCGGCATATCAAGCCCCTGCGGCGATTGAGCAGCGGGGTATGGGGCAGCGCCCCAATCTTTTGAGCCCCTGCGGCGATTGAGCAGGCGGTGCCGGGGTTGACGACTCGGGGCTCTGCCCCGGACCCCGCTGCTCAATCGCCGCAGGGGCTTGAATGTGCCGCACCGGGCTCACACGGGTTACACCAGCGCCGTGCCGATCAGGCCGTTGCGGGTGATCAGGGCGGCGAGTTGGTTCTCGCTCAGGGCATCCGTGGCGGTGGGGCGGCGTGGCAGGACCATGTAGCGGGTTTCCGCGCTGGAGTCCCAGACGGTGACCTTGGTGGCATCGGGCAGCGTGACTCCGAACTCGCCCAGTACAGCCCGGGGTTCGCGGACCACGCGGGAGCGGTACGCCTCGCTCTTGTACCAGCCGGGAGACGGCCCGAGGAGCCGCAGCGGATAGCAGGAGCACAGCGTGCACACGATCATGTTGTGCACGCTCTCCGTGTTCTCGGTGACCCGCAGCCGCTGGGGCTGAACTCCCCCGGAGGAGAAGCCCAGTTCGGCGACGGCCGTCGAACCGTCCGCGAGCAGCCGCGCCTTGAACGCCGGGTCGATCCAGGCACGGGCCACGACCTTCGCCCCGTTGACCGGCGACGCACCCGCGAGGAACCCGTCGATGACCTCGTCGACCGTCTCGCCGCCGACGATGCCCTTCTCCTCCAACAGGCTCTCCAGGAGCCGTACTTGGCGGGAGATCACCGCGTCGTCATGGTTACCGCTCATCGCCGGGCCCCGCCTTCCGCAAGTAGCTCTCGGACAGGTCGAGGACCACGTCGTGCCCGCCCTCGCCCCACAGCTCACGCGCCGCGAACCGCACCGCGTAGATCATCTCGTCGGGCGCGTTGCCCCGCCCCTGCGCCCGCACGTCGGCGAGCGGCGCCCGGCCCTCCGGCTCGACGACGACTCCGAGCTTGCCGCGGGCGTAGCGCGGCAGCCGGGTGTGGTGCGGCGGGTCGTGCCGGTACGTACGGACCAAGTCACCGGCTACGTAGGCGGGTTGCTCGGACTCAGACACGGTCGAGCGCCCCCTCCTCGATGACTCCCTTGCGTTCGAGGAGCGTGCGGATCGCGTGGAACCAGCGCTCGTAGTACGAGGCCGCCAGGTACTCCTGCGGCGGCATCGTCTCGATCGCGTCCCGGAACTCGTCGAGGTTGAAGACCTTCTGGACGAGCAGCGCGCGCTGGAGCGCGAAGACCCGCGCCTCCCAGTCCGCGTGGAAGGGTTCGGCGTCATCGCTGGTGTCGATGGCGCCGAACCCTGTCGTTCCGCCTACGTCGTTCATCCTGGCCATACGGCCAGCCTAAACGCGCTCCCTGGAAGATCTACAGGTTTCCGCGCTTCTCCTGCTCCCGCTCGATCGCCTCGAAGAGCGCCTTGAAGTTGCCCTTGCCGAAGCCCATGGAGCCGTGCCGCTCGATCATCTCG
The DNA here is from genome assembly GCF_053592315.1 of Streptomyces sp. NPDC002754. Taxonomy (NCBI): domain Bacteria; kingdom Bacillati; phylum Actinomycetota; class Actinomycetes; order Kitasatosporales; family Streptomycetaceae; genus Streptomyces; species Streptomyces sp. NPDC002754. Next base: position 61,436 of record NZ_JBSFVM010000022.1, read on the forward strand.
AAGAACACGGTCGGCTTGTCCTGGACCGGCTTGGTGAAGATCTGCAGCAGGTAGCCGTCCTCGTCGCGGTCGACGAGGATCTTCTGCTCGCGCAGCGTCTCGACGGGCACGCGGGTCTCGCCCGCCCACTCGCCGAGCGTGTCGTAGTACGAGTCCGGGGTGTCCAGGAACTGGACTCCGGCCGCGCGCATGGCCTTGACCGAGGCGACGATGTCGTTCGTGGCGAGCGCAATGTGCTGGACGCCCGCACCGCCGTAGAACTCCAGGTACTCGTCGATCTGGGACTTCTTCTTGGCGATGGCGGGTTCGTTGATGGGGAACTTGACCTTCAGGGTGCCGTCCGCGACCACCTTCGACATCAGCGCGCTGTACTCGGTCGCGATGTCGTCGCCGACGAACTCCTTCATGTTCGTGAAGCCCATGACCTTGTTGTAGAAGCCGACCCACTCGTTCATCTTGCCGAGTTCGACGTTGCCGACGCAGTGGTCGATGGCCTGGAAGGTGCGCTGCTCGGCCGGCTCGACGATCGGGGCGGCGGCCGCGAAGCCGGGCAGGTACGGGCCGTCGTAGCCGGTGCGCTCGACGAGGGTGTGGCGGGTCTTGCCGTACGTGGCGATGGCGGCGCGCACGACGGTGCCGTGCTCGTCCTTCGCCTCGTACGGCTCGGTGAGGCCGCGGGCGCCGTGCTCCGTCGCGTAGGCGTACGCGGCGCGCGCGTCGGGGACCTCGATGGCGAGGTCGACGACGCCGTCGCCGTGCGCCGCCACATGCGCTTCGAGGAAGCGGCCCCACTCGCTGGCGGCCTTGATGACGGAGGTGAAGACGAAGCGGGCCGAGCCGTTGGTGAGGACGTAGGAGGCCGTCTCTCGGCTGCCGTTCTCCGGTCCGGAGTAGGCAACGAGCTTCATGCCGAAGGCGGTCGAGTAGTAGTGCGCGGCCTGCTTGGCGTTGCCCACGGCGAAGACGACCGCGTCCATCCCCTTGACCGGGAAGGGGTCGGCCTGCCGTGCGGTGTCGGGGGTGTGGTGTGTGGTCTGCGTCATACCGTGAGGTTCCCGCCGGTCCGCAAGGTGCGCAATAGTTTGCGTTTTTGCTGGGCAATGTGACCAGTGCACGGCCCGTTTCTTCGGGCTGCTTGTACAGGGTGACCACCCGGGGACGGGGCGGCGACGGGACGGCGACGGAGGCGTACATGGCGATCGACGATCTGGACGGGCGGCTCATCGTGCTGCTCGCGCGCGAGCCCCGGATCGGGGTGCTCGAGATGTCCCGCCGGCTCGGCGTGGCGCGCGGCACCGTGCAGGCCCGCCTCGACCGGCTTACCTCGAACGGAGTCATCCGCGGGTTCGGCCCCCAGGTGGACCCCGCGGCGCTCGGCTACCCGGTCACCGCGTTCGCGACGCTGCAGATCAGGCAGGGGCAAGGAGCCGACGTCAGGACCCATTTGGGTGGCGTCCCCGAGGTCCTGGAACTGCACACGACGACCGGCAGCGGGGACATGCTGTGCCGGCTCGTGGCCCGCTCGAACGCGGATCTTCAACGTGTGATCGACCGGGTTGTCGGATTTGATGGCATCGTCCGGGCTTCCACGGCGATCGTCATGGAAAATCCTGTTCCGTTGCGGATCATCCCGCTGGTGGAGCAGGCGTCAGGAGATTCCTGACGGCTATCCGAGCACCGCCCGGGAGTGAGGTGCGATGAACTTCTGGGACTACCTGTCGGCCCGGCACCAGCAGCTGCTCGCCGACGCCTATCAGCACGCGAGCGCCGTCTTCCAGTGCATGCTCCTGGCGACCTTGATCGGCATCGCCATCGGCATCGTCTCGTACCGCAGTGAATGGGCCGGGAACCTGGCGACGACCGCCACCTCGACCATTCTGACCATCCCCTCCCTCGCCATGATCGGTCTGCTGATCCCGGTCGTGGGCCTCGGTGTCGCGCCGACCGTCATCGCGCTCACCCTGTACGGGCTGCTGCCGATCGTGCGGAACGCGATCGTGGGCCTGCGCGGCGTCGACCCCGCGCTGATCGACGCGGCGAAGGGCATCGGGATGTCCCGGACCGCCCGGCTGTTCAAGGTGGAGCTGCCGCTCGCCTGGCCGCCGATCCTCACCGGGATCCGGGTCTCCACGCAGATGCTGATGGGGATCGCCGCCATCGCCGCGTTCGCCTCGGGCCCCGGACTCGGCAACGAGATCTTCCGCGGCATCGCCTCCCTGGGCAGCGCCAACGCGCTCAACCAGGTGCTCGCCGGAACGCTCGGCATCATCATCCTCGCCCTGCTCTTCGACGCCGCGTACGTCCTCATCGGACGGCTGACCATCCCGAGGGGGATCCGTGCCTGACACCACGACGACCGAAGCCCCCGAGGCGTCCGGGACCCCGCAGCCGTCCGGCGCCAGCATCGAGCTGGAGAACCTCACCAAGCGCTACCCCGGCTCCAGCGAGCCCGCCGTGGACAACGTCAACATGGAGATCAAGCCCGGCGAGCTGATCATCTTCGTCGGCCCGTCCGGCTGCGGGAAGTCCACGACGCTGAAGATGATCAACCGCCTGATCGAGCCGACCGGCGGGCGCATCCGCATCGGCGGCGAGGACGTCACCGACATGGACCCGGTGAAGCTGCGCCGGAAGGTCGGCTACGCGATCCAGTCCTCCGGGCTCTTCCCGCACATGACGGTCGCCCAGAACATCGCGCTGGTGCCGAAGATGATCGGCTGGTCCAAGTCGAAGATCAAGGCGCGGGTGGAGGAGATGCTCGATCTCGTCGGTCTCGACGCCGCCGAGTACCACGGCCGGTACCCGCGTCAGCTCTCCGGCGGGCAGCAGCAACGCGTGGGCGTGGCAAGGGCGTTGGCGGCCGACCCGCCCGTCCTGCTGATGGACGAGCCGTTCGGCGCCGTCGACCCGATCACCCGGGACCACCTCCAGGACGAGCTGATCCGGCTCCAGCACGAGCTGCACAAGACGATCGTCTTCGTCACGCACGACTTCGACGAGGCGATCAAGCTCGGCGACCGGATCGCGGTGCTCCGCGAGAAGTCGCACATCGCGCAGTTCGACACCCCGGAGGCGATCCTCACCAACCCGGCGGACGACTTCGTCTCCGGGTTCGTGGGCGCGGGCGCCGCCCTCAAGCGCCTCAACCTCACCCGCGTACGCGACGTCGAGGTCACCGACTATCCGACGGTGAGCGTCGACGACCCGTTGCAGGACATCTTCAACAAGCTGCGGGCCGCCGGCACGAACGAGCTGCTGCTGCTCGACAAGCGCGGCCGTCCCTACAAGTGGCTGCGCCGCGGCGACCTGATGCGCGCCAAGGGCTCCCTCGCCCGCGCGGGCACCCTCGTGCACGACACGGTGACGTACGACGCGACGCTGCGCGACGCCCTCGAAGCGGTCCTCACGGACAACGCGGGCCGTGTCGCGGTGACCGGGCGACGCGGCGCGTACGAGGGCGTCGTCGACATGGAGACGCTGATGAACTCCGTGCACGAACTCCTGGAGGCCGACCGCCTCGAAGCCGTCGAGCACCAGCACGAGTTGGAGGAGAAGCGCGCCGAGCAGACGCATCTGGAGCAGGAGGGCTCCCAGGGCACCGACGGGGAGGTGAAGGCGTGAGCACTCCGTCCCGAAAGTCGCCTCCGAAGGGCGCGCGCCCCGAGGGCGAGCACGAGGTCAAGGGCCTCGCGTTCCGCGACGAGGGCCAGGGCGAGCAGGAGGCGCCCGCGCCGCCCACCCGCAAGGAACCGTCCCGCATCACCTGGAAGAAGCTGACGTTCCTTCCGGTGTTCCTGATCCTCGTCCTGCTGATCACGTGGCTCTGGTTCCGCAACGCGGACCTCGACACGATCTCCGAGAACGCCATCTCGGGCGGCGCGGTGGGCAAGGCGCTGCGCCAGCACATCACCCTGACGGTGATCTCGACGTTCTTCGTGCTGATCATCGCGATCCCGCTGGGGATCCTGCTGACCCGCAAGATGTTCCGCAAGGCCACCCCGTTCGCCCTGGCGATCGCCAACATGGGCCAGGCGACCCCGGCCATCGGCCTGCTCGCCCTGCTCGTCATCTGGCTGGGCATCGGCGAGCGTTCGGCCCTGATCGGCATCATCATCTACGCGATTCTGCCGGTTCTCTCCAACACCATCGCGGGCCTGAAGGCCAACGATCCGACGCTGCTCGAAGCGGCGAAGGGCATCGGGATGTCGCAGCTGGGGGTGCTCCGCAAGGTCGAACTCCCGCTCGCCGTACCGCTGATCCTCGCGGGCGTGCGCACGGCGCTCGTCCTCAACGTCGGTACGGCGACGCTGGCCACCTTCGGCGGTGGCGGCGGCCTCGGTGTCCTCATCACCACCGGCATCACCAACCAGCGGATGCCGGTCCTGATGCTCGGCTCGATCCTGACGATCGCGCTGGCCCTGCTCGTCGACTGGCTGGCCTCGCTGGCCGAACTGCTGTTGCGCCCGCGCGGGTTGGAGGTGCGCACATGAGTCCCGTGAAGCACATGAAACCCGTGAAGCCTGTGAAGTACCGCGTGCGGGTGGCGGTCGCGGCGAGCTGCGGGATCGCGCTCCTCGCGAGCGGCTGCGGACTGACCAGTGGCAGCCCGCTGGTCGACGACGTGCAGCCCGGCTCCATCGGCAAGGACAAGCCCCTGGCGGGCGCGGACATCACCGTCACGTCGAAGGAGTTCACCGAGCAGCTGGTGCTCGGCGCGATCATGGGCATCGCGTTCAAGGCGGCCGGCGCGGACGTCCTCGACCGGACCGGCATCCAGGGCTCCATCGGCGCCCGCGAGGCCATCAAGTCCGGTGACGCCGACGCCATGTACGAGTACACGGGCACGGCCTGGATCACGTACCTCGGCAACTCGGACCCGATCACCGACCCGCACCAGCAGTACGAGGCCGTGCGCAAGGCCGACAAGAAGAACGGCATCACCTGGCTGCCGCAGGCCTCGCTCAACAACACCTACGCGCTCGCCATGAACGACGCCAACTTCAAGAAGTACGGCACCAAGACGCTCTCCGACGTCGCCGCGCTCGCCAAGAAGAACCCGAAGGCCGTCACGCTGTGCGTGGAGAGCGAGTTCGCCAACCGGGCCGACGGACTGCCCGGCATGCAGAAGGCGTACGGGATGAACCTGCCCGCCGCCAACCTCACGCAGATGGACAGCGGCATCATCTACACCCAGGCGTCCAAGGGGAGTTGCACCTACGGCGAGGTCTACACGACCGACGGCCGGATCAAGGCGATGAAGCTGAACGTCATGGAGGACGACAAGAAGTTCTTCCCGAACTACAACGCGGCGCCCTCGATCAACAGCAAGGCGCTCAAGAAGTACCCGGCGATGGCGGACGTCCTGGAGCCGATCACGAAGAAGCTCGACAACACCGTCGCCAGGGACCTCAACGCGAAGGTGGACGTCGACGGGCAGGACCCGCACGACGTGGCGAAGGACTGGCTGGTGAAGGAGGGGTTCGTCAAGTGAGCCGTTGAGGGCTCAGCACTGCGGGACGGTGCCCGAGCCCTTCTCCATGTTCGTCAGCGCGGTCATCGTGTCCTTGAGCGTGCTCACCGAGATCAGCTTCATCGACTTCGGCGCCGACGCCTTCGCGTCCGAGCACTCGGCCTTCGGTACGAGGAAGACCGTGGCGCCGTCCCGGTCGGCGGCCTGCACCTTCAGAGATACGCCGCCGACCGGGCCGACCTTGCCCTTGGCGTCGATGGTGCCGGTGCCCGCGATGGACTTTCCGCCGGTGAGGTCGCCGCCGCTGCCGTCGCCGTCCAGCATGTCGATGATGCCGAGGGAGAAGAGCAGGCCGGCGCTCGGGCCGCCGACGTCGCCGAGCTGGAGGTCGACCTTGATGTCCTTCGAGGGCTTGCCGAGGTAGGCCAGGGCGGCCTCCGTCGCGGCGTCCTGTGAGCCCTTCATCTCCTGCTGGTTGTGCTGCTCGACCTCCTTGGTCGAGTCGCCCGACGGGTACACGGCGTCGCGCGGCATGACGGCCCGGTCCTCGGCGAACCAGCCGTCGAGTACGTCGCCGAGGTGCACGGAGGCGTCGGGGCCGGTCGCCACGATGGTCACCGCGCGGAGTTTGCCCTCCGTGGGGCGGGTGGGGGCGCCGCTGATGTCGATGACGGGTTTGCCGTCCGACTTCCCCAGGACGTTCGTCGTGGGGCCCGGCTGGGCCACGGAGAACGGGAGCGGGGCGAAGCCCGCCACCGCGAGCAGCGCGATGACGGGGGCGGCGCAGAGGGCCAGGGCGGTGGGGCGGCTGAGGCGATTGAGCACGGGTTGACTCTAACGTGGCGTTGTTGTTCCACCGGCGACGGCGTTGCGGCCACGGGGCTCCGCCCCGGACCCCGCGCCTCAGTCGCCGGCGGGGCTCCATGGGAGCCCCTGCGGCGATTGAGCAGGCCCGTCCGGCAGGACTTTCGGGAAGGGGTGGGGTGGGGGCTTGGAGGGATTAGCGGAGTGCGTCCGCCACCTCGCGGGCCGCGTCCAGGACCCGGGTGCCAACGCGTTCCGGGACGGAGTCCGAGAGCATGACGACGCCCACGCTGCCCTCCAGCCCGGTCACACCCAGGAGCGGCGCCGCCGCCCCACTCGCACCGGCCTCCAGTTCGCCATGCGTGAGGGTGTAGCCGGTCTCGGGGAGCACACCCTGACGCGCGCCGAGGATGGCGCGACCCGCGGCACCCCGGTCGAGCGGGTGCCGGAAGCCCGTGCGGTACGCCACGTGGTAATCGGTCCAGGTCGGCTCGACGACGGCCACGGCGAGGGCCTCCGTACCGTCCACCAGCGTGAGATGGGCCGTCGCCCCGATGTCCTCGGCGAGTGCCCGCAGCGCCGGGAGGGCGGCTTCGCGGACCAGCGGGTGCACCTGGCGGCCCAGGCGGAGGACGCCGAGGCCGACACGGGCTCGCCCGCCCAGGTCGCGGCGGACGAGGGCGTGCTGCTCAAGGGTGGCCAGCAGGCGGTAGACGACCGTCCGGTTGACGCCGAGCTTGTTGGAGAGCTCGGTGACGGTCAGGCCGTGGTCGGTGTCTGCGAGCAGTTTGAGGACGCGCAGTCCCCGGTCGAGCGTCTGGGAGGTCTCCGCGGTCACGACGCCCACTCCTTAGTGGTGAGGGACGGCGGCCTCCTGCGCGGGGGTCGCGTCACCTGTCCCGTGGGCGACGCGCGTCAGAGGCCGCCGGTCGGTGATCAGGCGCTGGGCTGCTTACGGCTGTCTTTTACGCACCGGCTGCGCTCCGCGGCGGCTCTGCCACGGGGCGTGTGCGTTGCCCGGAATGTAGCGAGGTCGTCCCGCTGAGCGGAAGACTCCGTCCAGAATCCGGTCAGTCAACGGCCGGAGATGTGCGCGATTGCCCGCACTTGATCCCCATGTCACTTCATGCGGGTGGCCCATTCCTGCACCTTGGCGATGCGCTGGCGCAGCTGTCCGCCGGTCGCCTCCGCGCTCGGCGGCCCCCCGCACACCCGGCGCAGCTCGGTGTGGATCACACCGTGCGGCTTCCCGGTCTGATGCACGTACGCGCCGACGATGGTGTTCAGCTTCTTGCGCAGCTCCATCAGCTCCTTGTGGGAGACGACGGGGCGGCGCTCCGCGGGCAGCTCCAGGAGGTCGGCCTCGCTGTCCGGCTTCTTCTTGCTGTGCGCGATCTGCCGCGCCTGCCGCTTCTGGAGGAGCTGCTGCACCTGGTCGGGTTCGAGGAGGCCGGGGATGCCGAGGTAGTCCTGCTCCTCCTCGCTGCCGGGGTGCGCCTGCATGCCGAAATCGGCGCCGTTGTACGTGACCCGGTCGAAGGTGGCCTCGGACTCGAGGGCCTCGAAGGAGAACTGTTCCTGCTCCCCCGTGTCCTCGTCCTGCTCCTGGTTCGCCTCGTCCATCTCCTTCTCGGACTCGGCGTAGGGGTCCTCCTCCTCGTCCTTCTTCGGCTTGTCGAGGACGTGGTCGCGCTCGACCTCCATCTCGTTGGCGAAGCCGAGCAGGTCGGGGACGGTGGGCAGGAAGACGGACGCGGTCTCGCCGCGGCGCCGCGATCGCACGAAGCGGCCGACCGCCTGCGCGAAGAAGAGCGGCGTGGAGATCGTCGTGGCGTACACGCCGACCGCGAGGCGCGGCACGTCGACGCCTTCGGACACCATGCGGACGGCGACCATCCACCGGTCGTCGCCCGCCGCGAACTCGTCGATCCGCTTCGAGGCGCCGGTGTCGTCGGAGAGCACGACTGTGGCCCTGCTGCCGGTGATCTCGCGGATCAGCTTCGCGTACGCGCGGGCCGAGTCCTGGTCGGAGGCGATGACGAGGGCGCCCGCGTCCGGGATGCCCTTCCTGACCTCGGTGAGGCGGGCGTCGGCGGCGCGCAGCACGCTCGGCATCCACTCGCCGCGCGGGTCGAGCGCGGTGCGCCAGGCCTGGCTGACGGCGTCCTTGGTCATCGGCTCGCCGAGCCGGGCCGCGATCTCGTCACCGGCCTTCGTGCGCCAGCGCATGTTGCCGCTGTACGAGAGGAAGATGACCGGCCGCACGACGCTGTCGGCGAGCGCCTGACCGTAGCCGTACGTGTAGTCGGCGGCCGAGCGCCGGATGCCGTCCCTGCCCTCCTCGTACTGGACGAAGGGGATCGGGTTGGTGTCGGAGCGGAACGGCGTACCGGTGAGCGCGAGGCGGCGGGTGGCCGGCTCGAAGGCCTCCAAGCAGGCCTCGCCCCACGACTTCGAGTCACCGGCGTGGTGGATCTCGTCGAGGATGACGAGCGTCTTGCGCTGCTCGCTGCGGTTGCGGTGCAGCATCGGCCGCACGCCCACACCCGCGTATGTGACGGCGACGCCCTGGTACTCCTTGCTGAGCGGTCCCGCGCTGTACTCGGGGTCCAGCTTGATGCCTATCCGCGCGGCGGCCTCGGCCCACTGCTTCTTCAGGTGCTCGGTCGGCGCGACCACGGTGACCTGCTGCACGACGTGGTGGTGCAGCATCCAGGACGCGAGGGTGAGCGCGAACGTGGTCTTGCCGGCGCCCGGGGTCGCGACCGCGAGGAAGTCGCGCGGCTGCTCCTGGATGTACCGGTCCATCGCACCCTGCTGCCACGCACGCAGCTTGTTGGCCGTGCCCCAGGGGGCGCGGCCGGGGAATGCGGGTGACAGATGGGCGGACGAGGCAGACGGAGTGGTGGATGTAGTAGTCACGGTCTCCGGTTACTCAAAGCTGGACGGCACGGCTACGTATGACAACCGGGCCACCCTACCGGTGCCGAGGTTGACGAGCGCGCCGGGCGAGGCCGGGGGCGGGGTGGTTGGGACGTGTGTCACAGATCAACTGGGCGGCTGCCGCGTCTACTTCCGCAGCCGTGAGGCCACCCATACGCCCACCAGCGCGACGGCCGACATCGGCAGGAACACGGCGGTGAACGCGGCCGGGTGCGAGCCCCCGGCCCCCTGCGCGACACCGTGCCCCACCGCTCCCCCGCCGAGGGCCGCGAAGGCGGCGCCGCCGGCGGCGAGCAGCAGCGCGTTCGAGAGCCCGTCGGAGATCTGGAGCGCGGCGGAGTTCGTCCCGGCCTCCTCGGGCGCGGACAGCTGCAACAGCAGCACGGACGTGGACGAGATCACGAGCCCCATCCCCAGGCAGCCGAAGGCCCACGCGACGGCCACCGTCCACACGGGCACGGCCTGGATCAGCACGCTCGGCGCGACCGCGACGGCCGCGGCGACCAGCACCATGCCCCCGGCGACGAGCCGCTCCCGGTACGGCTCGACGCGCGGCCGGGACTGAAGCCACGAACCGAACGCCCAGGTGCCGCCGCCCGCGGCGAGGGAGAGCCCGGCGAGCGTGGGGCTGAGGCCCCGCTGCGTCACCAGCATCAGCGGCACGAAGGACTCGGCCGCGATGAACGACCCGGCCGAGATCCCGCGCAGCAGCACCACGGACGGAAGCCCGCGCGCCGCCCGGTACGTGCCACGGGGCAGCAGCCCGAGCACCGACGGCACGAGCAGGGCAAGGCCGACGGCGGCGGGGAGCAGGGACAGCGGCCGCAGGTCCTGGGCGGCGTACTGGAGCAGCCCGGCGCCGGCCGAGATGCCGAGGGCGAGCCGGATCCTGCGCCGGTCGAAGGCGGCAGGGGCGGCGCCCTCGGGCGGCCCGCCGGCCCGCCGCCGCACCTCGGGGAGCGCGAGCGCGAGCGGCAGCACGACGAGGACCGGGATCCCGAGGAACACCCAGCGCCAGCCGAGGTGCTCGGTCACAGCCCCGGACGCCAGCGGCCCGACGATCGACGGCACGACCCAGCTCGCCGCGAACGCCGCCATGATCGCTGGCCGCAACCGCTCCGGGTAGGCCCTGCTGACCACTACGTAGAGCCCGACGATCACCAGTCCGCCGCCGAGCCCCTGCACGGCCCGCCCGGCGATGAACATCCACATGGTGCCCGCGGTCCCGGCGAGCACGAGCCCCGCGGCGAAGGACCCGATCCCGGCGGTGACGGGGCCGAGGGGCCCGCTCCGGTCGGCCCACTGCCCGGCGAGCACCATCCCGAACAGGCTGGTCGTGAAGAAGCCGGAGAACGCGAACGCGTACAGCGACACGCCGTCCAACTCCCGGGCCGCCACGGGCATCGCGGTTCCCACGGCGGTCGCCTCGAAGGCGATGAGCAGCACGACGGTGACGATGCCGATGCTGAGTGCGCGGTAGGTGCGGCCGAGGACGCCTTCGGTCTCCGACGCGGCGATGATGGTGTCGTTTTCGAGGGCGGCCATGCGGTTCAGGGTAAGAGGCGTTTCCGGCGCTGACCCCTGTCGGGAGACGGGGCCCGGCTGGTCCGTTGGTCGTAGGCCACCGGCCCCCACGCCTCGGGGCTCCGCCCCGGACCCCGCGGGCTCTCGTCACAAGAGCGGGGCTGCTTACAGCCCCTGCGGCGATTGAACAGGCCCGCCCGGCAGGACTGCTTACAGCCCCTGCGGCGATTGAACAGGCCCGTCCGGCAGGACTGCTTACAGCCCCTGCGGCGATTGAGCAGGCCCGTCCGGCAGGACTGTCGGGAAGGGGTGGGGTGGGGGCTTGTATGAACGGCGTGTGGCAGTCGCGTTGCGGGGCGCCGGGAGGCCTTGAGGACGGTGATCGCGGGCCCGTAGCGTGAGCGGCAGCTTGGCCGTGTGCCCGAGTGGTTTAGGGATTCGCCTGCAAAGCGAATTACACCGGTTCGATTCCGGTCACGGCCTCTGTGCACGAGGAAGGGGCGCCCCGCGGGAAGCGGGGCGCCCCTTCCTCGTGCGGGAAGGCGCCGCTCAGCCGGCCGGCTCGGCCACCGCCGCCTGCGGCCTGATCGGCAACCGGTTGACCGGCCGCCCGGTCGCCGCACGGACCGCCGACGCGACGGCCGCCGGCGCCGCGACCACCGGCGCCGCACTCGCGGGCTTCGCGCCGAAGGGAGCGACCACGTCGCGCTCCTCGACCAGGTTGACGATGTGGATCTCGGGGGTGTCGAGCGAGGTGGGCAGGGCGTACCCGGTGAGGTCGGGGCGGCGGACGATGCCCTTCGGGGTGCGGAGGTTCTCCGTGAGGGCCGCGCCCACGCCCTGGGTGACGCCCGCTTCGATACGGGCCGCGAGCTGGGCGGGATTGAGGATGCGGCCGACGTCCTGGGCGACCGCGAGTTCGACCACGCGCACCGAGCCGAGCTCCACGTCCACGTCCACCACCGCGCGGATCGCGCAGAAGGCCATGCCGACGAAGGCGTCGCCCTGGCCGGAGGCGTCGAGCGGCTCCGTGGGGTGCGGGCGGCACTGCGCCGTGGCCCACAACTCCTTGCCGTCCATGGCCTCTTCGACGGTCGTCGAGAGCACGCCGTCGTAGGACGTGATCTTGCCGTCCGCGATCTGCAGCAGCTCCGTGGACATGCCGAACGTGTGCGCCAGCGGCTGGAGGAGCTGGGTGCGGACCATCTTGGCCGCCCGCTCGACCGCTCCGCCCGACACCCATGTGTGCCGGCCCCGGCAGCCGGGTCCGGCCGGCGGCTGATCGGTGTCGACGGGCGCCACGTGGACTTCTTCGATCCCGAGCGTCTCCTGGACGATCTGGCGGGCGAGCGTGGCGAAGCCCTGGCCCGTCTCCACGGCGGCGCAGATGACCGTCGCGACGCCGCCCTGGACCTTCACGGTGGCCGTGGAGACCTCGTCCGCGCCCTCCGCGCCGAGCATGTGCACCATGCCGATGCCGTAGCCGACGCCGCGGCGGATCGCGGCCGGGTCACCGACGCCCTCGGGACCACCGGGGAGCAGCCAGTCCCCCTCCGGCGTGTCCTTGGGGAGCGGCGGCAGCGGGAAGTCCCTTACAGAGGTGAGCAGTTCGGCCACGGGCGCAGGGCACGTCACCGTCTGCCCCGTCGGAAGGATGTCGCCGGTCGCGAGGACATTGCGCAGGCGCAGTTCGGCCGGGTCGACGCCCAGCTTCTTCGCGAGCTTGTCCATCTGCGCCTCGTACGCGGCGCAGACCTGGAGCGCGCCCTCTCCGCGTACGTGGCCGGAGGGCGGGTTGTTCGTCCGTACCGCCCAGCCCTCGATGGAGGCGTGCGGCACTACGTAGGGGCCGCAGGCGAAGGACACCGCCGCGGCGAGCGCGTCGGACGACGTGTCGGCGTACGCGCCCGCGTCCAGCAGGATCTGGGCCTCCACCTTGACCAGCCGGCCGTCCGCGTCCGCGTGGTGCCGGTAGCGGAGCAAGGTGGGGTGGCGGTGCGGGTGGCCGAGGAAGGACTCCTCGCGGGACGCCGCCAGCTTGACCGGGCAGCCGGTGTGCAGGGCGAGGAGGCCGAGCGGGAGGTGGAAGCTGGGGTCCTCGCGGTCGGCCGTCGCGCCGGGCACGCCGGTGACGACGACCTTCACGCGCTCGCGCTCCAGGCCGTAGCGGGCCGCCGCGAGGTCGCGGTCACCGTGCGGGTCGGTGGAGGCGATGTAGAGCTCGACGCCGCCGTCGGGGCGGGGCACGGCGAGCCCGGCCTCGGCACCGATCGGCGCCGGATCCTGACGCCCGATGCGGTACAGCCCCTCGACGATGACCTCGCCGGTCGCCTCTGCGTCGCCGTGCTGGAGCGGGATGTGGCGGATCAGGTTGCCGTCGGGGTGCAGGGGCTCCGCCCCGAAGGACTGCTCGGGGTCCGTGACCGGGTCGAGGACCTCGTACTCGACGACGATCGCGGCGGCGGCCATCCGCGCCGTGTCGGGGTGGTCGGCCGCCACGGCCGCGAGCGCCTCCCCGTGGTGACGCACCACGTCGGAGGCGAACATCGGGCGGTCCGACGCGCGGTGTCCGGACAGCGGGCCGCCGGGGACGTCCTCGTGCGTGACGACCGCGAGGACGCCGGGCATCTCGCGCGCGTGGCTGGTGTCGATGCTCACCACGCGCGCGTGCGCGTGCGGGGAGCGCAGGATCGACGCCCAGAGCAGGCCCTCGGCCCACAGGTCGGCGGCGTACGGGAACGTGCCCTCCGCCTTGGCGTGCGCCTCCTCCGAGGGGAGGGACGTGCCGAGTCCGTGCGGGAAGCTCTCCGCCTCCGGGGCGGCGGGGGCCACGGAGGTCGTGGCCGTCTCGTTCGTCATGCCTGGCCTCCGTCCGGAAAGTCCTGCGGGTCCCCGGTGGTCGGGGGTCCCGCCTGGCGCGGGATCAGCGGCTCTTCCGCGCCGCCCTCGGCCGCGGTGTCCGCCGCCGTCCGCCGCTCCTCGGCCACCTGGCGCACCGCGTCCACGACACCCCGGTAGCCGGAGCAGCGGCACAGGTTGCCGCACAGCGCCTGGCGGGTCTCCAGGGCGGTCGGGTTCGGGTTGCCCTCCAGGAGGTCGTGCGCCGTCATCGCCATGCCGGGGACGCAGAAGCCGCACTGCACCGCACCGCACGCGGCCAGCGCCCGCTGCACGTCCGAGGGGCGGCCGTCGGTGGCGAGTCCCTCGACCGTACGCACCTCGCTGCCCGCGGTGGTCGCCGCGGGCACCAGGCAGGAGGCTACGAGACGGCCGTCCACCTGCACGTTGCACGCGCCGCACTCGCCCTGCGAGCAGCCGTCCTTGGCCCCCGCGAGCCCGAGCCGCTCACGCAGCACGTACAGCAACGACTCCCCGATCCAGGCGTCCGTGACGGGCCGGTCCGCACCATTGACCCGCAGAACGTAACTGGCCAGGGGGTGATCGTCATGAAGCGAGGGCTGAGCGACGTCTTCACCCTCGGACTCCTCCGGGACGGCGTCGACCTCGACCTCGGACGCCTCCACAGCCACGGTCTCGTGCCCATCAAGCCCGCTCTGCGAACGAGAGCCCGGCACATCAAGCCCCGCCGGCGATTGAGGCGCGGGGTCCGGGGCAGAGCCCCGCGACGCAGGCCCGGCCGGCCCCTCCGGGGAGACGAGCGGCGGAAGCTCCACCTCGACGTCGGGCTCCGCCGGGGCCCACGGCGCCGCCGCACCCCCCGGCAACGTCGCCGGAGGCACCTGCCCACCCCACTGCCGCCCCACCGAGGACGCGCTGAACTCACCCGATTCCTCCGGGAGTTCACCCCCGGCCAGCGGCACGGACCACTGCCCGGTCTGCCCGTGGTGCGGCGCCTGCTCCACAGGCTCGGCCGCCACGGGCTCAGCCACCCCACCGCCGGAGGCCCCCGCCCCCGGCCCAACGAGATCCTGCGGCAGCACCCACACCCCGGTCGACGCGGGATCGGTCGCGGCCGCCCCCGTGGCCGGACCCACCGTGATCGGCGGCGGCACGTAGCCGTGCCCCGGCGCGGCGAGCGGCGCCGCGTCCGGGAAGCCCTCGGGGGGCAGCTGCACGAAGGCCGTGGCGTCGGAGTCGTACTCGCCCTGGGGCACCGGCTCCCAGCCGTCGGGGCCGGGGTACTCGTTCGTCACGACAGTGCCCTCCCAAGTGCACGTCGGGCCAGCACGGCGACGGTGCGCCGCAGATGCAGTACGGCGGGCGGCAGCTGCTGCTGCGTGCCGTCAGGAGCGGGGTCCGGGTCGGGGACGCAGGCCGCGGCGACGTACTCGCCGAAGGCGTGCACGGCCTCCGGTACGAGGGCGCCGCGTTCGCCGTCCCAGTCGATGAGCGAGGCCACCCACTGCTCGGCCTCCAGGGGCCGCAGCGGCATCGGCGCGATGGCCCCGACGGCGCAGCGCACCCCGCGCCGCGCCGGGTCGAGGACGAGCGCGACGGAGGCCATGGCGCGGCCGGGACCCGTACGCCCGGTCGCCTTCAGGAAGACCTGCGGAGCATGCAACAACGGAACCCGCACAAACCCGATCAGTTCGCCCGGGGCGAGCATCTCCATGCCGGCCAGCAGGTGCGAGACCGGCACTTCGCGTCTCGCGCCGCCCCGCCCCGCGATGATCAACGTGGCTTCCAGCGCGGCCAGTACGGGCAGCGTGTCATTGGCGGGCGCGCCGGAGGCGATGTTGCCGCCGAGCGTGGCCGCGTTGCGGATCTGGGGCGGGCCCGCGGCCCGCGCGGCGGCGGCGAGGCCGGGGATCAGCGCGGCGAAGTCGGGGCGGCCGATGCGCGCGTGGGTGAGGCCCGCGCCGAGCAGCGCGTTCCCGTCCTGGTACTGCCAGCCGCGGATCTCGCTGATCCGGCCGAGTCCGACGAGGGCGGCGGGGCGCAGTCCCCCCGCGTTGACCTGGGCCATGAGGTCCGTGCCCCCGGCCACCGGTACGGCGGCGGGCATGGCGGCGAGTGCCGCGACGGCCTCGTCGAGCGAACCCGGAAGTACCGCGGCCTGTGTCGTCGCCTGCGGTGCGTGCGTGGTCAAACCGGCTGCCCCTTCCCGAAGTCCGGCCGCGTGCCTGGCAACGGCGCCGGTCCCCGCGTGGTCCGCGCGTGACCGCCGTTCCCGCCGTTACGCCTGTTCCGCCGTACGGTACGTGCTGACAGGCCGGAGGTGGCAACTCTGGCACATCTTCCTTCCGGCCCGGAGCGGGGGTCCGGTAGGAGGCATTCGCCCCTTCCACCTCATAGATGACCGATATCGCACCAGATCACCCGTGGGGGCGAATTGGCGGCCTGCGCCTACGTATGAGGCGAGGTGGGCGGTGAGGCGTGGCCCTCGCCTCCGTGCAAGCTCACACGTTCGGGGGTTCCCCTTCGAAGGGACGTCCGAGCACACCCGGGCGCCGCTGCCAGGGCAACGGGCCGCCGGGCGGCCGGTAGCCGACGCCCAGGGCGTCAAGTCGCCGGTAGTGCGCGGTCATTCGGCGCTCGAAGTCCGCGAAGTCACGCGCGGCGGGTTCGGGCAGCTCGCTCCAGGCGACCTCACTGAAGGCGGAAAGCCGCGGATACACCTGGTAGTCGAGGCGCTGCTCGTCCTCCGTCACCTCGGTCCACACGTTGGCCTGCGTGCCGAGGACGTGCCGCGCCTCCTCCTCGCTCAGCTGCGGGGGAACCGGTTCGAAGCGGTAGACGTCCTCCAGGGTGCGTACGTAGCCGATGGGGACCGGTTCCTCGTCGCCGGGGGCCTGGCGGTAGTTCAAGTAGATCTGCTGCTCGGGGCACATGACGACGTCGTGGCCCGCCCTCGCCGCGGTGATGCCGCCTTCGTAGCCGCGCCAGGAGGAGACCGTGGCGCCGGGCGCGAGGCCCCCTTCGAGGATCTCGTCCCAGCCGACCAGGCGCCGCCCGCGCGTGCCGAGCCAGGTGTCGAAGTGCCGGATGAACCAGGACTGGAGCTCGTCCTCGTCGGCCAACCCCAGTTCCTTGATGCGTGCCTGGGCGGTGGGCGACTGCCTCCACTGGTCCTTGGGGCACTCGTCGCCCCCTACGTGGATGAACGTGGACGGGAACAGGTCGAGGAGTTCCTCGAAGACGCCCTCGTAGAAGCGGAGGGTGTTGTCAGTGGGGGCGAGTACGTTCGGATTGACGCCCCAGGTGTCCCAGACGGGGAGGGAAGACGTGTCGACGACATCACTGTTGCCGAGTTCCGGATACGCGTGGATGGCTGCCTGCGAGTGGCCCGGCAGGTCGATCTCGGGGACGACCGCGATATGCAGCGCGTCCGCGTACGCGACGATTTCGCGGATGTCGTCCTGCGTGTAGAAGCCGCCGTGCGGCTTGTCCTCCCACAACTCCGAGGCGCGGTGGCCGAATTTCGTCCGTGACCGCCAGGAGGCGTCCTGCGTCAGCTTCGGGTGGCGCTTGATCTCGACGCGCCAGCCCTGGTCGTCGGTGAGGTGGAAGTGCAGGACGTTGAGCTTGTGGGCGGCCATCAGGTCGAGTTGGCGCAGCACTCCGGCCTTCGGCGTGAAGTGCCGGGCGACGTCGAGCATCATGCCGCGCCAGCGGAAGCGCGGCGCGTCTTCGACGGTGACGTACGGGACGGACCAGGTGCGTCCGGGGAGCGGGGCCCGGCGGTACGCGTCGGGGCCCAGGAGTTGACGCAGCGTCTGGGCGCCCCAGAAGACGCCTGCCGCGGAGCCGCCCTCGATCGTGATGCCCGCGTCCGTCACGCGCAGCCGGTAGCCCTCCGGTTCGAGGGAGCGGGCGGGGTCGATGCGCAGGGAGATGACGTCGCCCTCGTCCGCACCCTTGGGCGGCAGGTCGAGACCGGTCGCCGCGCCGAGTGTCGCGCGCAGCCGGCGTGCCGTGCCTTCGGTCCCCTCCCCCGCCGCGATGCCGGTGCGCTCGCCGAGCGCGTGGCGTCCGTCGCCCGAGCGCGTCAGCCGACGGGGTGCGGGGATGAGTTCCATGGCGGGAGGCTAAGAGGACTGGACCAATTCGCGCAATGGTGGGGCGGACGCGCGAAACCCCGGGCATGCGTCACCGCACACCCGAGGTTCACAGGGACTCACCGGGAAGGGAGGAGCGACTACTTGTCCTTGCCGCCGCCCTTGCCGTCCTTGCCGCCGTTGTCCTTGTCGCCGCCGGCGCCCATGGACTCGTAGATCTCCTTGCACATGGGACACACGGGATACTTCTTGGGGTCACGGCCCGGCACCCACACCTTGCCGCAGAGCGCGACGACGGGCGTGCCCTCCAGCGCGCTCGCCATGATCTTGTCCTTCTGGACATAGTGGGCGTAGCGCTCGTGATCGCCATCGCCGCTCGACGTCTGCGGCGTCGGCTCTACGAGGGTCCCCGTACCTGTCCCGCGCTCGGGCTCAAGAGTGCTCATAACCGCCAAGGGTACTTAAGCCCGCCCGGTCCCGGAACGAGGTCAGTTGAGCGAGGGATCGTCCGGATACGTGGCCACCATCGCCAGTTCGCCGCGCTGGCGCCGCAGGACCGCCCGCCACAGGCCCTCGGGGCGGGTGGCGGAGACATCACCGGGCTCCGACTCGACGACGTACCAGGCACCCTCGGTCAGTTCGTCCTCCAGCTGCCCCGGCCCCCAGCCCGAGTAACCGGCGAAGATCCGCAGGGAGCCGAGCGCCGCCGCGAGCAGCTCCGGCGGGGCCTCCAGGTCGACGAGGCCGATCGCGCCGTGCACCCGCCGCCAGCCGAGGGGCGCCTCCCGCTCGTCGTCGCCGGGGATGACCGCGACGCCGAGCGCCGAGTCGAGCGAGACCGGGCCGCCCTGGAAGACGACCCCCGGCTCACCGGCCAGACCGGCCCAGCCCTCCAGGATGTCCCCGACGTCCACCGGCGTCGGCCGGTTCAGTACGACGCCGAGCGAGCCCTCCTCGTCGTGGTCGAGGAGCAGCACGACCGCCCGGTCGAAATTCGGGTCCGCGAGGGCGGGTGTAGCCACGAGCAGCCGCCCTGTGAGCGAGGACACCTCGGTCATGCCTGACATGATCCCGCATTCGGCCGCCGCGGGGGGAGCCAAGCGCAACAACCGCGGGAACGCAGCTCAGCGCGCGGGGAAGCGGAAGGCCGGCACTTCACAAAATCGTCACGCTTTGTGCTTTCCCCGGCGCGCTTCGTGTTGTGGCGAACTCATGACGCTCCCTGGAACCCGCAGGCATACGAATATGGGGCGGGCCGCCCTTACCCTTGAGCCTGGCCCTGCCCTTCTCTTCGGAACGCGAGATTCATGACCGTCACCGACGATGTACTCCTTGTCCACGGCGGAACTCCGCTCGAGGGCGAGATCCGTGTTCGCGGCGCGAAGAACCTCGTGCCAAAGGCCATGGTCGCCGCGATCCTCGGCAGTGCGCCGAGCCGGCTGCGCAATGTCCCGGACATCCGCGACGTGCGCGTCGTACGCGGCCTGCTGCAGCTGCACGGCGTGACGGTCGGCCCCGGTGAGGAGCCGGGCGAGCTGGTGATGGACCCCTCGCACGTGGAGTCGGCGAACGTGGCCGACATCGACGCGCACGCGGGCTCCTCCCGCATCCCGATCCTGCTGTGCGGCCCGCTGCTGCACCGCATCGGCCACGCCTTCATCCCGGGTCTCGGCGGCTGCGACATCGGCGGCCGTCCGGTCGACTTCCACTTCGAGGTGCTCCGCCAGTTCGGCGCGACGATCGAGAAGCGCGAGGGCGGCCAGTACCTGGAGGCCCCGCAGCGGCTGCGCGGCACGAAGATCCGTCTCCCCTACCCCTCCGTGGGCGCCACCGAGCAGGTCCTGCTCACGGCCGTCCTCGCCGAGGGCGTCACGGAGCTCTCGAACGCGGCCGTGGAGCCTGAGATCGAGGACCTGATCTGCGTCCTGCAGAAAATGGGCGCGATCATCGCGATGGACACGGACCGCACCATCCGCGTCACCGGCGTCGACAAGCTCGGCGGCTACACGCACCGCGCCCTGTCGGACCGTCTGGAGGCGGCCTCCTGGGCGTCGGCGGCGCTCGCCACGCACGGCGACATCTACGTCCGCGGCGCGCAGCAGCGCTCGATGATGACGTTCCTGAACACGTACCGGAAGGTCGGCGGCGCCTTCGAGATCGACGACGAGGGCATCCGCTTCTGGCACCCCGGTGGCCAGCTGAAGTCGATCGCGCTGGAGACGGACGTCCACCCCGGCTTCCAGACGGACTGGCAGCAGCCGCTCGTCGTCGCCCTGACGCAGGCCACGGGCCTCTCGATCGTCCACGAGACGGTCTACGAGTCGCGTCTCGGCTTCACGTCCGCGCTGAACCAGATGGGCGCGCACATCCAGCTCTACCGCGAGTGCCTCGGCGGCTCCAACTGCCGCTTCGGGCAGCGCAACTTCCTGCACTCGGCGGTCGTGTCCGGGCCGACGAAGCTGGAGGGCGCCGACCTGGTCATCCCCGACCTGCGTGGCGGCTTCTCGTACCTGATCGCGGCGCTGGCGGCCCAGGGCACGAGCCGTGTCCACGGGATCGACCTGATCAACCGCGGCTACGAGAACTTCATGGAGAAGCTCGTCGAGCTCGGCGCGAAGGTCGAACTCCCGGGCAAGGCCCTCGGCTAGCGGTTCGCTCCGCGTAGCCACCAGGGCCGCCCCCGGTCGACCGGGGGCGGCCCTGTTTTTTGTTTTTTAGGGGCGCGGGGAACCGCGCGAACGCAACCAGACGAAAAGCCGCGACGGGCCACAGAGCTGAGGGTCGCCCGCAGACCCGCCGTGCCGTGGCTGGGCGCGCAGTTCCCCGCGCCCCCCAAAAAAGAACAAAAAAAGGACGGCCCCCCGGAAGGATCCGGGGGGCCGTCCTTGCGCCTAGGAACTACTTGCCCTTGGCGGCTTCCTTGAGCTTGGAGCCCGCCGAAACCTTGACGCTGTAGCCGGCCGGGATGTTGATCGGCTCGCCGGTCTGCGGGTTACGGGCGGTGCGAGCGGCACGGTGGGTGCGCTCGAAGGTCAGGAAGCCGGGGATGGTGACCTTCTCGTCGCCCTTGGCAACGATCTCGCCGACGGTCTCGGCGAACGCGGCCAGCACGGCGTCGGCGTCCTTGCGAGTCACCTCGGCGCGGTCGGCCAGCGCGGCCACCAGCTCACTGCGGTTCATGTTTGTACTCCCGTGTTCTTCTTGCCGTTGAGGCGTGCCACGCGACCAGGCCGCGTGTTGGGCAACAGCAAAGTTGATGCTGCCAGGGTCTCGGTCAGGCCCAGGACCCGGGTCCGTCTTCCAGACCCTTGCGCCTGAAGAGGCATCCTGCCCCTACCCACGGCGGTAAAGCCAATCCGGCACCCCTTGGAGTAACACGGAAGGCGCCACCGCGCCGGTGAGAGGCGGGCCGGGGGCCTGTTTCCCGGCCAGCCTATGGGTCCCGCGGGCCCCGTAAACCGCGACGCGCCGGTAATCAGGCGGTCGTGGCCCCCGTCACAACCACTCCGGCAGCTTTCGCGGCATCGCGCACCGCTCCGGCGACGGCTCCCGCGACCTTGTCGTTGAAGACGCTCGGGATGATGTAGTTCGGGTTGAGCTCGTCCTCGGTGACCACGTCGGCCAGGGCCGTCGCGGCCGCCAGCATCATTTCCGTGTTGACCGTGCGCGACTGGGCGTCGAGCAGGCCGCGGAAGACGCCGGGGAAGACCAGCACGTTGTTGATCTGGTTCGGAAAGTCGGAGCGGCCCGTGGCCACGACCGTCGCCGTCTGACGGGCGATCGCCGGGTCGACCTCCGGGTCCGGGTTCGCGAGCGCGAACACGATGGCACCTTCGGCCATCGCGGCCACGTCGTCGCCGTTCAGCACGTTCGGGGCCGAGACGCCGATGAACACGTCCGCGTCGACGACCGCTTCCTTCAGCGTGCCGGTCAGGCCCTCGGGGTTGGTGTTGTCGGCGATCCAGCGCAGCGGCGAGTCCGCGTCGGCGTCCTTCAGGTCCTCGCGGCCCGCGTGCACGACACCGTGGATGTCGGCCACGACGGCGTTCTTGACGCCCGCCGCGAGCAGCAGCTTCAGGATGGCCGTACCGGCCGCGCCGGCGCCCGACATGACGACGCGGATGTCGCCCATGTCCTTGCCCGCCACGCGCAGCGCGTTGGTCAGCGCGGCGAGCACGACGATCGCGGTGCCGTGCTGGTCGTCGTGGAAGACGGGGATGTCGAGGGCCTCGCGGAGGCGGGCCTCGATCTCGAAGCAGCGGGGCGCCGAGATGTCCTCGAGGTTGATGCCCGCGAAGCCGGGGGCGATGGCCTTGACGATCTCGACGATGGCGTCCGTGTCCTGGGTGTCCAGGCAGATCGGCCAGGCGTCGATGTCGGCGAAGCGCTTGAAGAGGGCCGCCTTGCCCTCCATGACCGGCATGGCGGCCATCGGGCCGATGTTGCCGAGGCCGAGCACCGCGGAGCCGTCGGTGACGACCGCGACGGTGTTGCGCTTGATGGTCAGGCGCCGGGCGTCCTCGGGGTTCTCGGCGATCGCCATGCAGACGCGGGCCACACCCGGCGTGTAGACCATGGAGAGGTCGTCACGGTTGCGGATGGGGTGCTTGGACTGCATCTCGATCTTGCCGCCGAGGTGCATGAGGAACGTACGGTCGGAGACCTTCCCGAGCGTCACGCCCTCGATCTTGCGGAGTTCCTCGACGATCTCGTCCGCGTGGGACGTCGACGTGGCCGCGATCGTGACGTCGATCCGGAGCTTCTCGTGACCGGAAGCGGTGACGTCGAGGCCGGTCACCGAGCCGCCGGAGGACTCAACGGCGGTGGTCAGCTGCGAGACGGCGTTACCGCCCGCGGGGACCTCCAACCGGACCGTCATCGAGTAGGAGACGCTGGGCGCCGTTGCCATGGCCGACTTCCTCTGCTTTCACCGTGTAGCTGTTGCCGTCCGATGGTCCCACCTACCGGTGAGTACGTGGTAGTCGCATCGGGTTTTGAAGCTAACGTTCATTCATCTTTTGGAAAGTAGTTTCCACCATACGAGAAGTCAGGGGAAACGGGAAGAGGGAACAGAACGAGGCCCACGTCACGAAAGTGACGTGGGCCTCGCCTCACATTCACGACACCGACCCGCCATGCTCGCCTCGCGGCAAGTGGTCCCTCTAAGGGACGATGGTTGGGCCCGGGGGCTTGGATCGAGCCGGTGCCGTCATCAACGGTAACACCGGAGACATCAGGGGCAAGGGTCAGTCACGGAGCAGGTCCGGCACCCCGTTCGCGTCCGGTTCGTCGCGTTCGCCGGAGACCACCGTGAGCTGCTGCGTGGCACGGGTCAGGGCGACGTACAGGACCCGCAGACCCGCCGGGGACTCGTCCGCGATCTCGGCCGGGGAGACCACGATCGTGGCGTCGTACTCCAGGCCCTTGGCCTCCAGGGAGCCGAGCGCCACGACGCGCTCGCCGAGCCCGGACAGCCAGCGGGCCGCCTCGTCCCGGCGGTTCATCGCCACGACGACGCCGACGGTGCCGTCGACCTGCTCCAGGAGCCGGGCGGCCTCCGCGCGAACCGTGTCGCCGGCCTTGTCGCGTACGGCGACGAAGCGCGGCTCCACGCCCGTCGAGCGGACCGCCGAAGGGGACTCGGAGCCGGGCATCGCCAGCGCCAGGACCTTCGCGGCCAGCTCGGCGATCTCGGACGGGTTGCGATAGTTCACGGTCAGCGTGAAGCGGCGCCGCGGCCGGGAGCCGAGGGCTTCGTCGCGGGCGGCGCCCGCCTCCTCCGGGTCGGACCAGGAGGACTGGGCGGGGTCGCCGACGATCGTCCACGTCGCGTGCCGGCCCCGGCGGCCGACCATTCGCCACTGCATCGGCGTGAGGTCCTGCGCCTCGTCGACGATGACGTGCGCGTACTCGGTGCGCTCCTGGGCGAGGCGCTCGGCGCGCTCGCGCTGGGACTCCTCGCGCTGCGGCATCAGCTCCTCGAGGCCGGTGAGCTGGTCGAGCGGGTCGTACTCGCGCCTCTTCTTCGGGCGGGCCGGGGTGCCGAGGACGGCGGTCAGCTCGTCGAGCAGGGCGACGTCGTGGACCGAAAGGGCGTCGCGCCGCAGGGACTTGGCGAGTTTGCGGATCTCGCCGGGGTTGAGGACACGGCGGGCCCAGCGGCCCAGGCGCCGCTCGTCGGACATGGCGGACAGGACCGAACGGGGCGTCAGCTCCGGCCACCACGCGTCGAGGAAGTGGATGAACTCGTCCTCACCGCTCACGTCCTCGTCGAAGGAGGAGCGCAGCTCGGCCGCGAGCTCGGGGTCGGAGTGCCGGCTCCCGGCGCCCGACTGGTCCCAGAGCGCGTCGAGGAGGAGCCTGCGGGCGCGCGGGCGCAGATGGTTGACGGGGGCGGTGCCGCCGAGGGCGGACTGCCGGATCCGACTCAGACGGTTCGCGTCCAGCTCCAGGCGGCGGCCGAAGGCGACGACGCGCAGCCGCGTCGGGGTCGGCGCGGGACCGGCCTCCGGTTCCTCGTCGTCGCCGAACGCGAGCTGTTCCTGGACGGCGGGCCGCTGCGGGCGCCCCGACTCCAGGGCGCCGCGTGCCGCCTTCCGCAGCAGCCCCGGCATCCGCGACGAGCCCTTGATCCGGGCCACCGCCGGGGAGTCGTAGACCGTGGCCTCCGCCCCGTCGACCAGCGAGCCCACCGCGCGGATCGCGACCTGGCCCTCCTCGCCGAGCGAGGGCAGCACGCCCTCGGTGTAGGCGACCAGGAGCGGCGTCGGCGAGACGATCAGGATGCCGCCCGCGTACCGGCGGCGGTCCTGGTACAGCAGGTACGCGGCGCGGTGCAGCGCCACCGCCGTCTTGCCGGTGCCGGGCCCGCCCTCGACGTAGGTCACGGACGCGGCGGGGGCGCGGATGACCTGGTCCTGTTCGGCCTGGATGGAGGCGACGATGTCGCGCATCGAGTGGCTGCGGGCCTGGCCGAGGGCGGCCATCAGGGCGCCGTCGCCGACGGCGGGCAGCCGCTCGCCGTCCAGGTACGCGGTCAGCTCCGGGCGCATCAGGTCGTCCTCCACGCCGAGCACCTTGCGGCCCTTGGAGCGGATGACGCGGCGGCGCACCACCCGGCCGGGGTCGACCGGCGTGGAGCGGTAGAAGGGCGCGGCGGCCGGGGCGCGCCAGTCGATGACGAGCGGCGAGTAGTCCGCGTCGAGCACGCCGATGCGGCCGATGTGCAGCGTCTCGGCGATGTCGGCCGTGTTGTCCTCGCGGACGGCGCCGTCCGCCGGTTCGAGCGCCGTGTACGCGCCGTCCGGGCCCTTTTTGCCGTCCTTGCCCTGAAGCAGGTCGATGCGGCCGAAGAGGAAGTCCTCGAACTCGTTGTTGAGACGGTTGAGGTGGATACCCGCGCGGAAGACCTGCGCGTCGCGCTCGGCGAGCGCGCCGGGCGTGCCGACCTGGCCGCGTTTGGTGGCGTCCTCCATCAGGAACTCGGCCTCGTGGATCTTCTCTTCGAGGCGTCGGTAGACGGCGTCGAGGTGGATCTGCTCGATACCGAGCTCACGGTCGCGGACCGAATCCGCGGCCTCGACCCCACCTGGGTTCGTATCCGATTTCACCGCTGAATCGTGCGGAGCCTGAGCGGCCACCGGGCCCCCTTCTGACGTGCTGGGCAGCCGTCAAAGGTACGCGAAAGGGGCCCCGTAGGGCTACGTGCGCGCCCACGCGGTCAGGCGTTCACCTCCACGAGCCGCTTTCCGTCGAGCGTCTCGACCTCGAAGTGGTCGATCTGGCCCCGGTCGAAGGCCGCGCCCCCGTGCACGTACAGGGGATGCTTCGCGTTCGCGTTCGCACTGTCGTCGATGCCGTAGCCCCACTTCGGGACCGCCCAGGTAGTGACGGTCTCGCGCTCGCCGTTCTTGCCGACCGCGACGAGGGAGCACTTCAGCGGACCCTTGACGTTCTTCAGTTCCAGGACGGTGTGGGTGCCCCAGGCCTTCTTCTCCATGCCGATCGTCGCCGTGACGTTCGTCGTGGTGTCGGTGGCCTTCACCTTGTCGGGCATGTGGTGGAAGAAGGCGTCCTGGGCGGGGCTGGTGGGGTGGGCCTCCGCGACGCTGCCGCCGCCTCCGTCCGTCACCGCGAGGACCGTCAGCGGGCCGCCGATGATCAGGGCGGCGGCGGCCGCGACCAGGAAGAGGCCGCGCTTGCGCTTGTGCCTGCGGCGGCGCCCCAGTTCGTCGGCGAGGGACGCCGCGAGGCGGGGGCTCGGGCGGGCCGCGAGGGAGTCGCCGATCTGCGGGGTCGGCTCGCGCGGTGCGCCGCGCTCGGCCGGCAGGTCGGCGAGGGCGGCGAGCATCGGCTCCATGCCCGCGAACTCCTCCAGGTCCCGCGCGCACCGCTCGCACGTCGCCAGATGCGCCTCGAACGCGCTCGCCTCGATGTCGTCGAGAATGCCCAGCGCGTAGGCGCCGACGGTCTCGTGCACGTCACCCGCCGGCTCGTGCCCGAAGGGACCGTACGTTCCGTGCCCCGTCGTCATGCCGTCACCCCCCGTTCCTCCAACGCCAGCTTCATCGAGCGCAGCGCGTAGAAGACCCGCGAGCGCACCGTGCCGCTGGGGATGCCGAGCGTCTCGGCCGCCTCGCTGACCGTACGTCCTTTGAAGTACGTCTCCACGAGTACTTCCCGGTGGGCCGGGGTCAAGTCCTCCAGCGCGTCGGAAAGGGTCATCAGCCACAGCGCCTTGTCGATCTCGTCCTCCGCGGGGATGACCTCCAGCGGCGACGGATCGACCTCCTGCGGCCGAGCTTGTCGACTGCGGTGACCGTCGATGACGATGCGCCGGGCGACCGTCACCAGCCAGGGGCGTACCGAACCGGTCGCTCGGTTGAGCTGTCCGGCGTTCTTCCAGGCACGGATGAGCGTCTCCTGTACGACATCCTCCGCGCGCTGCCGGTCGCCCGCCACCAAGCGGAGCACATAGGCCAGAAGCGGTCGTGCGTGCTCGGCGTAGAGCGCGCGCATCAGCTCCTCGTCCGGCTCGGGGGGCCGGGGTGCGCGATGTCGGGCCCGGGGCGGGCGTTCATCGGCCACGGCGGAATCCTTGCGCACGCCTACCTCCGGTGTCCCCTGTTCGGCCATGTCTCTCGGCTGGGCTCACGGGAGGGATACGCACACGAACTCACGGATGTTCAAAGGCAGTTGCGGAAAGCGCCTCACGCCCTCGCCAGCGCCGCCGCTCTGCGCCGATGCCGGGCCACCCGCTCCCGGTTGCCGCACACCTCACTGGAGCACCAACGGCGCCTGCGGCCACGGGACATGTCCAGGTAGATGATGGGGCAGGCGTCGCCCTCGCACTGGCGGAGGGCGTCGCGGACGGCCGGGTCGGTGAGGAGGTCGACGGCATCGCGTGCGACGGCCGCGAGCAGGGCCGGGCAGTCGGGTTCGAGGTGCAGGGAGCGGACGAGGGTGCCGTCGGCGGCGCGTACGGCAAGGGGTGCGGGCGGGGCCGCGCGGGCGAGCAGGTTGACCCGTTCCAGGGCGGCGGACGACGGGTGGCCCGACAGTTCGCCGCGCACCAACTGGCCTACGTGACCGCGCAGTTCATGGAAGGCGGCGAGCCAAGCGGGTGAACGGTCCGCCAGCGCGACGGTGGCCGGGACGAGCCCCGCGCCGACCAGCCAGGCGCGCAGCAGGTCGGGGCTCGTGAGGCGTTCGTCGGGGTGCGCGGTCGCGACGAGGTCCAGGCAGAGACGCCCGGAGTCGAAGCGCAACTCGTAGGGGGCAGGGGCAGGCGGGTGGGGCCCGGTGGGTACTGCTGCCATGCCCTCTACAGTGCCCGCCCGCGGGCGCCGCCGGAACCCCTGCCGCCGGAACGGGGGTTGACGGGCTACGAGCGGCCGTACGCCGGCGGGTCGTCGTGGAGGATGCGCTGGAACAGGACGTGGTCGCGCCAATCCCCGTTGATGTGGAGGAACTTGGGCGCGAGCCCGTACCGGACGAAGCCGCACTTGGCGAGTACGCGCTGGGACGCCTCGTTGTCCGTGAGCGTGCCCGCCTCGACGCGGTGCAGGCCCAGTTCGTCGCGGGCGGCGCGGCAGATCTCCTCGACGGCGGCGGGGACCAGGCCGCGGCCCCGGTAGTCGGCGTCCACCCAGTAGCCGAGGCTGGCGCTGCACAGGGGGCCGAGGTGAATGCCACTGAGCGCCGCGCGGCCGACCACGCGGCCGTCGGCGGACCGGTCCAACAGCAGCCACGTGACCCCGCCGGGCTCCGCGATCCGCTCGGCCTGCTCCCGCTCCGTGTAGTACTCCTCGGAACGGTACGGCTCCCAGGTCTTCATGAACTCCCGGTTGCGGACGACGGCGTCGGCGAGCGCGGGGGCGTCCTGAGGGACGGCGCGGCGGAGTTCTATGTCGGGGGTGATCAGCATGCGCCCATTTAAGCCCCTGCGGCCTATCAAGCCCCTGCGGCGATTGAGCAGCATCTTTCAAGCCCCTGCGGCGATTGAGCAGGCGGCTTCCCGGGGCCGACCCCCGGGGCTCCGCCCCGGACCCCGCTGCTCAATCGCCGCAGGGGCTTGATTTGCCGCACCGGATCGCCCCAGGTCACGCGTCCGCGTACTTCGCATCTGCCGCCGGATCCAACGCCAACCGATACCCCCGCTTGACCACGGTCTGAATCAGTCTCGGCGCCCCGAGGGACGACCTGAGTCGCGCCATCGCCGTCTCCACCGCATGCTCGTCCCGCCCCGCCCCCGGCAACGCCCGCAACAGCTCCGCGCGGGACACCACCCACCCCGGCCGCCGCGCAAGCGCCCTCAGCAGCGACATGCCCGCGGGCGGCACCGGCCGCAGCTCGTCGTCCACGACCACGGCCTGCCCGCGGATCTGCATCCGGTGGCCCGCGATCGGCAACGTACGCGCGCGTGCGGGCAGTTCCTTGCAGAGCAGCTGCACCAGGGGTCCGAGCCGGAACCGCTCCGGCTGCACCGTGTCCACGCCGTGCGCCTGCAACGGCACCGCCGTGACCGGCCCGACGCAGGCCGCGAGCACGTCGTGGTGGAGGGCCGCGAGCAGCTCCTCGAGGAGGCCCCGCTCCTCCGCGCGGCGCAGCAGCGCCGTCGCCGCGGGCGCCGAGGTGAACGTCAGCGCGTCCACCCCGCGCGCCACCGTGGCGTCGAGGAGGCGGTCGACCGGGCCGATGTCCTGCGGCGGGAGCCAGCGGTAGACGGGGACGCCGACCACTTCGGCCCCCGCCTCGCGCAGCGCCTCGACGAAGCCGGGGAGCGGCTCGCCGTGCAGCTGCACGGCGACGCGCCGCCCCTGGACGCCCTCGTCGAGCAGCCGCTCCAGGACCTCGGCCATCGACTCGGACGAGGGCGACCACTCCTCCGTAAGACCCGCGGCGCGCACCGCGCCCTTCACCTTCGGGCCGCGCGCGAGGATCTCGACGCCGCGGAGGCCCGCGATCAGGTCCTCGCCCAGGCCCCAGCCGTCGGCGGCCTCGACCCAGCCGCGGAAGCCGATGGCGGTGGTGGCGATCACCACGTCCGGCGCGTGGTCGATCAACTCCTTGGTGGCGACGAGGAGTTCGCTGTCGTCCGCGAGCGGCACGATACGCAGGGCGGGCGCGTGCAGCACCGAGGCGCCGCGCCGCTGGAGCAGCGCGCCCAGCTCGTCGGCGCGGCGCGCCGCGGTCACGCCCACGGTGAAGCCCTCGATCGGCCCGTGGGCCTGCTCCGGCCTCGTGGCCTGCTGTTCCTCGTCCATGCTGGTTCTCGCCCCGCTCGACGTATGTGCGTGCACCGGGTCCACCGATGCGTCGTCCGAGCCTGTCAACGCTCCGTGTCGGACCCGGATCAACGCTATTGCATGCGTGTTACGGGGTGCGCGCTCACACCTCGGCGTAGCTGAGCTGCGGCTTCGCCTCCGCCGTGGACGGGGCGACGGTCCGCTGGGCCGGGCGGCGAAGGTATACGGCCCAGGTCACCGCGAAGCACACGGCGTAGAAGGCGAGGAAGGCCACGAAGGCCCCGGTGCCGGTGCCGGCCGTCTGGAAGGACTGCCGGAACGCCAGGTTGATGCCGAGCCCGCCGAGGGCGCCGACCGCGCCGATCAGTCCCATGGAGGTGCCGGAGAGCCGCCGCCCGTACGCGGCCGCTTCCTCGCCCGCGAGCCCCTTGGCCAGCGCCTTCGCCTGGAAGATGCCGGGGATCATCTTGTACGTCGACCCGTTGCCGAGCCCGCTCAGCACGAACAGGGCGATGAACGCGACGGTGAACAGCGTGAGCGACTCCTCGACCGAGGCGAGGATCACGACGGCCGTGGCGAGGGCCATGCCGACGAAGTTCCACAGCGTGATGCGCGCGCCGCCGTACGTGTCGGCGAGCCTGCCGCCGACGGGCCGGATGAGCGAGCCGAGCAGCGGGCCGGTGAAGGTGACGCCCGCCGCCTGGAGCGGCGTACGTCCGAACTGGGTCTGCAGGACCAGACCGAAGGCGAACGAGTAGCCGATGAAGGAGCCGAACGTCCCTACGTAGAGGAACGACATGATCCAGGTGTGCCGGTCGCGCGCCGAGTCCTTCGCGGCGCCGGTGTCGTTCTTCACCGTCGCCAGGTTGTCCATGAACAGCGCGGAGCAGACGGTCGCGACGACGATCAGCGGAATGTAGATCCCAAGCAGCACGCGGGGCCCGCCGCTCGCGCCGATCACGGCGAGCGCGACGAGCTGGATGACGGGGACGCCGATGTTGCCGCCGCCCGCGTTCAGGCCGAGCGCCCATCCCTTCTTACGAAGGGGGAAGAACGAGTTGATGTTCGTCATGGAGGAGGCGAAGTTGCCGCCGCCGACGCCGGTGAGCGCCGCGCACCACATGAAGGTGGTGTACGAGGTGCCCGGCTCCATGACCGCGAACGCGGCGACGGACGGCACGAGCAGCATGCTCGCCGAGACGATCGTCCAGTTGCGGCCGCCGAAGACCGCGACGGCGAACGTGTAGGGCACGCGCGCGAAGGCCCCCACCAGCGTCGCCATCGACACGAGGAAGAACTTCCCCGCCGGGTCGATCCCGTACTCGGGCCCCATGAACAGGACCATCACCGACCACAGGGTCCAGATGGAGAACCCGATGTGCTCGGACAGGATGGAGAAGGCGAGGTTGCGCCGGGCGACCTTGGCCCCCGTCTCCTCCCAGAACGCTTCGTCCTCGGGATCCCACCGCTCGATCCAGTTCCGGCTCCGGGGCTGTTCCTTGGGGCCAGGCATCTCACGCCTCCAGGTCACGGTTCGCAGCTGATGTGACCGAAGGTAGGGAGGCCTGATTTCCGGGCTGTGGCGTGGAGTGACCGGCGGGGAACTTCGCTCTCACCTGGCCGGTGGGCAGATGGTGAGGCCCGCGCGGAGCCTCAGGAGCGCGCCACCGGGTCGCCCTCCAGCGTCTGCGGGTCGAAGAGCAGCACGGCACCGGCGAAGAACAGCACGAGGAACGGGCCGATGAGATACGGGACGAGGACCGTGAACACCGCGGAACTCGTGCCGCTGGACGGCGCCATCAGCTCGACGGTGAGCGCCTCCATGCCCAGGTAGTGCATGGCGCAGACGGCGACACCCATGAGCAGACTGGCGCCGAGGCTGACGAAGAGCCCGCGTACGTTCATGATCAGCCACAGGGCGGCGGTGGCCGCCACGACGGCCACCGCCACCGAGGCCGCCACGACGGACGCGCTGTAGTGCAGGGACCCGGCGAACCGCATGGCGGCCATGCCCATGTAGTGCATGGCCGCGACGCCGAGCCCCATGAAGAGGCCCGCGCCGAGCAGGACCGGCGTGCGCTGCCCGCCATAGCCGGCGGCGAAGACCCCCACGCCGACCACGAGCACCGCGACGGCGAGGCTGAGGAAGGTGAGCCGGGCGTCGTAGTCCATGTGCGCCCCGTGCACCTGGAAGCCCATCATCGCGATGAAGTGCATGGACCAGATGCCGACGCCCAGCGAAAGCGCGCTGTACGACAGCCACTTGGGCCGCCCCGAGTCGAGCTGCCGAGCCCGCACGGTGCAGCGCAGCCCGATCCCGCCTCCCAGACTGGCCACTAAAAACGCTGCCACCGGGGTCACCGCCCCATAGCCGAACCCGTCAACCGTCGCCTGCACAACGCACCCCTGGTCGCCCCGTCACGGCTCGTCCGTCGCGAGCACCGGCGGGCAACATTAGCGAGCACCTACACGGCTTGGGGGCGACTTCTACACGCCTCCATCACATCGTGACCCAGCGGCACTTCAGGAGTGCCGCGCCCCTCTCCGACCCTTCCGGCCCTTCCGCCCGTCCGGCCACAGCCGCGGTGCGCGCTTCGCCGCCAGGTCCTCGACCCACCCGGTGGAGACGATCGCGAGGGCGACGAGCGGCCAGACGAGGACGAACGACCAGAGCATGTACGTCGTGTCCAGCGCGGAGCTCAACCGGTCGTCCATGAAGGGCAGTTGGTAGAGCAGGTCGACCAGCGGGAACGTCGCCATGATGAGCAGGTTGTGCCACAGATAGATCGTGACGGCCCGGTTGTTCGCCAGCGTCACCAGGCGGTCCCAGCGCGCGAGCCGACCGGGCAACTTCTGCCAGGACGGCGCGTACTGGAGCAGGATGACGACGAACCCGAGGGACCAGGCCGCCTGGGCGAGCGGTATCTCGTTGAGGTCCCAGCCCTCCTCGGAGAGATGGCCCGAGGCCCACCACAGGCCGAAGCCCATGAGCATCGCGGCGCAGGACACGGCGGCGTAGCGCGGCACCTTCTGCAGCACGCCCTCCTGGTGCGCGAAGCCGAGGACCCAGCAACTGCCGTACACGGCGAAGTCGGTGACGGCCTCCCCGGTGCGGCCCGGGATCTCCACCAGGCCCGTACCGATCACGGCCGTGAGGGCGAGCGGGGCGCAGAGCGTCGCCCACGGGAGCTTGCGGAACGCCTTGAGCAGCAGCGGGGACGCGAGCACGAACCACAGGTAGGCGCGCAGGTACCAGAGCGGCCCGATGCCCTGCTCGGCCCACGTGGTCTCCAGGAAACCGGGCGGGTTGGCGATCTCCCACGGGTAGGCGGGGGCGCCGATCGGGATCACGTAGTTGACGATGCCGAGCCAGCCCCAGGCGCCACCGCCGGTGTCCGGGTCCTTGCCCGGGTTCCAGCCGCCCACGAAGAGCAGCGGCAGCACCAGCGCGCTGAACAGCCACATCGGCGGGAGGAGCCGACGCAGCCGCCCTCGGACGACGCTCAGCGCGGGCCTGCTCAGGGAGCGCGCCATCAGCGATCCGGCGAGCGCGAACATCACGCCCATGGACGGGAAGACGACCGAGAGCCAGACCCAGCCGAAGAAGTGGTAGGCGATGACCCGGACGAGCGCGATGGACCGCAGCAGGTCGAGGTAGCGGTCCCGGCCGGGCTTCTTGGGCGCCGCCTCGACCAACGGGCTTGTGGTGGCAGCCTGTTGGCGTTGCTGCGGCACCTCGGGGAATCGGGCGGTGGCATCGGCCGCCGCCGCACCGGTGGCGACGGCGTCGGTGAGCACGGGCGCGACGGGCGCGACGGTACGCCGGGTATGCGGCGCGGGCGGCACGGCCGGCCAGCCGGCCCCGGTGGCGCCCGCATGGCGCCCGCGCTCCGGCTTGGCGAACCGACTCCCCTGCTCCGAGGGTTCGTTCACTCCCCCGCCGCTTCCGCCGTTCGTCGGATACGTCATGCCACCGGCCTCCGCTCGTCACCGGAGACGGAGGCCGTCCGCTGGTGCGGCACATGGCCGCCGGGGCCCGCGCCCACCACGCCGGTGCGGCGCAGCTTCTGCCAACGCAGGCGGCCACCGGTCAGCGCGGTGATCCAGGACTGGAGCAGCACGACGTACATCAGCTGCCGGTACAGGAGTTGCTGGAGCGGAAGGGATATGAGGTGCGTCATGCGTTCCTTGTCGAGCCGGAAGGCGTACGCCGCGCAGACCGCCTGGAGCGCGAGCACGCCGAACCAGGCGCCGACCGTCTTCCCGGTCGGGCCGAACACGAGCCCGTAGATGAGGAAGACGTCGATCAGCGGCGCGAGGAGCGGGGCCAGGACCATGAAGAGCGAGACCAGCGGAAGGCCGACCCGGCCGAAGCGGCCCGACGGCCCCTTCTCGACCAGGGCCCTGCGGTGCTTCCACATCGCCTGCATCGTGCCGTACGACCAGCGGTAGCGCTGCGACCACAGCTGCTGGACGGTCTCCGGGGCCTCGGTCCAGGCGCGCGCGTTCTCCGCGTAGACGACGCGCCAGCCGTCGCGGTGCAGCGCCATCGTGACGTCGGTGTCCTCGGCGAGCGTGTCGTCGCTCATGCCGCCGACGCGCTCCAGGGCGCTGCGCCGGAAGGCGCCGACCGCGCCGGGGATCGTCGGCATGCAGCGCAGGATGTCGTACATGCGGCGGTCGAGGTTGAAGCCCATCACGTACTCGATGTGCTGCCACGCGCCGATCAGCGAGTCGGTGTTGCCCACCTTCGCGTTGCCCGCGACGGCGCCGACGCCCGGGTCGCCGAACGGCTGGATCAGCTCGCGCACGGTGGCCGGTTCGAAGACCGTGTCGCCGTCCATCATCACGACGAGGTCGAACCGAGCGTTGGCCAGGCCCCTGTTGAGGGCCGCGGGCTTGCCCGCGTTGTGCTGCCGGACGACGCGGACGCCGGGCAGCCGCATGTTCTCCACGATGCGCGCGGTGCCGTCCGTGGAGCCGTCGTCGATCACGACGACCTCGATGGGATGCTCGCTCAGCGTGAGCGAACGGATCGTGTTCTCAATGCACTTGGCCTCGTTGTAGGCCGGTACGAGGACGGAGACCGGCTCCGTGACCGGTGGCCCCCACGTGAAGCCCTTGCGGCGCACCCTGCGCGCGTGCACCCCGGAAAGGATGAGCATCAGGCCGAAGCGGGACATGACGAGGACGCCGATGACGGCGAGGCCGACGACGAGGACGCCCGTGACGTTGTCCGAGGCCTCCACCGCGTAGACCCACGCCTTGCCCTTCCACAGCTCGACGCCGCTCACGGGCGTGTGCGCACCGGGCATGCCGAGGGCCTCGGTCAGGTTCGCGAACTTGTATCCCTCGCCCTGGAGTTGGGGCAGGAAGCGGTCGAGCGCGGCGACGGTCTGCGAGCGGTCGCCTCCGGAGTCGTGCATCAGGACGATGGCGCCCTTGCCGTCCTTGGGCGTGGCACGGCGGATGATCTCGTCGACGCCGGGTCGCTTCCAGTCCTCGCTGTCCGTGTTGTTGACGACCGTGATGTAGCCGCGCGAGCCGATGTACTTGGTCACCGGCCACGACGCGTCGTCCATGGCGTTCGCGAACGAGGAGTACGGCGGCCGGAACAGGGAGGTGCGCACGCCGGCCGCGCCTTCGAGGGCCAGCTGGTTCTGCGACAGCTCCCAGTCGATGCGCTTCTTCGACTGGTAGGAGAGGTCCGGGTGGTTGAAGGTGTGCAGGCCGACCTCGTGCCCCTCCTCCACCATGCGGCGCACCAGGTCGGGATGGCGCGAGGCCATGGTGCCGGTGACGAAGAAGACGGCGTGCGCGTCGTGCTTCTTGAGGACGTCGAGGACCTTGGGGGTCCACTCGGGGTCGGGGCCGTCGTCGAAGGTGAGCACCAGTTGGTGCTTGCCTATGGAACGGCTGGTCTCCCGGTCCCCCCTGGTGTCGATGACGGGTCCGCCGTCGAGGATCTTCTCCGGCACCTTGTCGGTGGCCGCCTCGGGGCGGATGCGGTGGTCCGCGAGGATCTCGCTGTGGACGTAGCCGCGCAGCATCAGCATCGCGATCACGGCGACGAGCAGCAGTGAGGGCAGCAGATAGCGCAGCGGAAGGCGGCGCCTGCGGGCCGCGGCCTGTGCGTGGCGTGGGCGGTCGGACATCTACAGGACGCTGCTTTCCAGGGGCGGGACGAGGGACGCCACCAGGGGCGCTACGAGCAGGTGCGCGAGGTCGCCGACGGCGACGGTGCCCGAGCCGTCGGCCACGGTCCCGTCCGCCGGGCCGGTCGGCTGGCCGCCGGGGTCCGTCGACGGGTCGGCGGTGCCGTCACCGGGCGGCTCCGTCGTCGGGTCGTCGGGCTCGTCCGGCTTCGTGGGCTTCGTGGGCGGCGTCGTCGCACCGCCCGTGGGCCTGGTGGACGACGAGGTCCCGGTGGACGGCTTCCCGGACGCGCTCGACCCGGCCGAAGCCGACGCGCTCGCGCCGGGCGCCGTGGGGGCGCTCGGGACGACGCTGCCGGAGGCGCTGGGCTGCGGGGTGGCGCCCGGCGACCCGGACGTCGAGAGGGCCGGGGTGGGCTCGGACGGCTTGGTGCCGACCTTGTCCGCGCCCTTGCCCTCGGCGGGCATGGGCAGCCACGGCGCGTCGGAGTTCCCGGAGAAGAGGGTGACCACGATGACGACCGCGTAGACCGCGATGGCCAGGCCCGCCGCCACACCGAAACGGCGGAAGTTGCGGCTGCGCCGCCCCGAGTCGTCGACGAAGACGGGGAGTTCCTTGTCGTCGGCGCCCGTCTCCCGGGCCGCTCCGCCCCCTGCGTCGCCGCCCGGTCTCGCACTCTCCAGGTCGCCCAACTGCCGACCCCTGAAGTCGAGTTGGACCGTCACCTCGTGCGGGTAATGACTCGGCCCGGACAGGCCGTCTTCTCGTGAGTTCTCCACCGTACGCACATCCCCCCAAGGACACGTTCATGCGCGCGACTTCAGGGGTCCACGACGGCCGAACCGGGCCCCCACCCGATCCAAGCGCCCCCTCTTATCACACTGCACTCGACCCCCGAATGTAGCGCACACCAGTGACACCCGCGTACACACCTCA
The DNA here is from genome assembly GCF_053592315.1 of Streptomyces sp. NPDC002754. NCBI lineage: Bacteria > Bacillati > Actinomycetota > Actinomycetes > Kitasatosporales > Streptomycetaceae > Streptomyces > Streptomyces sp. NPDC002754. The sequence goes on from NZ_JBSFVM010000022.1 coordinate 97,975, forward strand.
TTCACGACTCAACATAATCTGCACATCTGCGGCTGGAATCCACGCCTCCGGAGGCCTTTCCAGCCACCCGCCCTCCACCGCGAGGGCGGCCGCGGCGGCCCGAAGTGCCGCAATTCCGGGGTGTTTGCGCCCCTTTCGCCACACGAGTGACACAGGCGACAGTGGCACCGGGTCGACGAGCGGGCGCAGCACCGACCCCGGCATGGCCGGAAAGTCCACCCCGGTAAGGACGGGATTCCGGTACTTGCCCATGATCCGGCGGAACTCCTCCTTGCCGACGGCGAGCGGCGCGGGCGGCGCGACGTGGATGCCCCGGCCCTCGAACAACAGGCGGGCGAGATCGGTCCATTCGGGCGTGCGGGGGTTACCGGCGCCCGCGTAGACCGTCTCCCCTGCGAGCCGGTCCAGCGGCACGGCGTCGAGCGCGACCAGCGGATGGTCATCGGGCAGCATGATCGCCATCGGCTCGTAGCGCACGGGCTGCTGGGAGAGCCGGGCACGCACGGCCGGGTCGAGTCCGGCGAACCGGCCGAAGGACACGTCGAGCCGCCCCGCGAGGAGTTCGGCGGCGGCCCAGGTCAGGCCGCTCTCGTAGCGGGCCATCAGCTCGTGGCCCGGGGCGAGTTCGCGGGCCCGTGCGAGCACCCGCTCGTGCGCGAGACCCGGGCTGTTGACGTCGACGAGCAGCGGCGGGTCGGTGGCGGCGGGCCCGGTGAAGGCCGTGAGCAGCTCGTCCTGCGCCGCGATCACGCGCCGCGCGTGCGGCAGCAGCCGGGCCCCGTCGGCGGTGAGCGTCACCTGCCGGGTGGTGCGGCCGAAGAGGTCGACGCCCAACTCCCGTTCCAGGCGCCGAATGTCTCGGCTGAGCGCCTGCTGGGCGACGTACAGCCGGGCGGCGGCGCGGGTGAAGTGCAGCTCGTCGGCGACGGCGAGGAAGGCGCGCAGCAGGCGGGGTTCGACGTTCGCTGGTGGCATCGGGCGAACTTACAACGCAGGCGCGTGAAAACTGACAACGCAGGCGCGTGAGAATTGACAACACAGGCGCGTCAATCGGCGCCGAGTAGGTGTTGGACCCCACACCTGACCTGCGGTGATGCTCATGGCATGGCCACCACCACGTCCTACACCCGGCTGTTCGCCATCCCCGGCGCCCGCGCCTTCACCTTCGGCAACCTCATCGCCCGCTTCCCGCAAGGGATGTTCAGCATCAGCGCCGTGATGCTGATCTCCGGGGTCCGCGGCTCGTACGCGCTCGCCGGGGCGGTCACCGCGTCGGCCCTGGTCGCGAGCGCGTTCATCGGGCCGTGGCTCGCACGCATGGTGGACCGGTACGGACAGGCCAGGGTCGCCGTGCCCGCGACGCTGGTTGCGGCGTCCGGCGCGCTCGCGCTCCTGGTGTGCGTACGGCTCGACGTCCCGGACTGGGCACTGTTCGCGGCGTATCTGCCGACGGCGGCGCAGCCCAACACGGGCGGCATGTCGCGGGCCCGCTGGTCGCATCTGCTCGACGGCGATCCGAGAGCGCTGCACACCGCGAACTCCTTCGAGCAGGCGGCGGACGAGCTCTGCTACATGCTCGGCCCGGTGGTGGCCGCGTTCCTGTGCAGCGCGCTGTTCCCGGAGGCGGGCGCGCTCGTCGGCGCGTTCCTGATGGTGACGGGCATCCTGGTGTTCACCGCCCAGCGCGCGACGGAGCCGCCCGCCCACGCGCCTACGAAGGCGACGAAAACGCCACTACGCGCGCGTGGCATACCGTCCCTCCTTGTCGTCTTCCTCGCGACAGGCGCGATCTTCGGCTCCCTCGAAGTCGTCACGGTGGCCTTCGCCGACGGGCTGGGCCACAAGCCGTGGGCGGGCGGCATCCTGGCGTTGCAGGCGGCGGGTTCGTGCGTGGCGGGCCTGATCTTCGGCGCCGTACGGCCGACGGGACCCGCGGCCCGCCGCCACCCGGTGTGCGTCGCGGCGATGGCGGCGCTGATGACGCTGCCCCTGCTCGCGGCGGCGCTCACGGGCTCGCTGTACGTCCTCGGGGGCGCACTCCTGATCGCGGGCATGGCGACGGCCCCGACGATGGTGACGGGCATGACGCTGGTCCAACAGCGCACCCCCGAAGGCCAGTTGAACGAGGGCATGACGCTCGCGGTGACGGCCATCCTCGGCGGCATCGCGTGCGGCTCGGCGACGGGCGGCGCCGCGGTGGAGCACTGGGGCCCCACCGCGGCGTACACGGTGCCGGTCACGGCAGCGGCGTGCGCACTGCTGCTGGCGCTGTACGGCTACGTACGCGTCGGCCGTTGACGGGTCCGTCGGCGGCGGATCAGCACGTGACCGGCTTGCGCCACGAGCACTCCAGGTCGCCGTCCCGTTCGGCGGCCGGGACGGAGCGCGTGGACTTCGGCGCGACGGCCGCCGCCTCCTTGGACGTCGACTTCGCGAGGGTCACGACGATGGCGTCCTCGAGCGGTTTCACGGAGTCGACGAGGTAGTTGTTCTGGACGACGCTGTACACGAGCGACCGCCCGTCGGCGTCCTTCACATAGCCCGATAGCGCGGACGCGCCCGTCAACGACCCGGTCTTGCCACGGGCGTTGAGCGCGGCGGGCGTGTCGCACATCCGGCTCCGCAGCGTCCCGCCGACGAACCGGTCCGGGTCGCAGGCCACGGGAAGCGACTTGTACCAGTCGGCGTACCAGGGCTCGTCCTGTACGGAGAGGAGGAGGTCGGCGAGCTGGCGGGCGGCGAAGTTGTCCTTGCGCGAGAGCCCGGACCCGTCGACCTGCCGCAGCTTGGTGGCGTCGACCCCGGCGCCCTTCAGATAGTCGGCGACGGCGTCGATGCCGTCACCCCAACTCCCGGGCTTTCCGGTCGCCTTGTAGCCCATGGCCTTGGTGAGGGACTCGGCGTGCATGTTGTTGGAGAGCTTCATGAAGGGGATCAGCAGATCCTTCAGCGGCATGGAGTCGTGCGTGGCGAGCCGCTTCGCGCCCTCGGGCGTGGCCCGTCCCAGCTTGGTGGAACCGCCGACCTTCACCCCGTGCGCGGCGAGCGCGTCCCGGAACACGGCGGCCGCGTACCCGGTCGGCTCCCACACGGTCACCCACTCCTTGGTGGTGTCCCCGCCCACCGGCACGGTGCCGCTCACGGTGATGGTGTTGGTCCCGTGCCGCCGCTCGACGGCGACGGTGTCGTCTCCTCCGGCCCGGACGGTGGACGCCTTGAGGTCGATATCGACGTAACGGTTCTTCGGCGTGACACTGACGGCGGGCCGGTCCCCCGCCTTGGCGCCAGGCTTCACCTCGACGATGACGGTCCCGGTGTCGTAGTCGGTGTCGGGCGCGACGCTCAACGCGCTGATCTGGGCGGCGTAGTACGAGGACTCGTCGTCGCCGCCCCAGGTGTCACCGATCCGGTGGTCGTCGAACCGGGTGTCGTCCGCGACGAGCCGCCCGCTCACCCGCTTCACACCGGCCGCGGCGACGTCGGCGGCGAGCTTGTCGTAATCAGCGGCGAGGGTGGTCGGGTCCCCGGTGCCGCGCAGATACAGGTCCCCGTCGAGCACCCCGCCGCGCACCCGCCCACCGGCGAGCACATCCGTGCCGAACCGGTAGTCGGGGCCGAGGACGCCCATCGCCGCGGTGGAGGTGGCGAGCTTCGTGTTGGAGGCGGGCGCGAGCCGCCCGGTCGGATTGTGCTGGTACAGGGTCTCCCCGGTCTTCGCGTCGGCCACGACGACACTCGCCGCGCCGCCCTCCATCCGCGCGTCACCGAGAATCGTGTCGATCGCCTCCGGCAGCCCACTGGGTGTGGAATCGGCGCCGGCGGGCGCTCCCCAACTCAGCGTTGCTGCGATCACGACGGCCACGGCGGGCAGGGTCCATCTCGATCCCTTGCGTCTACTCATGCCACAGGAGCATCCCGGAACCGCAGGGCCCCGCCAAGACCCACGACAAAGGCCCGACTGTCTGAACAGTCGGGCCTGAATCGCATGGGGTGTGGCTGGTGGAGATGGCGGGAATCGAACCCGCGTCCAACGGTGCAGCAGCAGGGCTTCTCCGTGTGCAGTTCGCTTCGATTTTCTCGGCCCCGGTGATCACGCGAACAAGTCGCCGACGGGCCCAGCCACTGTTTGATTTCCTTTTCCGCCCCGTGGCCGGACGGAAAAGTTTAGTTCCCTAGATTATGCCAGGATCCGGGCCGGGAACACTCCCGGGCTGACACCCTTTAGGGTCCCTCACTCACTGCTTATTAGGCAGCGAGGGCGAAGGACTGGGAATCGCTCTTAGAATTGGCGATTATTGGTTGCGACATATGGTTAACGAGATCATTGCCGCTTCCTCGACACGCTTCACCTGCTTCGACATCCGCTGTCGAAACCGATCATCCCCATGTGGTTTTTTCAAGTGGGCCTCTCGACCCGGTGCCCCTGCGGTGAGGAGCAGTGCCATCGTACGTGACCAACGCCCGACGATGCCAGCCTATTCCTGACGGATGCCCTCAGCCCATCCGCTCGTTGTTGCGCTGCCGCCGCTTCGCCGAGGCGATCGCCCGGTCCGAGTCCCGCCGGTCCTGCTTCTCGCGCAGCGTCTGCCGCTTGTCGTACTCCTTCTTGCCCTTGGCGAGCGCGATCTCGGCCTTCGCCCGGCCGTCCTTGAAGTAGATCGCCAGGGTCACGATCGTGTGCCCGGTCTCCTCGGACTTCGACTCCAGCTTGTCGATCTCCTCCCGGTGCAGCAGCAGCTTGCGCTTGCGGCGCACCGCGTGGTTCGTCCAGGTGCCCTGGTTGTACTCGGGGATGTGGGCGTTGTGCAGCCACGCCTCACCCCCGTCGATCTGGACGAAGGCATCGGCGAGCGAGGTGCGACCCTGCCGCAGGGACTTGACCTCCGTGCCGGTCAGCACGATGCCGGCCTCGTAGGTGTCCATGATCAGGTAGTCGTGGCGCGCCTTCTTGTTCTGCGCGACCATCTTGCGCTTGCCGTCCTTCTTCTCGGACGACGCCCCCTTGCCCTGCTTGGGCTGGGACTCCTTCGGTACATACATTGCCTTGGCCATAGTGCTGGCCATTTTCGCACTACGAGGGGGCCCCGAGGCCAGTCAATACTGTCTCCGCCCGCCGCAGGGTGTCCGCCTCGGCCTCCAGATCGGGCGTGATGCCACGGCCGTCGACCGTACGGCCCGATGGGGTGCGGTAGTGCCCGACGGTCAGCTCCGCCACGGAGCCGTCGGGCAGTCGGCTCGGCATCTGGACCGAACCCTTGCCGAAGGTCCTGGAGCCCACGACGACCGCTCGGCCGCGGTCCTGGAGGGCGCCGGTGAGCAACTCGGCCGCGCTCATCGTCCCGCTGTCGACGAGCACGACCACCGGTCTGGACGTGTCGGCCCCCCGCTGCGCGTGCAGGGCCCGCTGCGCCCCGCGTACGTCGTACGTCGCCACGAGCCCGCCGTCGAGGAACGCGGAGGACGCCCTGACCGCCTCGGTGACCAGGCCCCCGGCGTTGCCCCGCAGGTCGAGCACGACGCCCGCGCGCGCGGGTGCCGCGCCGACCGCCGTGTCCACCTGGTCGCCGACGCCCTTCGTGAAGGCGCTGACCTTCACGAGCGTCGCGCCGTCGGGCAGTCGCGTGGAGGTGACGGAGTCGGTCGACAGGTTGGCGCGGCGCAGGGTCTCGCTCCACGCGCGCGTGCCGCGCTGCAGGCCGACGTGGACGGGGGTGCCGGCGTGCTTGCCCCGCAGGAGCGCGAGGACCTCGGTGACGGGGTGTCCGGTGACCGGCTCGCCGTCGACCGCCGCGATGCGGTCGCCCTCGCGGATGCCGGCGTGCTGCGCGGGCGAGCCCTGCCGGACCTTGGAGACCTGCACCCACCCGTCGGCGGTGCGCCGGGCCCGCAGGCCGATGCCGGTGTACTCGCCGTCGAGGGCCTGCTCGAACTCCTCGTACTCGCCTCGCGAGTAGACGGAGCCCCAGCGGTCGCCGCTGCGGCTGACGGCGTCCTCGGCGGCCTTCGTGGGCGATTTCCCGTCGGCCATCGCCTCGGCCGCCGCGTCGCTCGGATCGGTCGGTCGCGCGATCGGTTTCTCGTGCGCGGCGACGAGCGAACTGTCCGCGCTCTCCTTGGGTTTCTGGTGCCCACCCGGCCAGGAGCCGGTGGCCGCGCCACCCGCGAGGACCGTCACGAAGATCAATGTCAGGGTCGCCCCGCGGCCGATGCGACGGGGCCTGGAGTACAGCTCCGGACCTGACATGTCGGTGAGTCTAGGACAACCGAGGGCGCCGTACGGGGCGTTGACCCGCACGACGCCCCGTGGCGCGAAGGACTCTCGTCACACCTTCAGGTACTTGCGCAACGCGACGAACGCGGCAAGCGCCGGCATCAGCACACTCACGGCGAGGATCAGCGGCAGCTTCGTCAACACCGAGTCCCAGCCGATGAAGTTGATGAGCTGCAGCTTGTCGGAGAGGGCCACGCCGTTGTCGATCACGAAGTACTGGCCGGCCGCGAGGAACACACAGGCGATGCCGCCGCCGATGAGCCCGGCGACCGCGGCCTCCATGATGAACGGCGCCTGGATGTAGAAGCCGGACGCGCCGACGAGCCGCATGATCCCGGTCTCGCGGCGGCGGCTGAACGCGGACACCCGGACGGTGTTCACGATCAGCAGCAGCGCGACCACGAGCATCACCACCATCACCGCGCCCGCCGCGTAGTTCAGGTAGCCGAGCAGCCGGAAGAGGTTGTCGAGCACGCCCTTCTGGTCCTGCACGGACTGCACTCCGGGCCGCCCGTTGAACGCCGTCGCGATGACGTCGTACTTCTCCGGGTTCTTCAGCTTGATCCGGTACGACTCCTGGAGCTGGTCCGGCGTGAGCGAGCTGGCCAGCGGGGAGTCGCCGAACTGCTCCTTGTAGTGCTTGTACGCCTGGTCCTGCGATTCGTGCGCCACGGAGTCGACGACGGGCAGCTTGTCGAGATCCCTGACGATCTCCTTCTTCTGCTCGGTCGTGACCGGGCCCTTGGCGCAGTTCGGGTCGGAGTCGGCATCTCCCTTGTTGCACAGGAAGATCGAGACGTTGACCTTGTCGTACCAGTAGCCCTTCATCTGGTTGACCTGGTCGCTCATGAGCAGCGAGCCGCCGAAAAGGGCGAGCGAGAGGGCAACCGAGATGATCACGGCGAAGGTCATCGTGAGGTTACGGCGGAGTCCTACGCCGATCTCCGACAGAACGAATTGGGCACGCATAGCGTCACTAACGCCTTTCGCAGCTTTCTTTCTCGGTACTTCTCGCGGTTCTCAGTGCTGGTAGCCGTACACGCCGCGCGACTGGTCGCGCACGAGGCGGCCGTGCTCCAGCTCGATGACGCGCTTGCGCATCTGGTCCACGATGTTCTGGTCGTGGGTGGCCATGATCACGGTGGTGCCCGTCCGGTTGATCCGGTCGAGCAGCTTCATGATGCCGACCGAGGTCTGCGGGTCGAGGTTGCCCGTCGGCTCGTCCGCGATCAGCAGCTTCGGCCGGTTGACGAAGGCCCGCGCGATGGCCACGCGCTGCTGCTCACCACCGGAGAGCTCGCCGGGCATGCGGTCGTCCTTGCCGCCGAGGCCGACGAGGTCGAGGACCTGCGGCACGGACTTGCGGATCTCACCGCGGGACTTGCCGATGACCTCCTGGGCGAAGGCGACGTTCTCGCCGACCGTCTTGTTGGGCAGGAGCCGGAAGTCCTGGAAGACCGTGCCGAGCTGGCGGCGGATCTGCGGGACCTTCCAGTTGGATACGCGTGCAAGGTCTTTGCCCAGGACGTGCACCTGGCCGTGGCTGGCCCGCTCCTCGCGCAGCACGAGGCGCAGGAACGTCGACTTGCCGGAGCCGGACGAGCCGACCAGGAAGACGAACTCACCACGCTCGACCTCGAGGGAGACATCCCTGAGGGCGGGCCGGGTCTGCTTGGGATAGACCTTGGAGACGTTGTCGAATCGGATCACGGGTGCACCACGGGTAGCCGGAGGTAGGTGTGCGTGACCATACGCGAAGCCGCGCACGGAGCGCAGGCGCCGTCCCTCGTTGAGCGTTTTGTCCCGCCGCGATGCGCGATACGGCGCCGGAATTGTCCGCCCCGTACCTGGTCAGGGGCGGTACTTCCAGCGGGGCGCGCCTAATTTCCGGGAAGCTGGCACAGTGGTAGGGGGAACGGTTGCGTTTCCCGGAGCGTTGAGCGGAGAGAACCCCAGGGTGCCCGGTGGCAGGCTCCGCCGCGCGGGAGGAGGAGAAGCGCATGACCTACGACCGATTGGTGTGCGCGAACTGCGCGGCCCCTGTGAGCGAGGGCCGCTGCCCGGTGTGCCGGGCGAATCGCGAGCGGCTTCAGCAGCAGAACCCGCTGGCCGCGCTCAGCCCCATGGCGCTGGTCGCCCTGGTGGCGGTGCTCGTGGCAGCGGTGGCGCTCCTCGCGCATCAGACGGTGTAGTCGCCACGGAAGACATACGAAAGGGCCCGGAGCCGATCGGCTCCGGGCCCTTCGCGTATGCGTAGTGCTACGCGGCGGCGCCGCCGCGGTTGTTCGCGAGGCGCGGCAGGAGTCGGAAGCCGACACCGCCCGCGATCATCGTGGCCGCACCGATCACCAGGAACGTGGTGCCGGAGGAGCCGGTCTCGGCCAGCTCGCCGCTGGGCTTGGCTGCGGCACCGGTCTGCTCGGTGGGAGCGGAGCCGGTGTCCTGCAGGCTGTCCTTGCCCTGACCCTGCTCGACGGGGTTGTTGTTGCCGTCGGGGTTGGTGTTGTCGCCACCGCCGGTGGACGAGCCACCGGTGCTGGAGCCGCCACCCGTGGAGTCGTCGCCACCGGTCGTGGAACCGCCGGTGGAGGACGAACCGCCGGTGGAGGAGCCACCGGTGGAGTCGTCGCCGCCGGTGCCGCCACCGTTGCCGTTGCCACCCGAGTTGCCGTTGCCACCGGTGGAGTCGTCGCCACCGGTCGTGGCACCGCCGGTGGAGTCGTCGCCACCGGTACCACCCGTGGAGTCGTCACCGCCGGTCGTGTCGCCGCCGTTGGTGTTGCCCTCGGTGATACCGGCGACGCCACCGTTGGTGTTGCCCTCGGTGACACCCGCGATGCCGTTGCCCGGGTCCTCATCGCCGGGCGGCTGCTCGTCGTCACCGCTGTCGTCGTCGGTGGGCCAGCAAATAAGGCCGAGCGGGCCACACGTCTCGCCGCTCTTCTCGTCGACGGTGGCGGCGGATGCCGCACCCGCGGCGGTCAGCGAGGCGCCGGCCGCAATTACCGCACCGGCCGCTATCCGCGCAAAGCGGATCCGCGTCTTCTTGGTCATCTGTCTGCTACCCCCAGTAGCCAATCGTCAGTGGAGCAGCGCCAGGGACCGCGTTCATCGGAGACAACAGAGGCCTCGTACACCCCTCCCCCGTTCACACGCGTCCCACTAATACGCATGCCGCGCGCAACCCTTTCCACTTTTGAGATCAACGTCAAGGGCGTTGCGTACGCTATGTCCACAGTTGAGGCGAGTTGACCGCCTTACGAACATGTGACTGTGACGTAAATGCCTGGCCAGTCTTCACAAGTGCGGCACATCTGGATTCGGATTGGCGCAAAACGAAAGGCAACTACCGCTCTCGAAACGGTAGTTGCCTGTAATTCGTTGAAACCCGGAGTTACTTCTCCTGCTGCTTGCGCCAGCGAATTCCGGCCTCGATGAAGCCGTCGATCTCGCCATCGAGAACGGCCTGCGGGTTGCCGACCTCGAACTCGGTACGGAGGTCCTTGACCATCTGGTACGGGTGCAGGACGTACGAACGCATCTGGTTGCCCCAGGAGCTGCCGCCGTCGCCCTTGAGGGCGTCCATCTTGGCGCGCTCCTCCTGGCGTTGCCGCTCGAGGAGCTTGGCCTGCAGCACGTTCATGGCCGTGGCCTTGTTCTGGATCTGCGAGCGCTCGTTCTGGCAGGAGACCACGATGCCGGTGGGGAGGTGCGTCAGACGGACCGCGGAGTCCGTCGTGTTCACGCCCTGGCCGCCGGGGCCCGAGGAGCGGTAGACGTCCACGCGCAGGTCCGACTCGTCGATCTCGACGTGGTCGGTCTGCTCGACGACGGGCAGCACCTCGACGCCCGCGAAGGACGTCTGGCGACGGCCCTGGTTGTCGAACGGCGAGATGCGCACCAGGCGGTGCGTGCCCTGCTCGACGGAGAGCGTTCCGTAGGCATAGGGGACCTTGACCGCGAAGGTGGTCGACTTGATGCCGGCCTCTTCCGCGTACGAGGTCTCGTAGACCTCCGTCTTGTACCCGTGCCGCTCGGCATAGCGCAGGTACATGCGCTGCAGCTGCTCGGCGAAGTCCGCGGCGTCGACGCCGCCGGCCTCGGCGCGAATGTTGACGAGGGCCTCGCGGGAGTCGTACTCGCCGGAGAGCAGCGTGCGGACCTCCATCTCGTCCAGCGCCTTCTTCACGCCCTTGAGCTCGGACTCGGCCTCGGCACGGGTGTCCGGGTCGTCCTCCTCCTCGGCCATCTCGAACAGCACGCCGAGATCGTCGAGACGGCTGCGCAGCGCCTCGGCCTTGCGGACCTCCGCCTGGAGGTGGCTCAGCTTGCTGGTGATCTTCTGCGCCGCCTCCGGGTCGTCCCACAGGGACGGCGCGGCCGCCTGCTCCTCGAGCACGGCGATATCTGCCCTCAGCTTGTCGAGGTCCAGGACGGCCTCGATCGACTCCATGGTCGAGGAGAGGGACTTCAGCTCTTCGGATACATCGACGACTGCCACAGGACCAGCCTAACGGCTGGTGCAAGTGATCCGCCCCGGCCGTCCTCGGCGCCGGTGCTACGGCTGTGCGGGCGCGGAATTGTTGCTGTCCACGGGCGGCGCCTCGTCGGAGCCCGAGGACGCTGCCGCCCATACGCCGCCGCCGACCGCGGCGACCAGGACGAGTCCGGCCACCCCGAGGGTGATCCGTCTGCGGCGCGCAGAGTGCCGGTTGCGGGCCGAGCCGGGCCGGGGCGATCCGTGGGCGCGGGGTGCGCGGGCGGTGCCGCGGGCGCCGCCGGCCAGTTCGTCCGGGGCCGGGACCCTCATCGACGTATGGGTGTCGCGGTTGGAGTCCTTGGGCGCGGAGCCGGGGATCAGGGAGACGGCGCCGCGGCGGGGCCGCTCCGGGGGGTCCTCCGGCGTCTCGGTCCGCTGGTCCGGTTCGTCGTCGGGGGCGGGCTCCGTCTCCGGCTCGTCCACGTCGAGCGGGGGCAGGCCGGTGAGCATCGGCTGCAGTTCGCGCAGACGCGCGGCCAGCTCGGTGGCGCGCAGGCGGGAGGCCGGGGCCTTGGCGAGGCACTGGATGAGCAGCGTCCACAGCTCGTCGGGGATGCCGGGGAGCGGGACCACCGTCTCCGTGACGTGCCGGCGCAGGATGGCGCCGGGGTGGCCGCCCCCGAACGGCGTGAAGCCGGCGAGAAGTTCGTACAGGACCGTCGCGAGCGCGTAGATGTCGACGGCCGCGCGCGCGGGCAGGCCCTCGATGACCTCGGGGGCGAGGTAGTCCGGCGTTCCAATGATCTTCGTCGCGCGCGTGCGGCGCGGGGTGTCGATCAGCTTGGCGATGCCGAAGTCGGTGAGCAGCGCGGGGTGCGAGCCGCCGGGGCCGAGCTCGCCCTGCATGTCGAGCAGTACGTTCTCCGGCTTGACGTCGCGGTGCACGATGCCCGCGGCGTGCGCGGCGGCGAGGCCCTCGGCGATGTCCGCGGCGACGGCGACCGCGGCCTCGGGCGGCATCCGGCGCTCGCGGTCGAGCCGCGTGCGCAGGTCCGTGCCCCGTACGAGGTCCATGACGAGCGCCAGGTCGTTCCCGTCGACCACCAGGTCGCGCACGCCCACCACGCGCGCGTGGTCGAGGCTCAGCAGGGCGGTGCGCTCCTGGACGAAGCGGCCGACCAGTTCCTGGTCGGCGGCGAGGTCCTCGCGCAGCAGTTTGATGGCGACCGGACCCTCGGGTCCCTCACCCAGCCACACCGTGCCCGCACTGCCGCGCCCCAGGATCTGGTGTGCGGTGTACCGGCTGCCGATCTTCCGTGCCAAGGCTGCTCCTACCAGACGCGTGTTGGCGCCCAAGCTACGCGGCTCGGACGCCAACCTGCGCATCAGAGGGGGAATTCACCCGCTGGGTGTCGACAAATCGCCAACGTCACCGTCTAGTTGCCGGTCTTGCTCCCGAGATCGCCGATCCAGCCGGACACTGTGGAGAACCAGTCGGAGATCTGGGCCCAGTAGCCCTTGCCGGTGCCGATCCAGTCCTGGAGCGGGGTGAACTCCCAGACCAGCCAGCTCACCACGAAGAGCATCACGATCATGAACAGGCAGCCCTTGAGGCAGCCGAGGCCCGGAATCCGCATCCGGTTGGGACTGCGGCGGCGCGGCTCGCGCGGCTCCGGTGCCGGGCGCGGGGCCTGGCGGGGCGGCGGCTGCTGCGGCGGCGCGTACTGCTGCGGCTGGTGCTGGGGCTGCTGCTGCGGCGCGTACTGCTGCGGTTGGTGCTGCTGGGGCTGTTGCTGCTGCGGGCGCGCGACCTGGCGCTGCGGGCGGCGGCGCAGCGGGTCCTCGTTCGGGTCGAGGTACTGGACCTGCGTCTGCTCGTTGCGGTCGCGGGCCGCGCGCAGTTGGTTGCCCCAGGCGTCGGGCATCTGCTCCGGCTGGCCCTGCGGCATGGGCGGCATCACGGCCGTCGGATCGGCGGCGTCGCCGCCCTGGCCGTTGCCCTGCTGCTGCATGATGCTGGTGGCCGCGTTCGGGTCGTACGCCGACGCCGCCGCGGCACCGGCCGCCGCCCCCGCCGCTCCGGCGAAGCCCGCCGCCGCCGCGTTGTTCGGCAGCACCTGCGTCGGGTCCGCGTCCGAGGTGCCGGGGGTGCCCGGCACGTGGGCCGGGGTGGGGTCCGGCATCAGGAGCGCGCCGACGCCCTCGGCCGCGGCGATCTGCGCGCTGTTCGCGTGCACGCCGATCCCCTCGGCGACGGTGCGCAGGCCGCGCGCGAGGTTCTCCGCGCTCGGCCGTTCGTCCGGGTTCTTGCGCAGGCAGCGCTCGATGACCGTCCACAGCGGGTCCGGGACCGTCGAGGGACGGCGCGGTTCGGCGCTGAGGTGCTGGTGCAGGACCTCGAGCGCAGAGCCGCCGGAGAACGGCGGTCGGCCCGTGACCAGCTCGTACAGCAGGATGCCCGCGCCGTAGACGTCGACGGCGCTGGTCTGCGGGCGGCCCTCGGCGGACTCGGGCGCCACGTAGGCGGGCGTGCCGACGAACTCGTGGGTGCGGGTCAGGCCCGGGGAGTCGGCGAGGCGGGCGATGCCGAAGTCGGTGAGCATCGGGTACATCTCACCGGCGTCCTGCTTCAGTAGGACGTTGGCCGGCTTGAGGTCGCGGTGCACCACCCCGTCGGCGTGCGACGCGGCGAGCGCGTCGGCGATCTGGGCCGTCAGGAGCGCGGCGCCGACCGGCGAGAACGGCCCGTTCTCGCGCAGGTAGCGGTGCAGATCCGGGCCCTCGACGAGGTCCATGACGAGGGCGAGCAGCTCGCCCTCGACGACCAGGTCGCGGGTGCGCACGATGTTCGGGTGGGTGAGCCGCAGCAGGACGGAGCGCTCCCTGAGGAAGCGCATCACCACGTCCGCGTCGTTGGCGAGCTCTTCCTTGAGGACCTTGATCGCGACGGTCTCGCCGGGCTGCCCGGCGACGGCCGCCTCGGCGCCCGCCGTCTCGCGCTGGCGGGCTCGCCAGACGGTGCCCGTGGCGCCGCGTCCGAGCGGCTCCTCGAGCAGGTACTTGCTGCCTACCGGCCGCACGTCATGCGCTCCCTGCATCGGTACTTGCTTGGGTCACCTGGTTCCGGGTGTTCCGACCCACTCTAGTGGCGGATCCCCCGGTACCGACTGTCGATCTTCCGTGGTTTCGGCCGTGACGGCCCTACCCATGTTCGACGGAAAGACGCACGGCTGGGGCAGTCGGTTGCCGAGGGACGACGTGACTGATCTCAAGCGGGCAACGAGCAGGAACTTTTACGGGCAGAGCCGACCAATCAAGATCACTTACGGGTGGGGGGCGGGCGTGTTGTCAGCGGCAAGTGCAAGGATGCCTCCAGCACTGGCTGACGTGCCCGTGGCGGTGGGGGGAATCTGCGGTGGGGGACCGCGGGGCAGCCCCTCTGTTCCCGGGCGCCCGCGCAGAAGGGACCGCAGGCGGCGATGCAGATCCGGCTTACCGTCGTAGACCCCCTGGGCACGCGCCCCGACATGCTCGCATGTGGTGACGGAGCGCTGGCACGCGGTGTCGACGTGCTGGTCACGGCGCCCGCAGGCACCGCACTCGCGGCGGTCGCCTCCGGCCTGGCCACCGCCGTCGCGGGCGGCGAGGCGGGGTCCACGACCTTGTACGCGGGCACGGAGCGGCTCGATGCACAGCGCTGCGTCATAGGTGAGCCCCCGCTGATCGACGGCGCGGTGATCGCGCTCGGCGCCCCCGTGGACCCGGGCCCCGAGCCGGACGACGCGGCGGCCCAGCTCCATGTGGTGGCGGGCCCCGACGCGGGCGGCGTCCACCTGCTGCACGGCGGGCAGATCCGTATCGGCCGCTCCGCCGACGCCGACGTATCGCTCGACGACCCGGACGTGTCACGCCTGCACTGCGCGGTGACGCTCGGCGCCGACGGCCGGATCTCGGTGGAGGACCTGGAGTCGACGAACGGGACGTCGGTGGACGGCCGCCCCCTCGGCTCCCGCCCCGTCCGCCTGTCCCCCGGTTCGCTGGTGCGCCTCGGTGAATCGGCGCTGCGGGTCTCCGTCGCGGGTGACGCCGCCCGGCCCAGGCCGCTGCGGACGGCGCCGGACGGGGAGGGGCACGTACGGGTGCTGTTCACCGAACAGCCGGTTGACGCGCCCGCGCAGGCTCCCGCCGCCGACCCCGGCCAGGAGACCGGGCACGCGTACGGGGACTCCGCCTGGGGCGCGGCGAGCGATGCCGCTCATGAGGGCGCGCGGCCGCTGGTACCCGAACAGGAGCCGACCGAAGAGGCGGACCCCACGCGCGTGGGCACCCCCGCGCGTGGCACCTCGCTGCCGCAGGCACCGCGCAAGCGCGGCGGGCTCTCGCGCCTGCTGCGCCGCGGCAAGCGGGACGAGCGTGAGGGCTTCGACATGGAGGACCAGCAGCACGAGATCCACGAGCCGCACGTGCTGCGCACCCCACAGCGCTCCGAACCCGTCGCCGACCTCTCCATGCCTCCTGAGGCTGAGGCCCCCTCGTACGAGGAGGAGCCCAGGCCCGTCGCCGGCGCCGCCGAGACGTGGCCCGACGCCGCCGCGCTGCTGCTCACCGCGCTCGGCCCCGGGCCGCGGCTGTGGGAGCGCGGGCCCGGCGACGCGGAGGCGCTCGCGGTGCGGCTCGGCAGCGTCGACCGGCCGGGTCCCGGCGGGGTGGGGCTGCTACCCGCCGTGCCGGTGACCGTGGGCCTCGCCGAGGCCGGGGCGCTGGGGGTCGCGGGGCCGCGCGCGCGGCTCGCGGGCCTGGCGCGCTGCGCCGTCGCCCAGCTCACGACGTTGCACGCGCCGGAGCGCCTGGAGCTCGTACTGGTCTCGACCGACCGTGCGCGCTCCCTGGAGGAGCGGGTCGCCGACTGGTCCTGGCTCGGCTGGCTGCCCCAGGTACGCCCCGCCCACGGCCAGGACTGCCGGCTGCTGCTCGCGTACGACCGTGAGCAGGCGGCGGCCCGTACGAACGAGCTGCTGCGCCGCCTCGACGACCACGCGGCGGGGTACCGGCCCTCGGCGCGGACTCCCGACGAGCCCGTCGCCGCGACGGTCGTCGTGATCGACGGCGACCCGGGGAGCGCCTCCCTTCGGGAGGCCACGGTGCGGCTCGCCGCCGAAGGGGCCGCGGCCGGGATCCACGTGGTGTGCCTGGCCGAGGCGCCCGCCGCCTCGCCCGCCTCACCGGCCACACAGAGCTATGAGGCGGCCTGCGCGCAGAGCCCGGCGTTCCGCGCGTGCGGGGCCGTGGCGCTGCTCAGCGGTGACGTGGCGACGACACTTCGCCTGCACCGGGCTGCGCAGGGCCAGCTCGTCGGGCACGGCACGGTCGGTACGGCCGACGCGGTGTCGCTCGCCTGGGCGGAGCGGTTCGCGCGGGCGCTCGCTCCGTTGCGCACGGACGCGGTGGGCGGTTCCGGTGACCGGCCGGGCTCGCGCGTGTCGGCGCCGCTGCCCCAAACCTCCCGCCTCCTGGACGAGTTGGGGCTCGCCCGTGCCACCCCGGCGTCCCTCATGGCGCGCTGGGCGGCGGCCGGGGACGATCCCGACTCCATCGGCGGGCGGGTGTGGGCGGTGCTCGGGGCCGGGCCCCGCGGGCCGCTGACCGTGGACCTGGCCGCGGAAGGGCCGCATCTGCTGGTCGAGGGGCCCGCGGGAAGTGGCCGTACGGAACTGCTGCGTTCGGTCGCCGCGTCGCTCGCCGCGGCGGAGCGTCCCGACCGGCTCGGGATGGTGCTGGTCGACGGGGCGTCGGGCGGGGAGCGCGCGGAGGGGCTGCGGGTCTGCACGGACCTGCCGCACGTCACGACGCACCTCGGTGCCAACGACCCCGTACGGATGCGGGAGTTCGCCCAGGCGCTGAGTACCGAGCTGAAGCGGCGGGCCGAGCTCATAGGGCGTACGCACTTCTCCGAGTGGCACACACAGCGGGCCGTGTCGGGGCGGGTCGTGTCCCAGCGCGGGGCGCCGTCGTCCGAGAGTGCCGGGGATGTGGACGTGCCGCCGAGTTCGACGATGCGGCTCCGTCCCGGGGCCACGCGGGAGCGGGCGGAGGCCGGGCCTCCGCTGCCGCGGCTCGTGGTCGTCGTGGACGACCTGGACGCGTTGCTGTCGCCGCCGCTCGGGTCGATGGGGCGGCCGGCCGCGGGGTCCGTGGTCCGGGCCCTGGAGGCCGTCGTACGGGACGGGGAGCGGCTCGGGGTGCACCTCGTCGCGGCGTTCGCCTCCGGCGGGGCCGGGGGGTGGGTGGCTCGGCCGCGGGTGGTGCTGGACGCGCCAGGGGCCGGGAGTGAGGATCCGGCGCCGGGGCGTGGGGTGTTGCACGGGGCGGACGGGCGGGACGTCGAGGTACAGGCGGGCCGGGTGACCGGCCGCATCCCTCGTACGGCCACTCAGCGGCCCACCGTGGTGGCGCTGGAATGGGCCCGCATGGGCGACCCCCCGGACCGCCGCCCGGTCCGCGAACTGGGCAACGGCCCCACGGACCTGGCCCTCCTGGCGAGTGCGCTTGAGCGCGCCTCGCGTTCCGTATCGGCAACCGAGGTCCCCTCACTCCTCTAGGCGGCACCGTTCCGGGCGGCACCGGGGCTGGTCCCCCACGTACGGCCGCGCCACACCGGCCCGGCAGCACCGGGACCAGCCCCTACGTACGGCCGCGCCACTTCAGCGGCACCGTGGCCGAGCCCTGCCGTATGGGTGCGCCGCACCGGGGCGCCGCCTTGCCCACCCTGCCGCCCCAGGCGGCAGACTGCCCAAGGCGGTGACGGCCAGCCGCAAAGGGTAGGGAGCCGGGCCAGCGGCAGACTGCCCAAGGCGGTGACGGCCAGCCGCAAAGGGTAGGGAGCCGGGCCAGCGGCAGACTGCCCAAGGCGGTGACGGCCAGCCGCAAAG
>NZ_JBSFVM010000023.1:0-114859 GCF_053592315.1 Streptomyces sp. NPDC002754
GCGGCCGTGAACAAGCACATCGGCAACATCTTCAACAAGCTGGACCTCCCGGTGGCAACGGAGGGACACCGACGGGTGCTCGCGGTGCTGGCGTATTTGCGGGCCTGACACCACGGGGTGGGCCGGGACTGCTGCCGCCCGCGAACGTGACGTCTACGAAGGCCGAGCGGGCACCGGACCGCGTCGCACGCAACTTCGCCGCTGACGCCCGCAACCTCTCAGGAACCCAAGGGAGTTCACTCCACAGCGTTCCGGGGCCGGCGGTGCCCCTGCGCCCCAACGCCCCTGCGGCTACGCCTCGACGACCGCGCCTCCCGCGCCTTCGAGGGCAGCCGCCAGTTCGTCCGGGCAGGGGCCGTCGGTGATCAGCGTGTCGAAGCCGTCCAGGGCGCACACCCGGTGAACCGCGGTGCGGCCCAACTTGCTCGAGTCGGCGAGGACATACCGATGCCCGGCACCTGCGAGCATGGCCCGCTTCGTCGCGACCTCGTCCAGATGGAAGTCGGTCAGACCATACGGAGCGACGCCACCGGACCCGACGAACACCATGTCCGCCCGCAGGTCGCCGAAGAACTGCACCGTCTGCGCGTTGGAGCAGGCCAGGTCCCCGGGGCGCAGTCGGCCACCACTCACGAGGACCTCGACGCGCGGCCGCGTACTGACCTCCGCCGCCACGAGCAGCGAGGGGGTGGCGATGACACCGACATGGTCCGCGGGCAGCGCGCGGGCCACTTCGAGCGCCGTGGTGCCGACATCGATGACCACGGTCTGATGGGGCGCGATGAGCCTGGCGGCCGCCCGTCCGATGGCCTCCTTCTGCACCGTGAGTGTCCCGGTGCGCTCGCTGAAGGGCGCCTCTTCCCCGACCGGGGCCTGCGAGCCGGTCGCTCCCCCGTGCACCCGTGAGATCTCACCCCGCCCTTCCAGCAGCGCGAGGTCACGGCGGACCGTCTCCCGGGAGACCCCCAGCAGCTCGGTGAGGTCGTCGGTCGTGACGAACTTCTGCCGCCCGATTTCGGCCACGATCCTGCGATGACGCTCCGCAGCGAGCACTCCCCACCTCCGCCTAACTGTGACCGTTTCTGTGGATCTATGACTGCATCCTACGGGCAGACAGTCACCTCCACACACGCGACACCGCCTCACGCCGCCTTTGATCCTCGGCTGGATCACTGACAGGCGGCAGTTTCGGCACCCCACTGCCCTGCATTGCCCCCTTGACGCCGCTCGGGCATTGACCCACACTTACAGTCATTCGCAGGCAACATTCCACACATTCGGTCAACCTGATGCGGCCCCGGCGGTCCCCTGAAGCAGGGATACGAGTCATGGCAGACGCAGCTCCCACCGGGACGACACCAGCCGGTCAAGGTGACGCCGCCCCGCCCCAGCAGATGGCACGCGAACTGGGCTGGTACGCCTCGTTCTCCGTCGCGTTCGGCTTCGTGTCGATCGCCACTGGCATCTTCACCGCGTACGGCTCGGTGCTCGCGACCTCCGGACCGCGCGGCATCTGGGCGTGGCCGATCACGGTGATCGGCCAGCTCTCCATCGCCCTCGTCTTCGGCGCGCTCGCCGCCCGGATCCCGATCAGCGGCTACTCGTACCAGTGGGTGTCGCGCATCGTCGGCCCCGTCTGGGGATGGATCATGGGGTGGATCTCGTTCGCGTTCCTGGGGGTGGTCCTGGTCGCCGTGGACTACACGATCGCCTCGACGATCCTTCCCGAGCTGTTCCAGTACGTCGGCACGGTGCAGAACGCCTGGGTGATCACCGCCGTCGTCGTCCTGCTCCAGTCCGTACTGGTCGCCTCATCGACGCGCACGACGCATCGGGTCAACAACGTGGCCGTGACGGTGCAGCTCATCGGCATGATCGCGCTGACCGTGCTGCTGTTCGTGGTGGGCACCGTCACCGGCAAGCTCGACTTCGGCCACCTCTTCGACACCGCCACCGTCCCCGCGAGCGGCTACTACGCACTCGGCGGTGCCACTGAGGTCGGACCTTTCGCGCTCGCGTTCCTGCTGGGCGCGTTCACCATCGTCGGCTTCGAGTCCGCGGCGAACCTGGCCGAGGAGACCAAGAACCCGGCCCGTGTCATCCCCAAGGCGATGGTCCAAGCGGTGCTCTCGCTCGGCGTCTTGGGGTTTCTCTTCCTGGTGGCCATCACCGCGGCGGCCGGCCGGATCGACGGCGTCGCGGACTCGGCCACCCCCGTGGCCACCGTGATCACGGCGGTGCTCGGATCGGTCGTCGGCAAGATCCTGCTCGTACTGGTCGTGGTCTCGATCTTCTCCTGCGGCCTGGTCATCACCCTCAGCGGCACGCGTCTCGTCTACGCCATGTCGCGTGACGAACGCTTCCCCGGCTGGCGGCTGTTGCGCCGCGTCGACCGGCGGACCACCACCCCGTTGAACGCCTCCGTGTTCATGATGCTGATCGCTCAGATCATCCTGGCGGTGTTCAGCCGGTCCACGGACGCCCTGTTCCAGCTGTTCTCGGCGGGCACCCTGCTGCCCGCGCTGATCTACGCGGGCACCGTCGCGATGTATGCCCTCAAGCGCCGTTCGCTGCCCCCGTCGCAGGGATTCTCGCTGGGCCGCTGGGAGATCCCGGTGCTCGTCGTCGCCGCCGTCTGGCTGGTGTACGAGCTGCTGATCTTCCGCGACGCCTCGTTCCGCGCCCCATGGACGTACGTCCTGATCCTCTTCGCCATCGGTGCCGTCTACCTTGTCGGCCTCCTCGTCCGGCGCGGCCGTGCCGGACTGACCATGCCCGACATGGCCGATGTCGACCGCGCACTGGACAGCACGGATACAGCCGGGCCCGAGCCCACCGGCGCGACCGCGGAAGGGGCCGCCCGATGACCGCGATCCTCGCCATCGACCAAGGCACCTCCGGCACCAAGGCCGTCGTCGTCGACGAGGTGGACGGCGTCATCGCCATCGCCGAGGAGACCCTGCGTCCCGCCTACCTCAGCGGCGGCGGCGTCGAGCAGAACCCCCAGGAACTGCTCGACTCCGTTCTCAACGCCGGACGCCGGGCCGTCCACGACGCGGGCCACCCCATCGCCGCCGTCGCCCTGGCCAACCAGGGCGAGACGGTGCTGGCCTGGGACCCGGCCACCGGCACGCCACTCACCCCGGCGATCGTGTGGCAGGACCGGCGCTCCGAGGAGCTCGTCACCGAACTCGCGGCACACGCCGACCAGTTGAGGGAGCGCACCGGGCTCGTCCTCGACCCGTACTTCTCCGCCCCCAAGATGGCCTGGCTACGCCGCCACCTGACGCGGGACGGCGTGGTGACGACCACCGATACGTGGCTCATCCACCACCTGACCGGGCAGTTCGTCACCGACGCGGCCACTGCCAGCCGTTCCCTCCTCCTCGACCTTGACACGGTCACCTGGGACGAAGAACTCGTCGGCCTGTTCGGCCTGGAGGGCGAACAGCTGCCGCGGATCGCGGCCTGCGACGAGATCGTCGGCACCACCCGCGCCTTCGGTCCCGAAGTACCGGTCGCGGGCATCATCGTCGACCAGCAGGCCGCTCTCGTGGCCGAGGGCTGTCTGGAGCAGGGGATGGCGAAGTGCACGTACGGCACCGGGGCCTTCCTGCTGGCCAACACCGGTACAGAGGCGGTGCGTTCCAGCGCCGGTCTGACGACGTCGGTGGGGTGGCGGGCCCGCGGTGAGACCCCGTACTGCATAGACGGTCAGGTCTACACGGTCGCGTCCGCGGTGCGATGGCTCAGGGACCTCGGCCTCCTCCAGTCGGTGAACGACCTGGACTCCGTGGTCGCGACGGACGCCGAGGGAGTGCTGTGCGTGCCCGCGTTCGCCGGTCTGGCCGCCCCCTGGTGGGCTCCTGAAGCGACGGCCGCGCTGACCGGCATGACGCTGTCCACGCGCCGCGAACACCTCGTACTCGCCGTACTCCAGGGCATCGCCGCGCAGGTCGCGGAGTTGGGCACCCGGGTCGGCGCCGACGTGGGCCGTCCCCTGACGCGGCTGCGCGCCGACGGTGGACTCACCCATTCCGCGGCTCTGATGCAGGCGCAGGCGGACATCGCTCAACTCCCCGTCGACATCTATCCGCACGCCCACGCCACCCCGCTGGGCGCGGCCGCCCTGGCCCGCTGCGCCCTCGATTCCTCGCTCAGCCTCAAGGAGGCCGTCGGCGACTGGCAGCCGACCACCGTTTACGAACCGAGGTGGTCCGCCGATCGGGCCGCAGAGTTCCGCACCACATGGGCGCAGGCCGCAACTGCCTGCGCCGCCAAGGGAGAACACGCATGACCCGCACACCCCACCGCCCCCAGGACGGCGTCCATGACATCGCCGTGATCGGCGGCGGAATCGTCGGCGCCGCCATCGCCCGAGACCTGTCCGGCCACGACGTCTCGGTCGTCCTGATCGAGGCACGTGACGATGTGGGGGACGGCACCAGCAAGGCCAACACCGCGATCCTGCACACCGGTTTCGACGCCAAGCCGGGCACCCTCGAATCACGTCTGGTCTCCCGCGGCTACCACCTGCTCAGCGAGTACGCGAAGGCCACCGGCATCCCCGTCGAGCACACCGGCGCCATTCTCGTGGCCTGGAACGACGAGGAACTGGCAGCCCTGCCCGGCCTGAAGAAGAAAGCCGAGGACAACGGCTACGAGCACTGCGGCATCGTCGACGCCGACGAGGTCCACCGCCTCCTGCCCGACCTCGGCGAGGGCGCGCTCGGCGGCCTGACCGTCCCGGACGAGTCCATCATCTGCACCTGGACGACGAACCTCGCCCTGGCCACCGATGCCAAGCGGCGCGGCACCACCATCCTGCTGGAACACCGGGTGACCGGCATCGACCAGGACACGGAGACGACCACACTGCACACCTCGGCCGGTGATGTGCGCGCCCGCTGGGTCGTCAACGCGGCAGGCCTGGGCGCCGACCACATCGACCGCCTCTTCGGTCACGACCGCTTCACTGTCACCCCGCGCCGCGGCGAGCTGTTCGTCTTCGACAAGCTCGCCCGCCCCATGGTCAACAAGATCGTGCTGCCGGTGCCCAGCTCCCGCGGCAAGGGCGTGCTCATCTCGCCCACCATCTACGGCAACGTCATGCTCGGCCCGACCGCCGAGGACCTGGAGGACCGGACGGACACCGCCACCTCCGAAAACGGTTACGACTTCCTCCTCACCAAGGGCGAACGCCTGATGCCGCGCCTGCTGTCGGAGGAGGTCACCGCCAGTTACGCGGGTCTGCGCGCGGCCATCGACCACCCCGACTACCTGATCGAGGCCACGCCCGAGCAGCGGTACCTCCTGGTCGGCGGCATCCGCTCCACCGGACTGACCGCGGGCATCGCCATCGCCGAACACTGCCTCACCGTCCTCAAGGACGCGGGTCTCGCACTGGCCCCGCGCGGCGACCTCCCGGCCCCGCCGCAGATGCCGAACATCGGCGAGGCCGCACAACGCCCTTACCAGGACGCGGAGTTGATCGCCCGTGATCCCGCATACGGCAGCATCGTCTGCTTCTGCGAGCGCGTCACCGAGGGCGAGATCCGGGACGCCTGCCACGCCACCGTGCCCGCCCGCGACCTGGAGGGGCTGCGCCGCCGCACGCGCGCCATGAACGGTCGTTGCCAGGGCTTCTTCTGCGGCGCCGCCGTGGCCGCCCTGCAAGACAAGCACCGCTCCAGCGACGACACGAACAAGACCGACAGCTGCACCGGTTGCGCCGGCCGGCACAAGGACGCCTGATGAACACCCAGCCCCCCACCCTCACCCCCGACGTCCTCATCATCGGCGCCGGACCGGCAGGTCTGACCGCCGCCGCGGGACTCAAGCGCCAGGGCACCAAAGACGTCATGGTCGTCGACCGCGAGGAGAGCGCCGGCGGCATCCCCCGCCACAGCGACCACACCGGTTACGGTCTGCGCGACCTGCGCCGCGTGCTGACCGGCCCCGCCTACGCGCGTCTTCTCGTGCGCCGGGCCACCGAGGCCGGCGCCGACATCCGTACGCGCACCATGGTCACCGGCTGGGCCGATGACACCACCGACCACCTCACGGTGGATGTCACGAGCCCCGAGGGTCGCTACCAGATCCGGCCCCGCGCCATGGTGCTGGCCACCGGGGCCCGCGAACGCCCCCGCACCGCCCGCCGTGTCCCCGGCGACCGGCCGCATGGTGTCTACACCACCGGGCAGCTCCAGAACCTCGTCCACCTCCACCACCAAGAGGTGGGCAGGCGCGCGGTGATCGTCGGCGGTGAACTCGTCAGCTGGTCCGCCGCGTTGACCCTGCGCGAGGCGGGCTGCACCCCCGCTCTCATGGTCAGCCAGTACCAAAAGGCGGAATCCTACGGCGCCTTCAACGCGGCGGGGCGCACCGTCCTGCGCGTTCCGGTCGCAACCCGCAGCCGCGTCACCCGCATCATCGGCAAGGGCCGCTTGCAGGCCGTCGAGATCGAACACCTCGACACCGGCAAGCGCCGGACCGTCGACTGCGACACCGTCGTGTTCACCGGCGACTGGATCCCCGACCACGAACTCGCCCGCACCGGTGGCATCGCGCTCGACGAAGGAACTCTCGGCCCGCTGACCGACACCGCGCTGCGCACCAGCCGCCCGGGCGTCTTCGCGGCCGGAAATCTCCTGCACCCGGTCGACACCGCGGACATCGCGGCCCTGGACGGCAAGCACGTCGCCGAGCAGGTTCTCCACCACCTGCACAGCAGCCGGCCGCTCGACGACGGTGTCCGCCTGATCGCCGACGCCCCCTTCCGCTGGGTCGCGCCGCAGATCCTGCGCCAGGGCGACCCGGCCCCGGCGCGCGATCGCCTCCTGCTGTGGACGGACACCTTCGTGCGCTTCCCGAAGGTGACCGTCCGCCAGGACGGCCGGACCGTCGCGCAGAAGAAGCTGGCCTGGCCGGCGGCCCCCGGACGCGTCTTCCGCATCCCCTCCAGCGTGCTCGCCGAGGTGTCCCCCACCGGTGGCCCGGTACACATCGGCCTCAGCTGATCACACCGAACGACCAAGGTCTCCCCAGGCACCAACCACCCGGGGAGACCACCGCTTTCCCCGAGCGGTCGACCTGTCGACCTCAGTCGGCTTCGTGCAGGATCCCGTCAAGGAAGCCGGACAGCTGCTCAGTGGCGTCCAACGGCAGGATGTGGGCGACGTACTGGTCGGGGCGGACCAGCACCATGCAACCCTGGTCCCGGTCGATTCCACGCAGGTCGAAGACGTCACCCTGCTGCGGGTCGGGACAGAAGGCCTTCTCGTGGTCCGTCAGGGCCAAGCGGCCCTTGCGGGGGCGCAGCACCGCAGGCAGCGCGGTCGGCTCGAGGGTGCGGTGCGGCTGCTGCAGGATCGCGCGGACGTCGAGGACCGCATCCGGTTCGGCGCCCGCGGGGGTGAAGCGGGCCAGCGGGGAGGCAGCGGAGGCGAGATGGTCGCAGAGCCGGCGGAACGGCCCGTCGGCGGCCTGCGGTCCCACCCGGTCGGCGAAGAGGTACAGCCGCCAGGCGCCGTCGGCCCGGGCAGCGTGCCCCAGCTGTACGGGCCGGGCATCGGCGAGCCGCACCACCGGCGCGGAGTGGAAACGCATCCCGATCGGGAAGCCCTTCGCGAGGTGCTGGTGCTCGCCGGTTCCCGTGATCATCGAGGGCTCGTAGCGGACGGAAAGGCCTGCGGTGTAGCGGCCCTGGGCCAGGAAGTAGTCGGCGAACTGCTCCTCGTCGGCCTTCGATGTGACTCCGGGGGTGCCCGCGCCCGCGGCCATTTTGGAGGCGAAGTCGCGGTCGAAGTCGATGAGGTCCTGGGCGACCTGCTGCCGCTCGCCGGAGTAGGTGTGCAGCAGCTCGGGAGCGGCCGTGCCGGTCAGCACAGCGGCGAGCTTCCAGCCGAGGTTGAAGGCGTCGGCCATCGACACGTTCATGCCCTGCCCCGCCTTGGCGCTGTGGGTGTGGCAGGCATCGCCCGCGATGAAGACGCGGGGCAGCCGGTCGGCCGTCTCGGCTTCCGGCACGTCGTCGAACTTCGCGCACAGCCGCTGGCCGACCTCGTACACCGCCCACCAGCCGACGTCCTTCACGTCGACCCTGTAGGGCCGCAGGATCCGGTTCGCGGCCGCTGCCAGGACCTCGGGGGTGACGGCACGCTCCCGCAACAGATCCCCGTACCGCTCCGCGTCCAGCTCGATGTAGAGCCGCACCAGATAGCCGCCCTCGCGCGGAATGATCAGTAGCGCCCCCGCCTCGGACTGGACCACGGACTTCAGCCGGATGTCGGGGAAGTCGGTGTCCACCAGGACGTCCAGGACGCCCCAGGTCTGGTTCAGCGCGTCGCCCTCGAGCCGGCGGCCGATCGCGGTGCGCACCGCGCTGCGCGCACCGTCGCAGCCCACCACGTACTTGGCGCGCACCGTGGACGTGCCGCCGGAGTGCTCCAGGGTCACGGCGACCGGATACTCCCCCGGGTCCTGCCCTGCGTCCGCGCCATCGGTGATTTCCACCGCGCTCACCTGCAGCCCGTAGTGCGGGGCGAGGCGGGCGGCCGAACTTGCCATCTGCTCGCGCAGGAAGTCCAGCAGGCGGGCCTGGTTGACGATCAGATGCGGCATCTCGGAGATGCCGTCCTCGACGTCCTGGATTCGTCCGGTGCGGACGATCGCGGAGCGGTCGGTGGGGTCGGGCTTCCAGAAGGTCACCTCGTTGACCTGGTAGGCCTCCTTCTTCAGCCGCTCGGCCAGGCCGAAGGCCTCGAACATCTCCACGGTGCGGCAGGCGACCCCGTCGGCCTGTCCCACCTGCAGCGGCCCGTCCTTGCGGTCCACCACCACGGTCCGGATCCCGGGGAAGGCGGCCAGTTGCGCCGCCAGGACCAGGCCGGCCGGACCGCAGCCGACGATCAGTACGTCGGCGGTCTCGGGCAGGCCGGCCTCCGGGTCCTGGGCAGCGGGATGCGCCTCCTTCACCGAGGGGTCGCCGGGACGGTATCCGTCGAGATGGAACTGCACGATGTGAACTCCTGGACAGACGGGGCGGGCGGGATGACCACGATTCTCCGCACGTCCCACAATGAGGGATAGACTTTTCTGGTATGCAGAACAAACCCGCCTACGCCGTCGGCTCCGTCGACTCCGCCCTGCTGCTGGCGATCGTGCTGCGCCAGGAAGGCCCGATGCGGGTCACCGACGCCGCGCAGCGGGTCGGGGTGTCCGTCTCGACCGCGCACCGGCTGCTCTCCACGCTCGTGCACCGCGACTTCGCCGTGCAGCTGCCCGACCGCCGCTATGACGCAGGACCGCAACTGGGCCAGGCCCGCTCCCGGGCGCCCGTGGCCCGGCTGCGCGAGGCCGCCCTCCCGCAGCTGCGCGCGCTGCGGGACCACTGGCACGAGACCGCCAACCTTCTGCTGCTGGACGAAGAGGGCACCGGGGTCCGCTTCCTTGCCACCGAGGAGGCCGACCAGGTGCTCCGCGTCGGCGACCGCACCGGGCGCATCCTGCCCGCCTACGCCGCCTCCGGCGGCCGTGCCCTGCTCGCCCGGTACGACGACGCCGCCGTGGAAGCGGTCCTGGAGCGCTGCGGCCTCGACCCGGACCAGCGCGTCGTCCACCGGCGTGCCATCCAACGCGCTCGGCGCGAGGGCCACGCCCTCAACCAGGAGGCCACCGAGACCGGCCTCACGGCGCTGGGCGTCGCCCTGCCCACCGGCACGGCCGGCTACCCACCCGCCGCGATCTCGCTGTCCATCCCGTCGGCCCGCTGGTCCCGAACGCTCCTGCCCTCCTTGTCGACCGCACTCAAGTCCGCCGCAGCCCGCATCGCCGCCGGCTGAACCGGCTGCTGGACCAGCTGCTGAACCGGCTGCTGAACCGGCCCGGATGAGTTGTCGGAACCCGGATCGTCATGCTGGAAAGGTATGGCGGCGAAGGCCGCGGCGACGCGAGCGATGATGGCGCGGGTCTGTGGCTGGTGGGCAATCCAGGTGGGGAGGCGGAACTCCGGCTCGGCCAGGGGATGCCAGGTCCAGCCCGGCAGAAGGCGGTGGGCGCTGGGGCGGGTCAGCAGGGCTGCCGCCGCCTCGCCGGCGGTCGCGCAGGCCAGGGCGTTCTCGGTGAACCATGCAAAGATCCATTGGGGTTGGACTCCGCAGGCCGCCGCCGCGCCGAGTATCTGGTCGTGCTCCTCGGTGACCTGCTCGCGACTGTGGACAAGGACACGTACATCGTCCAGATCCTCAAGCCGGCATACGGTACGTGCCGCGAGGGGATGTCCGGGGTGGACGGCAAGGCCGATCCGCTGCTCGTACAGAAGCCGGGCGGTGAGCTGGGCGGGCGGACGCTGGTGGACCAGGGCGAGGTCGAGGTGGCCCTCGCGCAGCATGCGCAGCTGGCCGGTGCTGTTGGCGTCGGTGAGGACGAGTTCGGCCTCGGGGACCGTCTCGCGGAGCGAGGCCAGGACCCGGGTGAGCCATGGCGTCGGTGTGCCGGGCGGCAGTCCCGTACGGACGGATTCGCGGACCGGCCCGGCGGAGTGGACGACCTCGCGGGTGGTGTCGGCCAGACGCAACAGGAGCCGGGCGTGTCCGTAGAGAGCCTGGCCGGCAGCGGTCGGACTGACGCCCTGGGGCAGGCGCTCGAACAGCGCGGCGTCCAGGGAGCGTTCGAGCTGGCGCAGCTGACGGGTGAGCGCAGGCTGCGAGATGCACAGGTGCTCGGCTGCCCGTGAAACGGAGCGCTGCTCGAAGATCACAGTGAAGTAGTGCAGCTGCCGCAGATCCATCGCCATACCTTCAAGGTATATCCCCTCTGTCCAGTTGATATTGGCGCTCCCGCCCGGCCGCGGTGCCTACTGGTCGCGGTGCCTCCTGTTGCGGACGGCGCCCATACTGAGTGGAGAAGGTGGACGAGGACGATGAGTTCGACGGACATGGGCCGACCGGTGGCGCCGAGCGTCGGCCGTTCCCAACAGGACGCGGACGGCCGCGGCGACTACGACGTGGTCGTTGTCGGTGGTGGCGCGGGCGGCGTCGGGGCGGCGGTCGGCGCGGCGCAGAGCGGGGCGAAGGTGCTGTTGGTCGAGAAGTACCCGTTCCTGGGCGGGGCAGCCACGATCAGTTCCGTGCTGTCTCTGTGCGGCATCTTCGACCAGCGCGGCGAGAAGGTCGTGGCCGGTGTGACCGATCAACTCCTGGACCGGCTGCGTGAACACGGCGCCTACCGCGAGAAGACCATGGGCTGGACCGGCAACCGCATCGTCCTGCTGGACGCCGAGACGACCAAGCTCGCCTACGACGAGGTCACGGCGGCCGCCGGGGTGGACGTCCGCCTGCACTCCACGCTGATCGGCGCGGAGCGGCTCGGGGACCGCGTCACCGCCCTCGAACTTCACCACCGCGGCGGGCGCGAGACGGTTCGCGCCGCGGCGTTCGTCGACGGCAGCGGGGACGGCGCGCTGCTCGCCGAGGCGGGTGCCGAGTTCAGGGTGGAGCCCGTCGAACGGCGTCAGACCAGCTCGCTGGTGTGCCGGTTCGGCGGCGTCGCCGAGGACGCGGACCTGTCCCGCGAAGGCACCCGGACCGCGGTAGCCGAGTACGCCACATCCGGCGGCGTCCAACTCCCGCGCGATTACGGGATCATGGTGCGACTGCCGATCACCGGCGAGATCATGGCGATCCTGGTGGACGAGCAGGTCGACGCACTGGACGCGGCGGCCCTGAGCCGCGACGAGGCCGGCGGACGCCGCCAGTCACGGCAGTATCTGGAGGCGCTGCGCAAGCATCTTCCGGGCTGGTCAGGCGCCCATCTGATCGAGACCGGGCCCCAGATGGGCATCCGCGAGACCCGCCACTTGGTGGGCCGCGCGAGCCTGACCGCCGAAGACGTTCTCACCTCGCGCAAGCAGCCGGACGAGTCGATCGCCCGCTGCGGCTGGCCCGTCGAGGACCACGCCGGCCGCGGCGTCACCCGCTACGCGCCGCTCGCCGAACAGAGCTGGTACGACGTGCCGTACGGCGCGATCTGCTCGTCCGATACGGACAACCTCTGGGCGGTGGGTCGCCTGACCAGTGCCCAGGCCGACGCATACGCGTCGGTGCGGGTCATGGGAACCGCCCTGGCCACCGGGCACGCGGCGGGCGTCGCCGCGGCCCAGTACGCCTCCGGCCGCCCGCACGACCTGCCCGCGATCCGAGCCGAACTGCGCGGCCAGGGCGCGATCGTCTGAACCGGCCCACCTCATGCCACCGGCGGCCCGCCCGCCACGCCTCGCCTCTCGCCTCGCCAGGACCGGGCCCACTTGTCTGTGCCGGGTCCTCCGTAACCTCTCCTGGCCTGCTCCTTCCGTAGTCCCTCTTGCCGATATCGGAGTCTCGACGATGAGTTCCGCTTCTTCTGCCCCGCCTCGCCCTGGCACGGCCGCGCCCTCCCGCTACCGCTGGGTCGTGCTCCTGCTGTGCTGGGCCGGGTTCACCATGACGTCCGTCGACCGCTCGACCTGGGGGCCCGCCTCAGCAGCCGTCAGCGAGTCCTGGGGAGTTCCACTTTCCGCCCTCGGGATCTTCGCCACCTGCTACTTCATCGGCTACGCGGTCTCCAACGCCATTGGTGGATTCCTGACCGACTGGGTCGGCAGCCGCCTTGTGCTCGGCGTCAGCCTGCTGGCCTCCGGCTCGCTCATGGTGGCGTTCGGCTCCACCTCTTCCGTCCCGGTCGGGTTGGCGGTGCAGGCGGCGATCGGGCTGTTCGCCGGGGTGGAATTCTCCGCCGGCATGAAGCTGATCACGACCTGGATGCCCGCCCAGGAGATCGGCCGCGCCAGCGGCATCTTCATGACTGCGACGTCGCTGGGCACCGTCGTCGCCAACGCGGTGGTGCCCACCCTGTCCAGCAGCGCCGGCTGGGGCGCCTCGTACCACTTCTTCGGCTCCGTGACCGTGGTGCTGGCCGTGCTGTGCGCGGTGTTCCTGCGCAACGGCCCCGTCACGGCCGAGCCGGACATGCCGACCGAACAGAGCGTCCGCAGACGGGTGTTGCCCGACATCAGGCCGCTGGCCCGCAATCGGGACCTGCTCCTGCTCGGTGCCGCCGGATTCGGCGGCCTGTGGGGTACGTACGGCTTCGTCACCTGGTCAAACACGCTGATGATCAAGGGAAGCGGAATCGGTCCCGTGGACGCGGGGATCGTCGTCGTGATCTTCTCGTCGATCGCGGTCGTCGTGAAGCCGCTCATGGGATGGGCCACCGACCGACTCGGCTATGGAATGCGCCTGCCGACCATGGCGATCCTGCTGCTCTTCAGCGCCACCCTGCTGGTCTTCGGCTCGCTGCACAGCTACGCGTTGTTCCTCCTCGTCGCACCCCTCCTGGGTATCGGCGCCTATGCCTACTCCGCACTCACCGCCGCGATGATCCCCGCCCTGTCCGGCAAAAGGCTGGCGGGTTCGGCAGCGGGAGCCTGCAACGCCGTCTGGCAGCTCGGCAGTGTCACCGTCCCGGCGGTCATCGGCCCGGTGTTCAGCGCGACGGGCTCGTTCGGTGCGGCCTTCGCCGTCCTCGCCGTCGGCCCGTTCCTCGGGGCGGTGGTGCTGCTGGGCGTTCGCGACGACCGACCTGGTCACACGGCACGGACGAGCGAGTTCTCGGCCAACAAGGACGCTCACGCTTCAGGACCATCTGGCCACTTTTCGCGACGTTGATCAGTCCGGACTCGGCCGCCCGCCCAGCCAGAGGGAGCACACCACCCTTGCGCAGCACTGCTCCCCTGAGCGATCAGGACGGGGCAGAACCGCCATCAACTGCCGTGCGCTGACGCCTGTAGTGGCGAGCCGCCCGGGCGCGGTTTCCGCATGACGGCTTGCACCACTCCTGCCGACCGTGGCTCTTGACGAAGTAGCGGACGCAGCGGGGCGCGGTGCAGGACCGCAACTGTGTGCGCTGCGGGCCACTGAGAAAGTCGATGGAGGCCCGGGCCAGGGCCGCGACAAGCCGAACGTGCGGATCATTCTCCGCCGACAGCAGTCGGGCGGTCGGGATTCCTTCGACGGGCCAGTCGATCTGCGGGGCGACCGGTTCCCGCGCGGCAGCCGCATTGATGTGGGCTGTCGCCTGGTCGGCGGCCATCAGGCGATGGGCGTCCGCCGGGCTGGGGGGAGCGGGACTGACCACTCGGGCGAACAGGGCCCGGACTGCCTGGCGAAGCTCGACGATCCCGAGCCTGAGGTCTTCATCCGCCGCGAGCTTCCCAGCCGGAATGTGACCGGCCAGCAGATCCCCCTGCTCTTGGATCCAGAGCGTTGTTCCCTCGACCGTGGCGAGGTCGTCGGCGACGCCGCCATCTCCGTCGTGGCGAATCGTGCTCGCCAGTTCCAAGGCCAGCCAGCGCTCCACAACGCATCCCCTTCCCTCTCGGTGCCCGGTCGTCAACCACTTGAACACATCCCTGCACACACCCTAAGGTTCCTAACGGAAAATTGAAAACTTCCGTTAGGTGGCTGGGTGCGACACCCGCCCCGACACACGAGGAGACTGCGAAATGACGCTGCTCGCGCACATCAGCGACCTGCACCTGGACGGCAGCCAGAGGGCGACCCGCCGCGCCACCCGCGTCATGGACTACTTGCGAGCCCTGCCCCACCCGGTCGACGCACTCCTGGTCACCGGGGACATTGCCGACCACGGAGAGGAGGCCGAGTACGAGGAGGCAGCCCAGCTCCTGACCGCCCCCTTCCCCGTGCTCACCTGCCCCGGGAACCATGACGCGCGACCGGCCTACCGCAAGGTCCTGCTCGGAGAGGCACCGGAACACGGCCCCGTCAATCAGGCCCACCACATCGCCGGCACCACCATCCTGATGTGCGACTCCACCATCCCCGGCCGCGACGAGGGACGCCTCGACGCCCAAACACTCGCCTGGATCGACACCACCCTCACTGCCCGGACGCAGGACACCCCGGCCCTGATCGCCTTCCACCAGCCGCCGGTCGAGCTCCATCACCCCCTGCCCGACTCCGGCATGCTCGAAGAGCCCGGACAACTGGCCGACTTGCTCGACGCGCACCCGCAGGTCGCCGCCGTCCTCACGGGCCACGCCCACACCGCGGCCGCCTCGACCTTCGCCGCGCGTCCGCTGATCGTCGGACCGGCCATCACCTGGACCCTGCGCATGCCCTGGGAGAGCGATCAGGCCGCAGACCGCGACCAGCCGCCCGGCCTTGCGTTCCACATCCTGTCCGACGACCGGCGCCTGACCACCCACTACCGCGTCGTGCTCTGATCCCCTCGCACGATCGGGAGGCAGTGGTCCATCCCTACGCCGTCGTGCGCCCCCGCAATCGCGAGGGACTATTCGACGGTGCGTGAAAGGATGCCGAGCGTCGCTCGCAGACCGGCCTCCGGGATCACCGGGAAGACCCCCGCCTCGCGGTACTTGTCGTCGATCTGGCTCCAGTCGTAGTACGACGTGACGGCCGTGCCTGAACCATGGGGTTCGAGACGGTATCCGTAGAGGTGACGGATGGGCGGCTGGATGGTGCCCGAGATCGTCCATTCCAGGAGGGCATCGCGTTCGTAGCGTGTGATGATCACGGTCACGTCATAGCGGCCCATGGGCAGGTCCCCCAACGCCTCCCGGTCCATGTGGACAACGAACTCGTCCCCGACCGCCCCCACGGGACCGCCCTCCGCGGACTGCAGCATCCCGGAGCTGTCGATGCTCACATGCCCCTGCGGCGACCGCAGCACATCAAAGATCGCAGAGGGGGACGCGGTGATCTGACGCGTGACTTCAAACCGTTCTGTCGTCATACCACCACCCTTGCACGCCTGCCTCACACGTCGCCCACCCCGGAGCAGAACGGGACCGATCTACGGCGAGGATCGCCGGCGTCACCAGAGGCCACCTGAGTTCGATGCGGCGATATCGCCCTGAGGCTCAGGGGCGTATCTCGCACAGGGACAGCAAGCAGAGGTTGCCGCCCTGGACCAGGCCGACACCCCCCTGAGTGCGATCAGAGGATCCGACGGAACAGCGGGAAAGCAGACACAGGTTGAAGCCCTGCGTTCCCCGGTAGCCGTCTGTCGTCGTGGCGGTCCGCTGGGGCTGGGAGAGCTGCTGGGAACCCGCGGTTTCACCCTTCATCGGCGCCGCGGAGGCCGACGCGGCCGTGGCTCCGGCAAGGCTCAGAATGACCATGCCGCCCGTCACCGCCATGCCGCGAAGGGCCCTGATCCGTCCTGGACGCTGCATCTGAATACGCTCCTCTGTTCTGGAATGTGACGGCGCGTGCGCGCCGATGCCTCAGCTTTGATCCGTAGACCTCCGGGGTCCGGATGGGTGCCCGGAGCCCTGACGAAGCGCACGCCCGAAATGCCCT
Organism: Streptomyces sp. NPDC002754; assembly: GCF_053592315.1. NCBI lineage: Bacteria > Bacillati > Actinomycetota > Actinomycetes > Kitasatosporales > Streptomycetaceae > Streptomyces > Streptomyces sp. NPDC002754. Next base: position 16,380 of record NZ_JBSFVM010000023.1, read on the forward strand.
CCCCGTCAGTAGAAACAGGACTCAATACGCAGTAGTAACAAATGGTGTTCTGAGTCACAGACCAATCCGAAGCCTCACGCGTCACGGATTCCCCACGAAAGCCGATGCATCGAGAACTTCGCGTGTGCATCGATCGTGGCGAGATCGGGAGGGTGGTCGACGGTGTCGGCACGCAGCACGTGGACCAGGAGCGAGCACATGGCTGACGATGGTTCCAAGAGGCTTCCGTTGACCGTCGCGCAGGAGTCGCTGTGGTTCGCCCATCACCTCCACCCCGGGGGAACCGACTTCACCATCGCTGAATATGTCGATGTGCAAGGGGAGTTGAATCTCTTCCAGCTGCGCCGGGCAGTGACTTTGGTGACGCAGGAGACGGATGCCCTGCGCACCACCGTGACCGACGACCCGGACGGCGGGACGGCCAGTCAGGTCGTCCATGCCAATCGGCCCCTCGGTGTCTCCTTTGTCGATCTGTCAGCGAATGCGAACGCGGAAACCGACGTCCACGTGCTGATGCAAAAGGACCTGTCGGTACCCATCGACATCGTCCACGGGCCCGTCACGGCCTTCATGCTGTTCCGGCTCTCCTCCTCTCGCCATGTGCTGTACATGCGTACGCACCACCTGGTCCTGGACGGTTTCGGGGCCGCAGTGGCGCTGAGCCGCATTGCCGAGACGTACGCGGCCCTCGTCGCCGGAGTCGAGGTCGCGGCTGCCCCGCTCCCCTTGGAGCCCCTGGTGACCGAGGCACGGCAGTACGCGACGTCGACAGCCGGTGCCGAGGACGGGGCGTACTGGCGCGGCCAGTTGGACGGCACCGCGAGCGTGGAACGTCTTACGGACAGCGAGGCACGACCGGGTGCGAAAGTCCTGCGGTGCTCGGTCACGCTGGACGGCGTGCGGTGGCGGCGGTTGCGCGACGGGGCACGCCTCGGACGGGTGGCATGGCCGGCACTGTTCGTGGCCGGCATGGCCGTCTACACACACCGGATGCGAGGCGCGGAGGACCTTCTCCTGGGGATGCCGGTGACAGGCCGTCGAAGCAGGGTGGCGCGGCAGACACCGGGAATGATGTCCCAGATAGTGCCGCTGCGACTGCGCCTGACCCCGGCGGACACAGCCCGTGACCTGCTGCGCCAGGTGCACACCACCATGCGCGGCGCGCTGCGTCACCAGCGCTTTCCGACCGAGCAACTGCGCCGCGAGCGTGGCCTGGTGAGGGGCGAGCCGTTGACGGGGCCGTCCGTCAATGTCCTCGCCTTCGAGGAGAATCTCCAGTTCGGGCCCGCGACAGGAACCCTGCACAATCTGAGCCTTGGCCCGGTGGAGGACCTCACCCTCGCCGTTCACCCCGCTCCCGGCGGTCTCGGTGCCCGCGTCGACATGCTCGCCAACGCGGCGCTCTACGACGAGGAGGCGGTGGCCGGACATCTGGAGCGCGTCACATGGCTGGTCGAGCAACTCCTCGACGACCTGGACCGGCCGCTCGGCGGTCTGGAACTCCTCGGCGCCGAGGGGCAAGCCCGGTTGCTGGATCAGGGCACCGGCGAAGGCGCCGCACCGTCCTGTGGAACGGGTCGGAGCGGTCTGACCGACCAGGCCACGCTGCCGGAGGAACTGGCCCGGCTGGCGCGGGAGATACCCGAGGCTCCGGCCGTGGACGACGGCGTACGCACTCTGACCTTCGCCGAGCTGCATCAGGCAGTCGAAGCGGCGGCATCGGCTCTGCGGGCCGACGGGGCCGGTCCCGGCACGACGGTGGCGGTCGCCCTGCCGCGTTCGGTGGACACGGTGGTGGCGTCACTCGCTGTGCTGCGCAGCGGCGCCGCGTACATGCCGGTGGACGTGTCCTACCCGGTCGAGCGCATCGCCTATCTGCTGGCGGACGCCGAGCCCGTGATCGTGGTCTGCGAGCCCGACGCGGCCGTCGCGGGTCTGGCACCCGACAGCACCGTGGTGCGCGGTCCGTCGTGGGACCTCGACGCTGTGCCCGACGGCCCTCCCTTCGCGGGGCCGCGTGGCGGCGATGCCGCCTACCTCATCTACACATCGGGTTCGACGGGCCGGCCGAAGGGCGTCGTGGTCGAGCACCGCTCGATCAGCAACCTGCTGGCTCATCACCGCGGTGAATCGCATGCCCAGGCCGCGGCGGAGAAGGAAGGTCGGCTGCGTGTGGCGCTCACCGCGGCCACGTCCTTCGACGCGTCCTTCGATCCGCTGCTGTGGATGCTGAGCGGCCACCATCTGCACATCGTCGACGATGCCACGCGCCGCGATCCCGAGGCCCTGGTCCACTTCCTGCGCACCACCCGCATCGACGTCATCGAGACCACCCCCAGCTTCCTGCACCAGCTGCTGGCCGCCGGGCTCACAGCCGACAGCGGGGCGTGGGAGCACCGTCCCACGGTCATCGCACTGGGCGGCGAGCCGGTCCATGAGGAGCTGTGGCAACGCCTGGCCGCAGACGGGGAATTGCTGGTCCACAACTTCTACGGGCCGACCGAGACGACGGTGGACGCGGTCACCGCCCGCGTCGTCGGCGGAGTGCCCACGATCGGGCGGCCGGTCGCCGGCACTCGCGCCTACGTGCTGGACGCGGCGCTGCGCCTGCTGCCGCGCGGAGCGACCGGCGAGCTCTACCTGGCGGGCGCCGGAGTGGCGCGCGGGTACGCGGGCCGGCCCGGTCTGACAGCCGACCGGTTTCTCGCGGACCCCTTCGGCGGCCCGGGTGAACGCATGTACCGCACCGGGGATCTGGTGCGCTGGCACGAGAGCGGGTCCCTGCAGTTCGTCGGCCGCAGCGACGACCAGGTGAAACTGCGCGGCCACCGAGTGGAACTCGGTGAGATCGAATCGGCGCTCCTCGCGCTTCCGGGCGTCGCCGGGGCCGCGGTGACGGTGAACGCCGCGCGGCCCGGCGAGGAGTTGCTGGCCGCCTACCTCGTGCCCGCAGCGGACACGTCCGGCGCCCAGGTGCGCGACGACCCGGGTCAGCTGCGCGACGCGCTGTCGGCGCAACTGCCGCCTTACATGGTGCCCGCGGCCTACTCGGTCCTCGATCGGCTCCCTTTGACGCCGAACGGAAAGCTCGACACCGCAGAACTGCCGCAACCGACGGCAGCGGCGGCAGGCCCCCGGATCATGCCTCGCACCGCCTCCGAACAAGCTGTCTGCGCGGCGATGGCGGAGGTCCTCAACCTGACCGCGATCGGTCGGGACGACGACTTCTTCGCCCTCGGCGGTCACTCGCTCCTGGCCACTGGCCTGCTGTCCCGGCTGGCGGCACGGACCGGAGTCCGGCTGCCGGTCCGAGCGCTGTTCGAGGCTCCGACGGTCGCCGCCCTGGCCGAGCGCGTGGACACACAGACCGAACAGAGCCGGCGTACAAGGACGCAGCACGATCCGACTTTCGGGACGCGCCCTGCGCGGCTCCCCCTGTCCGCGGGCCAGCAACGTCTGTGGATGCTTGAGCAGATGGGCGAGGGCGGGGAGCGCTACCACATCCCCGTAACGGTCCGGCTCGACGGCGAACTCGACGTGGCCGCCCTGCGAGCCGCCTTCTTCGATCTGCTCGCGCGGCACGAGAGCCTTCGCACGGTGTACCGGGAGGACGATCAGGGGCCGCACCAGGTCGTACTGCCTGCCGAGGCGTGCGGCATCGAGCTGCTGTGCACCTCAATGCCCCTGGCCGACGGGGCTACACACGTGGCACAGCCCCGGTTCGACCTCGCCCGACAGCCTCCCGTGCAAGCCCTCCTGCTCACTCATGATCAAGGGGACGGCGCCGGCCGCACCCATCTCCTGGTGCTGACGTTCCACCACATCGTCACCGACGGCTGGTCGATGGGTCCCCTGGTACGCGATCTCAGCTCGGCCTACCAGGCGCGGGCCGGCGGAGAGCCGCCGCAGTGGCAGCCGCTGCCCGCCCAGTACCCGGACTACGCGCTGCGCCAGCGCGCCCTGCTCGGCGACCCGGACGCCCCCGACTCCCTCGCCGCGACACAACTGGTGGACTGGCGCGCGGCCCTGGAGGGGCTACCGCCCGAGCTACCTCTGCCCTGCGACCGGCCGCGACCGGAGCGCGCCACATTTCGTGGCGGCCGGGTCCCGATGCGGCTCGACGCCGCTGAGCACGGCGCGCTCGTCGCGCTCGCGCGCGAGGCGCACGTCAGCCCGTTCATGGTCCTGCACGCGGTGCTCGCCACTTTGCTGCATCGCTTGGGTGCGGGTGACGACATCGTCGTCGGCACTCCGGTGGCAGGACGCGACGAGGAAGCGTTCCACGATGTCGTGGGCTTCTTCGTCAACACCCTTGTCCTGCGGGTCGACGCGGCAGGCGACGTCGCCTTCCGCGAGCTGCTGGAACGGGTGCGGGAGACGGACCTGGGCGCCTACAGCCGTCAGGATCTGCCCTTCGAACAGCTGGTGGAGGCTCTCGCCCCACCGCGGTCCCTCTCGCGCCATCCCCTCTTCCAGGTCATGCTCGCCCTCAACAACACCGCCGCTCCGCGGCTCGACCTCCCCGGGGTACGAGCGGCGGTGCTCCAGCCCGAACGGACGACTGCGAAGTTCGACCTCACCTGGGACTTCACCGAGCTGCACGATGCGGACGGTCTCCCCGTCGGCCTGTCGGGCGAACTGGAGTACAGCGCCGAGCTGTTCGACGAAAGCACGGTCCGGCGCTTCGCGGACCACTTCGTGCGTCTGCTGCGCTCCGCTCTCGCCGCTCCCGGGCGACGGCTGAGCGAGCTGGAAATGCTCACGGCCGACCAGCGCCACGCGGCTTTGGACACGGCCCGGACGCCTGGTGCCACGGCCCAGGGGCCCCAGCTGGTGCACAGTATCTGTGACGTGCTGGAGACGCAGGCCGCCGTCACGCCAGGGCGCATCGCCGTGGCCGACGGTCGGCACACGGTCTCCTTCGGTGAACTGACAGCCGAACTGCACGGCATCGCCCGGCGTCTGATGGCCGAAGGGGTGCGTCCAGGTGATCGCGTCGCGGTGGCCCTGCCCCGTTCCGTACGTCAGATCGCGGCCGTCTTCGGCGTCCTGCGGGTCGGCGCGGTGTACGTTCCCCTCGATCCCGCGCACCCCAAGGAACGCAACGCGCAGATCCTTCGGTCCGCGCAGCCCGCGCTCCTGATCACCGAACGGGCCGTCGCCGCCGGCCTGCCGGCCTCCGGTACGCCCGCGCTATATCTGGACGAGACGCACGCCGACCCTGCGGAAGATGTGCTGCCGCTGGACGGGCCCCGGGGCTCCGATCCCGCGTACGTGCTGTACACCTCCGGCTCCACCGGCAGGCCCAAGGGTGTGGTCGTCGAACACCGTGCGCTCGCGAACCTGCTGCGCCACCACGGGCGCACGCTGATCGAGCCCGCCGAACGGGCCAACAACGGTCGGCCCCTGCGCGTGGCCCTGACCGCGGCCGCGACCTTCGACGCGTCGTGGGATCCGCTGCTGTGGATGGCCGCCGGACACGAGCTGCACCTCGTCGACGACCGGAGCAGGCGGGACCCGGAGGCGCTGGTTCAACTGCTGCACGAGCGGCGGGTCGACGTGATCGAGACGACGCCGTCCTTCCTTGAGCAGCTGCGGATGTGCGGCCTGTTCGCACCCGGCAGGCCCTGGCCGCGCGTGGTGGCGCTGGGCGGCGAGCCGGTGCGGGAGAAGCTGTGGCGGGAGCTGGCGGAACTGCCCGGTGTGGCCGTGTGGAATCTCTACGGGCCGACCGAAACGACCGTGGACAGTGTCATCGCCCGGGTCACCCCCGGTTCCGCACCCGGCATCGGCCACGCGGTCTCCGGAATGCGCGCCCGGGTCCTCGACGCGCGGCTGCGCCCCGCGGCGCCGGGCGTCACGGGTGAGCTGTATCTGGCCGGTGCCGGCGTGGCCCGGGGCTATGACGGCGCGACCGGCCTGACCGCCGACCGGTTCCTCGCCGACCCCTACGGTCCTCCGGGCAGCCGGATGTACCGGACCGGCGACCTGGTGCGCCGTCGGCCGGACAGTTCGCTGGTCTTCTTGGGCCGAACCGACTCCCAGGTCAAGGTGCGCGGATTCCGTGTCGAGACGGGAGAGGTGGAGGCCGCCCTCACAGCCCATCCGGCTGTCCGGCAGGCCGTCGTGACCGTCCTCGACGCTGCGGACGGTGCCAGGCTGGTGGCCTGGGCCGTGCCGGAGACCGGCGCGGAGCCGAAGGCCGCCCAGCTGCGCGCGTTCGTCGGCGACCGGCTCCCGGCCTATATGACGCCCTCTCACATCGTGACGGTGGCGAACATCCCCCTGACGGTGCACGGAAAGACCGACTTCGCGGCCCTTCCCGCGCCGGACGCCGCGGCGGACGAGCAGGGCGAGGCTCCGCGCACTCCGCAGGAGGAGATTCTCTGCGCGTTGTTCGCCGAGTGCCTGGGCACCGGGTCCCTGAGCCGGGACGCGGACTTCTTCGCGCTCGGCGGCCACTCGCTGATGGCCACCCGCATCGTCAACCGCGTCCGGAACGCCTTCGGCGTCGAGATCCCGGTCCGCGCCCTGTTCGAGGACCCCACACCGGCCGGACTGGCCCGGCACCTCGACGGCGCCGCACGCGGCCGTCCGACCCTGCACGCCCGGACCGACCGCCCGGCGGACCTGCCCCTGTCCTTCGCGCAGCAGCGGCTCTGGTTCCTCAACCGGATGGACTCCGGCGACGCCTCGTACAACCTGCCCATGGCCGTGGCTCTGCGGGGGCGGCTGGACGTGCCCGCACTGCGCGGTGCGCTCGGCGACGTGGTCGTCCGGCACGAGAGCCTGCGCACGGTCCTGCGTGACGGATCGGGCCGGTCCGGGAGCCCGGCCCAGCGCATCCTGTCCCCCGGGGAGGCCATGCCCGACCTCCCTGTCACCTTCACCGATGCCGACCAGGCGCCTGAGCTGCTGCACAGGGCGGCCCGCAGGGGCTTCGATCTCGCTACAGACCTCCCGGTGCGCGCCGAGCTCGTGCGGACCGGCGCCAAGGAGCACGTTCTTCTGTTGGTCGTGCACCACATCGCGGCCGACGGCTGGTCCATGGGGCCGCTGGCCCAGGACCTGGCAGCCGCCTACGCCGCACGAATAGCCGGCCGTACCCCGGACTGGACTCCGCTTCCGGTCCAGTACGCGGACTACGCCCTGTGGCAGCGCGAACTGCTGGGCAGCCCCGACGACCCCGACAGCGTCCACGCACGCCAACTCGCCCACTGGCAGCAGACGTTGACCGACGCCCCCACCGAACTCGCCCTGCCCACGGACCGGCCGCGGCCCGCAGTGGCCTCGGGGCACGGAGGTCGCGTCGCCCTGCCCCTCACCAGGGATGACGGGCGACGGCTGACGGAGCTGGCCCGCCACGAGGGCTCCAGTGCCTTCATGGCCCTGCACGCTGTGCTCGCCGCGTTGTTGGACCGCTTCGGCGCGGGCGAGGACATCGTCGTCGGCACACCCGTCGCCGGCCGCACCGACGAGGCCCTCACCCCACTGGTGGGCTTCTTCGTCAACACACTGACCCTGCGGGTCCACACCGACGGCGACCCGGACTTCCGTGGTCTGCTGCACCGCACCCGCGAAGCCGATCTGGCCGCTTACGCGCACCAGGACCTGCCCTTCGAGTCGCTCGTGGAGCACTTGGCGCCACCGCGGTCCCTGTCCCGGCACCCGCTCTTCCAGGTCATGCTCTCCCTGAACAACGCCTCGCGCCCGGCACTTGACCTTCCCGGTCTGCACGCCGCAGTGCAGGGCGTGGACACAGCCGCCGCCAAGTTCGACCTGTCGTTCAACTTCTCGGAGCAGGCCGGCAACGGAGAACTGACCGGCGAGCTGGAGTTCTCACACGGCCTGTTCGACACGGCGTCGGCGCAGTTGCTGGCCGACTCCTTCGTCGCTCTGCTGCGGCTCGTCGTCGCGGAGCCGGACACCCGGTTGTCCCGGCACGATCCCCTCGACCGGGACACCGAGCGGCCGGGCACATCTGGGCCGCAGTGCGCGCCCCGGCATCCGACGGTGGTGGCGGGCTTTGCGGCGACGGCGGCCACGATGCGCAGCAGCGACATCGCGGTGCGCTGCGGCAGCCAGGCGCTGTCCTTCGCGGAACTGTCCCAGAACAGCGCCCGACTGGCCCATCTCCTCCGGGCGCACGGCGTGGGCCCGGACCGTACCGTCGCGGTGCTGCTGCCGCGCTCCACCGAATCCCTGAGCGCTCTGCTCGGTGTGCTGGCGGCCGGCGGCACGTACGCGCCGCTGGACGACGCTTTGCCGCACGCGCGCGTGGCCGCCGTACTGGAGGATGCTCAGCCCGACGTGGTGCTGGCAACCAGTGAGACCGCCGGCCGGGTTCCCTCCGGGTCGTGGCAGGTGGTCCTGCTGGACTCCCCCGACACCCGGACGGTCCTGGCCGCTCTGCCCGGCGAGGCCCCGCCCGAGAGTGCGCCCGGCCCCCGGGACGCGGCCTACGTGCTGCACACCTCGGGCTCCACCGGGCGCCCCAAGGGCGTCGTCGTCGAACACCGGTCGCTGGCCCAGCTGTGGGAGCACCACCGGCGAACCCTGTTCACGCAGGCGGCGCCCGACGGCCGCAGGCTGCGGGTGGCGCTGACCGCCTCGCTGTCCTTCGACGCCTCCTGGGATCCCGTCCTGTGGATGCTGGCCGGACACGAGCTCGTCGTCGTGGACAACGACACCCGCCGCGATCCGGCCGCCCTCGTACGGGCCGTGCGCGAGGAGCGCATAGACGTGCTGGAGACCACGCCCAGCCACGCGGCCGCGCTCCTGGACGCCGGACTGTGCGACGCCACGGAATCCGCACACCGCCCGGCCGTCCTGGCGCTCGGCGGCGAGGCCGTGCCACCCGGCCTGTGGCGGCAACTGCGCGAGGTGGCCGGCCTCACCGTCTGGAACCTCTACGGTCCCACCGAGGCCACTGTCGACACCTTGTACGCTCCCTTGCACGAGACAGAGCGGCCTGTGCTCGGCCGCCCTGTCGCCGGGACCCGCTGCTACGTCCTCGACCGTCACCTGCGGCCCGCCGCACCCAACGCGACCGGCGAGCTGTACCTCGCGGGCGCCGGTCTGGCACGCGGCTACCTCGGACGTCCCGCCGAGAGCGCCGCGCGCTTCGTCGCGGATCCGTTCGGCCCGCCGGGCGAGCGGATGTACCGCACCGGTGACCTCGTACGCCGCTGCACCGACGGCCAACTGGAGTTCACGGGCCGGGCCGACGGCCAGCTGAAGGTACGCGGTTTCCGGGTGGAGCCCGATGAGATCGTCGCTGTACTCGAGCGACAGCCCGGCATCGCACGGGCGGCAGTGGTGCTGCGTTCGGTGGGCGCTCAGGAGGCGCACGGTACGGAGCAGTTGGTCGCCTACGTGGTGCCCCACGACGACGCCGGGCCACTCGGTCCGGACGGCCACGACCTGGACCGGTTGCGCGCGGCCGTCGCCGCCGAACTGCCCGGGTACATGGTCCCTGCCGCGTTCGTCCCGCTCGGTTCGCTCCCCCTGACCGCGAGCGGCAAGCTCGACCGTCGAGCCCTTCCGGCACCCCGGGACGGGCAGGGAGCCCGTGGCGCGGGTCGGCCTCCGGCCGGGCCTCGTGAGGACCTTCTGTGTGCGCTGTTCGCAGAGGTTCTGGGCATGGAACGGTGCTGGGCCGACGACGACTTCTTCGCGCTGGGCGGCCATTCCCTGCTGGCAGCACGTCTGTTGGCCCAGGTGCGTGACGCCACCGGCACGGACCTGGGCATCCGGGCGCTGTTCGAGGCTCCCACCCCGGCCGGTCTCGCGACCGCGCTGGCTCGACGCGAGGCGGAGTCCGGCGACGCCCGCGCGGAGGCGGACCTGGACTCCCTGCTGCCGCTGCGCGTCAGCGGCAGCCTCGCGCCACTGTTCTGCGTGCATCCGGCCGGCGGTCTGGCCTGGTCCTACGCCGGGCTGCTGCAGCACGTCGCCGACCGGCCGGTCTACGGACTCCAGACACCCAACCTGGATGGCACCCGGCCCTTCCCCGAGAGCATCGAGGCGATGGCCGCCCATTACATCGACCAGGTGCGCACCGTGCAGCCGCACGGCCCCTACCGGCTGCTCGGCTGGTCCTTCGGCGGCAACGTCGTCCAGGAGATCGCCGTCCAACTCCAGGCAGCAGACGAGGAGGTGGCGCTGCTGGCGGTGATGGATGCCTTCCCTGTGCCGCCCGCCGACGGTCTGGAGGACGCCGGCCGCGATGTCGTCTTCCGCGCCCTGCTCACCGCGCTCGGCCTCGACATCTCCGCCTGGGACGCCGACGCCCCGCTCGACGCGTCAGCAGTGCGGGACGCGCTGCGGGACACCGGCAGTCCTCTCGGCGCCTTGGAGCCGGCCACCATCGAGGCGATGGTCGGCAACTTCGCCGCCCAGGCCCGCCTCATGCGCAGTTACGCACCGCGCGCCTTCCGCGGTGACGTGCTCTTCTTCCGCGCCACGGAGGAAGACCCCGCGAACGGTCTCGTGCCTGCCCTGTGGGATCCGTACATCGACGGAACCCTCCAGGTGCACGACGTGCCGTGCGGCCACGCCCAGATGCTCCGCCCCGACTCGCGGGCCCTCATCGGCCCCGTCCTCGACGCGGCACTGCGCGCCACCTGAACCACTCACTCCACCGTCACGAAAGAGAGCCCCCCAGATGACCAACCCGTTCGACAACCCCGCCATCCAGCACCGTGTCCTGATCAACGACGAGGGCCAGCACTCCCTGTGGCCCGAGTTCGCCGACGTCCCCGAGGGCTGGCACGTCGTCCACGGACCCACGACCCGCGAGGCATGCGTCGCCTACGTCGACGTCCACTGGACGGATCTCACGCCCCGCAGCGCTCTGGCATCGCGGTGAGCGCACAAGGAACGCGTCTGCTCAGCCCGCTCAGGCAGCCCCTCCCGCACCACGAACACACGGGTCGGGGGGCGGCACGCCCCAGAGGGCAGGACACCATTGTGGCGGAGGGCCTCACGCGCAGTTTCGGGAACCGCCAGGCACTCGCGGGCATCGACCTGCGGGCGCCGGCGGGCAGCGTACTCGGCCTCCTCGGCCCCAACGGCGCGGGTAAGACCACCACGGTGCGCATCCTCACCACCCTGCTCCGCCCGGACGGGGGCCGTGCCCTCGTCGCCGGCCACGACGTGTGCGAGGCACCGGAAGCCGTGCGCGAACGCATCGGCCTGTCGGGGCAGTACGCCGCCGTCGACGAGCGGCTCACCGCCCGCGAGAACCTCTACCTCGTGGCCCGGCTCTACGGCATGGGCCGCACAGCAGGTCGCCGCCGCGTCGGTGACCTGCTCGACCGGTTCACGCTCAACGAGGCAGCCGACCGGCCCAGCGGCAGCTTCTCCGGCGGCATGCGCCGCCGTCTCGACCTGGCCGGCGCTCTCATGGCACGCCCTGCCGTCGTCTTCCTCGACGAGCCCACCACCGGGCTCGACCCGCGCGGCCGCACCGACACCTGGCAAGCCGTGCACGACCTGGTGGCCGACGGCACCACCGTCCTGCTCACCACCCAGTATCTGGAGGAAGCCGACCAACTCGCCGACTCCATAGCCGTCATCGACGACGGCCGCGTCATCGCCCGAGGCACCGCGCACCAGCTCAAGGACGCCGTCGGCGGAGACCGCATCACCCTCCGCCCCGCCGACGCACGAACCACCGCGGCGATCGCCGAACTCCTGGCAGGGCTGAGCCCGTACCAACCGGAGGTGGACCGACGGACGGGGCTGGTCTCCATAGCAACCGACAACGGCGCCGCCGACCTGCAACAGGCCCTTACCGCCCTCCAGTCGGCACGGCTCACCGTGCGGGACGTGTCGCTGGCGCCCCCCACCCTCGATGACGTGTTCCTCGCACTGACCGGCAAACCTCAGACCCGCCCCACCTCCACGGACATGCCGGATGCAGAGGAACTCGTACAGCTCGACGGACCCGGCGGAAGCGCACAGCCGGAAATCCGCGACGGACGACGGAGCCGCACCGGCCGCAAGAAGGGAGCCCACGCATGGCGACGATGAACCTGGCCCCGCACAAACGGACCGGCCTGCTCCGCCCGGCCCGTGACGGCCTGTTGATCGCCGAGCGCAACCTCATCAACCTGCGCCGCACACCGGGAGCGGTCATCGCCGCACTCATCCAGCCACTCATGTTCGTCCTGCTGCTCGCCTACGTCTTCGGAGGCAGCCTCGGTGGCGCCCAGTACCGCACGTTCTTGATGGGCGGCATCTTCGCCCAAGCCGTGACGTTCAACGCCTCGTTCACAGCCATCGGGCTCGCCGCCGACATGGACAAGGGCATGATCGACCGCTTCCGCGCACTGCCCATGCCGCGCGGCTCCGTCATCCTCGGCCGCACCCTGTCCGACCTGGCCATGAGCACCGTCACCCTCATCGTCACCTCCCTGTGCGGACTGCTGGTCGGCTGGCGCATCGAGGGCTCCGTCGCAGGGGCTGTGACCGCCTACGCCCTGATCCTGCTGTTCGCCTTCGCCATGTCCTGGGTCGGAGCGACCATCGGGCTCATGGCCCGCAGCGTCGAAGTCGCACAGAGCGCCGGACTCATCTGGCTGTTCCCCGTCACCTTCGTCTCCGGCGCCTTCGTCTCCATCACCACGATGCCCGGCCCGCTGCGCACCATCGCAGAGTGGAACCCCGTGTCGGCGACCGCCACCGCGACCCGTTCCCTCTTCGCGAACGAGGCGCCGGCGGCGATAACGCCACCTCATTCCTGGCCCGTCCAACACGCCACCGCATACGCCCTGTTGTGCGCATGCGCCATCATCGCGATCTTCATGCCTTTGGCGATCAGCAGGTACCGGAGGATCGCTCGACGCTGACGGAGGTGGGCGTCGCGGGCCAACACCCCTGACGCAGCGCACCTGGGCCGACAGCCGTTCACAGGAGGGCGACAGCTTGCTCATACCCTGTGCATGGACAGGTCAAGAACGCTGCGGGCATGCATGGACACGTACCCCGCAGCCCTGAAGTCGAGCGCACCCGCCGCTGGTTCATGAACAAGGCACTGCTCGCCGGCGGTGTGGCCGCCGTCGCCACCATGACCGGCTGCTCCGCGAACTCCTCCGACTCCGCGCAGGCCTCCGCGTCCTCCGGTCAGCCCTCGGGGATGCCCTCGGGCGGACCGGGCGGGCCGGGAGGCGGCGCCGGCGGCATGGGGCCGGGCGCCGCCGAGGTGAAGTACGACGACTTCAAGGGTCTGACCACCGATGGCAAGGTCGTCGACGACCTGTACTCGGTCCACTCCACCGGCGTCTCGACGACGGCCGTGGTGCAGGCCGCGCAGAAGCTCCTCGACGGGCTCTCCGCGAAGCAGCGCCGCTCGTGCACGTTCGACGTGGACGACGACGAGTGGCTGGCCTGGAGCAATGTCGACGGGTACGAGCGCGAGGGCGTCCGCATGGGCGACATCACCGCCGCTCAGCGGAAGTTGGGTTACGCGTTGCTCGGCAAGGCCCTCTCGGCCGACGGTCTCACGCAGACCCGCAACATCATGAAGCTCAACGGCTTCCTCGGCGAGTACAGCGGCGGCAACAAGGACACCCTCACCGAGGGCGCGTACTTCTTCACCTTCATGGGCACCCCGTCGACCACGAAGCCGTGGGGTTTCCAGTACGAGGGCCACCACGTCGTGATCAACTACTTCGTGCTCGGTGACCAGGTCGTGATGACGCCGACGTTCATGGGCTCCGAGCCGACGAAGGCCACGTACAAGGGCGAGAAGATCCAGCTCTTCAAGCCGGAGACGCGGGCGGGGCTCACGATGATCCGCTCGCTGTCCCAGGCGCAGCGCGCCAAGGTCATCGACTCCAAGAAGGAGAAGAGCGGCACCGACATGATCGCGGGCGCAGGCCAGGACAACCTGAAGCTCGCCTACGCGGGTCTGCCCGGCTCGAAGATGACGAGCGCGCAGCGTCAGAAGCTGCTCGACCTGGTCGGGGTCTACATCGGTTACATGGACGAGGGGCACGCGGAGGTGAGGATGAAGGAGGTGGAGGAACACATCGAGGCGACCTACTTCTACTGGCTCGGCAGCACCAAGGACTCCTCGGCCTTCTACTACCGCGTGCACAGTCCCGTGGTGCTCATCGAGTACGACGCGCAGTCACCGCTCGCGTACGGCACCAAGTCCGGTGCCCAGTCGGGCTCCAAGCCCGGAGACGGGAACGCCGGCGGCCCGCCAAGTGGTGAGCCCAGTGGTCAGCCCAGTGGTGCACCGTCCGGCGGGCCGGGTGGTGGTATGGGGGGAGGTAAGCCGACGCAGCAGCACATCCACACCATCATCCGGACTCCGAACGGCGGAGACTACGGCGTGGACCTGCTCAAGCTCCACCTCGAGACCGACCACTGAGCCACTGACACCTTCGGCGATGCATCGGCGCGTAGAGATCGTGCAGCCGGTCGGCCTGGTGGTGGTCCACGAGATGGGCGTGCTCGGCGACCGGCGCCTCGATCTGCGCACGGGTCGCGGCTTCGACGGCCGCCTGTCACGCGGCTCACGGCAGGGGCGTCCGTTCCAGCGGACGCCCTTAATGCGTTGACAGCGCCGGATGCCACTTGGAACATCGCCCCTGCCCAACCATGCCGTGCCCACCTGAGAGAAACGGACTTCATCATGCGCCAACTCGTGTGCCCCGCCGTCGCCGTCGACCTGCACACGAGGAGCCATGAACCGTCCGCACTCTCCCGCCCCAGCACACCATGACACCGGTCCCGCCGACGCGGAGCCCAGCGCCCGGCGGCTCAATCTGGGCGTGGTGGCCCACGTCGACGCAGGCAAGACCAGTCTGACCGAGGCGCTGCTGCATGTCGGCGGTGCCATCGAACAGGTCGGCCGGGTGGATGACGGCACGACCCAGACCGACACCCTGTCCCTGGAGCGGCAACGCGGCATCACGATCCGCTCCGCCGTCGCGGCCTTCGCGATCGACGACGTCACCGTCAACCTCGTCGACACCCCGGGCCACCCCGACTTCATCGCCGAGGTCGACCGCTCGCTGGCTGTCCTCGACGGCGCGGTCCTGGTGCTGTCCGCCGTGGAGGGCGTGCAGGCCCAGACCATCGTGCTGTACCGGGCGCTGCACCGTCTCGGCATCCCCGTGGTCTTCTTCGTCAACAAGATCGACAGGGCCGGCGCCGCGCCCGAGAGGGTCCTGGAGGGAATCCGGAGCCGTCTGAGCACGGCTCTCGTACCGCTCGGCCACGTGCACGCCCCCGGCACGGCCGCAGCCGAGGCCACACCATGCGCATGGAAGGACCCCGTCGAGTCGGAGCGCCTGACGGAGTTGCTCGCGGACCACGACGAGGATCTGCTCGAGGACTGGCTCGCCCGCGATCGCCCCATCGGAATGCAGCGGCTCCGTGCAGCCCTCGGACGCCTCGCTCGTGCCGGTGTTGTCCACCCGGTTCTGTTCGGCTCGGCCCGGACCGGTGCGGGCGTCCGTCCGCTGATCGAATCCGTCACCGACCTGCTGCCGGTTGCCGCCGCCGACGACCACGCACCGGCGGCGGCACAGGTGTTCAAGGTCGAACGCTCGAAAGGGCAGCGCGTGTGCACGGTGCGGATGCGTACCGGGACGCTCAAGGTCCGCGACCGGGTGTCGCTCGGCGATGACCGGGCGGCCACCGTAACGGGCATGGAGGTCTTCAAACCCGGCGGGGCCATGCCGTGCGACCATGCGACGGCCGGTGAGATCGTCCGGATCCGGGGCCTCGACGGCGCTCGGATCGGAGACTGGATCGGGCGCCGCCCACCTGCCGCCTCCGCGGCGACAGCACTGCCGGAGCCGGGCTTCGAGACCAGAGTGGTTGCCCAAGACCCCGCCCGGCAGGGCGAGTTGCACAGGTCCCTGGCCGAACTCGCGGACATCGACCCGCTGATCGGCCTGCGGCCCGAGCGCGGTGCCGCACGGATCAGGATCTACGGCGAGGTGCAACAGGAGGTCCTGGCGGACACACTCGCGGCCGAATACGACATCGCCGTCGACTTCCGGGACACCGGCGTGGTCTGCGTCGAACGACCGTCGGCGACCGCCAGCGCCGCGCTGCGCATGGGCGACGCCGGCCACCGGTACAGCTACACGCTCGGCGTGACCGTGGAACCGACCGCGCCCGGCACCGGAGTCGAACTCGTCGTCGCCGCGGCCCGGTCCACGCTGCCCCTGCACGTGTACGGCAACGTCGACGGTTACCGGACCGCACTGCTGGAGTACCTCCACGAGCCCTTGGCGGTCGGCCCGCACGGCTGGCGGGTGACCGACGCACGGATCACCGTCACCGAAAGCGGCTACCAACCGCCGGCACCGCAGGCCGCAGAGGTCAGACGCACCACCAACCTGGTGGTTCGCGAGGCACTCCAACGGGCCGGGACGAACATCTGTGAACCCGTCGACCGGTTCGTCCTCGAAACTCCAACAGAGGACCTGTCCCCCGTACTCGCTCTGCTGGCCCACCACAGCGGTGTCCCCGAGACACACCAGACCACCGGCCCCCTCACCGTGGTCACTGGAACCCTGCGGAAGGCGGAAGTGCACGCAGTACGCGGAGGGTTGCACGGCGCGGCTCGCGGCGAGGGCGTTCTTGACTCCGTCCACGACTCCTATCGGCCCGTACGAACCACTGGAAGAAGGCATGACTGACGCTCCCAGAGCGGCGCCCTGACCCACCTCGGCGCACACTCGCGCATCGGTCAGATGACCGATGTCGTGCCCTGCGGCCAGACCTACTGTCCCCTGCATGAACAGCAGCAGGAGTGGTGGCCATGGGCTGGACGGCAAAACCGCAGTGATCACGGGTGCGGCCGGCGGTATCGGTGCCGCCGCCGCTGAGCGGCTGGCACGCCTCGGAGCCCTCGTGGTGCGTGCCGACGTCCAGTACGCGGAGGGCGGAGAGCGGCCGGACCGTGTGCACCTCGATGTCACCGATCCCGCGTCGTGGAACCGGTTGCGTGACATTGTCCGCCGCGAGTTCGGGCCGGTCGACCTGCTGGTGAACAACGCCGGTGTCAGCGCGCGGGCGGACCTGCTCGGCACCAGCGACGAGGACTTCACGCGCGTGCTGGCGGTGAACGCGTTCGGCCCGTGGCGAGGCATCAAGACCTTCGCCGACGACCTGGCCCGTACCCGAGGTGTCATCATCAACGTCGGCTCGATCTACGGTGTCACCACCCCACCCGCCGGCGACGGCACGGTCCCGTCCTCGGTCGCGTACCAGATGAGCAAGGCCGCGGTGCACCAGCTCACCAAGGTGGCCGCCGTCGAGCTCGCTCCGCGCGGCATCCGCGTCAACGCCCTGCTGCCCGGTGTCTTCCGCACCGCGCTCCTGGAGGACCTGCCGCCTCAGGCCCTGCGGGCGCGCGTCGACGGCGCCCCGATGACCCGGCCTGGCGAGACCGACGAACTGGCACACGCACTCACGTTCCTCGCCGGGCCCGAGTCCTCGTTCATCACCGGCGTGCTGCTGCCCGTGGACGGCGGTTATCTCGCCGCCGCCTGACCTGCGCCGCGTTCCCCCGCATTCCTCAAGTGCCCCTCTGCGCCCCCTCAAGAGACCCTCGCGAGAAGAGAGATCATGAAGGCATCAACGACCGAGGCACCAGCCGTCGACACCGGCCCCAGAACCGGCCTCAAGCTGCGAGCGGTCGTCTCCGGCAGCATCGGCAACCTGCTCGAGCAGTACGACAATCTCGTCTACGCCTACTCGGCGGTGTATCTGAGTGCCGCGTTCTTCTCCGGCGGTGGCTCCGTGTCGTCGATGCTCTCGACCTTCGCCGTGTTCGCCGTCGGTTTTCTGGCCCGTCCGCTCGGCACGGTCTTCTTCGGGCACATCGGCGACAAGATGGGCCGTCGGCCCGCCCTGCTGGCCAGCGTGATCCTCATGGGTTCGGCGACGGTCCTGATCGGGCTGCTGCCCGGTTACCGGACCATCGGGGTCGCCGCCCCCGTGCTCCTGGTGGTGCTGCGGCTGTTCCAGGGCTTCGCCGTCGCCGGTGAGTGGGCCGGGTCCGCGGCCATGCTGGTGGAGTACGCGACTCCGCGCACTCGCGGCAGGTTCGGCAGCCTCAATCAGGTCAGCACCGCTGCCGGGTTCCTGGTGGCCGCCGGTGTGGTGGCGCTGAACTCCCTGTTCTGGAGCGAGCAGGGCATGCGGGACTTCGGCTGGCGGGTGCCGTTCCTCGTCGGCGCTGTGACCGCCGTCGTGGCTCTGCTGCTGCGCTTCGGTCTGGAGGACACCCCTGCCTTCCGCGAGCAGGAGGCCGCCGGGGAGACCAGCGCGAGCCCCCTGCGGCTGGCGCTGCGCACCCAGAAGAGCGCCATGGCCCGTGGCTTCTTCTTCACCGTGAGCTGGACCGTCGCCTACTTCTTCTTCCTCACGTACCTGCCGACACATCTGCGTGAGCAGGTCGGGATCGACTCCGCGATCGTCGAGGCGTCGAACATCGTGGGGCTGGTCGTGCTGACCGTGGCCATCTTCGGATTCGGCATGCTGTCCGACCGGATCGGCCGCAAACCGCTGCTGCTGATCGGCTCCGGCGGCCTCGTGCTCCTGAGCTATCCCGCCATGCTGGTGTTCCAGACGGGAAGCACCGCAGGTGTGTTCCTCGGCCAGATCGTCATCGGGCTGATCATCGCGGCGTTCTCCGGGCCAGGTCCTGCCGCGCTCGCCGAACTGTTCCCCACCAACGTCCGCTACTCGGCGTTGGGCATCGGCTACAACTTCTCGGTCATGGCCTTCGGCGGCACCGCCGGCTTCATCGCGACGCTGATCATCGACCGCACCGGCAACGCCGTCGCCGTGGCGCTGCTGCCGACGATCGCGGCCCTCATCACCTTCGTCACCGTGTGCCGCATGCCCGAGACCTACCGCTCCGAACTGAAATGAGAGATGCCATCGTGTCCGCAGCGACCCCGACCTCCCACCAGGACCCGCGGCTGATCGTCGTCCAGGGCAGCTACCGTCAGATGGGCGAGGACCTGGGCCTGGCCACCGCCGACCTCATCGCCCGCAGCCTCGACACCTACATGGGCCGGTTCCGCGACGACGCCGGGCTCAGCGACGCCGACATCGACGGCTGGGGACGGATCTACCTGGACATCGCCGCGTCGTACTCCCCCGAGATCGCCGCGATGCTCGAAGGCATGGCGACCGGCGCCCGCCAGCCCGCCCACCGGCTCGCCGCGCTCAACGCCCGCACGGAGATGCTGTACGGCACCGGCTACCGCGACGAAGGTTGCACCTCCCTGTCGGTGCTGCCGCGGCACACCGAGAACGGGCACACCCTGCTCGCCCAGAACTGGGACTGGCACCCCGAACAGGCCGAGGTCACCTTCCTGCTCGCCACCCGCGACGAGACCGGGTTCAGTGTGCTGTCCCTGGCCGAGGCGGGCATGCTCGCGAAGAGCGGCCTCAACTCCGCCGGGCTCGGGGTGTGCGCCAACCTGTTGGTGTCCGACCGGGACCAAGGCGGCGCCGGAGTCCCGTACCACTACCTGCTGCGCGGGGCGTTGCAGGCACGGACGATGTCCGGCGCGCACAAGAAGCTGCTGCCCGTCGAACGGATCTCGTCCGGCAACATCATGCTCGCCGACGGCACGGGCGGCGAGGCCGTCGACTTCGAACTGGCACCGGGCGTCTTCGGAACGTTGCTGCCCGAGAACGGGCTGATCGCCCACGCCAACCACTTCGAGTCACCCCTGCCGCTGCACGACAAGAAGGCGGCGACCAGCGCACTCACCGTCCTGCGTTCCGTACGGGCCAGGCACCTGCTGGAACCCGCGCTCGACGAGCGCCGGGTCGGCGTCGCCGATCTCGTGACCACCCTGCGCGACGAGTGGTCCTTCCCGGACGGCATCTGCCGTCACCCCGACCCCGACGTCCCGGAGGGCGAGCGCAACGCGACCGTCTACTCCGTGGTCATGGACCTGACCGACCGGGTGCTGTGGATCGCGCCGGGGCCGCCCAGCCGGCACGGATACGCACGCTGGGAACTGGACACCCTCTTCCAGGACCAGACCCCGGCGCCCCTGGAGTTCCTTCCGAAGGACACCCTCAACGCCCAGAGCGAGGAGACGTACGCATGAGCCGCGGAACTGTCTGTCTGACCTTCGACTTCGACGCCATATCGCTGTGGATGGCGCGCGGCCAGACCACGCCGGGCCCGGTCTCCCGGGGCGAGTTCGGCGCCTACGTCATCGATCGCATCCTGGCCCTGCTGCGCCGCACGGAGGTACCGACCACGTTCTTCATTCCGGGCCACACCCTGGAGACGTATCCGGCACAGAGCGCGGCGGTCGCCGAGGCCGGGCACGAGATCGCGCTGCACGGATACGCCCACGAACCGGTGTCGACGCTGGACCGGGACACCGAACTCGCGGTCAACCGCCGTTCGGCGGCGCTGATCGAGAAGCTGACCGGTGCCCCGCCTGCCGGGCACCGCACCCCCAGTTGGGACTTCACCGAGCACACCGTCGACATCCTCACTGAGCTGGGCATTGTCTACGACTCGTCCCTGATGGGCACCGACTTCGAGCCCTACGTCGCGCGCTCCGGCGACCGCTGCCCGGCCGACGGTCCGTTCCGGTTCGGCCCCGACTCGGCCGTGGTCGAACTCCCAGTGTCCTGGACGCTGGACGACTATCCGCACCTGGAGTACGTCCGCACCCCGCAGCTCCTGATGCCCGGACTCCAGGACGCCGACGCGATGTTCGACCGGTTCCTGCGCGATGTGCGCTACATGACGGAGACCGTGCCCGACGGGGTGGTGACGGTGACACTGCACCCGCAGGTCGTGGGCCGGGGCGCGCGGATGGCAGCTCTCGAGCGCTTCATCACCGGCTGCCAAGAGCTGGACGTGACGTTCGAGCGGTGCGTCGACGTGGCGCGCCGGGTGCGGCCCGCGCTGGTCGGGGCGTGACGGCTGTGCGGCGTTCGGTGCTGGTGATCGGCGCGAACGGGGGCATCGGGCGCGCCGTGGTGGACCGGCTCACGGCAGACGGCTGGTCGGTCACGGGCACGGATCTCCCGGAGATCGACCTGGCCCGTAGCGGCGTGGTGGCGGAACATGTCGCGCGACTCTGGGCCGAGCAGGGTGGCTTCGACGCGCTGGTGCACGCGGCAGGCGTGTTCCCCGCCGTGCCGGTCACGGAGAGCGATGAGGAGCTGTTCGACCGGGTCATGGCCGTGAACACCCGCTCGGCGCTGGGCGCGGGAGCCGAGTTCGTGCGCCGCTGCCACGCCAAGGGCCGGCCAGGGACGCTGCTCTTCGTCAGCAGCGGGGCCGCCACCAGAGCCAGGCTCGGGACGGCCGTCTACGCCGCGTCCAAGGCGGCGCTCGACGCGCTGGTCCGCGGGTTCGCGCTGGAGCACGGCCGCGACGGCATCCGCTGCTGCGCGGTGGCACCGGGCTTCGTCGACGTGGAGTCGGCCGTGAACCCCGTACCGCGGTCGTACGTGGAGGCGCTGACGCAGGCTTCGGTGCGCGGGCGGGTCGGGCGCCCCGACGACGTCGCCGCGGTGTTGAGCTGGCTGCTCGGGCCGGACGCGAACTGGGTCAACGGGCGGACCGTTCCAGTCGACGGCGGCGACGGCATCGGGGCGCTCACCGCGCCGAACTGGCTCAGCTGACGAGGGGTGGCGTGGAGGGCGCCAGCCGCTGATTGACGCCACCGCTGATCCGGTAGATGAGGTGCGGGTGGCCACGGGCAGGGTCGCCCGTCTCGTCCGGATAGCTCAGGCCGCGCTGGCCCCGCCCCACGAACTGGTGGGCCCCCGTCACACCGAACGACGTCGACGTACGCAACTGCTCACGGACGGCGGCGAAATCCCACGGTCGGCTGGCCCGGCTCCACGCCTGCGCCAGCACATTGACCATGTCGTAGTGGACGGCCGCGGCGGCAGGCCCCGGGTCGGCACCGAACGCGGCACGGAACCGCTGCTCGAACGCCATGCACAGCGGGCCGTCCACATTACCGATCACCGTCGACCACAGCAGCCCCTCGCTCAGGCCTCCCAGCCGCCGCGAGAACTCCGGGGCGGCCGGCGACCACGCCGCATGGAACGTGGCGCTTTCCCGGAGCCCGGCGGCGGCCTCCAAGAACGCGCGCAGGGTCGGTTCCGGGAAGATCGACAGCGACACCAGGTCGGGATCCGCCAGCTCAAGGCGGTGGACGACATCCGCGAAGTCCAGCGCGTCGTCGGCCACCGACTCCAGGAACACCAGATCCCAGTCGGCCTCGGCTGCCTGCCGCTGCACACGCTCCACGAGGCCCGGGTCGAAGGTGCTCGCCCGCTGCAGCACGGCCAGCCGCCGACGCCGCGGCCGGAACGCACCACTGTCCTCCAGATCCCGGACGGTGCGCAGCAGCCCGGGTACGTACGCGGACTCGGTGGAGCAGACCTGGAAGACGGCCCCGAGACCGGCCGGGTCCGCGCGCACCCCCTCGGACAGCGCCTGCCCGGTCATGCTGTGCAGCACCGGGGTACCGGACGCATTGGCCGCGGCGAGCGCCGGCAGAGCGATCGGCAGCGGGAAGTTCCCGAACACGATGCCGTCCACCCCGCGCTCCGCCAAGTCCCTTACCGTTCCCAGGAGTTCACCCGGCGCCGCGGACACGGTCACATGCTCGACCTCACGACCGGACACCCCACCACGCGCCGCGATCTCCCCCACCGCCAGACGTGCGCCGCGCCGCATCGCCAGCACCTGGGTACCGGCCAGAGGGTCGGCCGGGTACACGGAGGCAAGGAGCGCGGGCCGCCGCACGGGCGGCCGGGTGACGGCCGGGCGCGGCGCCGGTTTCCGGTCACCGAGTACACCGAGCAGCGCCGGGGGCAGCACGAGGGCGGAGGTCGGCAGCGGGGCGACGTAGGCGTCCTCCGCCGCGATCAGCGTCGCCACGGACGCACGGGTCCGCACCCCGAGCTTCGCGAATATGTGCTCAAGATGGGTGGCGACGGTCCGCCGCGAACAGGCCAGCACGGCCGCGATCTCCTGGTTTCCCAGCCCGCCGGCGACGCAGGTGGCCACCTCCAGCTCCCGGACGGTGAGCCCGAACGGCGCCTCGGAGTCGTACACGTCGAGCCGCACCACACCACGCCCGGCGTCCGGCACGTCGAGAGCGACGCGGCGCACCGTGTTCCCAGTGATGTCCAGGTAGCGCAGCCCCCGGCCGGGCAGAGCATCTGTCGCACGCCGGGCGACGAGCACCAGATCGGGCCGCGCGGCGAAGAACTCCGGGTCGCTCCCACTGCCCGGCCCGTTCACCGGCTGCAACCACCGCCGCGACCCGGGCAAGGGAGCGGCCGACTCATCCAGCCTTCTCACCATGGATCTCCTCTCCACGCCCGCGCGTGGGCCGGTCGAGGCATCCGCCGGTACCGATAACACCTGCACACCACGAACCAGCCCGGGGAACGGTGTCCAGGCAACGATCTTACCGGTCATGGCAACTGGGGCATTCGGCAAGAACTACGGCGGTGGCACCGGTTCTCGCCCGATGCGGGAGGGGCAGATCGGGTGTCAGGGCAAACGAAGAAGCCGTTCGAGAAGCTCGGCGTCATAGCGGGCGATGAACGCGTCGACCTCGCCCAGCAGCCGGTCGAGGTGGTCCCGCATCAACCCGGCAGCGCCTTCCGCGTCACGCCCGGCCATCGCCTCGACGATGGCTTCGTGCTCGGACACGCTGAGGGCGCCGTGGTGATGCGTCTCCAGGATGATGTCCAGGGCCGCCTCGACGCGGTCGTGACTGGTGTCGAGCACGATCGAGATCATCGCCTGCACCAGCGGGTTCCGTGCGGGGCCGCTCACCAGCCGGTGGAACGTCAGAGCGATGTCGCGGGGAGGGCGCTTCTCCCCCTTGGCACGGTCATGGTGCTCGGCCACGACCCTCCGCAGGACGTCGAGATCGACATCGGAGATCCGCTCCGTGGCGTCGCGCACCGCCTCGGGTTCGATGGCGCGCCTGGCCTTGAGCAGATGGACCACGTCCTGAGCCGTGCGGACCTCGGATGCCGACGCGAGACTCGCGCTCCGCGACACTCGGCGGAGGCGCTCCACCGCCCGGACGCCCTCCTCGGTGAGGACACGCCCCTTGGCCCCCAGCTGCACGGTCAGCTCGCGGGCGTCCAGGTGACGCAGTCGGCGCGCCACGCTGGACTCGGAAACTGTCCGGCCGCGTGCGGCCAACGCCGCGCTGATCTGCCGAGCGCCCACCGGGCTGTCGGCTTCGTGGATGACGACAAGCAGCGCGTCAGCAACGTTGTCGTCAAGCGGGTCCGGCATCGGTGACGCGCCACGTACCGATTCGCTCACAACACTCCCCATTCGGAGACGGCAACGGGCATGGGCCCGTGCCTCCAACCACTCGGACGCCAGTATGCCAGCCCTGGTTGCCGTCCCCCACAGGCGACCGATGTCCGTCACCATTGACGGACATCGGTCGTCCGAGGCAGACTCCCCGCCATCGAAAGGCCGCCTTCTCGCGGAATCGGCGGTTCCGGTGGTCGCCTGACGTTGGCACGGTCCATGTGGCCCTGTGGCAGCTCAGACGTCCCTCTCCAGAAGGAGAAGCGATGACTACTTCGGTCGGGGCTGCCACCGCCCCTCCCAACCAGCGCCGTTCCCGCGTCAGATGGGTCATGATCTGGCTGGCCTTCGCCGGCCTGCTCATCTCTTACGTGGACCGGGCCAACCTCTCGGTCGCCCTGCCCTACATGACCCACGACCTGAACATCGACCCGGCTCTCTCGGGGCTGCTCCTCGGCGCCTTCTTCTGGACGTACTCCCTGTTCCAGATCCCGATGGGCTGGCTCGTCGACCGCTTCGGCAGCCGCATGCTCTACGCCGCCGCCGTTGCCTGGTGGTCACTCATCACGGTCGCCATGGCCGCCGTCCGCGGTCTCGGCACCCTGATCGGTGCCCGGCTGCTGCTCGGCATCGGTGAGGCGGCCGCATTCCCGGCGTGCACGAAGGTCGTGGAGCGGTGGTTCCCCCGCCAGGAACGCGGCACCGCTTCGGGGATCTACGACAGCGGGGCACGAGGCGGCACGCTGCTGGCCACCCCCGTGGTGACCGCGCTGATCGCGGTCGTCGGCTGGCGCGGCTCGTTCGTCATCACCGGGGCGCTCGGCCTGATCTGGGTGGTGTTCTGGCTCAAGATGTACCGCGAGCCCCGCGAGCATCCCAAGGTCAACGCGGCGGAACTCGCCCACATCGAAGCCGGCCAGGCGCAGGAGACCGACGCCCCCGCAGACGCCCCCCAGCCACGCTGGCAGGACCTGCTGCGGTACCGAACGATCTGGGGAATGGCGTTGGGCTTCGCCTGCCAGTCCTTCGTGATCTATTTCTTCATCACGTGGTTCCCGTCCTACCTCGTGGAGGCCCGCGGGTTCTCCCTGCTCTCCCTTGGCATCCTCGGCATGATCCCCGCGATCACGGCGTTCATCGGCAATTTCGTGGGCGGTTGGGCCACGGACGCGCTGGTCCGGCGCGGTCACAGCCTGACGCTCGCCCGTAAGTCCTGCATCGTGGCGGGGATGCTCGTCTCGTCGGTCATCGGTCTGGCGGCCGTGGTCGACAGCAGTGCGATGGCGCTGATCCTGCTGTCGCTGTCCTTCGGCGGGGTCACGTTCGCGACCTCCAGCATCGTGACGCTGCCGGCCGACGTCGCCCCGGTGTCGACCCGGCCGTGGGCCTCCACCATCCAGGGCTTCCAGAACTCGCTGTCGAACCTCGCCGGTGTCGCCAGCCCGTTCGTCATCGGTCTCCTCTACAGCCGGACCGGCTCCTTCACCGGAGGCCTCGTCGCAGCGGCGGGCGTCGCCGTCGCCGGCTGCCTCGTCTACCTCTTCATGGTCGGCGACATCGAGCCCCTCAAGGTCAAGGGGCAACCGGAGACCGCACCGGCGCCCCTCAACTGACCCTCGATCCACCACAGTTCCGCTGAACATCTGGAGATTCACCGTGTCCGAAGCCAAACTCAACCTCCCGTTCACCGGCATCCCGTCCTTCATGCGGGCCCCGATCGTGAACGACCTCGACGAACTCGACGCCGACATCGCGATCCTGGGCGTACCCAGCGACGAGGGCTCCCCCTGGTACCCCGGCGCCCGCATGGCACCACGCCAGATCCGTGAAATGTCCGTCCGGTACGCCGAGTACGGCCCCACTCAGCGCCACGGCGGCTATTACGACCTCGACGAGGACCGCCGGTACCTCGTGCACGAGACGAAGAACAACCGCATCGTCGACTGCGGCGACGTCGACATCGTCTACACCAACCCCGAACAGACGATGAGCAACGTCACCCGCTCGGTGCGCAAGATCCTCGATGCCGGCGCGCTACCGGTCGTCTACGGCGGTGACCACGCCATCTCCTACGGCGTCGTACGCGCCTACGAGCAGCCGGTCATCCTCATCCACTTCGACGCGCACCTCGACTTCCGGCCCTTCGTCCACGGCGCCCACTACGGCAACGGCAGCCCGGTGCGGCAGATGGCATCCCTGAAGCAGGTCGGGCAGATGGTGCAGGTCGGCATGCGCAGCATGCGGATGAGCCAGGACGATCTGGCCGACGCCCGGCAGCACGGCAACGACGTCATCACGATGAAGCAGTACCGCCGGCACGGTCTTGAGCGGCTGCTCGACAGGATCCCCGAGGGCGCAGCCGTGTACGTCAGCATGGACATCGACGTGCTCGACATGCCGCTCGTCCCGGGATGCGCCTCTGCCGAACCCGACGGGTTCGGCTACGAGGAGATGAAGCAGACCCTGTTCGGCATCGCCCGGCACGCCGACGTCGTCGGCTTCGACATCGTCGAGATCAACCCGATGATCGACGTCCGGTCCAACAACACCTCCCTGCTCGGAGCCCAGTTGGGCGTGGAATTCATGGCACGCGTGGCCGACAGCGATCCGTTCCTGCGCAGGAACGGCCGACTCCCGGCCGCCGAAGCCACCCCTGCCAACTGACCCTGGGCCCGGGCAGCGCGGCCTCGGGGCGCCTGACCGGCGGCGACCACAGCGGAGTCGCCGAGTCAGTCGACCGCGGCGGCGAGGGCGTGGTTGGTGTCGACCGCGTGAACTGTTGAAGCTGATCGGCGACGTTCTCGACCTCGTCGACGGTGACCGCGTGACCTGGGCCATGGACATCAGCACACAGGAGGGCGCGGGCGGATGCTGAGGAGCGTTGATGATGACGACGTCGCAGTGCGGCACCAGGTCGGCGGCGACTCGTGGAACACCAGGCCCAGTTCGCCCTCGATGTCGGCGGACAGGCGGTGGTCTGTCGGTCTAGTGCAGGTTGACGTCGAAGGGAGCCAAGTGTCGCAGTACGGCCTGGCCGATGCGGCCGGCGATGTTCCACCCTCCCTCCCGTGCGATGTGGTGGGAGGGCAGGTGGTCGCGCACCAGCGCCAGGATCGACATCACGACGTGCTCGGCGACGCTGATGCTGTTGGAGGACGCGACCTCGGCGACGGCCACCGTCATGGGCGATGGCGGCATCGAGGTCGACGTGGTCGGAGCAGATGCCGGCGGTGATGGCCAGCTTGAGGTTCTTGACGGCTGAGATGCGCTCGGCAGTCAGGTAGGCGGGCCAGAACGGCTGAGAGATCGCCACGTCGGCGTCGGGCAGCGCACGGTCGAAGACGCTGCCGTCGCTCTCCTTGTCAGAGGTGACGGCCAGGGTGTGGCCGCGGCTTTCCAAGAAGGCCCGCAGGCCGAGTTGGCCGGAAACGCTGCCGAGCAGGTGACCAGGAGCGAAGTCGGTGCCCAGGGGTATCGATGGTGGTCTCGGAGAGTGCTCAGGCAAAGGCCCGCAGGAGGACGAGAGAGCCGCGGTAAACGGGGCGGCTGCGCAGGTGGCCGAAGGCTTCGTCCCATGCGCCGGAGCCCAGGGCTCGGCGCAGCGAGATGTCGAACTCCTGACGTGCGCGGTCGTCGATGAAGCTCCATGCCGAACACGCCTGGCGGGCCGCAGGGTCGAGGAGTATCTCAGGGCGGCCGTAGTACGCCTCGTTGAAACCGTCGGTGCAGTCCAGCGGAATGGGGACGGCCTCGACGGTCACGGTGCCGCCGAGGGCTTCGGTCAGGGTATTCAGGGACGGGTAGCGGCGGGCCTCGGTGTCGAGAACGTCGGGCGCGTAGTCGTAGAGCCAGAAGTCGCGTACGAGGGTGGGGTCGCAAGTGAGGACGACGACCGGGCCGCGGGTCACGCGGCGCATCTCCCGCAGACCCGCGGCGGTGTCGGACCACTGATGGACGCTGAAGAGGGCCATGGAGGCCTCGAACTGATCGTCATCGAAGGGCAGGTCCTCGGCGACGGCGTCGATGGCGGTGGCCAGTTGGGCCGGACGCTGGGCGCGCATGGCCAGGGACGGCTCGACCGCGGTGACGGTGTGCGCGGGGTTCTCGTAGGAGCCGGTGCCGGCGCCGACATTCAGGACCGTGTCGGCGCCGCCCAGGGCCCGGGCGATGACGTGGGCGATGCGTGCATCGGGGCGGCGGAAGGAGGAGTAACCGGAGCCGATGGCGCCGTAGTCGACATCACCGGCACTGCCGTCGTGAGTTCGAATGACCATGAAAGACCTCGCCTTGTGGGCCTGGACCTGACCGGAGCGGTCACACCCCCACCGCACCGAACTACGCCTTCATCTTGCATCTGCTAGGCAGACTTGTGCATAGGACTGGCTCATGCTTGGTGGAACATTCAGATCACTTGCATCTGCGACCCTGTTCGGTTTGTAGGTTGTGTCGGCGCTTCTTCGCCGCCCGGCCGCCCTTCACCCTCCTCCTGGTGGGAGTAGCGCTGACCGACCCACGGGTCGGCCAGGTTGTGAAAGCCGCGCTCCTCCCAGAATCCGCGCCTGTCCTGCGTCATGTACTCGATCCCACGCAGCCACTTGGGGCCCTTGTAGCCGTACAGGTGCGGCACCACGAGACGCAGCGGGAAACCGTGCTCGGCGGTGAGCGGCTCGCCGCCGTGATGGGTCGCCATGAGCGTGGTCTCGGCGGCGAGGTCGGCAAGCCGCAGGTTGGCGCTGTACCCGTACTCGGCCCAGGCCATGACGTGCTCAACACCCTCGGCCGGTGGAGCGAGGTCCAGCAGGAGACGGGCGGGCACGCCGAAGAAGGTGTGTCCGATGGTGCTCGTACCCGAAGCGCAGTGCAGGTCCGCGTGCACGGTGTCCCTGGGCATGGCAGTGACCTCGTCGAAGGTCCAGGAATGAGTCCCGCCGCTCGCCGTCGCGCCGAAGACCTGCAGCCTCCAGCGATCCGGACGGAACCGTGGCACCGGCCCGTAGTGCGAGACCGGCCACCCTTTGGCCAGGCGCTGACCGGGCGGCAGCATGCCTTCCTTCATCGACAGCCCCACCATCTACATAGGTCGCAAATTCCAGGAATAATCCTACGTGTAGCCAGCACATGCGAGCCACATTGAACCGTGCGGTGGGAATTTGCCGAAACCTGTCGCGATGCCGGAGGGGCTGTACCGCACGATCCGCGGCTCGCGGCACAGCCTCGGCAGGCGATCAACCGGGAGACGCAGCCGCTGGTCCGGCCCAGGCCGGACCAGACGCGGTCGACGTGCACGTTCGTCGACTTCACGCGCGCCGTGGCCCGCATCCCCACCTCGAGGCCGAGTTCTTCGACGGCCTCCCTGGTCACGAGGGACACCAGCCGGTGCGGGCCGGCCTGGATCCCGACCTGGGCGATCCCGCCACGCGCCATCGCAGCCGCGAACGCCGCGAGGTCGCGTCCCTCAATGAGACGGTTCCAACGGGACATTCACGGACGTACTACGTTTACGGTGGTGGCCCGCCACCGCACCCTCATCACCATCCCCAGACCTGTGAGGCAACACCCCATGAGTTTGAGCATCCGCAACCAGCTCCCGGGAACCATCACCTCCGTCACCACAGGCGAAGCCATGGCGACCGTCAAGGTTCGCCTGGGCGGCGGACAGGACATCACGGCAGCGATCACCACCGAGTCCGTGAAGGACCTCGGCCTCGCCGAAGGCGCCGAAGTCAAGATCCTCGTGAAGTCCACCGAGGTCTCGCTGGCCACCGGCCCCCTCCAGGGTCTTTCCATCCGTAACCAGATCGCCGGGACCGTCACCGACATCGCGGTCGGCGGCGCCATGGCCTCCGTCAAGGTCGATGTCGAGGGCGGCACACTCACCGCGGCCATCACCAGGGACGCCGTGGCCGACCTCGCCCTGGCTGCAGGCTCTCCGGTCGTCGCGCTGATCAAGTCCACCGAGGTCTCCCTCGCCGGCGTCTGATCCAGACGCCGAAGCAGTGGCCCGCGCCCTCCACGGTGCGGGCCTGCGGGCCTGGAGTGCAGCCACTGATCCACGCGATCGCTCAGGGGGGCGGGGCATGTGCTGCGGCAACTCGAGTACCTGGTGGCTCTCGCCCGGGAGCAACACTCGGCCGCGCTGCTGAGGTGTGCTTCGTCTCCCAACTCTCTCTGTCTGCCGGCCTACGCAAACTCGAGAGCGAACTCGGCATCCCCCTCATCCGCCGCGGCGCCCGTTACTGGTGTGGGCGCACCGCATGCTCGCTGAGCACGCCGCACTCACCGTCGCCAGCCTGAAAGACGGGCGAGGTCCCGATTCCGCAAGTAGTGTCCGTGGCCTCCCGAATGCTGGCCCTGGGCTGCACCGAACTGTCGCTCGGCGACACCATCGGGGTCGCCACGCCCGGCAGGGTCTCCGCATTGCTGGACGCCCTCACCGCGAGCGGCCTGCCGGTGGAGAACATCGCGGTGCACTTCCACGACACATACGGTCAGGCCCTCTCCAACACCCTGACGGCTCTGCGGCACGGAGTGACCACGGCCGACGCCTCCGCCGGCGGCCTTGGCGGTTGCCCTTACGCGAAGTCCGCCACCGGCAACCTGGCCACCGAGGATCTGCCGTGGCAGCTCGCGGGTCTCGGCATCGACACCGGCGTGAACCTGGACAAGCTCGTCGAGACGAGTACCTGGCTCGCCGGCCTGCTCGGCCGGCCCAGCCCCTCCCGCACCGTCCGTGCCCTCGCCGGCAGCTGATGCGGGAGTTGCGCCGCCCGCCGGGCCTCCGGCGTGCGGCGGAGGCCCAGCGCGTTGGGGATGCGGTTACAACTTCTCGTCCACGACCCGGTTGTGGGTCTTGCCGATGCCTGTGACCTCGACGGTGATCTCGTCGCCGGAGTGGAGGAAGAGCTGAGGGTCACGGCGGTGGCCGACGCCGCCGGGGGTGCCGGTGAGGATGACGTCGCCGGGCTGGAGGGCCGTGAACCCGGAGACGGTGCTGATGAGTTGGGGGATGGAGAAGATCAGGCGGTCGAGGGTGGAGGACTGGAGGACTTCGCCGTTGAGGGTGGTGGTGATGCGCTGGGAGTCCAGATCGATCTCGTCGGGGGTGACCAGGCAGGGGCCGAGCGGGGTGGAGTTGTCCCAGGCCTTGCCCTGGAGCCACTGGTGCGTCTTGTACTGGAAGTCGCGCATGGTGATGTCGTTGGCGACGCTGTAGCCGAGGATGTGGCGGGGGGCATCCTCGGGGGTGATGCGGCGTCCGGGGCGGCCGATGATGACGGCCAACTCGCCTTCGTAGTCGACTTGTTCGGACTCAGGGGGCAGGGGGATGTCGTCGTGGGCGCCGATGAGAGCGGAGGCGAACTTGGTGAACAGCACGGGGTAGGTGGGCAGTTCGCGGCGGGTCTCTTCAACGTGGGCGTGGTAATTGAGGCCGACGCAGAAGACGCGGCGCGGGTCGGCGACAGGGGCCAGGCGGCGGGCTCCGGCGGGGAAGCGTGCGCCGGTGTCGCGGTCGGCGGCGGCGAGGCGGTCGGTGTCGGTGGTGGCGTCGATGGTGGTGATGTCAGTGAGCGGGGTGACGTGGTCGCCGTTCAACTCGCCCACGCGGATGGTGTCGTTGTCGTCGTAGTAGCGGACGTAGCGCATTGCTCTCCTTGGGTCGGGCGGAAGGGGCTTCGGGGTTCAGACGCCCACGAGCGGGCGGGGCCGCGGGGCGTCGGTGGTGGTGCACCAGCGGGTGAGCCAGGTGTGGAGCTGTTCGTCATCGCCCGGCGTCCAGGTGGCGGCGATGAACCGGTCGGGGCGTACGAGGAGGAACCTCCCGCGGTGCGGGGCGAATTCACGCAGGAGGCCGCCGTCGACGTCGACGGCCAGGGTGGTCCCGGTGTCACGGGGCAGGGTCTGGTCGGCGACGACGTGGAGGGGGTGGGCTCGGACCGGTGCTGCGGCTTGCCGGGCCACGGGCCAGGCGTGGGCGGGGACGTCGACGCCGATCAACGCCCATTCGTTGCCGAGGAGTTCGTCGAGCATGCGGACGCGGCTGGTGCCTGCGTCGAAGGCGCGGGGCTGGCCGACGGCGGTACCGGCACCCGGGTCGCCGGTACGGGAGAGTCCGTCGGTGGCACTCGTGGCGGGGCGGTAGCGCATCTCCTCGAGCCAGTTGCGGCCCTCGTCGGTCTCGAGCATGCGGCCGATGATGCGGTCGCGGGCGGCGGCCAGACGGTGGGAGGTGGTCATCACCACCCGGCCGAGGCGCTGGGAGGTACGGATGGTGGCGGCGACGTGGGGGCGGCGCTCGGAGCCGTAGGTGTGCAGGGCTCTTTCGTGGAGGGTGCCGTCCAGGACACCGGCGATCTTCCAGCAGAGGTTGGCGGCGTCCCGGACACCGGAGTTGAGGCCCTGCCCGGCGAAGGGCGGCATCATGTGGGCGGCGTCGCCCATCAGGAAGACGTTTCCGGCCTGCCACTGGCGGGCGTTGAGGGCGTGGAAGCGGTAGACGACGGCACGTTCGAGCTGCTCGGGAGTGAGCGTGCGGTGGGGGGCGAGGAGCTTCTCGATCAGGGCGAAGTCGGGATCGGTCCCGGGGGCTGCCTCGCCGGGCTTGAGGCGGAACTCGTAGCGGCAGCGGCCGTTCAGGCCGGGGACGATGACGTGGGGACGTTCGGGGTCGCCGTGGTGCATGGCGTAGCGCTGGGTGTGGGGGTCCTCCAGGGTGTCGGCCACCAGCCAGCTGTCGGAGTAGGAGCGTCCGTCCATGTCAATTCCCAGGAGGGTGCGCACGGTTGAGCGTCCGCCGTCGGCGCCGATGACGTAGCGGCCGCGCACGTGCCGGGTGCCGCCGGCTTCGACGGTGGTGACGCGGATGTCGTGACCGTCGCGTTCGAGACCGGTGACGCGGGAGCCGAAGCGCACCCGGATGTGCGGGGAGGCTGCGAGGACCTGGCGCAGGACGTGTTCCAGGTCGGGCTGGGCGAAGGGGTTCTTGAAGGGGAAGCCCAGGCGGTAGGGCGCAGGTCCGGTGGCCTGGAAGAGGGGGCTGCCCTCGGTGTCGTAGTAGACGGTTCCGGTGCCGGGGACGACGATCTCCAGGATCCGGTCGGCCACGCCTGCGGCCTGGTAAGTGCGCAGGGATTCGTCGTCGATGCTGATGGCTTTGGGTTCGGGGACGGGTTCGGCCTGAGCTTCCAGAACGAGGACGGAGAGGTTGCGGGCCGCCAGGAGGGCGGCTGCCGTCATACCGACGGGGCCGGCTCCGACGACGACCACGTCGACGGTCGGTTCTTCGCGTTTCACGAGGGGTTTCCCTTCTCCGTCGTGCCGTGGGGAGGGTGTACGCCGCGGCACGGAACAGTGTCCCGTAATTCAGGAACGCAGTCTCTGTGTACCGGACACTCTTGGCCAGATCAAGGGTTGACCGCCCCTGCCGGGCTCCCTACTGTACTGATTGCTAGGTCAGCCGTCCTATAAAAGGAGACACCATGGCCATCGTCGAGCTCGGACACACCGGCTTCTGGGTCGAGGACCTGGAGAAGATGCGCGACTTCTACACCCGCGTCCTGGGACTGACGGTCACCGACGAGGACGAGGAACTCGGCATCGTCTTCTTCTCCTCCCGCCCCAAGGAGGAACACCACGAATTCGTCCTCGCCAAGGGACGCACCGCCCCCATGGGGACACTGCTCACCCACCAGGTCTCCTGGCGCGTGGACTCCCTGGAGACGATCGTCGACTACCACCGCCGCTTCCGCGCCGAAGGCGTCCAGGTCCAGCAGGAAGTCACACACGGCAACGCCATCGGGATCTACTTCTTCGACCCCGAGGGCAACCGCAATGAGGTCTACCTGCGCATCGACAAGGACGTGCGCCAGCCCTTCCGCAAGTCCCTCGACCTCGACCAGGACCTGGAGCAGATCATCGCCGAGGCCGACCGGCTACTGGCAGAGGGCGGCGCCTCCTACCAGCCCGTCACCACCCAGCCCGACATGGCCGGTTGACGGCTGCGCCACGTCACTTCCCGGCCCCTCCCCCGTCGCCGAGCAGCGCTCCGCGGCGGGGGATGCGTTGTAATGAAGACCTGCGCTTCTCAGGCCGTGGCCAGCTCCAGCTGCGTGGTGACCTGCGCGGCCGCCTCACGCACCGCGCTCACCACCTCCTCCAGCCGGCTGTCGGGCACCCTCCGCTCCAGTGCCGCGATGCTCAGGGCGGAGACGACCGAACCCGAGGCGTCGAAGACAGGAGCCGCGACGCCCAGCACGTCCTCGTCCAACTCGCTCCAGGTCACGCACTGCCCTTCCCGGCGGATCGTCGCCAATCGCGCCTGCAGCGCGTCGACATCCGTGAGCGTGCGGGCAGTGAAGCGCTGCAGCGGCTCGCTCTCCAGCAGTCGGCGCGCCTCCTCCTTCGGCAGCCACGCCAGCAGCACCAGCGCCGCGGCGCCGGCATTGACCGGCAGAACGCCGCCGCGCTCGTAGGAGATGCGCACCGCGTGCCCGGCCTCGCACTTCTCCAGACAGATCGCCCTGGTTCCCGAGCGGCGGGTCAACAGCACGGTCTCCTGCACCTGCTCGCACAGCTTCTCCATGACCGGCACCGCGATCTCGGACAACCCGTAGCGCCTGCGGGCCAGGCGGGCCAGCTCCAGCACCCGCATCCCCAACCGGAACCCGCCGCGCGGGTCCTCCTCGAGAAACCCGCCGGCCACCAGACTCTGCAGGTACCGGTACGCGGTCGACCGCGCGGTGCCCAGCGCCTGCGCCACCTCCTGGCCGGACAACGACAGCCGCTCGTCGGAGAAGAGCCCAAGGATGTCCAGCGCCTTGTCGGCGGTGGAATTGCGCTCCCGGTACTGCCCGGAGGAGGCGGCGGGCACGGCACTCGACTCACGTCCTGTCATGCAGGACATGCTACCGGGAAACACTGCACGGGTAGACAGCGGGCCTCAACCGACCTCGCGGATCACCGTCGCCGGGAACACCCGCTACAGGGGACGGGCCGGTTCAACTCCCGTTTTCGGACAGAACCATTCGCGCAAACTCCTGCCCCGCATAGGAGAGTTGATCTTTTCGGTACAACAACGAATAGGTCCGCGTGATCGGGATGTCGAGATGGCGGGTAGTAACGCCCAGCCGGTGGAGAGTCTCGACAATCTGCAGGGGCAGCAAAGCGCAGCCGGCACCGGCCGCCACCAGCGATGCGAAGGAATCCATCAGCTGTGTCTCGACCGCCACGGTGAGGACCTGATTCGCATCGGCGAATGCACGCTCGACCACACGTCGCATGGACGTGTTCGGGGGGCTGACTATGAGCGGATAATGAGCGAGCTGCTCGATAGTGATGAGAGGGGCGTCAGGAACCACCATGTTCGGCGGAAACGCCACCACCATACCCTGCATTCCTGCCGAGAACTTTTGGATCGAACTCGGGGTCGCGTTGTCGTAGTGACTGATCACCAGTTCCACTGGGCCACGATCAAGGAAACGCTCGATGGGCTCTTCCCCGGTGAACGGTCCGAAATGTACGGAAAGTTTAGGGTACCGCTCCCGGAACCGAGCGATCCACTGAGACACGGGAACGGCCGCGAGAGCGGGCATCGCGGCTATATGGAATTCCCCTCTTGGAGAGTCCTTGATACCGTCAATCGCGGCTTTCGCACGTATGCCTGCGTCCACGAGCCTGCGGGCGGGTTGCAGCAGCGCCTCACCCGCAGTGGTCAATCTCATCCCTCGAGTGAATCGCTCGAACAATACTGCGCTGACTTCACGCTCCAGAGCCACAAGCGACTGTGAGAGTGCGGGTTGGGAGAGGTGTAGGTGTTCGGCAGCCCGCCCCATCGTGCCATGATCTGCGATAGCCAGAAAGTGGCTGGCCTGGCGGACTTCCATGGAACTGCCTCCTCAAGTTTTCGCAGTGACACCGCCCTCTACAGGGACAGCCGGCGATCGATCTCACGAAAGGCGAGACCCTCGGTCCTCGGGAGGGATTGCGCCGCAATCAAACCGACCACCGCGAAGAACATGACGTAGAAAGCCGGGATGTCGATACCCGGAAACCACATCGTCAACTGGGCGATAACATACGGGGCAGTTCCACCGGCGAGGATGTTCGCGATGTTGAACCCTAGCCCCATTCCCGTGGCACGGACAGATGTCGGGAACGATTCAGGCATGGCCGCACTGATGACCGGCATGAGGCCGCCGGCGAGGACACCCAGGCAGGCGTGAGCGGCTATCGCCAACGGAATTGAGCCGACTTGCATCACCTTGATCAGCGGCCAAACCAGTACGAACAGGGCAATCGCGGAGGCGTTGAAGGTCCTACGGCGGCCAAAGAGGTCGGTGAACTTACCGAACAGGAGCATCGCTCCCGCCGACACCAAAAGACAGACCGTGGTCGAGCCCATGGCCACACCTAGACTGTAGTCAAGGCTTTTCTGCAGGTAGACGGCCATGTAGACATATACCACCCAATAGCCCGCAACGCTCGTGGTCGCAATGCCGATCGTGCGAAGCAGCGCGCCGCGGTGGTTCTGAAGCAGTCCCCTGACAGGCAGGGGCGGAGTCTCTTTTGAGGCAATCGCACGCTTGAAATCGGGAGATTCTTCCAATTTAAGGCGTACATAGATTCCTATAGTACCCATCGGAACGGCCAGCAGAAAGGGTATCCGCCACGCCCAATCAACTGTCGCCTGTTCCGACGCCACGGCTGCGATGACGGCAACTGCCGCAGAGCCGAAGAGTGTTCCTATGACCACCCCGAGCTGAGTGAACCCGGTGTAGAAACCCCGTCGGCGCGGCTCGACGTGTTCGCCCACGAAGCAGACCGCCGCTCCAATCTCGCCACCGGCGGACATCCCCTGGATGCAGCGCAGTAGCACAAGCCCGACGGTTGCCATGACCCCGATACTCGAGTAGCCGGGAAGCAGACCGATTGCGACGGTCGAGCCAGTCATCACCAGCAGAGTGGAAAGCAACGATGTGCGTCGTCCCCATCGGTCTCCGACGTGGCCGAACACGATCGCGCCGATCGGTCGCACCGCGAACGCCACGGCCAGTGTCGCGAGAGTCCCCATCAGTGCCGTTGAGGAGTCGCGCTGAGAGAAGAACACGAGAGCCAAGGTCGTCGACAGGTAGCCGTATACGGCGAAGTCAAAGTATTCGACGACAGTGCCGACCGTGGCCGCTGTCACGACCCGCCGGGTCGTGGAGACATCACTCGTTGGCTCAGAATCGATGGTCGTAACGCTCATCAACCCTCCCTAAGATATGCCTGTGCAGCACTTGAGAATTCTCATGGTTGGCCAATACGGTGCGCCGCGCCGCCCATCGGAGGATGCAGGCCACACGCCCCTCTGGGGACTCCCGTTCATCAGAAGGGGTATGGGGCGGTAGTTGGCCGCATCGTGAGCCATTGCGTCTCGGTGAATGCCTCGATGTTCGCGCCCGCGCCGCCGAATCGGGCTCCATTCCCCGATGCGCGAGTGCCGCCGAACGGTGCATTGGACTCGTCGTTCACCGTTTGCTCGTTGATGTGAATCTTGCCGGAGTCGATCCTGTCGGCGAGGGTCATGGCATCGTCGACGTTGCCGAGGATTCCGACCGAAAGCCCATACTCACTGTCGTTCACGAGATCGACGGCTTCATCGAGGGAGGAGAATGTGAGGACAGGGGCTACCGGCCCAAAGACCTCCTCGCGCCAGGCCGGATTGTTCCGGGTAATGTCCACCATCACAGTGGGCGCGTAGAACAATCCGTCGAATGTGCCGCCTGTTGCGATTCGTCCACCTGCGCGCTCCGCACGTCGCACGATCTCGTCGATTCGAGACAACTGACCTTCGTCGATTATCGGACCCAGGTCGGCGGACGTAGCGGCAGGGTCGCCGACCGACAGCTTCTCCGCCTTTTCGACCAGCGCCGTCACATACTCGTCATAAAGCGACTCATGAACAATGTGACGGCCGGTGCTCATACAGACCTGCCCCTGGTGGTTGAACGTTCCGAAGGCGCCCGCGGACGCCGCCTTGGGAACGTCTGCTCCAGGCAGAACCACGAGCGCGTTGTTTCCCCCCAGTTCGAGGTGGGCGCGCTTGAGGAGTCGGGCAGCGGTCTCACCGATCTTTCGGCCGGCCGGTGTCGAGCCGGTGAAGGAGATGATGCGCACCTCCGGCGCCTCGACCACCGCTGCTCCAACATCTGCGCCCCCAGGCAGCAACTGGAGCAGGCCCGCGGGCAGCCCTGCCTCTTCGAAGACGCGCAGAAGTACCACTCCGCCGCACATCGTGGTTCGCGGATCCGGTTTGAGCAGCACGCTGTTCCCCAGCGCAAGTGCAGGTGCGATTGATCGCATTGCCAGTAGCAGCGGGACGTTGAACGGGGCGATGACACTGACCACGCCGGCCGGC
Source organism: Streptomyces sp. NPDC002754 (assembly GCF_053592315.1). Classification (NCBI taxonomy): domain Bacteria; kingdom Bacillati; phylum Actinomycetota; class Actinomycetes; order Kitasatosporales; family Streptomycetaceae; genus Streptomyces; species Streptomyces sp. NPDC002754. The sequence goes on from NZ_JBSFVM010000023.1 coordinate 55,109, forward strand.
CGGCGACGCGCGAAGGACCACCTGTCCTCGTTGGACGTCAGCACCTCACCTGCCGGATGGCTCGGCAGTCCCGCGGCGTCGAAACACTCCGCGGCCGCGGAGCGTGTCTCGTGCTCTGCTTTGGCGGAAGCGGATCCGCTCTCGCGGATGATCCATTGCGCGATCTCCGCGGCGTTCTCTTCGATGATCGAGCCGGCTCGGCGCAGGATCGCTGCTCGTTGCTCCGGGGGCAACGCGGCCCATGACCGCTGCGCCTCGGCGGCGGAAGTGGATGCACGAAAGACATCTTCCACCGACGCATTGCCGCACCGTGCAATCCGGTTTCCCGTGGCTGGTTCGACGACGTCGCGGGTGCCACCGCCTCCGACAGACCAACCGTCCACGAAGATTTGTCCTGCCCAAGCGGCAGTATCGGACAGCAACATGTACATCTCCTCGATGACGTTGGGGGACGTCCGACTCAGACGCTTGCCAATTCCACACCACGCTCGGCAAGTTCATCGGCGAAGAGCGGCATCACGAGCCGGCCGAAGCGCTCTGCTTCCTCGGCGTGCGGGTAACCCGACAGGCAGAAACTTGAGCACCCGGCCGCCATGAACTCGCGAATTGTGGCGGCCACCTGTTCCGGGTTGCCCACGATGGCCACGCCCGACCCCTCACGAACACTGGCGATTCCGCTCCACAAGTGGTCTGCGATCAGGTGATTCTCTGCCTTTGCCAGTTCCTTCATCCGAAGATTGGCCGTGGACTGGTCCCACTTGACGCTGGTCTCGCTGGGACCGTCAGCGGCGTTGGCGATAATCGCGTGCGCGGCATTCCACGCCTCGTCCTCGGTCTCTCGCACGACGACATGCAAGCGCATCCCGTACCGGAGGGAACGCCCCTCGGCCGCGGCGCGCTCGTCCATCTCTGCTACCAGCTTGGCGATGTTGTCCGGAGTGTCGCCCCAGAACAGATGCACGTCCGCGTGCTTCGCGCACAGCTCCTTCGCCGCCGGCGAGAGCCCGCCGAGATACAGGGGCGGGTATGGCGTCTGGTACGGCTTGGGGAGGACATTGACACCGTTGGCCTTGAAGAACGTGCCATCGACGTCGAACGGCTCGGTTTCCGTCCACGCCTCCTTCATGACCTCGAGCGATTCGGTGAGTACCGCGTAGCGTTGGTCATGGTCATGGAACATCCCATCAGCTGCCATCTCGACAGAGCTGCCGCCGGTGATGAGGTTGATGCGAACACGTCCCTGGCTGAGCTGATCGAAGGTAGAGATCATCTTGGCCATCAGTGTCGGTGCCATGAATCCTCCGCGGGCTGCCAGCAGAGGAGAGATCTTCTTCGTCTTCGCCGCGACCATGGCACAAGTGATGTAGGCGTCGTAGCAGTTGGTCTGCACGGGGACGAGAATGTATTCGAATCCTGCGTCCTCCGCGGTTTGTGCAACGTTCGTGAACAGTTCGATACTCTGAGGGATGGCTGCCTCGGCCACTCCGTGTGCGGCAGTGTCGCCCATTGTGGGAATGAACCAACCGAATTCAACTGTCATGAGTGCTCCTGCTTTCTATAGGAGGGAGTTTGAGTGACGGCGGATGACACCGTTGGCGGGCGACGGCCAGGGGTCGTGGGGGCGGCACAGTCAGGGCGCCACGCTCCGGGTGCTCCCGGAGGGCAACAGGGTGCCGTGGCAGGCTAGTTCGTCCTTGGGCGGGGACTGGATCCAGGCGTAGACGGCCTCGTGCGAGAGGGTCTGTCCGCCGGGCGACAGGACGCCTTCCACGACGGATACGGTGGCGTCTTCGAACTCCCGCTTCAAGCGGCCGGCGACCTGGTTCGGACTCTGGCCCCACCGCAGGTCACGATGTCCCGCTCCATGAGGCGTCGTTGAGGGCGCCGGCACAGCTGAGCGGCCCGTCGGTCGGGGATCAGCGTGCGGCCAGGCCCGCGTACCCGCGATCGTGGAAAACCAGCGGGTCCGCGATTTCGCCTTCGGACAAGCCGACCACCCTGACCAGGACGAGTTCGTGGTCTCCCGCCGATGACACCTGTTCGACTCGGCACTCAATGTGCGCGACCGCTCCCGGAAGGAGCGGAGACCCCAACGGCCCATGTGTCCAATGCACTTCATCGAATCGATCCTCGTGCTTGCGCACGATTTTGTCGCACATGAAATGCTGGCGGGACGAAAGAACACTGATCCCGAGAATTTCAGCAGCCCGTAGTTTGGGCCAGCTGGTCGAGGATCGGTCCACGAAGAATCCGGCCAGCGAAGGCTCCAGCGAAACGGACACAAAGGAGCCAACGACGATCGCCGCCCGACCATCCGGGTCTCCGGCCACGACTGCGACACTGGTCGGAACCTTCGCCATGGCAGCGCGCATGCGATGGGGTTCTATCGGGTGAAGTGAGGAATTCAAGGTGGCCATGTCGATCTCCTCCGGCTCGATATGTGCTGTGAGACACAAGCTAGAAGCTGCCGCCCGATCGAGTCCAAGTCGCTTTCCGTATGCTCTCGATAAGAGGCACTTATGGCTCTGCCTTAACCCCTGTGAGCTGCCACAACAGTCGAATGCAACCCACGCTGCGGCGCATCTGTCGGAGAAGTTCTCCCCGGAGTCCAGGCGCCCTTCGACGGGTATCTCGAAGACGTTGAGAGCCGGTTTCCACCGATGGTGGCGAGGACGTTGATGCCGCTCGAAACCGGAACGGGCCCCCGCACGGCTGCGCGGGGGCCCGCCGTCCTGCCCTGCGGCAGGACGGCACTTCCAGGTTCGGCCGGTACGCGGCCGGGTCTCGTCAGGCCTTACCCTTCGACACCACCCACTTCCCGCCGACCCAGTTGCCGACGGTCTCGTAGCCGGATCGGAACGAGCCGAACCAGTTCAGGGTGAGGTTCGCTTCCGCCCGCGACCGTACGGGGGTGTAGTCGTCGCCCGTGGTCTTCTTCGCCACATAGGGGAAGGGGTAGGCAGGGCGCTCAGCGGTCGTATTGCCGTCCTTGTCGAGGGACTTGGTGGTGAGGCTTGCGGGTGCCTGGCCCTTGGTGACCCACTTGGTGACGGCCGTCAGTGCGTCCAGGGAGTCCGGGCCCTGGCCGCCGCCGCAGTGTGCGACACCGGGGAGCAGGAAGAGCCGGGCGAAGGAGTTGGTGGCCGACTCGCCACCCATCGTCTTCTGCACGGCCTTGTAGTACGCCATCGTGCCGACGGCCGGGATGTGCTGGTCCCCGAGGCCGTGCCAGAGGATGAGCTTGCCGCCGGCCGCCTTGAACGCCTTGAGGTCGGGGTCGGTGGCGTCGTACATGCCCTCGTTCGGCTTCATGATCTTGTCGTAGTAGGCGGCCGTGAACTTCACGTCCTTGTACGTCAGCGTCGGCTGCGGACTGTCGAAGACCTGGTAACGGAGCGTCTCCCGGACGAAGTTGATGTCACCACTGGTGCCGGTGGCCGTGGCCGGGACGATGACGTTCGCCCAGTTCAGTTCCGAGCCGCGCAGCTGGTGACCGGGGTAGAGGAGCTTGCCGTGGGCGTCGGCTGGGCCGGCGTAGATGCGGCGCACCGTGGTGACCTGGTCGGCAGTGAGGCAGTAGTCGTCGGCCGTGGAGGTCTGTCCGGGGGCGCACCGGAGTTCGGCCGGGTCCCAGTCGCAGTCCAGCGGGTCGGCGATGAGGCCGTCGGTGGCGTCGCAGCCCTTGAGGACCGCCTTGTGCAGTGGGTCGAGGTCGGCCGTGGTGATGGTCGCGGGGCCGCCGTTCAGGTAGACGGACTGGGCGGTCCAGGCGTGCGAGAAGGTGTTGAGCGCGGTGAAGTTGTTGGCCGGTGCCCCGGCGATGATGCCGTCGAAGTCGGTCGGGTAGCGCTGGGCCTCGGTGAGGGCCTGGTGGCCGCCCTGCGAGCAGCCGTCGAAGTACGAGTGGGTGGCGGGCTGCCCGTAGTACTTCTTGACCAACACCTTTGCTGTCCAGGCGAGTTCGTGGTCCGACTTGTAGCCGAAGTCCGCGCGCAGGGTCGGGTCGGTGGAGAACAGGCCGCCGCCCTGGTAGTGCCCCTCGTCGCTGGAGGCGACGGCGAACGCGCCCTGGGTGAGCGGGGCACAGCCGGCCGAGGCGGGTGCGTTGCCCGCGTCGACGTTCCCGCAGAGTCCGCCGCATCCCAGCTGAAGGTAGTTCGCCTGCCAGCCGGTCTGGGGCAGCCGCAGCTCGAAGTGGATCTGCGGGGCGATCACACCCTTGACCACGCAGGCGTCCCAGTCGCCGAGCTTGTTGTCTGCGGCAGCCAGCTTGGTGGCTGAGGTGACCTCAAAAGGTGTGCCCGGTACGGCACTTGCCAGGTCGAGGCCGGTGACGTCGGCGCAGTCCATCGCCGGGGCGATGCCGGTCTCTGCCGCCGTCGTGACGGCCGAAGCGGAGGTTCGCGGGGCGTCGTCCGCAGCGTGCGCGAGGGCCGTGCTCGCGGCGGTGACGAGGGCGATCGCCGCGGCGAGCACGGCGAGGAGTGTGGCTGGCTTCCAGGGACACCAACGGGTCAGCTGATGCATACACGAGCTCCGTTCGAGTGCTGCTGCGGGTGGGGGGCCGGTGGAACGTAGCCCGGTGGAAACCAGGGGCGCAAGATGTGTCGACGTAATTGTTAACACTTTTGCCGATGGCCCCGTGCGCCTCTACGACCAGGCACAGCGCCGCAACGGCGAAGTCTTAAGCCGACGTAAGATCCGGCGCCGACCCCTGGATGCCCCCTGCGGGATCGGCGAGGCTGCCTGCGGCCTGCGGTGATGCGGGATCGCCGCGACCACACCACTCCCCCAAAGACAGGAGACAGCTGTGTCCATGACAGGCGCACGGGCCGCAACACGGGGCCCCTGGAAAGCGATAGTCGGCGGCTCGATCGGCAACATGATCGAGTGGTACGACTGGTTCGTCTACTCCACCTTCTCCGTGTACTTCGCGTCCGCCTTCTTCCCCGACGGGGACGCGACCGCTCAACTCCTCAACACGGCGGGCATCTTCGCGGTCGGCTTCTTCATGCGACCCGTCGGCGGCTGGCTGCTGGGCCGACTCGGCGACCGCAAGGGCCGCAAGGCCGCCCTCACGACGACGGTCACGCTGATGTCCCTCAGCGCCCTGCTCATCGCCACCGCGCCGACCTACACCCAGGTCGGCTACTGGGGCGCCGCCGTCCTACTGGTGGGGCGGCTGCTTCAGGGACTGTCGGTGGGCGGCGAGTACGCGGCCAGCGCGACCTATCTGGCCGAGGCGGCGCCCGATGACCGGCGGGGCTTCTTCTGCAGCTTCCAGATGGTGTCCATGAAGCTCGGCCAGCTGGTCGGTCTCAGCATGCAGATCCTGCTCCAGCAGAACATGTCCGAGGAAACCCTGTCCGCCTGGGGCTGGCGCATCCCGTTCGTGGTCGGCGCGCTCGGCTCGGCGGTCATCTTCTACCTGCGCCGCAGCCTGGTGGAGACCGACGCGTACGAAGAGACGAAGGAGGCGCAGTCGAAGGAGGAGCGCGGCGCTCTGCGGACCCTGTGGCAGCTACGGCGCACCGTTCTCCTGGTGGTCGGCTTCAGCATGGGCGGCACACTGTGCGACTACACGTACTCGACGTACATGACCAAGTACCTGCACAACACCGCCGGCTTGAGCAACATCGACGCCTCGCTGATCAGCTTTGTCGCGATCGTCGTCTTCATCGTCGTGCAACCGCTGGCGGGCGGCCTTTCGGACCGGATCGGCCGCCGACCGCTGCTGATCACCTTCGGGATCGGCGCCATGCTCTTCACCGTGCCGCTGATGACGGCGCTCGGGCACGTCTCGACCTTCGGCAGTGCGCTGCTGTTGATGGTGGCCGGACTCCTGATCATCACCGGATACACGTCGATGAGCGCCCTGGTGAAGGCCGAGCTGTTCCCGGCCCGTGTACGCGCCCTCGGCGTCGCGCTGCCGTACGCGGTGAGCAACGCCCTGTTCGGAGGAACCGCCGAGTACGTGGCGCTGTGGTTCAAGGACAACGGGATGGAGTCCGGCTTCTACTGGTACGTGACGGGATGTGCGGCGGTTTCCCTCATCGTCTTCCTCACCATGCGCGAGACGAAGGACGTCTCCCTCTCCCCCGGCAGCCGGTCCGGGCAACCCGCGGCGCAGGTCGCTGCCTAGTGTGAACCCCATGCGCGTACTGCTGATCGAGGACGACGAACGGCTCGCGTCCGCCCTCGCCACGGCCCTCTTCGAACGCGGTCACCTCGTCGACCGCGCCTCGCGCGCCGACGAGGGCCTGCGTCTGAAGGACCGTGCCGACTTCGTCCTCCTCGACCTCGGCCTGCCCGACATGGACGGTCTGGACATGCTCCGCCGGCTGCGTCGGGTCTCGGCCGTGCCGGTGATCGTGCTGACCGCGCGCGGCGACGAACGGACCGTGCTGCAAGGGCTGAGCTGCGGCGCCGACGACTACCTCACGAAACCCTTCCGCATCAAGGAACTGCTCGCCCGGATGACCGCCGTACGGCGCCGCGTCGGCGCCACCCCGCCGCCGTCCGACGGCGCCGCCGCCGCGCCCCAGGCACTGGACGTCGGCGACGTGCACATCGATCTCTCGGCCCGCCAGGTCACCGTGGCCGGAGACCCGATCGCCCTGACAGCCCGTGAATTCGGCGTGCTCGCCCTGCTCGCCGACACCCCCGGAGTGGTCCGCAGCCGCGAGGAGATCATGGACACGGTGTGGGGCGACGCCTTCCTCGCCGCCTCCCGCTCCCTCGACGTGCACATCTGGGGCATCCGCACCAAGACCGGCCGCCCCGACCTGGTCCGCACCCTGCGCGGCGTCGGCTATCGGCTGGGCGGCTGATGCGCCGTCGGCTCCTCGTCACCTACCTGGCGCTGATCGGCAGTGTCCTGCTCGCCCTGTCCCTCCCCCTGGGACTCGCCTACGCGCAGGAACGCACCGCCGAACTTCTTCTCGCCCGGCGCGCGGACGCGACCCGCCTCGCGGACCTCGCCGAACAGGCCATCCAGGAGAGCGACTCCCAGGTCCTTGAGGCAGAGGTCGCACGGTACGCCGATCTGTACGGCGCCTCCGCGGAGATACGGCGCGGCAGCACCACCGTGCTCGTCCGCGCCGGCGGCGGTATGCCCGGCAGCGGCGCGGAGTTGCGCCGGGCCCTGGCCGGCCGGACCACGCGCCACCTGCCGCTCGTCACACCTCCGGGCCCGGACCGGGTGGTGATCGCCGAACCGGTGGGCAGCGACGCACAGGTGCTCGGCGTGGTCCTGCTCGCCGTCCCGACGGACACCGCGCGCTCCGATGTGCTCCTGGTGTGGGTCGCGCTGGCCGGATGCGCCCTGGTGGCATTCGTGGTCGCGGTGGACGCCGCACGGCGCCTGGCCCGCTGGACTCTGCGCCCGGTGGCCGAACTCGACGCGGTCACCGAGGCCATCGCCCAGGGCACGATGACCGCGCGGATCACGTCCACGGGCACCGGCCCTTCGGAACTACGGCGCCTGGAACAGCGGTTCAACTCCATGGCCGACGCCGTATCGGCCTCACTTGAGCGGCAGCGGTCGTTCGTCTCCGACGCGTCGCACGAGATGCGCACCCCGCTCACGGTGCTCTCGCTCCGCCTTGAGAATCTGCGCCCGCACGTGACGGACAGCGGCGTTGGCCGCTACGGGGAGACGATGGAGGAACTCGACCGCATCGGAACACTGCTGGAAGATCTTCTCACCCTCGGCCGCATCGAGGCCGGTTCCTCTGCCCATGCCCGGCCGATGGACGTGGCCGCCGAACTCACCGCGCGGCTACGGGTGTGGCAGGAGGTGACCGACGCCGTCGGCCTGCACCTGCGCACCGTCGTGCCCGAGTCCCTCGTAGTGCGCTGTCCGCCCGATACCCTCGGCCGCATCACGGACATCGCGGTGGACAACGCGGTCAAGTTCCTCCGCCCCGACGGGCACATCACGGTCACGCTCACCCGTGGCTCCGCTCGGGACGCCACCACGGTGCTGCGGATCGCGGACGACGGCCCCGGCCTGGCCCAGCAGGAACTCGCCTTCGCCCGTGACCGCTTCTGGCGTTCTCCCCGGCACACCACGATCGACGGCAGCGGCCTCGGCCTCGCCATCGCCGACGAACTGGCGCGCGCGGTGGGTGGCACGCTGGACCTTCGGGCGGCACAACCACACGGGCTGCTGGTGGAGTTCCGGCTACCCGCCCCCCGCTGACCACTACGCACACCGCGCTCAGCCGTAGACACTGCGGTAGTACCGCACCGCACCGGGATGCAGCGGCACCGGCCCCGTCCCGATGGCATACCGCTCGTCCAGGTAGGTGCCCGGCACCTCCGGGCCCCGCAGTGTCTGCCGGGCCGCGAACATCGCACGGGTCACCTCGTACGCCGCCTCGGCCGACAACGCGGAGCGGGCCATCAGGTACGTGGGCACTCCGACCGTCGGCACCTCGGATGTCTGCGCGTACGTGCCCGCGGGGATCGACACCTGGACGTACACCGGTCCGTGCCGGGCGCGCACCGCCTTGGCGTACCCGTCCAGTGGGATGAGCGTGATGTGTTCCTTCGCGGCCAGCACGTCGACCCCCTGTGCCGGAACGGCGCTGGAGGCGAAGAACGCGTCGATCTCGCGCCGCTCCAAGGCACGGGCCGAGGCATCGATCCCGAGGTGGCGCAGCCGCACCCGGCCGTCGAGGCCGGCGGCGGCCAGCACCCGCGTGCCGACGGTGACCGTGCCCGATTCCTCGGCCCCGACCGACACACGTAGACCGGCGAGATCCTCCACTCGGTCGATTCCGGAGGCCGAACGAGTCACCAGATGCGTGTAGTTGAGGTAGATCCGCGCCAGCGCACTGACCGGTTCGGGACGGGGGAAGGTCCCGGCCCCCTCGTACGCGTCGGCCGCGCTGTCCCCCAGTACGAGACCGAGGTCCACGTCACCGGAGCCGAGAAGCCGGGCGTTGTAGATGCTCGCGGAGGTATTGACCGCGCGGAGCGCCACGGACGGCGCCCGCCGGTTGATCTCGCGGGCCAGCCGCCGGCCGAAGATCCCGTACGGCGCTCCCGCAAGCCCCGTGGCCAGGACCAGCCGATGCACCGGTCTCCCGACAGGCCCCGTGTCCGGGAGCGCGGCGGTCGCCGCGGCCCCGAGCGCGAGCAGGGCGCGGCGGGGCAACTGGCGACGGGCAGGCACACGGTGATCCTACGATCCTGTCCGCTGCCGGTCGGCCACCGGACACCTTCTCCTCGGGCTCCGACGTCCCGGTCCTCGTGAGGTGGCCACGAACGGGAGCAAGCCAACTGGGGTCAGCGCCCGAAGGCGATCACTGAGCCGAGCTTGCTGAAGGATGCCTGGGTGTGGGTGCCCGGGCGGACCGGGACGGCGTCGGTGATGCCACCGGTGAGAACCAGCCAGCCCGGCTCGATGGCGAGGCCGCGCTCGGCCAGTGCGTTGGCGGCGAGGGCCAGCGCCTCAGCGGGATGTCCCTGGACGGCCGCGCCGGTGGCGGTGTCCACCACCTCGCCGTCCACTCGCAGGACGCAGCCTTCCAGGGCCAGGTCGAGTTCGCTCGGCGGCAGACCCTCGGGGTTGACCAGCAGGCGTGCGGAGGAGGCGTTGTCCGCGACCACATCCGGGAGTTGGAAGCGGAAGTCCCGGTAGCGGGAGTCGATGACCTCGAATCCAGCGTGCACCGAGCGGACCGCGGCGAGCGCGGTGGCTCCTGTGACGCCGGGTCCGGAGAGCCGCTCCCCCATCACGAACACGATCTCCGGTTCGATCCGCGGGTGGATCAGTTCACCCACCGGCACCGGGGCGCCCTGAGGCAGCACCATCGCGTCGGTGATCCAGGCGGTGAGCGGGGAGGAGATGCCCATCCGCTGCTGCTTGGCGCGGGAGGTGAGTCCGAGCTTCACTCCGATGACGTGCTCGCCGGCCTCCTGCTTCAGCTCTATCAGTCGGTCCTGGGTCGCATAGGCCTCGGCGACCGAGAAGTCGGCCCACTCGTCGGTGAAGGGCTCCCGGTCCTGGCGTTCTCGCTCCGCACGGAACAGGTCTCGGGCAACGGTCTCGGTGGTCCACGTGGACATGGGGATTCTCCTGAGGGTGCGTCAACTACGGATTGGGGCCCTGCGTCGCTGCGGGGTCAGTGCGCCGGGCTGGTGACGGGCGGCTCGATGTCGCCTCCGCGGGCCTCGGCGGAGCGGCGGGCCCGGGGCAGGTAGAAGAAGACCACCACCGCGGCCAGCACATAGAAGATCGCGGTACCCGTCATGGCCAGCGCGGGCCCGGAGGATTCGGCGAGGAAGCCGACCACTGCGGGCGCCAGCGCGCTGATGGCACGCCCCGCGTTGTAGATGAAGCCCTGCGCGAAGGCTCGTACTTCGGTAGGGAAGAGCTGGGCGAAGGTGGGTCCGAAGCCGGAGTAGAAGCCGGTGCCGAAGAGCGCCATCACCGCCCCGAACACGAGCATCGCGATCTGGTTGGTGATGAGGAAGAAGATCGGCACGCAGATCGCGGCCAGTACGAAGTAGAGAATGAAGGCGTTGCGCCGGCCGATCCGGTCCGCGACATACCCGAAGGAGACGAAGCCGACACCGGCCCCGACCTGCATGATGACGATCCAGGTGGTGGAGGCGAGGATGTCCATGCCCCGGCCACCGTCGGCGGCTGGTGTGGACAGGTAGTTGGGGATCCAGGTGAACAGGCCCCAGTAGCCGAACATGGCCAGCGTGGTGAAGAGCATGCAGGCGACGACCGGCCGCCGGTGGTCGACGAAGAGGCGCCGCACCGACTGCCCGAAGCTGAGCCGCTCACCGGATTCCAGCCACTCCTTGGGCTCCTCGGTGCCCCGCCGGATCCAGAAGGCCAGCGCCGCGGGCAGGACCCCGACGAAGAAGGCCCAGCGCCAGCCCAGTGCCGGCACCACTGCCAGGGTGACCACCGCGGCCAGTGCGTAGCCGGTGGCGAAGGCGCTCTGCACCCAGGCGATCACCTTGTCCCGGTGCCGGGCCGGCCATGTCTCGGAGAGCAGGGCGGTGCCCGCTCCCCACTCGCCTCCGATGCCGAGGCCGACGATCAGCCGGGCGATCATCAGCGTCGCCACCCCGGTCGTCAGCCCGCACAGCAGGGTGCCGACCGAGTAGCAGAGGATGCTGCCCACCATCGCCTTGGTCCGGCCGAACCGGTCCGCGAGGTAGCCGAAGACCATCCCGCCGAAGGCCGAGGCGACCAGCGTGAACGAGGCGATCAGCCCGGTGACGCCCTGATTCGTGTGGAAGTCCTGAACGATGTACGTGATGACCATCGAGAAGATCATCAGGTCCATGATGTCGAGCATCCAGCCCATATAGGCGGCCCAGAACGAGCGCCACTGCGCCTTGCTCGCGTTTCTGTACCAGCGCCCGCTGTCCGCTATGGCGCCGACTCCATTGCCTGCGGCCACATCCACTCCTTCGAGTCACTGCCTTCGATGGCGAAGCGTCCCGCGTCCACACATCAAGGCTGTATTGGTGAGCGATACCAGTGTTTTTCTCTGCGACACGAAGGTAGCATGATGGCCTCGTCGATAACATCTATCGATACGATCGTCTTGCTGACCAAGACGCATAAGTAGTGGAGGCCCAGATGCCCAAGCGAACCCTCCTGCTGTTCGAGGACACGCTGCCCGCCCAGGCCCGGCCCGTGTACTTGCCCGCCGGAGACCGAGCGATATACGTCCGCACCGGTTCCGTGGACGTGGTGGACGACGCGGGCAGCCGCTTCCTCTGGCAGCGCGCCGCCGAGGTCGCCGGCCAGGAACTCACCCTCGCCGCCGGGGACCAGGACACCGTGCTGTGGCGTTGGGAACTGGCCGCCGAGCCGGACGCGGACGAACAGCGCCACCGCTTCCGCTCGGCGCCGGAGACAACCAGCGAACTCAAGCTGCGGGCCGACTTCGAGCTGGACGACCGGTATACGTGGCTGATGCGCTGCGACACCGTCACCTTCCCCCCGGGCGGGGTGGCACTGACTCATCTCCACCAGGGGCCGGGCATCCGGATCGTTCTGGACGGCGAAATCACCATCGAGACCGAGGGAACCAGCCGGGACTACCTGCCCGGCCAGGCCTGGGCGGAGAAGGGCGTGCTCCCGGTGCTCGCCCCCACCACCGAGCGGGAGTCCACCACTTTCGTCCGCTGCTTCCTGCTGCCCAAGCAGAACAAGGGCGTGAGCTCCATCCGGATCGTCCAGCCGGAGGACCGCGCCAAGCCCAACACCCAGAAGTACCGGGTGCTCGCCGAGCGCACCCTGTCAGGCACGGGCACAGGCACCGGTGCCATGGCCGGGTAGCTACGATCACAGTCAGCGCGGACTGAGAGACAGGCGCGAGCCGAGAGACCTGCGTGGTCGTGAGAGACAGGGAAATCATCGAGTTGAGCGGAGAACAGGCACCCGCCGAGGCGCCCTCGCCCACCACGCTGCCGCTGCTCCTTCTGGAGAAGGTGCTCCAGGGCAACGGCTCCTGGGGAGTCACCGAGCTGGCCACCGCCCTGGGACTGCCCAAGGCCCGGGTGCACCGGCATGTGACCAGCCTTCGGCAGTCCGGCTTCCTCTCCCAGGACCCCGAAACCCGCCGCTACGAGCCCGGCTGGCGGCTGGTACTCCTCGGCCGGCACATCGAGGACCGTGCCCAACTCGTCTCGCTGGCCCGGCCGGTGATGCGACGGCTGCGAGACCAGGTCTCGCAGACCGTCGTGCTCTCCCAACTCACCGACCAGGGCGTCACGGTGACCGAAGTACTGCCCGGTGGCTCCCCGATCGACGTGGTACTCAGCCGCGGCACCCAGTTCGGCTACAACAGCAGCGCGCAGGGCAAGACGGCACTGGCCTACGCCTCGGAGGAGCAGCTGCGGGAGTGGTCCGGGCTGCTGGACGAGCAGCGTACGCCGAGCACAGTCCTGGACCACGACGAGCTGTGGCGGCAGGTGGAGCAGGTGCGTCGGCACGGCTGGGCCGCGGCCCCGGAGGAGACCTATCGCGGCGTCAACTGCGTGGCCGCGCCCCTGTTCCTGCCGACCGGGGTGATCACCGGCACCCTCGCCATCGTCGCCTCCATCCACTACCTGCCCGACCCTCCGCCACCCGAGATGGTCGCCGCGCTCACCGCCGCCGCCAAGGAGGTCTCCCGCGAGTTCGGCTACCGGCAGCAGGCCTGAGCGCGTACCGCAACCGCACCGAAGACAACGAGGAGAGACGATGCCCATCGTCCAGATCACCCTGGTCCGGGGACGCGAGGACGAGAAGATCGAAGAGTGCGTCCGGGAGGTTGCCCGGACCGTGTCCCGCACCCTGGACGCGCCCCTGGAGAGCGTCCGAGTGGCGGTCCAGCAGACCGAACCCAACCACTTCGCCGTCGGCGACCGCCTCAAGAGCGACACCTGACCCGACGGGAACCTCCTGCCGCCCTGCCGGCGGCCCCCTCCCTCCTCTCACACCTGTCACGCTCGCACCACTTCTGATGCGGGCGCGACAGGTGTCAACACCCTTCACCGCGTCGCGGCACAGGAGCGCCCGCAGCCCGGCTATTGTTCTACAACAACAGCCGGGAACGTAACGCCGTCGAGGCGCACCTACAAGGAAGTTGCCGTACATCAGGCACTTTTCACAGGAACCTAAAGCCCTCTCCGTGCAGGGTTGTTGAACACTTTGAGGCCGTCACGGCCAAGAAGTTCTGTCGAACATATTGCTCACGATTTTGTCGCGCGTTACGTTCACGGCGTTCGCCATGACTGCCCCAGGGTCCCCAACCTCTGGCCACCCACCGACCACCCTCCGGGGGTCCCCTCGCCGTGTCCTTCTCCCCCACACGCCGCGCAGCGGCAGCGTTCCGCGCCCCCCTCGCGGTCCTGGCCGCGGTACTGGTCCTCACTACGAGCGCCGGCGCCGGCGCGGCTCAGCCGAGCGAGAGCGCCGGGGCCGTACGCGCTCTCGCCCCGCAGGTCGTCCACACCGGCAGCGGTCCCACGGGCTACACCGTCACGTTCCGGTTCAGAGCCGCCGACGCCAACCGCGTCCAGATCAAGGGCGAGTGGTACTTCGCCAACCCGTACAAGCTCTCCGCCCTGGCCGGTGACAAGGACACCACCATCGCCACACCAGGGCTGCCGCCCGCACAGTGGGAACCGGGTGACATCCCCATCGGCTCCCCCAACTGGCCAGCGGCCAACTGGCCAGTGGCCACCATGACCAAGGACTCCCGCACCGGTGTGTGGTCGTACACGGTCCCGCTGCCGTCCGGCACCTTCAACTACGGCTTCTACGTGGACTGTTCCAGCTCCACCCAGACCGGCTGCACCCAGGTGTCCGACCCGGCCAACCCGCCGTGGAACACGCACGGCGGCAAGGCCACCGGCTCGGTTCAGGCGCTCAGCCAGGTCTACGTTCCCTCGGATCCCCGGTTCGGGACGGTCGACGACGGCTGGCAGGCTCCCGCCGAGGGAGACCGCGGCAGGCTGGCCGACGTCGCGTATCCGACGGACAGCCCGATCATCCCCTCGGGCACCAACCGCCTGGCCGTCTACACACCACCCGGCTATGACGCGCACCGCTCGAAGCCGTACCCGACGGTCTATCTGTTCAGCGGAGGTGACAACGAGACCGACTGGAGTACCCAGGGCGCGGTGAGCAACATTCTCGACCGCCTCATCACCACCGGGCAGATCCGGCCGATGGTGGTCGTGATGCCCAACTCGCTCGGCGAGACGGACGACGCCACCGGATATCCGGCGTTCGACGCGAACGTCATCGACCATGTCATCCCCTACGTCGAGTCGCGGTACCACGTCTCCACCTCCCCCTCCGAACGGGCCGTCGGCGGACAGGGCTTCGGCGGCTCGGTCGCGATGTCGCTGCTGTTCCGGCACACCGGCCAATTCGGCTACTACGGCGTCCTCAGCCCCGGTGTCATCGCACCCTTCACCGTCCCGGACGCCTCCGACATCAGCGACGCCCGGACGGCGGCGATCAAGAAGGCAGGTGTCTTCGTCGGTGGTGGCTGGCAGGAACCGAGCATCACACCCAGCGGCGTGCACGGGGCCGGCCACTCCTACCACGCCCGCGTGGTGTCCACCCTCGCCGCCAAGGGCGTGGGCGTGACAGCGGACTTCGTCAACGGCGGCCACGAGTGGTTCGTCTGGCGCCGGCTGATCAAGGACTTCCTCACCCGTACCGCGTTCTTCCCGCCGGTGACGGGCTGAGGCGACGCCGACACACCCGTTCCTCCGCACGGCGACAGGGCCCGCCCCGAGCACCCCCTCCGCACATCGATCAGGAGATCCGCATGACATCGTCAGAAGGCCAACCTCCCCTGCCCACAGGCTCGTTGATCCACCGACGTGGCTTCCTCGGCAGGACCGTCGGTGTCGCCGCGGGAGCCGTCCTCCTCGACCTGGTCGCGGCTCCTTCCTCGTCGGCGGCAGAGCCGTCTGCGGACCGGCCCGTACGGACCGAATCCGGCCTCGTCTCCGGCGTGCCCGCCGCGGTGCCCGGCGTGACCGTGTTCAAGGGGATCCCCTACGCCGCCTCCACCGCGGGCAGGAACCGGTGGCGGCCGCCCCGGCCCGCCGCGTCCTGGAAGGGCGTACGCAAGGCCGACACCTTCGGCGACGCACCCCCGCAGGCGTCGACCACCCTCACCATGAGCGAGGACTGCCTCAACCTCAACGTCTGGACCGGAGCGGGGAGTTCGTCGCAGCGCCGTCCGGTCTACGTATGGCTCTACGGCGGCGGCTTCTCCGCGGGCACCGGCTCGGACCCGAGCTTCGACGGCTCCGTCCTCGCGGGCAAGGGGGTCGTCGTCGTGACGGTCAACTACCGTCTGGGCGCGCTCGGTTTCCTCGCCACCCCCGAGCTGAACGCCGAGTCCCGCCAGGGTGTGTCAGGCAACTACGGACTGCTCGACCAAATCGCCGCCCTGAAGTGGGTGCGGCACAACATCGCCGCGTTCGGCGGGGACCCGCGCCGCGTCACCGTGGGCGGCCAGTCGGCCGGGGCAGGCTCCACGGACATGCTGTCGATGTCCCCGCTCGCCACCGGGCTCTTCTCCCGCTCCGTCGCCGAGAGCCAGGTGCGCCACCCGCGCGACCCCGAACTGCGCTACCTCGGGGTGTCCCTGCGTGAGATGGACACCGCGCTGCAGCAGGGACCCGCGTACGGCGAGACGAAGGGCGCGAGCACCCTTGCGGAGCTACGGGCCCTGCCCTGGAAGGACTTCACGGACGGCGCCTCCCTCAAGGACGAATCGGTTGACACCAAGACCGTGGCGAAACCACCCCTGTTCCGCCCCGTCGTCGACGGCTGGGTGCTGCCTGCCGGATACCAGGCCACGTACGACGCCCGCGCGCAGAACGACGTCTGGTACCTGGCCGGCAACAACCTCGACGAGAGCGGCGCCGTGCCCGAGACCGCCTTCGCCTCCTGGCGCGAGAGCGGCTATCCGGACCGCCCCGGCGCACCGCCCGTCCACGTCACCCTGGACGACTATGTGAGCGCCGCGCGCCGGAAGTTCGACGCGATGGCCGACGAGTTCCTCACGCTCTACCCCGCGAGCACCGACGACGAGGCCGCCCTGGCCAGCAACGACGCGGTACGCGACAACTCCCGTGTCTCCACGTACCTTTGGGGCCAGGAGTGGGCCAAGGGTGCCCACAAGCCGGTGTACACCTACTTCTGGACACACCGCCCGCCCGGCGCCGACCACGACATCCGCGGCGCCTACCACGGCTCCGAGATCGTCTACTTCTTCGGCAGCCTCTACCCGGACACGGCCGGCAATCCGCACGCCTGGACCGACCAGGACCGCGAGATCGCCGACACCCTCTCCTCCTACCTGGCGAACTACATCGCCACCGGCGATCCGAACGGCCCCGGGCTGCCCAAGTGGGCCGCCCACAGCCCCTCCTCCCCCACCGTGATGGAGATCGGCGAGCACTACGGCCCGACGCGCGTGGCATCGGAGCGCAAAACCGACTTCTGGAAGCGGTACTTCGCGACCCAGGACGCCTGGTAGCCGCACCCGGAAACCGGCCGCCGTCACACCGTGTGCAGCAGCTCAAGGATGTCCCGCAATGATGTTGGAGATCCGTGCGATCAACAGGTAGCCGCTGGGTGCGCCCGCCGCCTATCCGGTGAGGGCGAGACTGTGCAGACGAGCGGTACCGAGCATGGCGTGGTGGACGCCGTCCGCGATGGTAATGGTCGTGCCGACGGCGTCCTTGGCGCCGGATTCCTCCCATCCTCGGGAGTCGTGACGGTTGCCGGGCAGCTCCCGGCCGACTACGACGACCAGGTGGGTGTCGGCGTCGAAGACGACCTGGTGGGCTCTGGAGTAGCGATAGTTCTTCGACTGCTCGGCAATCGAGCGGTCGCGGGTGGGCACCAGGGTGCCGTCCACGATGAGCACGGTGTCCTTCGCGAATCGCTGGCGCGGATGGAGTGCGAGGAGTGGGCCGAGGTGGTTGATGATCCGGTCTGCTACCCGGCGAACGGAGCTGTCCAGGACGGCTCTGATGCCGTGATCACACCAGCCACACCCAGATCATGTCAGGGGCGTGCGCTCGACTTCGCGCCCGCGCTACGTTCACTGGATGCAGCAGCCCTCGGAAAACGCTCCCGCGCTTCTCGACGGACCGGCCGTGGACGTCTCCGACGCCCATGAGCTCCTCCTTGGCTATCTGAACTGGTACCGCCAGGCCCTGATGCGAAAGCTCGCCGGCTTGTCCGACGGCCAGCTACGTGCGCCTGTCGAACGGCTGGGCTGGTCGCCGATCGGCTTGGTCCAGCATCTTGGCTGGGTCGAACGCCGATGGATGCGCTGGGGGTTCGGCGCCCAGGACGTTGTCGCTTACCCCTACGGCGGAGACGCTGAGGAGTGGAGGGTCGCGCCCGACACGTCCGTCGCCCAGGTCATCGCCGCATACGAAGCAGAGGTGACCATGGCGAACTCCCTCACAGCGGATGCCTTGTTCACCGACAAGGCTCTCCTCGGAGGTCGCTTCAAGACGCCCGAGCAAGCACCTTCCCTCGGACGGATCCTCTTCCACCTGCTCCAGGAGTACGCCCGCCACGTCGGGCACCTCGACATCGCGCGCGAACTCATCGACGGACAGACCGGCGAATGAGTAATCTGTGAACGCTGATGCATTGCGGGACAGCCTTTCGACGAGCCGCACCCCTGCCGAACCGGGAGTTCATGGCCGCAAAGTTGATCCGGTCGTAACCACCCTTCTCGGCAAGGTACTTGGTGGTGCCGTTCACCCTGGTGACGACGCACTTGCGGGGTGCGGCGAGGCGTTCTTGACGGCCGGCCCCGTACGAGCGGTCAGCTCCGGCTGTACGCCCGCGAGGACCGTGTCGCCGATCCGTACGACGACGAGCGGCGTCTCGATCGTGTCGTCCTGCGTGAAGTCGTAGTGGGTTCGGGGGCGCAGGGCCCTACCGCTTGGGCTACCCGGAGGCGGACCCTGCCGGAGAGGTCCAGAAGGTCACGGTCGGCCCGTAGGAACCGTCCTCCTCGTCACTGACGTCGACGGTGACCTCGCGGTCCGAGTAGCGCGTGGACAGAATTCCCTGCCAGCATTCCCCTAGGGCCGACGCCAGTTGAGGCAATTCCTCCCCGAACTGATCGTCATCCGTCAGCGGGGTGTTGTTGAACGTGTCCCACAACTCAACGTGGTTGACGACAGATTCGATACGCTTCCGATCGTCGCCGAGCTTCGAGAACCAGTCGTCGACGGTGTTCTGATGGAAACGGTCCTTGAGGAATACACAGCCGCGGTACTCGACCGTTTCAGGGCAGAACATCCAGGCGGCGGCCAGAACGAACCGCAGGCCGCCCTCGAAGTCGATGTAGTTGTCCGGACCGAGTTCCTCGTTTTTCCAATCGGTGCGCCATTGCTTGAAGAAGGCAGGCAACTCGCGCTCGGACCATGTGGGGTTGATGCTGTTCACGGGATCTCCCAGGGAACGCGGCGCGCACTCTTTTCGACTCGCCCATGAAGACTTGACCGGTCTTCGGATTGGCATTGTGTACGTATTCTACGACGTGCGTGGTATCGAGCAACAACGCTCAGCCGAGAGGCCCTTGATCCGGGGGTGAACTCGGCGAGCGCCGTGAAGACATGGAAGGCGAGACGTCTGCCGGGGGTAGCGGTGTGCAGGTTTGCGCGTAGCTCGGCGACCATGTGCATGAAGTCCCGGAGCCTGCGGCCGTAGCGGTCGAGCGAGGGAACCACGAGCATGTCGCCCGCACCTAGGAATGCGTGGCACCCCTTCCGGAGGGATCTTCGCTTAGACGTGGTACACCGACGGACTTCGAGTGCCCGGCACCAGGGTGCCGGGTCGGATCCGGAGACGTCGGCGCTCCATTGCGTCCGGTCGCGGCAACCTGGACGGTGGGCCACAAGCAAGCGCTGCCGACGCGGAAGGGGTCAGGGTGTGACGTGCACCACGTCATGTCACACCGCCGAGATCCCCGGTGTCTTGAGGGCATGATCGAACACAACACACCCCACAAGGTCGTGGTCATCGGCGGCGGGTACGCGGGAACGGCCGCGGCCAACCACCTCCGGCTGCGCGACGACGTCGACATCACCCTGGTCAATTCCCGCCCGAAGTTCGT
Organism: Streptomyces sp. NPDC002754; assembly: GCF_053592315.1. Classification (NCBI taxonomy): domain Bacteria; kingdom Bacillati; phylum Actinomycetota; class Actinomycetes; order Kitasatosporales; family Streptomycetaceae; genus Streptomyces; species Streptomyces sp. NPDC002754. The sequence goes on from NZ_JBSFVM010000023.1 coordinate 74,755, forward strand.
CGAACGGATCCGGCTGCACCAGTTCGTGGCCGGCAATGACGACGCCTCGGTCGACTACGGCACGCTGCTCGGCGAGGGCATCGAGTTGGTGGTCGACAACGCCACCCGTATCGACACCGCCTCCCGCACGGTGGAGCTGGCGTCGGGCCCCGCGCTGGATTACGACTACGTCATCTACGCGGTCGGCAGCACCGGCGCGGTCCCCTCCGCTGTGCCGGGCGCGGCCGAATTCGCCCACTCGCTCGCCGGCCTCGAGTCCGCCGAGCGGCTGCGTGTCAGGCTGGCGGAGCTGCCTGCGGATGCCGTGGTCACCGTGGTCGGCGGCGGGTTGACCGGCATCGAGACCGCCGCGGAGCTCGCCGACCAGGGGCGCACGGTCACCCTGGTCTGCGGTCGGACCCTGGCCCCAGCGCTGAGCGCTCCTGGCCGCCGGTCCGTCGCGACGTGGTTGTCCGAGCACGGCGTCACAGTGCTGGAGGGGACCGCGGTCACTGAGGTACGGCGGGACGCGGTCGTCTTCAGTGAGGGAGCGGTACGGCAGAGCGCGCTCACCGTCTGGACGGCCGGTTTCGGTGTGCCGGGCTTGGCGGCGGCCAGCGGGTTGCGCGTCGACGCGCTCGGGCGGCTGCTCACCGACGAAACGCTCCTCAGCGTCGATGACGACCGTATCGTCGCGGCGGGCGACGCCGGTTCACCGTCGGGGCAGCCGCTGCGGATGAGCTGCCAGGCCGCGATACCGCTCGGAGTGCAGGCCGCCGACGCCGTGCTGAGCCGCATCGCGGGAACCGCTCCTGCGGTGATCGACCAAGGTTTCAGGGGGGTGCTCATCAGCCTGGGTCGGCACGCCGGGATAAAGCAGGTCGTTGGCGCGGACGACACTCCCCTGGGCACCCACTTCGACGGGCGGGAGGGCGCCCAGATGAAGGAGGAGCAGTGCCGTCTGACGGTGATGGGCCTCGGCATGGAAGCCCGCAACCCGGGCACCATCGCGTGGTACAAGCCGGGACCGCGGCTCGCGCAGGTGGCGACGGCCCGGTGACCACCGGCGAGCATGTCGAGCGGTTCACCGTACTGCGGCCGCTGCTGTTCACGATCGCCTACGAGATCCTCGGTTCGGCGACCGAATCCGACGACGTGCTGCAGGACAGCTATCTCCGGTGGGCGGACGTGGACCTGGCGACGGTCCGTGACACCAAGTCGTACCTTGCACGGCTGGTGACCCGTCAGGCACTCAATGCTTTGCGGGCCGGTGCACGCCGCCGCGAGGACTACGTCGGTGTGTGGCTGCCGGAGCCGCTGCTGCTCAGCGAGGACGACGCATCGGCGGACGTGTTGCTCACCGAGTCGGTGTCGATGGCGATGCTGGTGGTGCTCGAAACGCTCACTCCCGACGAGCGCGCGGTGTTCGTTCTGCGCGAGGTGTTCGGCTTCGGCTACGACGAGATCGCGGATGCGGTGGGCAAGTCGGTCGTGACGGTGCGCCAGGTGGCGCACCGTGCCCGTGAACACGTGCGAGCGCGGCGCAGGCGCTTGGAGCCCGCGGGTTCGGCCAGGACCGCGCGGATCACCGAGCGGTTCATGGCCGCGGCGACCACGGGCGACATGGAGGGGCTGCTCTCGCTGCTCGCGCCGGACGTCACGTGGACCGCCGACGGCGGCGGCAAGGTGATCGCGGCGCGCCGGCCGGTGGTGGGCGCGGAGAAGGTGGCCGCGCTCGTCCTGGAACTGTTCCGCGCGGGGCGGTTGCCGGACACGCGTATCGAGATGGCCAACTGCAGCAACACGACCGCGCTTGTCGCCCACAGCGGCGACCACTTGGCGGGTGTCTTCCTGGCCGACGTCGTCGACGAGAAGATCACCAACTTCTACGCCATCCGCAACCCGGACAAACTCCTCGCACTGGCGACACCACGTCAGATCAGCCGGTAAAAGCCGAGCCGGTTCCAGGGGCGCGGGAGGTTCAGGTTTGTGGGCTCGCGCCCCACGGCCAGGTGGTGAGCGTGTGGTGCAGCAGCCGGGTGGCCGTCGACTGCCGGCTGTCGGCGACCCGGTGCAGCGTGAGGGTGCGGCGACAGCCGGGGTCATCGACGGCGACGCAGGCGATCGGCGCGCTGACGTTCGCGGTGCGGGCCACCGCCGGGATCAGGGTGAGGCCGATACCGGCGCTGACCAGCATGGCGGTGGCGGCCGGTTCGTCGCCCTCGCAGACGATCCGCGGGCTGAGGCTGTGGCGGTTGAAGAGCAGGTCGAGCAGGCGGCGCTGCCAGTGGCCGGGCCGGGAGATCACAAACGGTTCGTCGCGCAGCTCCGGCACGGCAACGGAGTCGCGGGCGGCGAGCCGGTGCCCGGGCGGCACGGACAACCAGACCTGTTCGTCCATCAGTTGAGCCCGACAGCTGTCCCGACATCACCCAGGTCAAGAACTGGCAGGCTGCGAACTGGGCATCTCCGGTGCGCGGCTGGGGTGTTGAGGGCTGAACGTGTGTGGGTGGAGACGTTGAACGGCACTATGCGGGGTCGGCCGTGGTCGTTGCCGCTCGCCGATCGAGTGCTGGTGGTGGCCGTGTACTACCCGACGTCGGCACGTGGGAGCCGGGGTCAGGCACCCGGCGACACGGTCGCGGTGACCGGTGTGCCCGCCTCCACGGTGCGGCTCACCGTGCACAGGCGGTCGTGTGAGCTCTTGACGGCCCGCGGCAGGATCGCGCGGGATCGGTCCCCCTCCGGTCCGTCGGGGAACGTGACGTGGAAAGTGACCGCGAGGTCAGTCATCCGGTTGCCGCCCTCGACCTTGTCGCCGGATGCCGTGACGGTGAACGCGGTCGCCTCGGCATGCCGGGTCGTGGCGACCTCCACGTCGACCGCGGTGCAACCCCCTAGCGCGGCGAGCAAGAGCTCGACCGGAGTGAAGTCCGCGTCCGAGCCGGTGCCGAAGGTCAGCGTGCCCCCGCGGACGTTGGTCGCCGTGAACCGGCCCGGGCCGGCACGTTCGATGGACACGGAGCGCAGCGCATTGTCAGTCATGGCTCCGACAGTAGTGTCCGGCCGTGAGGACCAGCAGGCGCCACCCCGCACCCCGTCACTCGCACTGGCCGGAACTTGCACAGCGCGTGCGCAATCGCTGGACCCGTCGTACCGCTGGTAGGGAATTGTCGCCCCTAATGCGCCGGTGGCAAGGCATGGGGGCGCACCGTGCGGCGAGCAAGGTGGAGGAACTGCCCCGGTTTCGTGCGCGCGTCCACATGAAGGTCACCTCGGTTCAGGCAACTACCCACGTGCGGTGGGCTGTTGGTTGGCCGATCGGCGCGCTGTGTGGTGTGATCGCCCGCGCCACTCCCCCGTTGAACTCCCCGTGCGAAGGACTTCCCCATGAACTCCGCTCACCAGATTCAGGCCCTCGAGATCTCCGACGCCGACCTGGACGGCATCTCCGGCGGCCTGAGCCCCGAGGGCAGTGTCACCGTCGACGACAAGACAGTCGGCACCGCCGACCTGTTGGCCCTGGCGCAGGGCACCGCGCTCGGTGCCGCCTCCCAGGCACAGGGCGCCCTCGCGCAGCCGCACCAGATCAGCATCAACGGCTCCCTCTGATCGCCGCATCGTGCCCCCTACCCCCTACCCCCTACCGGCCGGGTAGGGGGTAGGGGGTAGGGGGTAGGGGGCACGATCCTTTCCGACCGGCGCACGCCGGTCGGGCGGGCTCCGAACCGAGCCACTCCTGCGCGCGGACCCGAAAGGCCATCAGGCCCTGACCTGGCCGGACGGACGGATCATCGGCACTCACACGGTCAGACTCCCGCCGGGCGGCCCCTGCCTCCTCCTCGTGTCAGCGCGTAACCTCCGATGCCCGCCAGCGCCGCGAGCACCGCGCCCGCCGCCGTCCACAGCCAGCGGCTCGTCCACCAGGCCGAGGCCCAGCCGTCCACCGGAGCGGCCTGCTCGGCGGAGTTGGTCGTGCCCGGGACCAGCGGGGTGGACAGGCTGCCGTCGACCGCCGCCGCGCCGCCGATGTCCTTCGAGTGGGCCTCCACCGACGCCGTCACCGGCTGACCCAGGTCGGCGTCGTCGAGCGAGGTCGTGGTGAGGCGGACGTAGTAGGTGCCGGGCAGTGGGTCATTGCTCCAGGCGTCCGCCGAGGCCCGCACCGTACGCACCGTGCAGGCGAGCTCCACGCGGTTCGCCGCGGCCTCGACTGCACGTGTCTGCATTCCGTACTGGCAGGGCTGGCGGCGTCGCAGTCCGTCGTACACGTCGATGCGCCAGGTCTGCGCGCCGTGCCGGGCCTGCGACTCGGGCAGCTCGACGGTCGCCTTCACCGTCGGGCGCTCGCCGGTGTCGGCCGGGAACGACCAGTACAGATAGTCGCCCGTCGACGCGTTCGCCGTCGCCTTCTGGTCCTGCTGCATCTGCGCCGCCGTACGGAACGACGTGCCCGCCTCCTTCGGCGCCTTCTGCGCGGCACCGTCACCCTCGTCCGCGGCGACAGGTCCGGCCAGCGCCAGCAGTGCGGTAGCGGCACCCAGGAGACCGCCGGCCAGTTGTCTCGTACGCCCCAACAGCGTTACGTATTGCATCAGTTCGTCCTCCAGACAGCGACACGCCAGCGCGAGAGCCAGCCCCAGATCACACCTGCGAGGAAGCCGACCACGACCAGGGCGGCCAGCAGCCACCAGCCGTCGCCCAGCCCGAACGCGGCCACGTCGGATGCCTGGTTCGGGCCGTCCACCAGGTCGACCGTCAGCTCGACCGGCAGGCCGGGTGCCGTCTTCACCGAGGCAGGCGCGGAGAAGGAATTCGAGACCTGGAGGCAGACCGTCTCCGCCTGCGTCTCATCCGTGTCGTCGTCCTGCTCGGCCTTCGGGTAACGCAGGCCTGTCGAGAGGGCGTCGGTGCGGCCGTCACCCGCCTCCTGCCCGCGCACGATCTCCCGGCCGTGTGTGGTCAGTGCGCGCAGCAGCACGCCGTAGTCCTGATTGACCGCCCGGTCGGCCGCGACGCTCACCGAGGCGCGCAGCTCCTGTCCCGGTTCGACGTCGACGCGGTAGAAGCGGTGCTCACCGAACCTCTCGCGGTCGGTGTAGAGGCCGGGCTTGAGCTGCGGCGCGTCGGCGCACTGCGCGGCGCCGTCGACAGCCACCGGCGTGACCACCGGATCGGCAGCCCGGTCGACCAACTGGCCGACCTTGTCCGAGAGTTGATCCTTGTGGTGCACGGCGGTGTAGGTACCGCCGGTCGCGTCCGCGATGCAGGACAGCTGCTCACGCGTCTTCGCGTCGGCGACAAGCCCGAGCGTGTCGATGGTCAGGCCGATGCCCTTGGCGGCTATCTCACGGGCCACCTCGCACGGGTCGAGCGGCTGACAGGTGTCCTCGCCGTCACTGATCAGGACGATGCGCTTGGCGCCGGCGCCGGAGGTGAAGTCGTCGGCACCCTTGAGCAGGGCGGGACCGATCGGCGTCCACCCGGTGGGCTGCAGCGTGGCCACGGCCGTCTTGGCCTCGGTACGGTCCAACGGACCGACCGGGTAGAGCCGCTCGGTGTCCTTGCAGCCCGCCTTCCGGTCGTCTCCAGGGTAGTTGGCCCCGAGCGTCCTGATCCCGAGCTCCACCTCGTCGGGTGTCGCGTCGAGCACATCGTTGAACGCCTGCTTCGCCGCGGCCATCCTGGAGCCGCCGTCGATGTCGCGGGCGCGCATGGATCCGCTTGCGTCCAGGACGAGTTCGACCTGAGGCGCCGGTTTCTCGTCGGCTCCATCGGCGTACGCCTGGGCCTGCGGCAGGCCGCCGACGGCGAGGGCGGCGATCAGGGCGCACAGGCCCGCCGCCAGCCGTTGTCTGATGATCATCGGCGGATCTTATGGATCATGACGGGAGAAGACCAAAACGGGGGACCTCAAGGCCGACGCCCTCGGATACGACACCCGAGCCGGCCGACCCACCAGCAGCGCACCGAACACCCGTGACGACTGGCCCGCCCTCTGGCTCAACGTGCGCAGCGTCACGGCCGCTCCCCTGCTTTCTCGTGCAACCCTCGAACGCCTTCGCGAGTCTCCTGTTTGCCGAACAGCGGGTCACGCCCGGAACAGCTTCGGGCAAACACCAACGGACCGGCACCTCATCGACGCGGGATGCCGGCCGGACACCTCTGTCTTCTGCAGGAGCTCAACGCATGGCCAAGCGCATACGCCCTCCCACCCCGCCTCCGCCGCACATCCGCGTCGCCACAGCGAACGCCGCCAACTGGACGGGTGATACGGCCAGTTGACCCGGCCGGATGACGGGTGATCCCGCCACACCGAAACACCGAGCACACCACCACCCCGACTCGTCATCGCCAACACCCCAGCGAAGGGCCCACCCATGAAGCGAACACTCACGTTGATCACCGCGCTGGCCGTCACCGCGCTGGCGCCGACAACGGCGCACGCGGCGGTCAAGAAGGCCAAGGCTCCGCTCACTTGCGAGTCTCGGACGTTCACCTCAAGACCGGGCCCGAGCTTCAACGACCCGGAGGACGCCGACGCTCGGATGAACGTCATGGGCCCGATCATCGAATCGATCAACAGCGCCAGTTGCGGGCAGACCATACGCGTCGCCATGTACTCGATAGGCAGCACGCAGCCGGGACCGGACTTCGCAGGCGCCCTGATAGCCGCGCACCAGCGCGGCGTCATCGTCAAGGCGCTGATGGACTCTCACAGCGACAACGCGACCTGGCAGTCGATGGTCACCGAGTTGGGCAACGACCCGCGCGCCTCCAGCTTCGCCGCGCTGTGCCCGGGTGGCTGCCTGACCCACTACTCCGGCTCCGCCCTGCACGCCAAGTACTACATGCTCAGCGGCGGGAGCGACGCGAACAGGACGGTGACCGTCACCAGTGCCAACCCCACTTCCGCCCAGGCCAAAACTGCTTGGAACAGTGGCGCCACTGTCAAGGGCAACGTCGACCTGTACAACTCCTACCTCCGCTACTTCACAGCCATGGCCAAGGGGGCACAGGGCGGCCCGGGCCCGCTGGTGCCCGACTACTACAACTCCAGCGGCGGCACGGCCGCCAGAACGACGCTGTCGCCGCCCTCCTACCAGTGGCCCAAGGCACGCTCCAGAAGCGACACCTGGGTCGACTTCCTGAACAACATCAAGGCGCCGGCCACGATCAACATCGCCATGTTCCAGTGGACCTCTCACGGGAAGCCGGGCGACCGGAACTATCTGGAACTGCCGAAGAAGCTGGTGAGCCTGGCAAAGACCGGCGTCAAGATACACATACTCTTCACCGCCGGCCAGGTTGATGGCAGCGTGCAGAACTACCTGAAGGACCGGCCGAACATCGACGTGCACGACACCTCCCGCGGCACCGACGCGAACGGCAACGCCCTGCACTACACGCACGACAAGTACATGATGGTCAGCGGCGGTTACGCGGGTGCGACCAACGCCAGACTCATATTCGTCGGCTCCTCGAACTGGACGAGCAACGGCATCTGGCACAACGACGAGTCGAACCTGAAGCTGGTCGGCCAGTCCAGCTACGACACGTTCATGACGGACTGGCAGAACCAGTACGACCGCTGCTGCGGCACCGTGGCGCGACAGTTGATCGCCGAGGAGCGCGCCGAGAACACGGCACGCGAGATTCCGATCGACCCGGAGCAGGTCGAGGAATAGGCATTCCCTGCCACCCCAGCCGGTCACCGGCCGAACCCGGCCGTGAGTCCACCGAGCAACTGCCGGCGACCGAACGCGTACAGCCTGGACGCTGGCACACCCGACGTCGGGTACGGCTCTTTCTGAGTGATGCCGGCATACGGCGCCTCTCCCCAGCGGCGTACAGACGAATATCCTCGGCCCTGTGCCTGCCTCTGGCGAGGATCTGCGTGGGCTCACCGTCGACGACACCGAGGCGCGGGTACGCGCTCACGCTTGAGCCGTCCTCCGCGACCGCGACCCGGCGGCCGCTGGTGTCGACGCTTCGCATAACGGGGCCAGTCTGCCCCCGCCACGGTTGGTCGAGGGTGAAGCCGAGCAGGGGCAGGGCGCCCGCGGCATCACCGGTGTCCGTGAGAAGAACATCGACGAGGCCGGACTCGTAGTCGACGCCGGGGATCGCGGCGGCGGGGGCCGTGACGATCTCCCGCAGTCCATCGGCGCCGAGCGGCCCGAGCGCGTAGAGCCCGCGCCGCAACGAGGGCCCTGGGGCCGGGTGGGCGCCCGGTGAGGACCAGCTCGGCCAGTTCGGCGGCGGAGGATCTGGGCGACGAGGTCCGGAAGCCCGCCCCCGGTCAGCATGCTGCCGAACTGCGAAAGCAGCGTGAGCCGTTCCGATTCGCTCGTCTCCGGTTCGAGCAGCGGGATCAGGGCGGCGACGAGCGCGGCGGCAGGGCCGCTGCGCGACGCGGGCCGCAGCACCGCGACGGCGAAACCCTCGGCGCGCAGCAAGGAGGCCGCCCCGGCCAGGGCGAGCGACGACTTGCCGCATCCCGACGGGCCGACCAGGCAGGTGCGCTGCTCCCGCACGACGTGTGCGGCCAGTTCCTCGCTCTCCGTCGACCTGCCGTGGGCCGGCGGCTCCCCCCGCTTCGGCCACAGTGATCATGCCGACCACCCCGCCGAGTTGCTCGTCCCACACGGGGCCGCCGCTGAATCCGCCGGTCACCCGATAGCGGCCGTCCGCGGCGAGGTCCGCCTGCACCCAACCGCCTGCCTGCCGGTCGCGCGGCACCGCGGAGTGCCAGGCGCCCCCGCGCCGCCCGGCGGGGAAACCGAAGGCACGCGCCGGATGCCCCCACATGTCGGATGCCTCGACGAGCCGCACCGGCCGCGCGTCCCGCAGTACCGTCACGAGTTCCCGTAGAGCGATGTCGCCCGCCCCCGACTCCTGCGCGGGCTCCCAGTGCACGACCCGGGCACGCACGCGGGACGCGGAGGACGCTCCGGCCAGCGGCAGATCGACGGTGACCTCGGCGGCGTCGGGCAGCGGCGCCCCGGCAGGCAGACCGAGCGCGGCGGAGACGACGTGCACGCAGGTGAAGGCCAGGTCGGCGGGCCGCCGTCTGCCGATGGGCGTCGACGATGCCTGCGCACCGCACGTTGAACAAGGGCCTCCAGCTACGCACGGTTCCGGTCAGCTTGTCGAAGAGTCCCATGAAGTCAGCCCATGAGACGTGGGATCAGCGGTGTCCCGGACGCCCACCGCGCGCATGGGCCGCAGCCGCGGCCTGGTCTGCTTCTGGTCGTCGGCCCGCGTCGCCAGCCAGGCGGCGAGGGCGCCGGGGGTGGGCTTGTCGAACAGCTCGTGGATCGGGAGTTCCTCACCGAGCACCACGCGCACCCGACTGACCAGTTGGGTCGCGAGCAGCGAGTGCCCACCGAGGACGAAGAAGTCGTCCTGCACGCCGACCCCGGGGATGCCGAGGATCTCAGCGAACGCCGCGCACAAGGCCTCCTCCCGCGCGTTGGCCGGTTGCGGTCCGCCGCCCGCGGCCGCCGCCGGGTCCGGCTCCGGCAGCGCACCGCGATCGAGCTTTCCGTTGCCCGTCAGCGGGAGGGCGGCCAGCGCCACCACCGCGTCGGGCACCATGTGCCGGGGCAGCTTCTCCTGGGCGAACTTCCGTACCGCCTCGGTGAGAGCACTGTCGGCGCTGCGGTCCTCCAGCACGACGTACGCGGCCAGGCGCTTGTCCCCCCGCGCATCGTCGCGGGCGATCACCGCTGCCTGCGTCACGGCGGGGTGCCGCGCCAGTACGGCCTGGATCTCGCCGGGTTCCACCCGGAACCCGCGAATATTGACCTGTTCGTCCGCCCGCCCGAGGTACTCCAGGTATCCGCCGTCGGACCAGCGGGCGCGGTCCCCGGTGCGGTACATCCGCGTGCCGTCGTCGAACGGGCTGGCCACGAAACGTTCGGCGGTCAGGCCGGGCCGGCCCGCGTAACCGCGTGCCACCTGCGCCCCGGCCACGTACAGCTCCCCCGCCACCCCGGTGGGCACCGGCCGCAGGGCGTCGTCGAGCACGTGCACCGCCGTGTTGGCGACCGGCGTCCCGATCGGAACCGTGCCGGCGATCACGGGGGCTCGGTCGAGCCGTGCCGTCACGACGCCGATCGTGGCCTCCGTGGGGCCGTAGTGATTGAACACCGGCAGGTCCCCGGCCGCCTTGAGCAGTTGCTCGACCCAACTGGGAGCGGCCGCCTCGCCGCCCAGCACCAGCGCGCACCGCGGCAGGAGCCAGCTCAGGTCGCCGGTGGCGCCCAGCGCCGCCAGATGCGAGGGCACCACCTTCACGAAGTCGATCCCGTGCCTGGCCAGATACCCGGCGACCGCGACCGGGTCGGTCGCCGCCTCGGCGTCCAGCACATGCAGCTCACCGCCGGTGGTCAGGCTGGCGAACATCACGGTGTTCCCCAGGTCCGTCACGGCGGGCTGCAGCAGCGCGTACCGGGCGCCGACGGATCCGAATCCGACGCGCCGCGGCGCGTGGAGCACGTAGTTGGCCAGGTTCCCGTGGGTGACCACGACGCCCTTCGGCCGCCCGGTGGATCCGGAGGTGTAGATCACGTACGCCGGGCAGCCTGGCTGCGTGCCGATGTCGAGAGCCGTCGTGGGCTGCGCCTCCAGCGCCGCCACGACCGCCGGGTCGTCCAGGGCGACCATGCGGGCCCTGCCGGTGGCCGGCATGTCGTCGAGGACCTCGGTGGTACCGAGCACCACCGATGCCCGGCTGTCGGTGAGCATGTAGGCGGTTCTGGCCACTGGTTGGGCCGGGTCCAGGGGCAGGTAGGCGCCCCCGGCCTCCCACACGGCGAGGATCGCGGTCACCATCTCGATGCCGCGCGGCAGGCACAGGCCCACCACCGACTCGGGTCCGACGCCGAGTTCGCGCAGCTGGCGGGCCAGCCGAGTGGAGCGTGCCTGCAGCTCGCGGTAACTGATCTCGCCGTCCGAGCAGACCAGGGCGACGTGCTCCGGAGTGCGTGCCGCCTGCGCGGCGAACAGCCCCGGCACCGACAGGACCGATGCCGGCCCGTCCGCGACCGGCGCGGCGGTCCGGTTCAACTCGTCGAGGAGTTGGCGGCGTTCGGCGGGGGCGAGGACGTCCACGGCGACGAACGGGGTGGCGGGGGCGTCGGCCAGGGCCGTGACCAGGTTGTCCAGACAGGTGGTCAGCAGTGCGCAGATCCGGGTGGCGTCGGCGGGGGCCAGCGCGTCGACGGTGACGTCGAAGGCGGATCCGGTGTCCCGAATGATCAGTGTCACCGGGTAGTTGGTGCGCTCCTTGGCGGAGCGCAGCCTGACTCCTTCGAGGCCGAGGTCGGACTCGTCGGCGGACGGGTCGCGCCGGTAGTTGACGATGGAGGTGAACAGCGGCTTGCGGGGTGGCACGGCACTGGCCTTCTGCGCCAGGGCCAGCGGAGCCTGCTCGTGCTCCAGGAGCTCGGCCAGCTGACGCCGCAGCCCGGCCAGCGCGTCGGCCACGCCACGCCCGTCGACGCCCAGGCGCAACGGCAGGGTGTTGAGGAACAGGCCGGGCACCCGGTCGGCGCCGGCGCCCGCGTTCATCCGGCCGGCCAGCACCGTGCCGAAGACGACGTCGTCGCTGCCCGACTCGGCCGCGAGCACGCGGGCCCAGGCCAGGTGGAAGATCGTCGCCGGGGTCACCGCGCACTTCGACGCCAGGTCGCGGATCCGCCCGTTGAGCCGGTCGTCGACCGGGCCGCCCGCGCGCAGCACCGCGGCGCCGTCGCCGTGCACGTCAAGCAGTCCGAAGGGAGCCGTGGTCTCCGCGACGTCACCGAGCAGGCCGGCGAAGTAGCGCTCGTGCTCCGCGGCGGGGGTGCCGAGGCGCGCCTGAGCCACGAAGTTCCGGTAGGGCAGCGGCGCCGGCAGCCGGTCGCCCCGACCCGCCGTGAACGCGCGGATCTCCTCGATGAGGACCCGCAGCGTCGTGAGGTCCTGCACCAGGTGGTGGATGCGCAGCACGGCCGGCCAGCATCCGTCGGCCGGTTCGGTGAGGACGTGCGCCCTCAGCAAGGGGGCCCGGTCCAGTTCCATCCAGGACCCGGCCGCGGCCAGCAACTGCTCCACCGGGTCCTGGCGGGGGTCTCGTACGACCTGCTCGACGGGAAGCACGACCCGGCGCGCGACGACCTGGACCGGCTCGCGCAGACCGTCCGAGACGAACGCGGTGCGGTAGATGTCGTGGCGGTCCATCACTTGTTGCAGCGCGGCGAAGAACCCGTCGCGTCGCTCTCGGGAGTCGAACTCCAGCACCGCCGACCGCAGGTAGACGTCGGGGTCGCCCTCGGCCCGTGCCAGATGGTGGAAGAAGATGCCTTCCTGCAGGGGCGCCAGGGGGTACACGTCCGCGACGTTGGCCGCCCCGCCCTCGACCCGGGCCAGTACCCGCGCGAGCTCCGCCTCGTCCAGCTCGACGAGCGGCAGCATGTCGGGGGTGATTTGGGTCGCGCCCTCGAGTATCCGCCTCGCCGGCACCGCCACCGGTTCCGGCCCGGAGACCACGGCCAGCCGCGCCGGGGTCGGGGTGAGGAACAGGGCGCGTACCGACAGGGAGACCCCGCGCGTCCGCAGCTCCTCCACCAGGGCCACGGCCAGGAGCGAGTTGCCTCCGAGAGCGAAGAAGTCCTCGTCCGGTCCGACCACTTCCCGGCCGAGCACGCGGGCGAACGCCTCGCAGAGGAGTTCCTCCTGCGCGCTCACCGGTGCACGGCCGACGCCCGGCGCCCGGCCCGGCGCGGGCAGGGCCTTGCGGTCCAGCTTCCCGTTCCCGGTCAGCGGCAGTTCGCCGAGCACGACGAACGCGGCGGGGACCATGTGGCCGGGCAGCCGGCCCACCAGGTGCTCCCGCAGCCGGTCCACGAGACCGTCCTCGGCCGTCGGGTCGTGGGGGACGACGTAGGCGACCAGCTCCGCCCGGCCGGGCTCGGCCCGCCCGCTGTCCGGCCCCTGTTGCCGTACGACGACGACCGCCCGGGCCACTTCGGGATGGGTGGCGAGCGCGCCCTCGATCTCGCCGGGTTCGATCCGGAAGCCCCGGATCTTGACCTGGTCGTCCACGCGCCCCGCGAACACCAGGCGACCGTCGCCGATCCAGCGGGCCCGGTCCCCGGTCCGGTACATCCGTGTCCCGGCCTCGAACGGGCAGGCCACGAAGCGCTCGGCGGTCGGTCCGGGCCGGTTCACGTAGCCGCGTGCCAGTGGGTCGCCCGCGACGTACAGCTCGCCGGTCACACCCACCGGTACCGGGCGCAGCGAATCGTCGAGGACGTAGCACCGTGCGCCGTCGATGGGCGCGCCGAGCGGGACGTCGCCTTCCGCGAGGTCGGCGAGGGACAGCCGCGTGGTGGCGACTCCGATGGTGGTCTCGGTGGGGCCGTAGTGGTTGAAGACGCCTCGCTGCCCGGCCGCTTCCAGCACGGTGCGGAGCCAGTCCGGCGACGCCGCCTCGCCGCCGAGCACCAGGGAGCGCGCCGGCAGCACACCCTCGGGGCCCGCCGTCGCCGAGAGCGCCGCCAGGTGCGAGGGAACGGCCTTGAGGTAGTCGATCCGGTGGTCGGTGAGATAGCCGGAGACCGCGGCCGGATCGAGCACGGTGTCGGGGTCGAGGACGTGCAGCTCCCCGCCGAACGCCAGCGAGCACAGCACCATCGTGTATCCGAGGTCGGTCACCTGCGGTTGCAGCACCGCATATCGGGCGCCGTCGCCGTCGAGGTCGAGCCGGTCGCGCACCGCTGCCACGTAGTTCGCCAGGGAGCGGTGCGTCACGGCGACGCCCTTGGGGGTACCGGTCGAGCCCGAGGTGTAGATGACGTACGCGAGAGCGCCCGGTTCGTGCACGGTGGCGGGAGCGGGGGCGCCGGGGTCGGGCAGGTCGTGCACCGAGACGGTACGCAGCCGTCCGGCCGGCAGGTCCCCGAGGAGCTCGTCGGTGGACACGAGCAGGGCGGCTCGGGCGTCGGCGAGCTCGAACGCGGTCCGCTCGACCGGCTGTTGGAGGTCGATGGGCAGGTAGGCGGCGCCCGCCCGCCAGACGCCCACGATCGCCGCGATCATCTCCGGGCCGGGCGGCAGGCAGAGCCCAATCACGGACTCAGGGCCCAGCCCGGACCGGGCCAGGTGGCGAGCGAGCCGTTCGGCGCGGGCGTTCAGCTGCGCGTACGTCAGGGCGCCGTCGGCCGAGACGATCGCGAGGGCGTCCGGTGTACGCGCCGCCTGCACGTCGATCAGCTGCGGCACGGTCACCCGCGGCGCCGCGGCCGCGGTGTCGTTCCAGCCGCGCACGACCTGGTGCCACTCGTCCTCGTCGAGGATCTCCGCGGCGCCGACCGGGTCCTGCGGTGCGGCCGTCACCATCCAGTCCATGATCCGGCGGAAGCGGCGCAGCAGATCACCGGCGGCTCTCGGGCCGTTCCGGCCGCGGTCGACGTCCACGTCGATCTGCATCGGCACTCGGGGCGAGCGGTCGTAGACCGCCAACCGCCGGTCCGTGGTCGGTCCTTGGGTGAGGTTGCGGACGGTCGCCTCCGCAGCGCCGAATCGCGTCGGGTAGCCGAAGCTCATGACATCGACGATCAGCCCGCACAGCGCGGCTCCGTCGCCGATGTGGAGGTCCCGGATCATGTCCGCGTAGCGGTACCGGTGGTGTCGCAGCCCTCGGGCGACCGCCCGTCCGGCGCGCCGGACGATCTCGGCGACCGTCGTGTCGGGCGTGACCTCAAGACGCACCGGCATGACGTTCGCGGTCATGCCCGGGGCGAGCTGTTCACGCCGTCCGACGCGGCCGGGCACGGACACCCCGAGGACGATGTCGCGGGCCCCGGTGGTCCGGTGCTCGTGGACGGCGGCCGCCGCGATGACGAGGACGGCGAAGCTCGTCCTCAAGCGGCGGGCCGCGTCCCGGAGTTCGGCGCCGCGCCCCGGGTCGAGTTCGGCACTCAAGCGCGCCGGCCTCCCCGATCCCGCCCGTCCGTCCACTCCCTCCGGGGTGGACCGGTCCTGCAGGCCGTCCAGGGTGTCGAGCCAGAACGCCCGGTCCGCGTCGAGGGCCGGGGACGTCCGGTAGTCCCGGTCCGCCTCCACCAGCGCCGAGAACGGCTCGAACGCCTCGGCTTCGAGAGGGTCGGCGCCCGTCGACAGCGCGGAGTACGCGGCGGCCACCCGGCCGGCGATCAACGCGCCGCTGTGCGCGTCCATGATCAGGTGGTGGGCGCGGTGGTACCAGAGCAGGTGGCCCTCTCCCAGGGACAGGACGGCGCAGGCGAACAAGGGGCCCCGGCCCGTGAGATCGACCGGCCGGCGCAGCTCCGCCCGCATCCACCGTTCCGCTGCGACCCTCGGGTCGGGCTCGGCGCTGAGGTCGACCACGGTGACGGGGACATCGGCGCTCACGTCGACGTAGCACCGCGGCTGCCCGCCCACCGTCCGGAAACGCAGCCGGTAGGCGTCGACTCCGGCCAGCACCTGCCGCACGGCGCGGACGAAGACGTCCGGATCCACGTCTCCGTCGACCTCGAGACACTCGGCGATGTTGTACGGGGTGTCATCGGGCGCAATCTGCTGTGCGTACCAGATGCCGAGCTGAGCCGATGTCAACTCTTCGAGCACGACGTCTCCATCGGAATCTCCGCCGGAACCGACTAGCGCAATTGACACGGTCCGTTCCCTTTCGGAGGGTGAATGAGCCTCGGCCACAGCGGTGTTCCGGATCATTTCAGTTCGCCATCCTGACCAGTCGCCGATTGGACGTCAAATGGCCGCCCGCACTGTTCAGTTGCGGGCCCCTCTGTTCAACTGCGGAATTTCAGCGGTTGAACGCCGGTGGAGGATATTCCCGAGTTTCCCGCACACCGGTACTGTCGGCGATCGTCGACTTCGATGAGAATGGATTCGTGATGGTCGGAACCACCGGTGGAAATGGGGATTCGGCACAGTCGGGCCGACCTCCGCTGCCGGAGGAGATCGCCGACCTGACCGATCCGGGCAACCGGGAGGACCCGTACCCCTCCCTGGAGAAGCTGCGCCGGCGCTCGCCCTATACGCCCTTCGACGGACTCCTCGTCGTGGGGCGGCACGACCAGTGCTCGGCTCTGCTCCGTGACCAGACGATGAGCGCGGCCCGGGACCGAGCTCCGCTCTCCCCCACGCCGCGCGGGCCGCGGACACGGAACTTCCTCCACCTCGACCCGCCGGAGCACACCCGCTACCGCAGGCTGGTGACCGGCGCGTTCACCCGGCGGAAGGTCGACGGCATGGCGCCGTGGATCCGTGAGATCGCGACGGACCTGTTCCGGGCCGCCGCCGAGGCAGGCACGCTCGAAGTCGTCGACGACCTCGCCTACGCGCTGCCGCTGCGGGTCATCTGCGAGCTGCTGGGCGTCCCGTTCGAGGATCGCCAGCTCCTGCAGGACTGGTCGTCCGAGCTGGCGACGGCGCTGGATCCGCCGCTGGGCACCACCGGACGGATGACGCCGGGAGCCGCGCGGGCCCGCGCCGGGTTCGTCCACTACTTCCGGCGCCTGATCGAGGAGCGCCGGAGCGCGCCCAGGCAGGACCTCGTCTCGCACCTGCTGCAGGTCGAGGAGGACGGGCACCGTCTCGATGACGACGACGTCCTGGCGACCTGCGTACTCCTGCTCAACGCGGGCCACGAGACGACCGTGAACCTGATCGGCAACGCGATCCTCGCCCTGCTGCGCCATCCCGGGCAGCTCGACCGGCTGCGGGCCGACACCACGCTGGCGCCGGCGGTCGTCGAAGAGGTACTGCGCTACGACGCGCCCGTGCAGATGACCACCCGGGTGGCCCGCCGGCACGGCACGCTCGGCGACGCCGAGTTCCGGCCCGGCGACACGGTGCTGTTCCTGCTGGGGGCCGCCAACCGGGACCCCGACGTGTACCGCGACCCGGACCGGTTCGACATCGAACGCCCCGCCTCCCCCGCCCATTTGGCCTTCTCGGCGGGCGCGCACTTCTGCCTCGGCGCGGGCCTCGCGCGCCTGGAGGTCGCCATCGCCCTCGAACTCTTCAGCACCTTCCTGATCCGGCCGCGACTTCGCGACGGCGGCGTCAGCTACAAACGCAATCTGAACCTGCGCGGTCCTTCGCGCCTCCAGGTCGACTTCGACGGCGTCCACGCCGGTTGACGACCCGATCACGCACGTCGAGAACCCCCACAACCAACCTGAGCCCTTTGAGGACCTGTCCGTCACGGTCCCGATCCCAGTCAGTCGCGGAGGACGAACCCATGTGGCAATCCCTGGCCGACGCACCCGATGTGGTGACGCTGTTCCGTGAGCGGGTCGCGGACCGGCCGACCGCCGAGGCGGTCGCGTTCCTCGCCGACCCCGACGACCTCACCGGCGGCCTGGTGCGCTGGTCGTACGCCCGGCTCGACGCGGAGGCGCGCAGCCGCGCCGCGTGGCTGCAGGAGAACGTCCCGGCGGGCTCCCGCGTGCTCCTGCTCCACCCCAACGGACTTGAGTTCGCCGCGGCCTTCTTCGGCTGCCTCTACGCGGGGATGATCGCCGTCCCGGCGCCGCTTCCGGGCCGCCATCCGCACCACCGCAAGCGGCTTGCCGCGGTCGCCGCCGACTCCGGCGCCGCCGCGGCGCTGACCACCTCCCGGGACCTGGCCGAAGTCCGCACGTGGATGCGGGACATGGGGGTCACCACGATCCGCACCGCCGCCGGCGACGAGCCCGGATTCGGCGATCCACAGGCCTGGGCGCCCCCACGGCTCGACCGCTCGACGACCGCCCTGCTGCAGTACACGTCCGGATCGACCGGCACCCCCAAGGGCACGGTCATCCACCACGACCATCTCCTGTACAACGGCGGCGAGGGCATGCGGGCGCTCCAGTGGCGCGGCCCTTCGGGCGGCTGGCTGCCGCTGTACCACGACATGGGGCTCAACGTCTTCCTCTGGCCACTGCTGAGCGGCGACCGAAGCGTGCTGATGGACCCGCTGGCGTTCATCCGCCGTCCCCTGCGCTGGCTGAAGCTGATCGAGCAGGAGGACATGACGGTTTCTTTCGCTCCCAACTTCGCCTTCGAGCTGTGCACTCGAAAGGTCAGCGAGGAGCAGGCAGCCGAACTCGACCTGTCGCACTGGGACTTGGCCGGATGCGCATCGGAGCCCATCGCTCCCGACATCCTCTCCGGCTTCACCGCGAAGTTCGCGGCCTCGGGTTTCCGCCCGGAGGCGCTGGTTCCCGTCTACGGCCTCGCCGAGGCGACCGTGTTCGTCTCCGGCCACCCGGGCCGCACACCCGTGACCCGCAAGGTGGACCTCGACGCGCTCGCGCAGGGCACGTTCACCCCTGCCACCGAAGCGGCCCAGACGCGCGAGATCGTCAGCTGCGGCATCCCCACCCCCGCGGCGGAGATTCGCATCGTCGAACCGACGTCCCGGGAGGTGCTCCCGGAGAGTTCCCTGGGAGAGATCTGGCTGCGCGGCCGCAGCATCTCCCCCGGCTACTGGCAGCGCGACGACAACGCGGAGACCTTCGACGCCGCCACCGCGGACGGCGACAGCGGCTACCTGCGCACCGGCGACATCGGCGTGCTGCACGACGGTGAGCTCTACGTGCACGGACGCCTCAAGGACGTGATCATCACGCATGGGCGCAACATCTACCCGCAGGACGTGGAGCAGGAACTGCGCGCCCAGCACCCCGAGTTGGGCAACGTCGGCGTCGTGTTCGGCGGTCCTGGATACGCCCAGGGTGACGACTCCATGGTCGTCGTCACGCACGAGGTGCGCCGCGTGCAGCACGAGGGGCTGGCCGCCCTGGCGGCCGGCATCCGGCACACCGTGGGGCGCGAGTTCGGCATCAGCGTCGACCGCGTGGCGCTGCTCAAGCCCGGCAGCGTCCTGCGCACCACGAGCGGCAAGGTGCGCCGCGCGGCGATGCGGGACCTCTTCCACCAAGGCCTGCTGACCCCTCTGTACCAAGACCCTCATTAGGAGGACTCACATGCCGAACGCCAGAGCCGACGAGCTCGGCACCGAACTCCAGGGGTGGCTCTGCGCCCAGCTGGCCGAGGAGCTGGGGCTGCCGCCGGCCGCCGTCGACCCGACCGAACCCATGTCGTCCTACGGCCTGGATTCCATCAAGGCCATCACCCTGCTCGCCACGGTCGAGGACCACGTGGGATTCGAAATCGACCCCAACGCCCTCTGGGAGTTTCCCACCGCGGCCTCCCTCGCCGAATCGCTCGTCGACCAGCTGGCCGCCCGCGCACAATAAAGTGCGGCTCCCTCCGCAATGCCGAAAGGCCCTGCCCCGGATTCAATACCGGGGCAGGGCCTTTTCGCAGAGCAGCCGGCCTGGGGGCCGCCAGCACGGCCCCCAGGCCGAAATCACCCCGGCGCCTTGCCCATTGACGTGACGGAGGCGGCGGACGCGTCCCTGGCGGAGAAGCGGCCGACCTTGTCGACGACATCCGCGCTGTGCGTGCGCATCGACTGCTCAAGCGCGAACTCCGCCATATAGCGCCGGAATACGTCGATGTCCTCGTCGGCGGCGTTCAGCATCTTCCGGTTCGCGGCGACAGCCGGCCCGCGCAGCCGGTCGAGGCTGTCCTCGACGGCACGGTCCAGCTCGTTCGGTGCGTGCACCTCGTCCACGAGGAGCCGGGCCTCCGGGTCGGTCGCGTGAATCCTGCGGCCCTCCAGGATGATCTGACGGGCCAGCCGCGGCCCCGTGTACCGGGTCAGCCGCAGGTTGGCGACTCCGGGGACGATGCCCTCCTGCGCCGCGGGCAGGCTGAGGTAGGCGTCGGATGCGGCCAGGACGTGGTCCACGACCAGCAGCACCTGCATGCCACCGCCGATGGCGAAGGAGTCGACGGCCGCGACCCATGGCTTGGCCCGGGCGGGCGAGTGCCAGGACGCGCCGTCGTCGACGCGGACGCCGCGCCAGATCTTGTGCAGATATCCGAGTTCGCGGCGCAGCAGGAAGTTGTCGAGCGAGATGTCCCCGGCGTGCAGGCTCTTGAGGTTGATCCCGGAGCTGAACACCCGCTTGCCCGCATAGCGGGGATGGGTCATCTCTCCCCCGCGCAGCAGGCAGAGTTCGACCCCGGGATCGAGCAGGGCCAGGTCGACCGCGGTCTCCATGTCGTCGGCCTGCCGGTCGTCCTCGGCGTTCAGGCAGTCGTCGCGGCACATCGTCAGCCGGGCTACCCCTTCGCGGCGTTCCAGCCGTACGGAGCCGAGGTCCGCCTGCCCGGTGGCGGTGAACTCGGGCAGCAGTTCCCGGGCGCGTGCGGTGGGGTGCAGCAGGGCGTCCACCAGGTGGCCGCCGGAGTGCGGCGAGCGCAGGATCCGGCAGAAGAAGATGCCCAGGTCGATCTCGTGACCCGCCTTCTGCGCCTGCGCCCGCGCGCGGTCCGCGGCCAGCTCGGCCGCGGTGGGGACGAGCCCGGAGAACGCGTCTGCCGCCGCGTCGGCGAGCTCGCTCAGCCGCAGGCGGCGGGTGCCGCCCGCGGTGAGCTCGCCGTAGACGGCGTCGGCATGCGTGTCGAGGAAGGCGCTGCGCAGCGCCCTCATCCGGTCCGGGGGCGTCGCGGCCGACTGCTGTGCCGCGCGCGCGAGCGCCGCGCGCGCATCGGGGAGGTCCGCCCGCATCTCACCCGTACGCGCCGGCCGTACAGGCGCCGGCACGGTGCCCGTCACGTCGCCGCCTCGGCCGAGGCCCGGCGCAACTCCCGGTCGCAGGCCGCCAGATGGGCCCCCAGCGCCTCCTCGAGCGGCACGGTGTGGGCATCGAGCAGCAGCTGTCGCCTGATGGCCAGCTCCGTTCCGGCGAAGCCCGCGACGCGTTCGGCGGCCGCCGACACCGCGGCCGCGATGTCGGGCGTCACCTCGTCGACGAGGTGCAGCTCCAGCGCCCGCGCGGCGTCGAGCGGGGTGCCGAACAGCACCGTCCGGCGGATGGCCGCGGTGCCTGTCGCCTGCTGGGCGAGCCGGTGCAGCGCCATACCGGGCCAGGTGGCTCCGTCGGCCATGGCAGGCACCAACCGCAGCGAGGGGCTGGCGATACGAATGTCGGTGGCCAGCAGGGCATCGAGGGCGAGGCCGCCGCAGTCGCCGTCGGCCACCGCGATCGTCGCCGTGGGCAGCCGCTCCAGCCGGCGCAGGACCCGCTCCCACTTGCTGACAAGGCCCACGGTCAGCTCCCCGGCCCACCCGCGGCCCGGGGTGCCGGACAGCTCGGCGATGACCGGGCTGCTCCCGCCGGTGTCCTCGGCGCGGTCGCACACGGCGCCGACCGCCGCGACGGCCTCGGGCGACAGCGGCCGTCCGCCGTCGAGCCGCAGTCTCGTCGCCTCCGGTACCTGCTCCGCCGTCACCATTGGACCAGCGCCGTCTCGATCGTGGACCCGGGTCCCATGGTCATCAGCACGCCGAAATCACCCGCTCTGACGCGGCCTTCGCGAAGCAGCCGCTCGTAGGAGAACAGAAACGAACCGCTCGACAGGTTGCCGTAGTCGCGCAGCACCCCGCTGGTGTGCCGCAGATCCTCGCGGGTGAGGCCGAGGTTCATACGGATCGCGTCGATGACCTTCTTGCCGCCGGAGTGCACGAGCCAGTGCGCGATGCTGCTGCGGCGCAGGCCCGTGTCCTTCAGGAGCCGGTCCACCACGCGCTCCACATGAGCCCCGACCACGTACGGGATGTCCGGGTCCAGGTAGAAACTGAACTTGTGCGCGGCGTCGTCCCAGTCGTAGCGCATGGCATCGACCGCCTCGTGAATGAGGTGGCTGGCGAAGCCCAGCAGGCGCGGTCCCACCGAGGAGCCCGCGCGGTCCGCCGGCAGTTCCCCGGGCATGGGCCCGGCGGCGTCCGGTGGGTCGGCGAACAGGGCGATGGCGGCGGCTCCGTCACCGAAGAGGCTGTTGACGACCGCGGTGCGCATGGTCGAATCCATGACGTAGGCGGCGGAGCATGCTTCGACGCAGAGCTGGACGGCGACCTGTCCGGGGTGCGCCATGGACCAGGCCGTGGTGGCGTTGAGGGCGTTCAGGCCCGCGTTGCAGCCCATCCCGACCACGTCGACGCGGGTGCATCCGGCGCCGATGCCCATCTCCTTGATGAGCAGCGCGCTGAGGCCGGGGGTGAGGAATCCCGTGGTGGTGACGCAGCACAAGTAGTCGACATCGGCGAGGTCGATGCCCGCGTCCGCAAGACACGCGCGCACGGCCCGCGCCCCCATGTCGAGGCAGAGCTGCTTGTGCTTGCCGAGCAACTCGCCCTGGGATTCCTGGAGGAAGGGCTCGTCCGTGCCGGAGGGCGGCAGGGTGAGGTGTCGCCGCTCGATGGCGCTGTTGAGAAACACGGAGCGGACCCGGGGATCCGTGATCCGGAAGCGGTCGAGCAGTTCGCGCTGCGAGTAGGAGGCCTCGGTGACGGCGGTGCCGACACCGATGATGCGGCTGAAGTTGCCGAGGGGCTTCGGTTGGGGCTCCACGGGAGCCGGCAGGACGCCACCGGTTGGGTGGGCGATCGTGGCGGTCATCGGAAGGTCCACCCCCACATGCGGGGTTTGCTGAGCAGACGTTGTACGGGAGTGAGCACTTGTCGTCCTTTCAGTGCGAGGCCGCCGCCCTGATGAACCGCGCGAGGCGCGCGGTTCCCTCGTGGATGTCGGCGTGGGAGAGGTAGCTCACGGACAGCCGGAGCGTGCGCTCCCCGCCGCCCTGCGGATAGAAGTACGACATGGGCGTCCAGATGACGCCGAACTCCTCGGCCGAGCGCGCGAGTGCGGCGTTGTCGGCGTGGAACGGGACGGTGACGGTGAGGAAGAAGCCGCCGCTGGGACGGTTCCAGCTCACGCCCAGCTTCTCCCGTTCGGCTTCGGTGATCGAGGCGTCGAGCGCTCGGAGGGTGGCCTGCATGGCTTCTCCGTAGTGGCGTGCCGTGTCGGTGTTGTGCTTGGTGACGCCGCCCTCGCCGGCGAGGAGCATGCCTCCGATCACAGCCTGGCTGAGCGCCGAGGTGTTGACCGTCACCATGCTCTTGATCCGGCTGAGCTCGTCGGCGAGCAGGCACGTGCCGCCCGAGGGATCCGTGACGAGCTGGTCGGCGACCGCGTAGCCCACCCGGGCGCCGGGCAGGAGCGTCTTGGCGAAGGAACCCAGCTGGACCACGCGCCGGTCGCGATCGAGCGACTTGAGTGTCGGCAGTTGCCGCCCCGGGCTCACCAGCCGGTAGGGGCTGTCCTCGAGGATGAGCAGGTCCTCGCGGGCGGCGAGCTTCAGCAGTTCGTGCCGCTCGTCCACCGTCATGACGCTGCCCGACGGGTTGGAGTGGTCGGGGATGACGTAGAAGGCGCGGGGGCGGCGGCCGCGGGCGCGTTCGGTCCTGATGGCCGCTTCGAGAGCCGTGCAGCGGAACCCGTCGATGTCTTCTTCGACCGCGGTCGCCTCGATGTCGAGCAGGCGTGCGGCGCCGGTGATGCCCACGTAGCACGGGCTGGAGACGAGCAGGGCGTCGTCCGGGCCGGCGATCAGGGCACGCAGGGCGAGCAGCATCGCCTCCTGACATCCCACCGTGACGACGATGGATTCGGCCGGCACGTCGATGCCCTCGTCCAGGCGCAGTGAATCGGCGATGAGCCCGCGGATCATCCCGCTGGTGGGTCCGTACTGGAAGAGTGCGTCGCGGACCTGCGCAGGAGAACTACCGGCAGCAGTCAGGTGGTCCATGTAGCGACGGATGTGCGTGAAGAGCTGCTCGGTGTCGAAGAAGCCGTCGTACGGGCGGCCGGGGGCGAACGAGATCGCGTCGGGGTAGCGGTGGGTGATCTCGTTGAGGAAGTTCATCGTGTCCAGTACCGGGTCGGAGACGCTGCCGTGCAGCTCCTCCTTCAGCAGCCCGGAGACAGGTGTACGCGACCGTTCGGCCGCGTCCGAACGCCCGCCGGCCTCCGCGACGGGCACGGCGCGCCCCGAGACCAGTTCGGGGCCGGCATCGGCGACCGAGGGGCATCCGGTGAGCGTCATCGCTTCCGCCAGTTCCTCCGTCACGATGCCGAGCACGTCCGCGACGCCGTCCCGCCCCGCCGCTGCCAAGCCGTGCAGCACGGGGCGGCCCAGCAGCACCGCGTCCGCCCCGAGCGCGAGCGCCGCCAGGACATCGCCGCCACGCCGCACGCCGCCGTCCAGCAGCACGGGGCCGCGGCCGGCGACCTCCGCGGCGATCTCGGGCAGGACGTCCAAGGTGGCCGCGGCTCCGTCCAGTTGGCGGCCGCCGTGGTTGGAGACGATGACCCCGTCCACGCCCGACTCCGTTGCCAGGCGGGCGTCATCGGCGGTCAGGATCCCCTTGAGCAGGACGGGCAGCGGGCTGACGGCGCGCAGCCACTCGACGACGGTCCAGTCGAGAGCCGGGTCGAACGTCTCCCGTGCGTGCTCGCCGGGTGCGGAAAAGCCGGTGCCGGAGAGATTGACCGGCTCGATGCCGGGCGGCAGCCGGAAGCCGTTGCGCTCATCCCGCAGCCGACGGCCGAGGCGGGGGGCGTCGACGGTGAGGACCAGCGCCTCGAAGCCCGCCTCCGCTGCGCGCTCGATGAGCCCGCGGGTCACGCCACGGTCCCGGAAGCAGTAGAGCTGCAGCCAGAGGGGGGCCGTGGTGGCGGCGGCGATGTCGTGGAAGGCACGTCCGGCGAAGGTGCTGACGACGAGCGGGACTCCGGCCACTCCGGCCGCCGCGGCGGTGGCCGCCTCCCCGTCGGCGTGGGCCAGCGTGTGGTAGGCGACGGGCGCGACTCCCAGCGGCGCGGCCCAAGTACGGCCGAGAATATGGGTGTTGAGGGCGGGTCGCGTCACCGCGGAGAGTACGCGCGGACGGAGCCGGACTCGGTCGAAGGCCGCCGTGTTACCGGTGAGCGTGCGCTCGTCGCCCGCACCGCCGGTGACGAAGTCCCAGACTGCCGGGTCCAGGCGCCGCTGGGCCAGCTCGGCGTAGTCGGACAGGGTCAACGGGCCGCCCGCGCCGCTGCCGTCGTCGTTCATTCCGCGGCCAGCCGGTCGCGCTCAACCGCTTCGTACAGGGCGCGGATATTGCCGCCGCCGAAGCCGCGGGAGCCGCGGCGCTGAATCAGCTCATAGAACAGCGTGTTGCGCTCGTGCGGTGAGCGGCTGAACAGCTGCAGAAGATCGCCCCATTCGTCGCGGTCCGCCAGCACCTGGGCCG
Organism: Streptomyces sp. NPDC002754; assembly: GCF_053592315.1. Taxonomy (NCBI): domain Bacteria; kingdom Bacillati; phylum Actinomycetota; class Actinomycetes; order Kitasatosporales; family Streptomycetaceae; genus Streptomyces; species Streptomyces sp. NPDC002754. The sequence goes on from NZ_JBSFVM010000023.1 coordinate 99,968, forward strand.
AGCGCAGCACGTCGATCTCTGCGCGCAGCGCCGGGAGGCGTTCGGCCAGGCCGTCGTAGTAGCTGTCCGGCACGTCCAGGAACTCCACTCCCCGGCCCCGGAACTCGTGGACCGCGGGCACGATGCTCTCCACCAGGAACGCCAGGTGTTGTACCCCTGGGCCGCTGTTCCTCTCAAGGAAGGCGTCGAGTTGGCCCGTGCCCTTCTGCTCGTCGGGGGCGACGAGGGTGAAGGTGACCCGGCCCGTCGCACTGCGCACCACGACGGAGTCCATGGCGTGCTCGCCGACGTCCACGTACTCGGAGGAGTAGCGGGACAGCCCGAAGGCGTCGCCGTAGAAGTCGGCGTAACCGGCGAGCGAGCGGCCCTCCACACAGACCGCGATGTGGTCGAGCAACTGGATCCGGCCGGTGACCGGACCGCTCGACACCTCCGGCAGCACGGTCCAGTCGGGCCCACCGAACGGGTCCGAGCCGTGCGAGCGGGACACGAGGGTGTGCACGACACCGCCGAATCCGGCGACCGTCCGGGTGTCCTTCGTGGAACCGGTCACCGCGGCTCCCGCAGCCATCGCCGCCTGCGCGCTCTGGTCGACGTCGTCACAGGCCAGGGCGATGTCGGCGATACCGTCCCCGTGCGTGCCGAGGAATGCCCAAGTGGCCGGCCCGGTGGTGACCACGAGTTTCACACTGCCCTGCTGCAGCAGTGCGGAACTCCGGTCGACGCCCACCGACTCCGCGGTCTGTCTGAACCCCATCGATGAGACGAAATAGTCGACGACCGATTTTTTCTTGCTCGTATACAGCTCAACGTATGCGACGTCATGCACAGCCATGTATTGCCTCCCGGGCGGGCTCAATACTGATTTGCGTCACCAGCGATATTCCTGGCTGACCGAAGGCCCGACGCACTATGACGTGTGACGTTTCCGAAGAACAAGGCCGTACAACTGCACGACCGTGTTCAACTGACGCGGTACGCAGTTGAACACCCGCCGGCGATCTTTCGGAGGTTGCCGGCCGGTGATCAACTCACTGCGCGCGCCGCCGTGTTCAGCCTTCGATCCACCCGTGGCTCTCGCTGAATTTCGCCAATTCGCGGCGGAGCTGCAGAATCTGATCCGCCGTCAGAGACGGTCCTGCCTGCAGGAGAAGTTCGGTGATCTCACTGGTGTACTCCGCACCGGTGAGCACGTCACACAGCGAATCGTCGCCGGCTCCTTCGGCGGCCTGAGCAAGCCTGACGCCCGAGGCCTTCAGCCCGCGCCCACCGTCCTCGACCTCGAATTCGACCGCCAGCCCCGAGCGCAGGCACGTCTCGGGAATCATGAGGTCATTCACGTGCAGGAAGATGTCCTCTCCAGCACCGTCCGGGGCGATGAAGCCGTAACCCCGCGAACTGTCGAACCGCACCACACGTCCAGAAGCCACACGTACCCCCAACACATCCGGGCCCCATGCCCAGCCACCATGTGCCGGGATCGTAGCTGGCACGCCTCAGCGGCGTCGCCACGCACCGTTGCGGAGTTCCGTAGTGAGCACGTCCATCAGGTCCCGGGCCACGCTCAGGTGGACCAGCCCGGACGGCTGGCCGGCCGAGTGCTCGAGGCGTACGTCCTCGACGTTGACGCCGGCGCGCGAGGCATCGGTGAAGAGCCGGGCCAACTCGCCCGGCTGGTCGCCGATCTCGACCGTCACCGTCTCGTACTGCTCCGGCAGAACGCCACGCTTGGCGGGGATCCGGGCGCGCCCGGACCGACCGCGGCGCAGCAGGTCCTCGACCGTGCGCGCGCCGCCTTCACGCTTCTCCTCGTCCGTGGCCGCCATGGCACGCAGACCCGCGACCGCGTCGTCCATGCCGCCCGACAGCTCTTCGAGGAGGTCGGCCACCACCAGTGCGTTGGCGCCGAGGATGTCCACCCACAACCCCGGATCCGCGGCCGCGATACGGGTGAGGTCATGGACGCCCGAGCCCGCGAGGCGCACGGCCCGCTCCTCGGCCCGCTCCAGGAGAGCGGCGACCAGGCTCGCCACGACGTGCGGAGCGTGCGAGACGAGGCCGACCGCCCGGTCGTGCACGTCCGCCTCCATGACCACTGGCACGGCCCCGCACAGCGCCACGAGTTCGAGCGTGGTGTTCAACGTCTCGGTGCCGACGTCGGGCGTCGGGGTGAGTACCCAGTTGCACCCGACGAAGAGGTCCGTACGGGCGGCGAGGGGACCGCTGCGCTCGCTGCCCGCCATCGGGTGGCCACCGACGTAGTGCGCGGTGTCGCAGTCCCGGGCGAGAGCTTCCTGCTGCGGGCCGGACTTGACGCTGGCCACATCGGTGTAGTGCCGCGCGACGCCGTCGGCCTGCAGGCCGACGAGTACGTCGGGCACCAGCGCCGGGGGCACGGCCACGACGGCCAGATCCACGGGACCCCGCGGGGCCTGCACCGTGCCGGCGCCGAGCGAGGACGCGATCCTGACCGCGGCGGGATCCGCGTCGCGCAGATGCACGGCCACGCCGCGGGCTTGCAGGGCGAGCGCGGCCGAGGTCCCTATCAGACCCGTACCGACCACGAGAGCACTTTCCATGAAGACCGCATCCATTCCCTTGGCAGAAAAACGGTCCGGGCGGCTGTCCTGGTGACGCGTTTTCGCACCGGTTCGGACGCTGGAGCGGATGATGATATTCCGTCTCCGCCGGAATCACAGGGTCCACACATTGCGGTCTGTTTCCCCGCTCGCCGCATATCTCACTTGGTTGACATCGCAACACCACAAGCTAGCCTATGAGGGACGAAACAGGGGCGGGAGCGAACGGGGGTAACCGCGCCGTGGTGAGAGGTCTTCACTGGGTTACGAGAAGCGGTCGGCCGCATCTTTGCAGTGCGCGCCACGGGTTCCGCTAGCGTCAGCCCTTTCTTTTTGTGCACTGCCTCTCTGTTCCGACATTCCAGCAGATCGGCCGTCTGCGCATAACGCGTACGGGCGGCCAGTAGCTGTGTCGGCTCGCGGGTGCCTACCCCTGCCAGCTCAAACTTCACGACCGGGGGATGGTTTGAGTAGCTTTGAGCACCGAACGAACGGGACAAACCTAGAGTCGACAAACGGAACGGCGTACAGATCGGCGGACTCCGAGGGGGATCTGGAGCCTCTGCCGGAAGAAGTCTCGGAACTACCCATAGCACTGCTGCAGTTCAGCGAATCACCACGCCTTGTGGGGCAGAGCAAGAAATACACCGAGCAACTCGCACAGAGCGAGACCCCATTTCCGCCCATTCTCGTGAACGGGCGGAACATGCAGGTGATAGACGGCGTGCACCGCGTCCTGGCGACCCTTCTCAAGGGCGAGAAAACCATCGAGGCACGCGTCGTGAATTTATCACGGCACGATGCCTTTCTGCTCGCCATCAAATCAAATACACAACACGGCCTGCCGCTGTCGCTGGCCGATCGACGCGCGGCGGCGGCACGACTCAGCGCCTCTCACCCTCACTTGTCCGATCGCATGATCGGAGAGGCGTCCGGGCTGAGCGCCAAGAGCGTGGCCGCCATCCGGCGTTCAACTGCGTCGGGTGCGGAGTTGAACGTCCGCGTCGGCAGGGACGGCAGAGCCCGGGCAGTGGACCGGGCGGCGGGCCGGCACCGGGCGGCAGCGGTGATCGCCCAGAACCCGCAGGCCTCCGTGCGGGAAGTGGCCAGGCGTGCCGGGATCTCCCCGGCGACGGCGAGTGACGTGCGCAAGCGGATCCTCGCCGGCGAGGACGTCGTCGGCGACTCACCGGAGTCGGCCACCACCGCCCTGGAGCCGTCGACGGAGTCGGCCTCCGAACCCGCGCGGATCCAGGTGCGGGAGAAGCAGGAGAAGCCGATATCCCTGCTGAAGCCGTTGCTGCACGATCCCGCCGTCCTCGACGCGGACCTCGGCAGACGACTGGTGAGCACGCTGCGCAAGAACCTCGTCGGGGACTACCAGTGGCTCGAACTGGCCGACGCCGTGCCATCGCACTGCGACGCCCTGGTCATCGCGCTGGCGCAGCAGAACGCGGACAAGTGGCAGGCATTCGCGCAGGCACTGGACGAGCGGGCGCTCCCCTCCCCTCAACTCACCACAGACCAGGAAGACTGTGCGGCGCCGGCGAGTTGAACCGCCGGCATCACCACCGGACCACCGGCCAACCGCTTGCCGGTCGCGTCACCCTTTCCGCACCCCCACGCGAAATGGCAGCAGCCCACACGCGAGGTGATCGCATTGCAGCAGTTCGACGCCAGTATCGTTACCCCTGTTCTCCGCCGGTCGTCCGACGACCTCAAGGAACAGAAACAAGAACATGAGCATTCCGCGGAACAAGAACAGGAAATCGTCACGGTCGCGATTTCCGCGTTACGTCCGGGTGATTCACCGCGCATCGAGGGCGAGGACCGGGAGCATATCATTCGTCTGGCGGAAACCGAAGGACCGCTGCCACCGATAATCGTCAACAGGAACACCATGCAGGTGGTTGACGGGGTGCATCGCGTATTCGCCGCGGTCCTGCGGGGCAAGACCAAGATCGCAGCAGTATTCTTCGACGGCAGCAGCGAAGACGCCTTCCTGTTCGCCGTCCGGGCGAATTCAACTCACGGCCTTCCGCTTTCACTCGCGGACCGCCGCACCGCGGCGGAGCGGATCCTCCTGTCTCATGGACACATGTCGGACCGGGCGATCGCGCGCGCCACCGGTCTGGGGGCCAAGACCATTGCCGCCCTCCGCGGCCGCATCGCGCCCTCTGCGCCGCAGGTGCGCATCGGAATCGACGGCAAGGTCCGCCCGGTGAACAGCGTCGAGGGCCGCCGGCGAGCCGCTCAGGTGCTGGCCGAACGTCCCGATGCTTCCCTGCGCGAGGTGGCCAGATTCGCGGGCATCTCACCCGCCACCGTGACCGACGTCAAGCGGCGGCTCGCGGCCGGCGAACCTCCGGCGGGAACACTGCGCCCCGTCCCCGAGACCGCCCCCCAGGCCCCGCCGCCCCCGCAGCAGGCGGCGCCGTCACGCAGCCAACACCGGGAAGCCCCGGTGAAGATCGACCCAGGCCGCGCACTGCAGATGCTGATGCGCGATCCGTCGCTGCGCCACAAACAGGTCGGCCGCGAGCTGCTGCGCCTCCTGCACCACAACGTGAACGTGATGAGCGAGTGGCCGGAGCTGCTCGACGCGGTCCCGCAGCACTGCACCCGGACGACGGCCGACCTGGCCCGGCAGTACGCCGAGAACTGGGTGAAGTTCGCCGAACATCTCGGAAAGCGCGGCTGCTCGGCAGTTCCCGCGACCTGACAAGAAGGGGAAGCAATGGCACTGCAGGCGAATGCGGAGACGTACGCATTCCAGGCCGAGGCCGCTCAGATCCTGGACCTCATGGCTCATTCGCTCTACAGCAACAAGGAGATCTTTCTACGCGAGTTGATCTCGAACGCGTCGGACGCGATCGACCGGCTCCGGTTCGAACGCAACTCCCAGCCGGAACCGGCCGGTGACGAGAGAGACGACGCGCCGCGGATCCGGGTCACGTTCGACAAGGACGCGGGCACGATCACCATCGCCGACAACGGCATCGGAATGAGCCGCCGGGAAGTGATGGCCAACATCGGCACCATCGCCCGTTCGGGCACCTCCGAGTTCCTCCGGACGCTCACCGGGGATCAGCGCCGCGACTCCGAGCTGATCGGCAAATTCGGCGTCGGCTTCTATTCCGCTTTCATCGTCGCGGAAAGAGTGGTGCTCACCTCGCGGCGGGCCGGGCTGCCCGCGTCCGACGGCGTGCGCTGGTCGTCGGACGGCAAGGGCGAGTACACGCTGGAGGCCGTCGAGCGCGCCGAGCGCGGCACCACGATCGTGCTCGAGCTGCGCGAGGGCGAGGACGAGCTGCTGAACGAGCACCGGCTGCGCTCGATCATCCAGCGCTACTCGGACCACATCGGCCAGCCGATCGTGATGGACCAGGACGAGGCCCCGGTGAACCAGGCGTCGGCCCTGTGGGCGCGTCCGAAGAGCGAGTTGAGCGAGCAGGACTACCACTCCTACTACCGGCACCTCACCAACGACTTCGCCGACCCGCTCGCCCATCTGCACACGAAGGTCGAGGGGCGGTACGAGTACACGCTGCTCCTGTTCATCCCGTCCCGAGCGCCGCACGACCTGTGGGTCCCGCAGGCCCGCGACGGCGTACGCCTGCACATCCGGCGCGTGTTCATCCTCGAGGACTCCGGGCAGCTGCTGCCGAACTACCTGCGCTTCCTGCGCGGGGTCATCGACTCGGCCGACCTGCCGCTGAATGTCTCCCGGGAGATCCTCCAGGGGAGCCAGGCCGTCGCCCATATCCGTTCCAGTGCAGTCAAGAGGGTTCTGAAGCTGCTGAAGGAACTGGCGGACGACCGGCCGGAGAAGTACGCGGACTTCTGGGCGCAGTTCGGCGGCGTACTCAAGCAGGGCATCGCCGACGACCCTCCGCACCGGGAGGACATCACCGAGCTCCTTCGCTTCACCTCCACCCGCTCGGACACGCAAGCCGCCGACGTCTCGCTCCGCGACTACGTGGCCCGGATGAAGGAGGGCCAGGACAAGATCTACTACTTGCTCGCCCCCAGCCCGGCCGCTGCCGCGACCAGCCCGCACCTGGAGGCATTCCGCGCCAAGGGCATCGAGGTGCTCCTGCTGGGTGAGGCGGTGGACGGCTTCGTCGTCTCCGGTCCGCTGCGCGAGTACCAGGGCAACCAGCTGCAGTCCGTGGCCCAAGGGCCGCCCGACTTCGGCGACTTGGCGGACGAGGCAGAGAAGGAGGCCGCCGACCGGGCGGACTCCGACTACGCCGCGCTCCTCGGCAGGCTCAAGGCGCACCTTGCGGGCAAGGCGTGGGACGTACGCCTGACCAGCCGCCTGACGACCTCCCCGGCCTGCATCGTCACCGACGGAGCGGAGACCGACTTCACCGTCGTGCAGCGGCTGCGCGGCTCAGGGCTGCCGAACCAGCCGATCCTCGAGATCAACCCCCGGCACGTCCTGGTCGAGCGGCTCAACCGCGGGCAGGACGACCCGCGTCTGCCCGCCTGGGCACACGTCCTGTTCGACCAGGCGGTCCTCGCCACGGGCGCCCGGATCGAGGCACCGGCCACGTTCGTCGCCCAGCTCAACGACCTGCTGATGTCGCTGGCGGCGGACGCTCCCGGGCCTGCGGCCGCACATCCGTCGGAGGCCCCCTGACGGGTCTTGCACACTGCCGCGGCAACGCGGATCTGTGCCAATCTTGAGCATGCGAATTCTGGTGGCCGAGGACGAGCGCTTCCTGGCGGACCTGGTGGTCGAGGGACTGCACGATGAGGCGATGGCGGTCGACGTCGCCTATGACGGGGCGACGGCGTTGGAACGCCTCGCCGTCAACGACTACGACGTACTGGTACTGGACCGCGACCTGCCACGGGTGCACGGCGACGAGATCTGCCGCACGGTGGCCCAGCACGGGTCGCGGGTACGCATCCTGATGCTGACCGCCTCCGGCGCGGTGCACGACCGGGTCACGGGGCTGAACCTGGGGGCCGACGACTACCTGGCCAAGCCCTTCGCCTTCGACGAACTGGTGGCGCGGGTCCGCGCGCTCGGACGCCGCGCCGGTCCGCCGTTGCCCCCCGTACTGGAGTGCGGCGACATCGTCATGGACACGGCGCGCCGGCAGGCCTCCCGCGACGGCCGCTATCTGGCGCTGTCCCGCAAGGAGTACGCGGTCCTTGAGGTGTTGATGCGGGCGAGGGGCGCGGTCGTCAGCACCGAGGAACTGCTGGAGCGGGCCTGGGACGAGTACACGGACCCGTTCACCACGGTCGTCAAGGTGACGATGAGCAAGCTCCGCTCCAAGCTCGGCGATCCGCCCGTCATCGTCACCGTGCCGGGCAGCGGCTACAGGCTTTGAGCGCACACTGACCGCTCCCAGAACGCTCGTTGGCGGGCCGGCGACACCGCGTCGCCGGCCCGCCCACCGCATGGGTCACGGGTCAGTACTTGTCGAAGAACTCCACGATCGCCTCGTTGACCGGCTCCGGGCGCTCCAGATGTCCGAGGTGCCCGCACCCCGCGATCTCCACCAGGTCGCAGTTCGGGATGGCGGCCGCCACTTCCGCGCCGAGGTGCGGCGGTGTGACGGCGTCGTCGCCGAAGGTGATGACGCGGCAGGGCGCGGTGACCCTGGCGAGCTCGGCTCGGCGGTCCTGGTCGGTGTCGATCCACTGCTGGCCCGCGGCGACCGTTTCCGGGTCACCGCCGGCCAGTTCGAATATCTCCAGCCAGGAAGCCACCGCCGCCTCGTCGTTGAGGGTGTCCGGCGAGAGCATGTGCAGCACCGAACTGACCGCTCGGTACTTCGGCGGCAGCGTGACACCGCTCTCCAACAGGGCCCGGTCCGCCGCGGACTGCGCCCGGCGCAGCGCGTCCGACCGGGCGCGGGTGGCTATGAGCACCGCGGAGCGGACCAGGTGAGGTTCGGCGATCGCTAGTTCCTGGGCGATCATCGAACCCAGTGAGGTGCCGAGGATCCGGCACGGTGCCAGGTCCAGCGCCTCGATCAGCCCCTTGGTGTCGGCGATCAGGTCCGCCAGCGCGTACTTTCCCGGCGGGGCGTCCGAAGGCGCGATCCCGCGATTGTCGAAGGTGACGGTCGCATAGCCGGCCCGGTGCAGTGCCGGCGTCTGGTACATGTCCCAAGCGTGGCCGGCCGCGGCCGACCCCATGATGAGCAGGACCGTCTCGTCGCCCCGTCCCGCCCGCTGGTAGGCGAGCCGGATCCCGTTGGACTTCAGAAATGGCATCGTCGCGCCCCTTTACCAGCGCCACTCGCGCTTGTTGAACAGGTGTTCCGCGTGGACCTCGTGCGCCTTGCACCAGGTGAGGAACTCCTCGATCTGCCGGATCTGGAAGGTGTCGGGCGTGTACGTCGTCGCCATGACGTGGCCCTGCCAGCTCTCCTCGCCCATGGCGTACACGTACGCCTCTCCGGCTCCGAGCTCCGTCATGATCGCGGCCGCCTGCTCGGCGTTCGAACCCGACAGTTTGCGCGAGTCGCTCATCTTCTTGGTCACGGGCCGGGTCAGCAGTCCCTGGTAGAGCCAGGTCAGCGGGGCGCCGTCGCACTCCATGCCCAGGAACGCCTTGTCGACGCCGCCCAGGTGCGAGCGGATGTACTGGTACAGCACCGGGTCGATGCCCGAGGAGTCCGCGCCGATGAACGCCGACAGGCCGGCCAGCTGCACGAAGTACGTCGACTTGGAGCGTATGTCGAGGTCGGAGTGCTCGCCGAGGAACGGCGTGGCCACCACCCGGGCGCCGCCCGGCAGCGGCACCTCGTCGAAGTCGTCGACCTCGATCACCGTGAAGCCCATGGACTTGAGGTAGAGACCGATCGACGGGTCGCACAGGTTGCCCCGCGACGAGCGGGGGACCACGACCGCGTCGGTGCGCGAGCGCAGCTGCAGCAGGGTCTCCAGCACGATGTGGTCCTGGTGCCCATGCGTGATCAGCGCCAGATCGATGTGGTCCGGCAGGTCATCGAGGGTGTACCGGTCGCCGTGCCGGTTGTCCGTGCTGATGAAGGGATCCACCACGACGGCGGCCTCCGGGCTCTGCAACACCAGGCACGCGTGCCCGAAGTAGCGGATCCGGCCGCCGTTTTCGATGTGCCGGTCCGGAGCGAGGCTCGGCTCCGGAGCGAGCAGCCGGTCCAGCTGGGCTGCCTGGTCGCCGTCGAGCTCGAGCGCCTCGTGCAGGCGGGCCGGGGTCGTGCCCTCGATCCGCGCCCTCATCAGCTCGTCCAGGCCGGGGTGGTCGAAGGGGATCCGCAGATCCAGCACGTCGGGCGAGGGCAGCCGGGGGGTGCTGAGGATGAACGGCCGCTCCACGCCGTCGTCCAGGGAGAGCTGGACGGACTGGCGGCGCCGGTCGAAGGCCTTGCTGTGGTAGAGCAGCGGCTCGATGAGGCGCACGGACGCCTGATTGCTGGTGTCGTAGGCCAGCTCCACCAGCCCGTTGAGCGCCGTCGGCAGCTTCGGATACAGCGGCGTGAGATCGAAGCCGGTGGCGTTCTGCCGCAACAGCTCGTCCGCCTCCGCCACGGCGGCAGCGAACGCGAGCATGTCCGCGCGCTCGCGCTTGATCGTGTCCAGCAGCTCGGCGACCTCCGTCGCACGCGACTCCTCGACGTTGACGAAGTACCCGCCGCGCAGCGCGGGGTTGCTGCTGGCCGCGATGTGCACCTGCGGGGACTGGAGATACGACTCGAGCAGCGGCACCTGCACATTCGCCAGATTCATGGAGGCCTGAGCGGGCGCAACGATGTGCATCCACGCATAGAACCTGTCCACCAATGGTTCGATGATCGCATTCGAACGGAGAAAAACTCGGTCTCGGCTGTCAGGCATCTGAGCCCCCCTGTACGGAATTGACGCTGCCGTTTTGCAGGCACCCGGCTCGCTGCGAACTGATTCCGCGCATACGCCTGCGCCGCACCTGGCTACTAACGCACCACAGCGCCCCAGCCGCGTCAACGCCGACCAGCCTCCGTTCAACGTGCGAAACGCCGCAGTTGAACGGTCACAAGGCCGGCGCCACGGGTGACTGAACGCCGCCTGTACGGTCGGCTCTTGATGGGTCGCGAATACCTGTGCCACAGTGGATCCGCTCGTCGCTGTGGTCCCTTTTCGTCGAGGAATAAGGACAGCCTGGTGCCCAATCCATTCGAGGATCCCGACGCAAGCTATCTGGTCCTGGTCAACGATGAAGGCCAGCATTCACTCTGGCCCGTCTTCGTGGATGTACCCGACGGTTGGGAAACCGTATTCGGCGAGGCGCCCCGGGAAGACTGCCTCGAGTACATCGAGAAGTCGTGGACCGACATGCGGCCCAAGAGCCTGATCGAAGCCATGAAATCCACTGAATAGAGCGCCGCCCACGACGCCCTCGCGTCGCACAGAAGATCGTTTGTGATCGGCCGTCAGGTTCGCCTGGCGGCCGATTCGCGTTCCGGTGCGCCGGCCGGGATCCGCGGAGCCCTCACGTCACGCCACCGCTGAGGATTCACCGCCTCCTTACCGGCGATCTGCGCCAATGGAACCTCGGACACCGGTGACCGGGTCACCGTCCCAGGAAGCAGGTACAGGGTATGAGGCCGGTACGGATCATGCGGCGCTTCGCCTCTGTGATCAGTGGTTCGGTGCAGGCCAAGATCACACTGCTCTACGGCGGTGTGTTCACGATCATCACCCTCGCGGTGCTCAGCAGCGTGCAGTGGCTCCAACAGCAGTTCGTCGACGCCAAGTTGAACGACTTCGTGTTCACCGGCCCGGTCTCCGCCATCCCCTGCCCGCCTCGGCGCCCGGACGTTGCCTGTTCGACCGGCCCCTACCAGCCGTCCCAGGCCAGTCCCGTCGCCGCGGCGCCCGGCCCGAGCCGCAGCGTCTTCGACGGGAACGAGGAACTCCACAAGGACGTGGCAAGCACCCAGCAGATCTTCGCCCTGATCGCCATCGCGGCGATGGTGGTGCTGGCCTTCGCGGTGTGCTGGTGGCTCACCAGACGGATCCTGCGCCCGCTGCACCGCGTCACCGCCACCGCCCAGCGCCTGTCACTGTCCACCCTGCACGAACGCATCGGGCTGACCGGACCGCAGGACGAGCTCAAGGACCTCGCCGACACCTTCGACGCGATGCTCGATCGACTGGATCGTGCCGTGGCGAGCCAGCGCCGATTCGTCGCCAATGCCTCCCACGAGCTGCGCACTCCCCTGGCCATCCAGCGAACCGCGATCGAGGTCGGGCTGTCCAAACCCTCCGCCGAGCGAGTGGCGCGGATCCGCGACGAACTGCTGCGCACCACCGAGCGGTCCGAGCGGCTCATCGAGGGCCTGCTCGTTCTCGCACAGGGGGAACAGGAACTCCTCGACCGGGACCCGGTGGATCTCGCCGCGGTGGTCACTCAGGTCATCGGAGAGCATCTCCCCTTCGCCGAGCGGCGCGGCGTCACCCTCACCGCCTCCACTGAACCGGTCGTCGTCACGGGCGACGACACGCTGCTCACCCGACTGGTCGCCAACCTGGTGCAGAACGCGATCCGGCACAACAACGCGGGCGGTTACGTCATCGTCGACCTGTCCGCCGACGGCGGCCTGGTGGTCTGCAACTCCGGCCCGCACGTCCCCGAGGACCAGGTGGACGAGCTGTTCGAGCCGTTCCGGCGGCTGCCCGCGGACCGGACCACCTCGTCCGAGGGCGCGGGCCTGGGGCTGTCCATCGTCTCCGCCATCACGCAGGCCCACGACGGCACCGTACGCGCGATGGCCAACTCCGAGGGCGGGCTCTGGGTCACCGTGTCCCTCCCGACCCACGCTCCGGCGCCGTCCGCCTGAGCCTCGACTCCGCCTGTGGCCGCGGCCGCAGGCGGAGTCGAGGCCGGGCCTCAGGCCTCCGGCCGCGTGCTCCGCGTCTCCATCCATGCGGCTATCGCCTGCCACGCCCGGTCCAGCATCTCGGGCAGCATCAGGTTGGTGTGCCGGCACGGCAGGCCGACCGCCGCGACGGAACCGCTGACGTAGGGCTCCCAGAGCCGCAGCCGTTCCTCCGGGGTGGCGTTCTCGCCGCTCTCCTCGGCGACGACGAGCAGCAGATCGCCGTCGAAGACACCGAGCTCGTGCCGTCGCCGCAGCTCCGTGTTGTTGCGGAAGATCTTCGCGATGAGGAGCAGTTCCTCCTCCGAGATACCGTCGATGACCTCGCCGATCTCCTCCCTGAACCGGGCCGCCATCTCCCGCAGCATCGCCTCCTGGTCGCGCTCCTCGGGGGCCGGCGGCATGGCGCTCCCGTCCTCCGTGACGCCGGCGGGCTCCCCGGCCCCGACGGCCTCGACGGGTCGGACCGGTTCATCGCCCCGGGCCTGGGCCGGGTAGGCGTCCATGACGACCAGGGCGGCGACGGTCTCACCCGCCTCCTGCAACCGTACGGCGATCTCGTGCACGGGGATGCCACCGAAGGAGAAGCCCACGAGGTGGTAGGGGCCGTCCGGTTGAACGGCACGGATCTGCTCGATGTACTCCGCCGCCAACTCCTCGATGCTGCCCGGCAGCGTGCCGGTGCCGTCCATCCCGGCGGCCTGCAGCCCGTACAGCGGGATGCCGTCCGGAACGAACCGGGCCAGCGGCCGGTAGCACCAGCTAAGGCCTGACGCGGGGTGGACGAAGAAGAACGGCGGCTGGTCGCCTTCGGTCCGTATCGGCAGGACCCTGCCGAGCGAGTCACCCATGGACGCCAGGTCCAGCTGGCGGACGATTCCGGCGACGGTCGGCGCCGCGAACACGTTGCGCACCGTGGTGGAGATCCCCTTCTCCCGCAGCCGCGCGGCGAGCGTGACCGCCAGCAGGGAGTGCCCTCCGAGCTGGAAGAAGTCGTCGTCGAAGCCGACCTCGTCGACCCCGAGGACGTCGGCGAACACCTCGCTCACGACGTACTCCAGGCTCGTGGCGAGATTCCTCGTCGTGGCCGTCCCGGTGGCCCCGGCGGCGTAGTCGGGGGCGGGCAGGGACTTGCGGTCCAGCTTGCCGTTGGCGGTCAGCGGCAGGGCGTCCAGCGTGACGAACGCGGCCGGGACCATGTGCTCGGGCAGCCGGCCCGCCACGAAGCCGCGCAGGTCACCGGTGTTTACGCCGCCTTCGGTGCCGGTGTCGGCGGGCACCACGTAGGCGACCAGACGCTTGTCACCCGGAGTGTCCTCACGCGCGATCACCGCGACCCGGGACACCTCCGGATGCGCCGACAGGGCGGCTTCGATCTCGCCGGGCTCGATGCGGAACCCGCGGATCTTCACCTGCTCGTCGGCGCGGCCGAGGAACACCAACTGCCCGTCCGGCGTCCACTTGGCCAGGTCGCCGGTGCGGTACATGCGCTCACCGGAACCGGCCGGGAAGGGGCAGGCCACGAACCGCTCACCGGTCAGCCCCGCACGGCCTACGTACCCGCGCGCCAGCCCGGCACCGGCCACGTACAGCTCGCCCGCGACTCCGACCGGCACCAGTTGCAGCGCCCCATCGAGTACGTACAGGCGGGTGTTGGCGATCGGCGTACCGATCGGCACCACTCCGGCCGCGGTCAGTTCACCGGTTGCCACTCCGACCGTGGTCTCGGTCGGTCCGTAGTGGTTGAACACCTTCCGGTCACCGGCAGCCGCCAGCAGTTCCGCCGTCCAGTCGACCTGTGCGGCCTCACCACCAAGGACCACGGACCCGGCCGGCAGCAACGCCTCGACACCCGCCGCGGCCGTCAACGCCGCCAGATGCGACGGCACCACCTTGATGTGGTCGATCCGCTCCTCGGCCACATACCGCGCCACCGCCTCCGGATCCGTCACCAACTCGGCGTCCAGTACGTGCAGTTGACCGCCTGAGACCAGGCTCGCGAACACCACCGTGTTCCCGAGGTCGGTCACCTGCGCCTGCAACAGCGCGTACCGCGCCCCCGGCACATCCCAGCCCAGCCGCCCCGACACCGACGAGACGTAGTTGGCCAGCGACCCATGCGTCACCGCCACACCCTTCGGCACCCCCGAGGACCCCGACGTATAGATCACGTACGCCAGCCCGGCCGCGTCCACCACGACACCAGGTGACGCCTCCCCCAATCCGTCGAGGAGCGCGGTGGTTGTCGGGTCGTCGACGGCAACCGTTCGCAGCCGCCCGGACGACAGGCCACTCAGTGTCTCCAGGGTGCCCAGCACCAGCCGCGCACCACTGTCGGCCAACATGAACTCCACTCGTTCTGCCGGGAGTTGGGCGTCGATCGGCAGGTACGCCGCGCCCGCCTTCCACACCGCCAGGATCGCCGTCACCATCTCCACGCCACGCGG
>NZ_JBSFVM010000024.1:0-111718 GCF_053592315.1 Streptomyces sp. NPDC002754
ACGCCCGGTTACATTCCGAACCCGGAAGCTAAGCCTCACAGCGCCGATGGTACTGCAGGGGGGACCCTGTGGGAGAGTAGGACGCCGCCGAACTATTTTTGAGAGGACCCTTGGTCCCGGCACACATGCTGGGACCAAGGGTCCTTTTTGTATTTCCAGAGCTTTTCTCGGAGCGCGCCGGCACCCCGGTTGCGCGAGAATGACTGCGGTACCGAAGACAGGAGTCGACCGATGGCCACCAACTCTCCCGATGAGCGACCGGAGCGCGATCAGCGCCGACGGGACAGTGGTGATCGGGGGGACCGGGGCGGGTTCCGCGGCAACAGCGGTGCCCCGCGTCGGGACCGTCGGGACGGGGACCGGGAGCGTCCTCCTTTCCGCCGTGATGAGCGGCGCGATGACCGTTCCCACGGTGATCGGGACCGTGGGCCGCGTCGTGACGACAGCCGGCGTGATGACAACCGCGGTGGCGGCTTCCGTCGCGATGACAACCGGCGTGACGACAACCGTGGCGGCGGCTTCCGTCGGGACGATCGGGACCGGGATCGTGGGCCGCGTCGCGACGACAACCGTGGTGGTGGCTTCCGTCGCGATGACAACCGGCGGGACGACAATCGCGGTGGCGGGTTCCGTCGGGACGACCGGGATCGTGGGCCGCGTCGTGACGACAGCCGTCGCGACGACAACCGTGGTGGCGGGTTCCGTCGCGATGACAACCGCCGTGACGACAACCGTGGTGGCGGGTTCCGTCGTGACGACAACCGGCGGGACGACAACCGTGGTGGCGGGTTCCGTCGGGACGACCGGGATCGTGGGCCGCGTCGTGACGACAGCCGTCGCGACGACAACCGTGGTGGTGGCTTCCGGCGTGACGACAGTCGGCGTGATGACAACCGTGGTGGCGGGTTCCGTCGGGATGAGCGGCGCGATGACCGTTCGTACGGGGATCGGGACCGTGACCGTGGGCCGCGTCGGGATGACCGGCGTGATGACAACCGCGGTGGTGGCTTCCGGCGGGACGACAGCCGTGGTGGTGGCTTCCGGCGCGATGACCGGCGGGACGACCGTGGGCGTGCGCCGAGCCGTGATGACCGGGGTGGGCGGCCCGGGGGGTTCCGTGGGCGGGATGACCGTCGGGACGACAGGCGTGATGACAGGCGGGACGACCGGCGCGGTGGGCCCCGGGGCCGGGATGACCGGGAGCGGGACCGTGAGCCGATCAAGCGGTTGCCGATTCCGGAGGATGTTTCCGGCGGCGAGCTCGACAAGAGCGTGCAGCAGGAGCTTCAGTCCCTGCCGAGGGGGCTCGCCGAGGACGTCGCGATGAACCTCGTGATGGTGGCCCGGCTGATCGACGAGGACCCGGAGCAGGCGTACGCGTACTCCAGGATCGCGCTGCGTCTCGCGTCGCGGGTCGCTGCCGTGCGGGAGGCCGCAGGGTTCGCCGCGTACGGGACCCAGAAGTACAGCGAGGCGCTCGCCGAGTTCAGGGCCGCGCGGCGGATGACCGGGAGCGCGGAGCTGTGGCCGCTCATGGCCGACTGTGAGCGTGGGCTCGGCCGTCCCGAGAAGGCGCTGGACATGGCCGGTGCTCCCGAGGTGTCGAAGCTGGACAAGGCCGGGCAGGTCGAGATGCGGCTCGTGGCCGCAGGCGCGCGGCGGGACATGGGGCAGCTGGACGCCGCCATCGTGACGCTGCAGAGCCCGGAGCTGGCCTCGAACGCCACGCAACCGTGGACCGCGCGCCTGCGCTACGCGTACGCCGACGCACTGCTGGAGGCCGGGCGCGAGGGCGAGGCGCGGGAGTGGTTCGCCAAGGCCGTCGAGTCCGACAAGGAGGGCAGCACGGACGCGTCCGACCGGCTCGCCGAGCTGGACGGTGTGGAGTTCGTGGACGCCTTCGACGACAGTGACGAGGACGGCGCCCCGGCGCCTGAGGGCGACAGTGCCGCTGACGAGCGCGAGGAGCGCGACGAGCGGTAGAGCGTGATGGCATGACGATGACGAACGGGCGGGCTCCCTCGGGGGCCCGCCCGTTCGTCGTTGTACCGGGTTGTTTCTCAGTCGTCCGTCAGTGTGCGCAGTACCAGGCCCGTGGCCGGCTTCGGGCCGAACGACGTGGACTTGCGGGGCATCGTCACGCCCTGGCGGGCCAGTTCGCGGACGACCTCCTCGCGGACCGGGTGCATCAGGACCGCCGTGCCGCCGTCGCGGCGCGCCTTGTCGACCGTGGCCTGCGTGTCGTGGATGTACGAGACGTCGGCGGGGGAGTCCTCCGGGATGCCCCAGACGTCGCCGAGGAGCGTGGAGTGCAGCACCGTGGCGTCGAGGGTGCGCCAGGCCTCGGGGCGATCGGCCGGAATCGTACGGTCCAGGAGCGCCGGGTCGGGGCGGTCCAGGAGGTGGTACGTGTCCTCGGTGCCGGTGAGGAGGAAGGCGTTGCCGTGGGATGCCGCCTGCGCCAGGGTCTCCATCGCGTGCGGGAGCGGGCCCGTGATCTCGCGTACGCGGAAGTGGGGGCGGGCCGCCGCCAGTGCCCGGTCGAGGGGGAGGCGGCCGAGGAGGCGGTGGATGGCGCGGACCCGGAGGGGGTAGCGGGCCGTGTCGACCAGGAGGACCAGGCCGTAGTCCCAGGGGGTGCGGCCCGGCGACGTGTGTTCGGTGCGCAGGCGCAGGTAGGTGGCCCAGCGGTGGTGGCCGTCCGCGATCAGCGCCTGGTGGGCGGCGAGGCCGCCTCGGACCTGGCGCTGGTCGGCGGGGTCCGTGAGGGCCCAGAGGCGGTGGCTGTAACCGTCCTCGGTGGTCGTGGCGAGGAGGGGGGCGCGCTGGACCGTGCGCTCGATGACGGCGGTGGCGCCGGTCGCGTTTCCGTTGCCCCGATAGGTCAGCAGGAGCGGTTCGAGGTTCGCGGCCGTCGTGCGCATGAGCCCTGCCCGGTCCTCGACCACATGAGGCATGACGTCCTCGTGGGGCAGGACCACACCTTCCGAGGCCTCGGAGAGGTGGAGGGCGCCGATGATGCCGCGTTGCAGCATGTCGCCGTTTCGCTGCTCGTATACGTAGAAGGCGGGTTCGGCGTCGGGGGCGAGGACGCCCTCGGCGAGCCAGCGGTGCAGGGTGGCGGCCGCCAGGTCGTTGCGGGCCCCGGGCTCCACGGCCTGCGGCAGGATCAGGCGGACGATGTTGTGCGGGTCCGCGTTCTCCAGGTGCAGCAGACCGTCGGGCCGTACGACTACGTCGTACGGGGGCGAGGTCACGGCGGCGAGGCTGCCCACCTGCTCGGGGACGTAGCGGACACCCCTGAACGGGATCAGGTCCAGGCCGTTGCTGCCCGACTGTGCCGTGCGACCTGCAGTGTTCATCCCCGCATCGTACGAGTGTCAGTGCCGTGGGGGATGATCGGGGGAGTGGGATCGAGCGAGGAGAGATGCGGAATGAGCCAGGTCCACAGCGCGAGCGCGGCGGCCGACGGTGGGGCCCGGGTGCGGCCCGGTGACAGTGCGCGGGCGTTGAACGAGGCGTACGACACCGCGCTGCTCGATCTCGACGGGGTCGTGTACGCGGGTGGGCTTGCCATCGCGCATGCCGTCGATTCGCTGGCCGTGGCGCGCGACGGCGGGATGGGGCTCGCGTACGTCACGAACAACGCGCTGCGTACGCCGGACGCCGTCGCCGAGCATCTGACCGAGCTCGGGATCCCGACAGGGGCCGCCGATGTCATCACTTCGGCGCAGGCCGTCGCGCGGCTCATCAGCGAGCAAGTGCCCGAAGGGGCGCGGGTGTTGGTGATCGGCGGCGAGGGCCTGCGGGTGGCCCTGCGGGAGCGTGGGCTCGTGCCGGTGGACTCCGCCGACGAGGACCCGGCCGCCGTGGCGCAGGGGTACGGCGGGCCCGACATGGCGTGGGGGCGGTTCGCGGAGGCCTGTTACGGCATCGCGCGCGGTGTGCCCTGGTTCGCCTCCAACACTGACCTGACGATTCCGAGTGCGCGTGGGATCGCGCCGGGGAACGGGGCGGCGGTGGAGGTCGTCCGGATCGCGACGGGTGCCGAGCCGCAGGTCGCGGGGAAGCCGTTGCCCCCGATGCACAAGGAGACGATTCTGCGGACCGGGGCGGAGGCTCCGCTGGTGGTGGGGGATCGGCTCGATACGGATATCGAGGGGGCGTTCAACGGGGGCGTGGACTCGCTGCTCGTGCTGACCGGTGTCACCGATGCCGCGCAGTTGCTCGCCGCGCCGCCGCAGCATCGGCCCACGTATGTGGATGTGGATCTGCGGGGGCTGCTTACCGGGCAGCCGGAGGTCGAGGAAGTTCAGGGTGGGGACGGGGGGTTCCGGTGCGGGGGCTGGACGGCGGTTGCCGGGGGCGGGGAGTTGCGTGTCGAGGGGGACGGTGAGGCGATCGACGGGTTGCGGGCGCTGTGTGGGGCGGCGTGGGGTGTGGCCGGGGATGGTGTGTGCGAGCTGGATGCGGGGAAGGCGGTGGCGCGGCTGGGGCTATAGCGCGCCCTGCGCCCTGCGCTTCGGGGAGGCGACGGGGTTGGGCTGGGCGTGTGCTTGCCCCGCACCGGGGTGCCGCCTTGCCCACCCTGCCGCCCCTGGCGGCAGATTGCCCAAGGCGGCCGGGTGGCAGCGGATTACCAAGGCGGGGTGGGACCGTGATGTCGGGGAGTTGCAGGGTAGGCTAACCTAACTTCGTGTTGGTCGACAGTCCTCCCGAAGCCAGCGCGGTGACCGCTCCCGCGCCCCCCGGCCGTCGTGCGGCGATACGCACCGTCGGGCTGCTCGCGTCTGTCCTGGTGCTGGTGGCCGTCCTTGTGGCGAGCATCGCCGTGGGCGCCAAACCGCTCGCGCTCGACCAGGTCTGGCACGGCCTGTTCCAGGACACCGGGAACTACGCGGACGTGGTCGTCGGTGAGCGTGTGTCGCGCACCCTGCTCGGCCTGCTGGCCGGGATCGCGCTCGGCCTCGCCGGCGCCGTGCTGCAGGCGCTGACCCGCAACCCCCTCGCGGACCCCGGCATCCTCGGCATCAACATGGGCGCGTCGGCCGCCGTCGTCTCCGCCATCAGTTTCTTCGGGGTGACCTCGCTCACCGGCTACGTATGGTTCGCCTTCGCGGGCGCGGCGGCCGTGGGCGTCCTCGTCTACGCGCTCGGCGGCACCCGCAACGCGACGCCCGTGCGGCTCGCGCTCGCCGGTACCGCGATCAACGCGGCGCTCTCCGGCTATCTCTACGCGGTGATGATCACCGATGACATGGCCCTCAACCGGATGCGGTTCTGGCAGGTCGGCTCGCTGGCCACGTCCACCATGCACACCATCGAGCAGGTGTGGCCGTTCATCGCCGTCGGCGCCGTGCTCGCGCTGCTGCTCTCGCGCCCGCTCAACGCCATGGCCATGGGCGACGACACCGCCCGCGCGCTCGGCGCCCACCTCGGCCGCACCCGCGCCCTGAGCATGGTCGCCGCGACGCTGCTGTGCGGCGCGGCCACCGCGGCCTGCGGACCGATCGCCTTCGTCGGCCTGATGGTGCCGCACATGGTCCGCTCGTTCACCGGGCCCGACATGCGCTGGATCATGCCGTACGCGGCGGTCCTCTCGCCCGTGCTGCTGCTCGGCGCCGACGTCGTCGGCCGGCTCGTGGCCCGTCCGTCCGAGCTCCAGGTCGGCATCGTCACGGCCGTCATCGGCGCGCCGGTCTTCATCGTGCTCGTACGTCGCCGAAGGATGGCCCAGCTGTGAACGCGACCGAGACCCGTATCAAGAAGTCCAGGGCCAAGGCGATACGCACCCCGGGCGGCCTCTCCTTCCGGCTCGACGTCCGCTCGCTCCTCGTCGTCGCCGTCCTCCTCGTGGCGGCGCTCGCCGCGAGCGTCTTCCTCATCGGCACCGGCGACTTCCCGATCCCGGTCTCCGACGTGCTGCGCACCCTCGCGGGCAACGGGGACGCCGGGCAGGAATTCATCATCAACGACCTGCGCCTGCCGCGGGTCCTCGTCGGTCTGCTCGTCGGCGCCGCGCTCGGCCTGTCCGGAGCGCTCTTCCAGTCCGTGTCCCGCAACCCGCTGGGCAGCCCCGATGTGCTCGGCCTCGGGCAGGGCTCGACCGCGGGCGCGCTCGTGATGATCGTGATCTTCGGGGGCAGCGCCACGCAGGTCGCCCTCGGTGCGCTCGTCGGCGGTCTCGTCACCGGCGTCGCCATCTACGTACTCGCCTGGAAGCGGGGCGTGCACGGCTACCGGCTCGTCCTTGTCGGTATCGGTGTCTCCGCCTTTGTGACCGCGGTCAACGGGTATCTGCTCACGAAGGCCGACTTCGTGGACGCCGCCCGCGCCACCGTGTGGATGACCGGCTCGCTCAACGGCCGCGACTGGGCGCAGGTCTGGCCGCTGCTGATCATGTTCGTCGTGCTGATCCCGCTCGTCGCCGCGGCCGCGCGCCCGCTGCGGATGCTGGAGATGGGCGACGACGCGGCGGGCGGCCTCGGCGTACGCGTCGAGCGCACTCGGCTGCTGCTCCTCACGGCCTCCGTCGTGCTGACGGCCGCCGCCACCGCGGCCGCGGGCCCGGTCACCTTCGTCGCGCTGACCGCGCCGCAGATCGTCCGGCGGCTGACCAAGTCGCCGGGGCCGAACCTGGCGGCGTCGACGATCCTGGGCGCGGCCCTGCTGATCGTCGCCGACCTGGTCTCGCAGCGGGCGTTCGGCGCCGACCAGCTGCCCGTCGGCGTGGTCACAGGCGTCGTCGGCGGCATCTATCTGCTGTGGCTGCTGGTGACCGAGCGCAAGGCGGGCCGCATATGAGCCCCCGTGACGGACACCGGCCCGATGACTCTCGTACGAACCAAAGGAGCACCGCAGTGAACAGGCTGATAGCCGACGACGTGACCCTCGGATACGACCAGCGCGTCATCGCCGAGAAGCTGTCGGTGGAGATCCCCGACAACTCGTTCACGGTGATCGTCGGCCCCAACGCCTGCGGCAAGTCCACGCTGCTGCGCGCCCTGTCGCGGATGCTCAAGCCGAGCGCCGGCCGCGTCCTGCTCGACGGCAGCGTCAT
This sequence comes from Streptomyces sp. NPDC002754, assembly GCF_053592315.1. Taxonomy (NCBI): domain Bacteria; kingdom Bacillati; phylum Actinomycetota; class Actinomycetes; order Kitasatosporales; family Streptomycetaceae; genus Streptomyces; species Streptomyces sp. NPDC002754. The sequence continues at coordinate 7,061 of NZ_JBSFVM010000024.1, forward strand.
CCAGTCGATGCCCGCCAAGAAGGTCGCCAAGACGCTCGGCCTGCTGCCGCAGTCGTCGACGGCGCCCGACGGCATCACCGTCGGCGACCTCGTGGCCCGCGGCCGCTACCCGCACCAGGGTCTGCTGCGCCAGTGGTCGTCCGACGACGAGCGGATCGTCCAGGAGTCGATGGGCTCCACCGGTGTCGCCGAGCTCGCCGAGCGGTACGTCGACGAGCTCTCCGGCGGCCAGCGCCAGCGCGTGTGGATCGCGATGGCGCTCGCCCAGCAGACGCCGCTGCTGCTGCTCGACGAGCCGACGACGTACCTCGACATCCAGCACCAGATCGACGTTCTCGACCTCTGCGCCGAGCTGCACGAGGAGCAGGGGCGCACGCTCGTCGCCGTCCTGCACGACCTCAACCACGCGGCCCGCTACGCCACCCACCTCATCGCCCTGCGCGAGGGCGAGGTGATCGCGGAGGGTGCGCCCAAGGACATCGTCACGGCCGAACTCGTCGAGCGGCTCTTCGGCATGAAGTGCCAGGTCATCGACGACCCGGAGACGGGGACCCCGCTGGTGGTGCCGGCCGCGCGCAAGGCGCGCCGCAAGGAGATCGCTACAGCAGCGTCCTGAGCCGCAGGAGGTCGCGGAAGGACGCCTCGAGCTTGACGCGTCCCGACGCCCACGCCTTTGCGAAGTTCAGCTCGCCGTCGACCATCGCCACCAGGTCGTCCCCGGTCAGCGCGAGCCGGATCTGCGCCTTCTCGGCAGGCGGCCCCTGGCGGGTGTCGAGGACCTCGATCCGGCCGTCCTTGAGTCGGCCGGAAAACGTCACGTCGAGGTCGGTGATGCGGCAGCTCAGCGAGCGGTCCAGGGCCGCGGCCGTGCGCACGTCCCCGCCGGCCCCCGCCATGTTGTCCGAGAGTTTGTCGAGCGCTGCCCGGCACTGCTCCATCGTCGCCATCGTGATCGACGGTACACCGGCGCTTCGGGGTAGCGTCGGGGCATGAGCGAGACGCCCACCGAGCCCACCGACGTGCCGGAACCCGCAGCCGAGCCGGCCGCGGAGCCTTCGTACGACCCCGCGGCCCCCGCCCCGCTCGGCATCGGGCGCACCCCCACGGGCAACGCCGAGGTGGACGCGCAGCTGGAGCGGCTCGGCGATGTGGACCACCTCGCCGCGGACGGGCACGCAGAGGTGTACGAGGATGTACATCAGGGCCTGCGGAACGCGCTGACCGCGCTGGACGCACACCCGACTTCCCCGTCTCCGTACGACAACAGGAGCTGAACCACCGTGGCAGGTGTGGCACGTCGCCGCCTCGACGCCGAACTCGTCAACCGCAAACTGGCGCGCTCGCGCGAGCACGCGAGCCAGCTGATCGCGGCCGGTCGGGTCAGCGTCTCCAAGATCGTCGCAACCAAACCCGCGACGCAGGTCAACGAGGGCGTGTCGATCGTGGTCGCGGCGGACGACGGCGACCCCGACTACGTCTCGCGCGGCGGGCACAAGCTCGCGGGCGCGCTGGAGGCGTTCGGTCCGCAGGGCCTCGAGGTCCAGGGGCGCAGGGCGCTGGACGCGGGAGCGTCCACCGGTGGCTTCACCGATGTGCTGCTGCGGGCCGGGGTCGCGCACGTCGTCGCCGTCGATGTCGGCTACGGGCAACTCGCGTGGTCGCTGCAGAGCGATGAACGCGTCACCGTCAAGGACCGTACGAACGTACGCGAATTGACGTTGGAGGCGGTCGATGACGTACCCGTGGACATCGTGGTCGGGGACCTGTCCTTCATCCCGCTCGGCCTTGTGCTGCCCGCCCTCGCGCGCTGCGCGGCACCGGAGGCGGATCTCGTGCTGATGGTCAAGCCGCAGTTCGAGGTGGGCAAGGAGCGGCTCGGCAGCGGGGGCGTCGTGCGCAGCCCCGAACTGCGGGCCGAGGCGGTGCGCAGGGTCGCCGAGCAGGCATGGAAGCTCGGGTACGGCGCGCGCGGGGTGACCGCGAGCCCCCTGCCGGGACCGTCCGGGAACGTCGAGTACTTTCTGTGGCTGCGTGCCGGGGCGGATCAGCTCGACCCGGCCGACGTGGATCGCGCAGTGGCGGAGGGCCCCCGTTGACCAAGCCGAATCAGTTGCCGCAGACCCGGGATCGGACGGTGTTCCTGCTCGCCCACACGGGCCGGCCCGCCGCGATCCGCAGCGCCGAACTCGTCGTGCAGGGGCTCCTGCGCAGCGGCCTCGGGGTGCGGGTCCTGGAGACGGAGGCGCAGGACCTGCCGCTGCCCGACACCGTGGAACTGGTGAAGGAGTCCGAGGCGACGCCCGCCTGCCTCGACGGCTGCGAGCTGCTCATCGTGCTCGGCGGTGACGGGACGCTGCTGCGCGGCGCCGAGTTCGCGCGGGCGTCCGGGGTGCCGATGCTCGGGGTGAACCTGGGCCGTGTCGGCTTCCTCGCGGAGGCGGAGCGCGACGACCTGGACAAGGTCGTCGACCGCGTCGTCACCAAGGAGTACGCGGTCGAGGAGCGCATGACGATCGACGTCGCCGTGCACCGCAACGGCGACGTCGTGCACCGGGACTGGGCGCTCAATGAGGCGGCCGTGCAGAAGATCGAGCCCGAGCGGATGCTCGAGGTCGTCCTTGAGATCGACGGTCGGCCGGTAACCGGGTTCGGGTGCGACGGCATCGTGTGCGCCACCCCGACCGGGTCCACCGCGTACGCGTTCTCGGCCGGCGGGCCCGTGGTGTGGCCCGAGGTCGAGGCGCTGCTCATGGTGCCGATCAGCGCGCACGCCCTGTTCGCGAAGCCGCTCATCACCTCGCCGGATTCGGTGCTCGCCGTCGAGGTGCAGCAGCACACGCCGCACGGCGTGCTGTGGTGCGACGGGCGGCGGACCGTGGAGCTGCCGCCGGGCGCGCGGATCGAGGTGCGCCGGGGCGAGGTGCCGGTGCGGCTCGCGCGGCTGCACCACGCGGTGTTCACCGACCGGCTCGTGGCCAAGTTCGCGCTCCCGGTCGCCGGGTGGCGCGGCGCACCGCAGTGAGCGGCACGTTCGAGTGACGGCGGCGTGAAGGTTTGTCGCCGGAAGTCCCCTTCCACCTGCTGAATCGGGGGAGGGGGCCGGGGTCCGTCGCACGGACGGCCTTCGACCTCGTAAGGTCAGAGGCGTGTTGGAGGAGATGCGGATACGGTCGCTCGGAGTCATCGACGACGCCGTGGTCGAGCTTTCGCCCGGCTTCACGGCGGTCACCGGTGAAACGGGCGCGGGCAAGACCATGGTCGTCACCAGTCTCGGTTTGCTGCTCGGCGGTCGCGCCGACGCCGCGCTCGTACGGATCGGGGCGAAGAACGCCGTGGTCGAGGGGCGCATCGCCGTACCCGCGGGCTCGGGCGCGCGCGGGCGGGCCGAGGAGGCCGGGGCCGAGCTCGACGACGGGGTGCTGCTGCTCAGCCGCACCGTGTCCGCCGAGGGGCGCTCCCGGGCGCACCTGGGCGGGCGGTCCGTTCCGGTGGGTGTGCTGAGCGAGCTGGCGGACGACCTGGTCGCCGTGCACGGCCAGACCGACCAGCAGGGACTTTTGAAGCTCGGCCGGCAGCGGCAGGCGCTCGACCGGTACGCGGGGGACGCCGTCGCGGCGCCGCTCGCCAAGTACGGGACCGTCTACAAGCGGCTGAGGGCCGTCGGCGCCGAGCTGGACGAGATCACCACGCGCGCGCGGGAGCGGGCGCAGGAGGCGGATCTGCTGCGCTTCGGGCTCGACGAGATCGGCGCGGTGGAGCCCAGGGCGGGCGAGGACGTGGAGCTGGCCGAGGAGGCCTCCCGGCTCGGCCACGCGGAGGCGCTGGCCTCGGCGGCGGCCGTCGCGCACGCCGCGCTCGCCGGAAACCCCGAGGACCCGGAGGGTGTCGACGCGCAGACGCTGGTCGGCGGCGCGCACCGGGCCCTGGAGGCCGTGCGCTCCCACGACTCGGCGCTCGGCACGCTCGCGGAGCGGATCGGCGAGGTGCAGATCCTGCTCACGGACGTCGCCGCCGAACTGGCCGGTTACGCCGACGACTTGGACGCCGACCCGCTGCGGCTGTCCGCGGTGGAGGAGCGGCGGGCCGCGCTCACGGCGCTCACCCGCAAGTACGGCGAGGACGTGACGGCGGTGCTGGCCTGGGCCGAGACGAGCGCCGCGCGCCTTCTCGAACTCGACGGCGACGACGAGCGGATCGGCGAGCTGACCGCGGAGCGCGACTCGCTGCGCGGCGAACTGGGCGTACTGGCGCAGGAATTGACGCACGCGCGCGTGGAGGCGGCCGACCGCTTCGCGGCCGCGGTCACCGAGGAGCTGTCCTCGCTCGCGATGCCGCACGCCCGGGTCTCCTTCGACATCCGGCAGGCGGAGACGGACGCGGCGGACGGTGTCGAGGTCGACGGCAGGAACGTGGCCTGCGGCCCCAGCGGTGTCGACGAGGTGGAGCTGCTGCTCGCCCCGCACCCCGGCGCGCCGGCCCGGCCCATCGCGAAGGGCGCGTCCGGCGGTGAGCTGTCGCGTGTGATGCTCGCCGTGGAGGTCGTCTTCGCGGGCAACGATCCGGTACCTACGTATCTCTTCGACGAGGTAGATGCGGGTGTGGGCGGCAAGGCCGCCGTCGAGATCGGCCGGCGTCTGGCCAAGCTCGCCAGGTCGGCGCAGGTCGTGGTCGTCACGCACCTGCCGCAGGTCGCCGCGTTCGCCGACCGTCAGCTCCTGGTCGAGAAGACCAACGACGGCTCCGTGACGAGTTCCGGTGTGACGGTGCTCGAGGGCGAGGACCGGGTACGGGAGTTGTCCCGGATGCTGGCGGGCCAGGAGGACTCGGAGACGGCGCGGGCCCATGCGGAGGAGTTGTTGGCGGCGGCCAAATCAAGCCCCTGCGGCGATTGAGCAGCGGGGTCCGGGGCGGAGCCCCGAGGCCGCAACCGCGCCGGGGCCTGGGCCGCCGTGAACGGTGCGCTGCACCGGGGTGCCGCCTTGCCCACCCTGCCGCCCGATGGGGCCTCCCCCTGCTCGAGCTTGTTCGAGAGCTTGGGGAAGGCAGATTGCCCAAGGCGGGGCGGCCTAGGGTGAGGGCATGATCGACGTCAATCGTGCTTTGCGGTCCGCCGCCCTCGCCGCCGGTGTCACCGGCGCCGTCCGTACGGCGCTGCGCCGCACCAAGCCGGGCGGTATGTGGGACCGCAAGAACTACGCCGGCCGCACCGTCGACCTGTGTCCCGGGCCCGCCGTCACCGTGGGTGCGGCGGCGGGGGCGCTCGTCGCCGAGCCGGAGGTGAGGGGTGCCGCGGTGCTTGCCACGTTCGTGGCCGGGGCCTGCGGCGGATACGACGACGTGGCGGGGCACGGTGACCCGCGGCGTGGCTTCCGGGATCACCTCGGCGCGCTGCGGGACGGCGAACTCACCAGCGGCGCCGTGAAGTTGTTCGGGATCTCGGCGGCGGGGCTCGTGGCCGGCGCACTGCTCAAGGAGCGCTACGTCGACAAAGCGCTCGCAGGCGTCGTCATCGCGGGCACCGCGCACTTCGTCAACCTCGTCGACGTGCGACCGGGGCGCGCGGCCCAAGTCGCCCTGGCGCTCGGCGTTCCGGGGCTGTTGCGCGGCTCGCTCGCCGCCGCGCCGATGGGCGCCGCCGCTGCCGTACTGCCCGACGACCTCGCCGAGCGCGGGATGCTCGGCGACGCGGGCGCGCACGCGCTCGGTGCCGCCGTCGGCGTCGCCATCGTCGCGGGGAACGGACGGCCCGGCCTCGTGGCGCACGCCGCCGGGCTCGTCGCCGCGACCGTGTACGGGGACCGGGTGAGCGCACTGGCCCAGCGCCCACTTACGTAAGCATCGGGCCCCTCAACTCACCCATGTGGGTGGTCCGGTGCGTCGTGTTGCCCAGGCCCGGGCGGTGCCGGACGGCGGCCGGTGCCGGAATGTCGGTACGGGCTGGCATCCTGGGGGCCGACGGTATACGTATCCCTGAGCCCGTACTCTCCGTATACCTAGGGTCTGTCGTTTGGGTCAGGCCAGACCCCACGAGCCCGGCCTGACCCAAACGACAGACCCTAGCCCCTTCCGTACCTACCGAATTCGCCGACACCCCTCAGGAGCCCGGCCGCGTGAGCCACCCCAGCAGCCCGTCAGCGCACGGAAAGCCGACGCTGCGCACCGTGCAGGTGCTGGGCGGCGGCAGCGCGGGCAGCAGTGCCCATGTCCGGTCCCTGACCGCGGGGTTGGTGGCCCGCGGGGTGCGTGTCACGGTGTGCGCGCCGATGGCGGCCGAGCGGGCGTACGGGTTCGCGGACGCGGGCGCGCACCACCTTCCGGTGCCGCGCCGCGGCGACCCGGCGTCCGTCGCCGCGCTCCGCGTCGCCTGCACCGACGCCGACCTCGTGCACGCGCACGGGCTGCACGCCTCGCTTCGTGCGGCCGTGGCGCTCAGCGGCCGCCGCGTCCCGCTCGTCGTCACCTGGCACACCCGCTCGCACGCCGAGGGCGCCCGCTCCCACCTGCTGCGCGCGCTGGAGCGGCGCGTGGCCAGGGCGGCGGCCGTCGTCCTCGGCACCTCCTCCGACCTGGTGGACCGGGCGCGGGCGCGCGGCGCGCGGGACGCCCGGCTCGCAGCGGTGTCCTTTCCGGCGCCGCACGGACCGCTCCCGCAGGGCGAGGAGGCCGAGCGCACCCGCAACAAGACGCGGGCCGAACTCGGCTGTGTGGACCGCCCGTTACTGATGGCCGTCGGCAGCCTGGAGCGGCACCGCGGGTACGACGTGCTGCTCGACGCCGCGCACGCGCTGCTCGGGCTCGACCCCGTGCCGCTGCTGGTGATCGCGGGGGAGGGCCCCGAGCGGCCCGCGCTCCAGCGGCGCATCGAGGCCGAGGGGCTGCCGGTGCGGCTCGCGGGGCGCCGCGGCGACGTGGCCGAACTGCTGCACGCGGCCGATGTCGCCGTGCTGCCCAGCAGTTGGGAGTCCCGCTCGCTGCTCGCGCAGGAGGCGCTGCACGCGCGCGTACCGCTCGTGGCGACGGATGTCGGCGGCGTCTCCGAACTGGTCGGGGACGGCGCGGAGTTGGTCCCCTCCGGAGACGCGCCCGCGCTCGCCCGCGCCGTGGCGGGGATCCTCGCCGACCCCGTGCGGCGCGAACAGCTCAAGGAACGAGGCTCCGCGCAGGCGGCGTCCTGGCCGACCGAGGATGCGACGGTCGCCCAAGTGCTCAGTGTCTATGACGAATTGACGGGCTTTCACTAGGGGGCCTGGGGCGTGGCCGGAGTGTGCCGGCGGGCCCGCAGCGCCAGGCTCAGCGCGAGCACCGTCTGCGGATCGTCCAGGTCCGTGCCGAGCAACTCGCCTATCCGCGCGAGGCGGTTGTAGAGCGTCTGCCGGTTCAGATGGAGTTCGCGCGCCGTCTCCGCCTTGCGGCCCGCGTGCGCCAGATAGGTCTGGAGCGTGGGCAGCAGCGGCGGCTTCGCCCGTCTGTCGTGCTCCTGGAGCGGGCCGATCGCCCGCTCCACGAACGCCGCAAGGTCCGGATGCTCCCGCAGCCGCCACAGCAGCAGGTCGATGTCGAGGCGCCGCGCGTCGAACCACGGCCGGTCGTCCAGGCCCTGCGCCGCCGTCGCCGTCTCCGCCGCGTGCCGCAGCCCTGCCGCCGCCGCGGCCCAGCCGCCCGCCCCGCCGACCACCACGACCGGCGGCAGCGCGCCCGCCCGCTGCATCCCGGCTCGCGCAACGCCCGCCCGCAGCGCCGCCGCGACCCGGTCCGCGACCGCGGCCCGCTCCGACTCAGAGCGGAGCCCGAGCAGCAGCGGCACCCGCCCCTCCACAGGGCGCACGCCGAGCAGCGCCGGCACCCCGACCGAGGCCAGCTCCTCGGATACGGCCCGCGCGAGCACCGCCCAGCCGCCGCCCGGCGAAAGCCCCATGCCGGTCTCCGGCAACCGCATCACCACCGGCAGCAGCGGCCCGCTCCCGGTCGGCTTGAAGCCGAGGACGCGGGCCTGCGCCGGGGCGTCGTCCGGCGCGATCCGGCCCTCCGCGAGGTCGGTGAGGAAGTCGCCGCGCCCGCGCGCGGCCAGCTCCTCCTCCTGGCGGGCCTGCATCAGCACCACGGCGAGCGACCCGGCGGCCCGCTCCGCGGCGATCCGGTGCACGGGCGCGAGCGCCCCCGACACGGGCAGCAGCACGAGCCTGGCCCGTACGGAACCCGCTCCGGGGCCGCCGCCCGGCACATCCACGAGGACGGCGCCGCCCGGCGGCTCGTCCTGGTGCGTGCCGCGCATGCCCTCCCACACCTGGAGCGGATCGGTGATGTCGTCCTCGGCCCCGGCGGCGTAGAGCAGTTGGCCGTCGGCGGTCTCAAGGAAGACCGGGTTCCCGCTGAACTCGGCCAGAATCCGCAGGACTTGAGGCACTCCGCCGCCGCCAAGGAGGGCGTCCGTGCAGCGCCGGTGGACCTCCTCCGCCCGCTGCAACAGCGCGTAATGACCGTTGACGATCTCGGTGTGGATCTCCTCCGTCACCGTCACGAACGGCACCTCGCGGTGCAGTTGCACCAGCGGAAGGCCCGCCGCCCGCGCCGTCTCCACGAGGGCCGCGGGCAGCCGCGCGAACCGCTGGCCCAGCTCGATGACGAGTGCGGCGATGCCCCGCTCGGCCAGCTTGCGCACGAAGGCGCGCTGTTCGGCGGGGCGCGTCCCGACCCCGTAGCCCGTGGTCAGCAGCAGTTCGCCGCCCTTGAGCAGCGACGCGATGTTCGGCACCTCACCGGCGTGCACCCAGCGCACGGTCCGCTGCAGCCGCTCCCCGCCCGCCACCACCTCGGGCAGCCCGCTGCGCAGCCCGGGCAGTTCCAGGGCGCGCCGCACGGTGATGCCGCCGGGCGAGGAGAAGGCGGAGAACTCGGGCGAGGTGCTGTCCATGACACGGACGCTACCGGCGCACACGCCCGTGCAACATCTCCGCCCCCGCCCGTTCCCGCGCTCTACCCTGCGTACGCGCCCGAAGACGTCAGCCGCAGTGCCGTGTCGATCAGTGGCACGTGGCTGAACGCCTGCGGGAAGTTGCCGACCTGGCGCTGCAGCCGCGGATCCCACTCCTCGGCGAGCAGGCCCAGGTCGTTGCGGAGCGCGAGCAGCCTCTCGAACAGCTTGCGGGCCTCGTCGACCCGGCCGATCATCGCGAGGTCGTCCGCCATCCAGAACGAGCAGGCGAGGAACGCCCCTTCGTCACCCGGAAGACCGTCGACACCGGCGTCGTCGCCGTCCGTCGGGTACCGCATGATGAAGCCGTCCGGCGTCGACAGTTCCCGCTGGATCGCCTCGATGGTGCCGATGACCCGCTTGTCGTCGGGCGGCAGGAAGCCCATCTGCGGAATCAGCAGCAGCGACGCGTCCAGCTCCTTGCTGCCGTACGACTGAGTGAAGGTGTTGCGCTCCTTGTCGTAGCCCTTCTCGCAGACGTCCCGGTGGATGTCGTCGCGCAGGTCGCGCCACTTCTCCAGCGGGCCGTCCGCGTCCCCGGACTCGATGAGCTTGATGGTGCGGTCCACGGCCACCCATGCCATGACCTTCGAGTGCACGAAGTGCCGGCGCGGACCGCGCACCTCCCAGATGCCCTCGTCCGGCTCGTCCCAGTGGCCTTCGAGGTACCGGATGAGCTTGAGCTGGAGCAGCGAGGCGTAGTCGTTCCTCGTGAGGCCCGTCATGTGCGCCAGGTGCAGCGCCTCGGTGACCTCGCCGTACACGTCGAGCTGGAGCTGGCCCGCCGCCCCGTTCCCGACGCGTACGGGCGTCGAGTTCTCGTAGCCGGGCAGCCAGTCGAGCTCGGCCTCGCCCAACTCCCGCTCGCCCGCGATGCCGTACATGATCTGCAGGTTCTCCGGGTCGCCCGCGACCGCCCGCAGCAGCCACTCGCGCCAGGCCCGCGCCTCCTCCCGGTACCCGGTGCGCAGTAGGGAGGAGAGGGTGATGGCGGCGTCCCGCAACCACGTGTACCGGTAGTCCCAGTTCCGTACGCCGCCGATCTCCTCGGGCAGCGAGGTCGTCGGCGCGGCGACGATGCCGCCGGTCGGCGCGTAGGTCAGGGCCTTGAGGGTGATGAGCGAGCGGACGACGGCCTCGCGGTACGGGCCGTGGTACGTGCCGTGCTCCACCCACTGCTGCCAGAACTCCTCCGTCGCCGCGAGGGCGGACTCGGGGTCGGGCACCGGCGGCTGCCCCTTGTGCGAGGGCTGCCACTGGATGGTGAAGGCGACCCGGTCACCGGGCGCCACCGTGAAGTCCGAGTACGTCGTCAGGTCCTTGCCGTACGTCTCGGTCTCCGAGTCCAGCCACACGGAGTCGGGCCCGGCCACGGCGACCGTACGGCCGTCCACCTTGTGCACCCAGGGAGTGATCCGGCCGTAGCTGAAGCGCATGCGCAGCGCGGAGCGCATCGGCACGCGCCCGCTCACGCCCTCCACGATCCGGGTCAGTTGGGGTGCGCCGTCGCGCGGCGGCATGAAGTCGGTGACCCGGACGGTGCCGCGGGGCGTGTCCCACTCCGACTCCAGGACGAGCGTGTCGCCGCGATATCCGCGCCGCGCCGCTCTCGGTGGCTCGGCATCGGACGCGTGGGCGGGACCCAGGCGCCAGAAGCCGTGGTCCTCGGTGCCGAGCAACCCGGCGAAAATGGCATGCGAGTCGAAGCGGGGCAGGCACAGCCAGTCGACTGTGCCGTCCCGGCAGACCAGGGCGGCGGTCTGCATGTCTCCGATGAGTGCGTAATCCTCGATGCGCCCGGCCACGTGCATCTCCAGTCGAACGGCCACGGTTGCAGGAAAAAGGTGGAGCGAAAGGTTGTGGGGTGAGGGATGAGACGACGGATCGTGCTGTCCCGTTGATACGCCGTCCGGATACGTGCTTGTCAAACGAACTGATGAGCCGGTCGTTCCGGGTGGGATCGCGGCGAACGGACGGAGTGTTCCGATGCACGGTGGGGTACGGGCGGGGGTGTTGCCGTCGTGACGCCGTTTTCCGTTGTGACTCGCCAGCCGAGTGTCCGAGCAGGATACGACGCGCTCAAGTGATCCGCGTGCCGCTCACTGCATCGCGTCTGGGCCGTACGGGTGAGTGTCAGGACCTTGTCCCACCTGCGTGGTGGGCCGTGCGCGGAGCGTGGCCGGAAGCAGCCTCCTCTTGTCGCTGATACCCTGGTAGCCCGTGAGCCGGTGGTCATAGAACCCCCGAACCGCAGCGACGGCGCCTCCCGAAAACTCGGGCGAGCGCGTCGGCCCGCACCCCACGACCGCGACCACGGGAGCCCCCTCTTGGCCATGCAGCCGAAATCCTCGACGACCAAGCACATCTTCGTCACTGGGGGTGTCGCCTCGTCCCTCGGTAAGGGCCTCACCGCCTCCAGCCTCGGCATGCTGCTCAAGGCCCGTGGCCTCCGCGTCGTCATGCAGAAGCTCGACCCGTACCTGAATGTCGACCCTGGCACGATGAACCCCTTCCAGCACGGCGAGGTGTTCGTCACCAACGACGGCGCCGAGACCGACCTGGACATCGGCCACTACGAGCGCTTCCTCGACATCGACTTCGACGGCTCGGCCAACGTGACCACCGGCCAGGTGTACTCGCAGGTCATCGCCAAGGAGCGGCGCGGCGAGTACCTGGGCGACACCGTCCAGGTCATCCCGCACATCACGAACGAGATCAAGCACCGCATCCGCCGCATGGCGACGGACGAGGTCGACGTCGTGATCACCGAGGTCGGCGGCACCGTCGGCGACATCGAGTCGCTGCCGTTCCTGGAGACCGTCCGCCAGGTCCGCCACGAGGTCGGCCGTGACAACGTGCTGGTCGTCCACATTTCCCTCCTGCCGTACATCGGTCCTTCGGGTGAGTTGAAGACGAAGCCGACGCAGCACTCGGTTGCGGCTCTGCGCAACATCGGTATCCAGCCGGACGCCATCGTGCTGCGCAGCGACCGTGAGGTCCCGACCGCGATCAAGCGCAAGATCAGCCTGATGTGCGACGTCGACGAGGCCGCGGTCGTCGCCTGCCCCGACGCCCCCTCGATCTACGACATCCCGAAGGTCGTGCACGCAGAGGGCCTGGACGCGTACGCCGTCCGCAAGCTGGACCTGCCGTTCCGAGACGTGGACTGGACGCAGTGGGACGATCTGCTCGGCCGCGTCCACAAGCCGGACCACGAGATCGTCATGGCCCTGGTCGGCAAGTACATCGACCTGCCCGACGCCTACCTGTCGGTGACCGAGGCGCTGCGCGCGGGCGGCTTCGCCAACCGGGCCAAGGTCAAGATCAAGTGGGTCACCTCGGACGACTGCAAGACGCCGGCCGGTGCCAAGAAGACGCTCGGCGACGTCGACGCGATCTGCATCCCCGGCGGCTTCGGCGACCGCGGCGTGGCCGGCAAGGTCGGCGCGATCCAGTTCGCCCGCGAGAACAAGATCCCGCTGCTCGGTCTCTGCCTGGGCCTGCAGTGCACGGTGATCGAGGCCGCGCGGAACCTGGCCGACATCCCGGACGCCAACTCGACGGAGTTCGACGCCGCGACCGCCCACCCGGTCATCTCGACCATGGCGGAGCAGCTCGACATCGTCGCCGGTGAAGGCGACATGGGCGGCACGATGCGGCTCGGCATGTACCCGGCGAAGCTCGCCGAGGGCTCCATCGTGCGCGAGGTGTACGACAACAAGGAGTACGTCGAGGAGCGCCACCGTCACCGCTACGAGGTGAACAACGCGTACCGCGCCGAGCTGGAGAAGAAGGCGGGCCTGCAGTTCTCCGGCGTCTCCCCGGACGGCAAGCTCGTCGAGTACGTCGAGTACCCGCGCGAGGTCCACCCGTACCTGGTCGCCACGCAGGCGCACCCGGAGCTGCGCTCGCGTCCGACGCGTCCGCACCCGCTGTTCGCCGGTCTGGTGAAGGCGGCCGTGGAGCTCAAGGTCGCTGCCGCGAAGGGCGGCTCGGCCGGTTCCGCGGGGGCCAAGAAGGCCAAGTAAGGGCTCTGCGGGGCCTGTCGCACCAGCGATGTACGGTTACCGGGGTGTACGCCTTTTTGCGGCGTGCGCCCCGGTTTCTTATGAGTACCGCTCATGCGTACGTAGGAGGGCTTTCGGTATGACGGCCAACACGCCGCTCGTGGACACCGCCGAGGAGTGGGAGGTCCGGGCGACCGACACCCCCTTCGTCGGGAACAAGACCTCCGTGCGCACGGACGACGTCGTGATGCCGGACGGCTCCGTCGCCCGGCGCGACTACCAGGTGCACCCCGGCTCGGTGGCCGTGGTGGCCCTCGACGACCAGGACCGGGTGCTCCTCCTCAAGCAGTACCGGCACCCCGTGAGCATGAAGCTCTGGGAGATCCCGGCGGGCCTGCTCGACATCCCCGGTGAGAATCCGCTGCACGCGGCGCAGCGCGAGCTGTACGAAGAGGTGCACGTCAAGGCCGAGGACTGGCGGGTCCTCACGGACGTCTACACGACGCCGGGCGGTTGCTCCGAGGCCGTACGCATCTTCCTCGCGCGGGACCTCTCCGAGGCGGACGGCGAGCGGTTCGAGGTGGAGGAGGAAGAGGCGGACATGGAGTTCGCGCGGGTGCCTCTGGCGGAGCTGGTGCGGGGTGTGCTCGCGGGTGAGCTGCACAACAACTGCCTTGTGGTAGGCGCGCTTTCGCTTGCGGCGGCTCTGGCGGGTGACGGTCTTGACGCCCTCCGCCCGGCGCTGGCGGAGTGGCCGGCGAGGCCCTTCGAGGCGTAACCCCTCCGGGGTGGGCCGAATCAAGCCCCTGCGGCGATTGAGCAGCGGGGTCCGGGGCGGAGCCCCGGGACCGTAACCACGCCGGGGCATGGGCCTCCGATTCGGCGCGCGGCACCGGGGGCCGCCTTGCCCACCCTGCCGCCCGATGGGGTCTCCCCTGCTCGAGGTTGTTCGAGAGCTTGGGGAAGGCAGATTGCCCAAGGCGGCGGAGCCGGTCGGACCATCCGCTGATCCGATCAGGCGACATGGGCGCGCCGTCCGCCAGGGGGAGCCGGATCCGCTCAACTAGGCTCGGGAACGCCCCTGCCGATCCCCGCCAGGGGCTGGGTGAGACGGAGCGTGGCCCGTGACGGATCAGGCGGTCGAGTCGGACGACGTGACGGAGGTCGATTCGGCCCCCGGACGGTCCCGCAAGCGGCGTCGCACCCGTCGGGGAAAAGAGGTGGCGGAGCGTCAGTTCCTGGGGCGCAAGCGGGAGTTGGCTCAGCTCAGGTCCGACATCGAGCGGGCCGGGCTCGACACGCTCTCGGGGCGCAAGACGCCGCGTGCCCGGGTGCTCCTGATCGCCGGCCGCCCGGGCACGGGACGTACCGCCCTCGCCGAAGAACTGTTGCGGGACGTCCGCGAGCAGTACCCGGACGGCACCCTCCAGACCCGCCTCACTGCCCCCGACGGCACCCCCGTCCCCACCGAACGTGTCCTGCGCGATCTGCTCGACGCCCTCGAACTCCCCGCCCCGCCGGGCGAGACCGCCGACGACCTGTCCGAGCGGCTGCGCGAGGGCCTCGCGGTGCGCCGCGTGGTGCTGCTGCTCGACGACGCGGTCAGCGCCGAGCAGGTCGACCCGCTGCTCCCCGACACCCCGGACTGCCTCGCCGTGGCCGTGGCCGAGGGCCCGCTCACCGGCATCCCGGACGTGCGGCCCTGCACGCTCGGGGGCCTCGACACCAAGGCCGCCCTCGAACTCCTCACCCGGCACACCGGTTCGGTCCGTGTCACCTGCGACCCGCGCTCGGCGGAGTCCCTGGTGGAGCTGTGCGGGGCGGGACCCGCCGCCCTGGAGATCGCGGGGGGCTGGCTCGCCGCGCGCCCCAAGGAGTCCGTCGCCGATCTGGCCAAGCAGCTGCACGCCTTGGAGCCGGACGGTTCCGCCCTCGCGCGCGTGTTCCGGTTCGCCTACGAGTCATTGCCCGGTCCCGCCGCCCGGATACTGCGCTACCTGTGCCTCGCCCCCGAGGCCTGCGTCGACCCGCACACCGCGTCGGCGCTCGCCGGCTGCTCGGTCGCGGCGGCCCACTCCACCCTCGACGCCTTCGTCACGCTCGGCCTGGTCCGCGGCGTGGACTCCGAGCTGCCGCAGTACGAGGTGCCGGGCTGCCTCGCGCCGTTCCTGCGCGGCCTCACCGAGACCGTCGACCGTCCTGCCGAGGTGCAGCTGGCCCGCGCCCGGATGCTGGAGCGGACCGTGCGGCTGCTCACCTCGTGCCGCGCCGTCACCGAGCCCTTCGACTCTCCGGCCCGCAAGAAGCTCGCGGGACTGCCGAGCGCCCTGCGCTTCGCCGACCGGGAGGCGGCCGCCGAGTGGCTGCGCGCGCGGCAGCCCGCGCTGCTCGCCGCGGCCCGCCTCGCCGTCGCCGACGGGGAGTTGGACACGCTGGCCCGGCGCCTCCTGGCCGCTCTCGTACGGGCGATGGTGGCGCACCGGGGGACCGAGGACGCGGCGGCCGAGCTGTACGGGATCCACCGGCTCGTGCTCGACGTCGCCGAGCGCAGGAACCTGCCGAGGGAGAAGGCCGCGGCCCTGCTCAACCTCGCCGACCTCGACGCCAGGACCGGCCGCACGCACGAGGCGCTGGCCCGCTACCGGGCCGCTCTCGACGCGGGGCGCGCCGCGCGGGACCCGTACGCGACGGGCCGCGCGATGGAATCCGTAGGCGGCGCCCACCAGTCGCTCGGGGACTGGCAGCGGGCCGCCGACTGGTACGGGCGGGCCCTCGCCCAGCGGCTCACGCGAGGCGAGCGGGCCGACGCCGCGCGCCTCCATGGACGTATCGCGGGAGTCCACACCTACGCGGGCCGCTACGGCGAGGCGCAGCGGTCCCTGCGCTCGGCCGTCGCCGGGTACCGCAAGGAGGGCGATGTGCCCGCGCAGGCACGGGCGTTGAGCGAACTGGCGCGGGTGCTCGAATACGCAGGCCGGCCCGAGGAGTCGCTGCACACCTGCCAGGAGGCGGTCGAGTGGGCGCGCCAGGCCGGGGACGTACGGCTGCAGGCCGCGCTCCAGCTGCGCCTCGCCGACACGCTGGACCGGCTCGGCGACCCCGCCGCCGCCAAGCTGCACCGGGGTGCGGCCGAGCGCATGCTGGGAGAGGAGCTCACCGGCGCTGTCGGAGCGGAAGCAGATCCTTCGGAACAAGCCGCTAACACCTGCGAAATCCGTAGCACATCCGCAGAAGATTGATGCATCGAAAGGCTAGACAGCTCAAAGACCTTCATTAGACTGGCTCTGCCGCGGCCATCCGTGGCGTCTCCCGGTGCGTCCTGCGGTGTGCCGGTATGCAGTGCATTGCCCGTTGAATCCCTGAGCCAAGGACCGTGATCGACGATGAAGGTCGGCATCCCCCGCGAGGTCAAGAACAACGAGTTCCGGGTGGCCATCACCCCCGCCGGCGTCCATGAGCTGGTACGCCACGGCCACCAGGTCTTCGTCGAGCAGAACGCCGGAGTGGGCTCCTCGATCACGGACGACGAGTACGTCTCGGCCGGTGCGCGGATCCTCCCCACCGCCGACGAGGTCTGGGCCACGGCGGACCTGCTGCTGAAGGTCAAGGAGCCGATCGCGGAGGAGTACCACCGCCTCCGTAAGGACCAGACGCTCTTCACGTACCTGCACCTGGCCGCGTCCAAGGAGTGCACGGACGCGCTCCTGGAGTCGGGCACGACCGCCATCGCGTACGAGACGGTCGAGACCGCGAACCGCCAGCTGCCGCTGCTCGCCCCGATGTCCGAGGTCGCGGGCCGTCTCGCCCCGCAGGTCGGCGCCTACCACCTGCTGGCCGCCAACGGGGGCCGCGGTGTGCTGCCCGGCGGCGTTCCCGGTGTGCACGCGGGCAAGGCCGTCGTCATCGGCGGTGGCGTCTCCGGCTGGAACGCCGCGACGATCGCCATCGGCATGGGCTTCCATGTGACCCTGCTCGACAAGGACATCAATAAGCTTAAGGAAGCCGACAAGATCTTCGGCACGAAGATCCAGACGGTCGTCTCCAACGCCTTCGAGCTGGAGAAGGCATGCCTGGAGGCCGACCTCGTCGTCGGCGCCGTTCTGATCCCCGGCGCCAAGGCGCCGAAGCTGGTCACCAACGAGCTCGTGTCCCGCATGAAGCCCGGGAGTGTCCTTGTCGACATCGCGATCGACCAGGGCGGCTGCTTCGAGGACTCACACGCGACCACGCACGCCGAGCCGACCTTCAAGGTGCACAATTCGGTCTTCTACTGCGTCGCCAACATGCCCGGCGCGGTGCCGAACACGTCGACGTACGCGCTGACCAACGCCACGCTCCCGTACATCGTTGAGCTGGCCAATCGCGGCTGGGCCGAGGCTCTGCGCCGCGACGCGGCCCTCGCCCTGGGCCTCAACACCCATGACGGCAAGGTCGTTTATAAGGAGGTCGCGGAGGCGCACGGCCTCGAGCACCTCGAGCTGGAGAGCCTCCTCGGCTGACCCGCCTCGAGGGCGACGTCAACAAAAGTCGTCAATCTCACGCCTACGGCCGGACCTTGCGAGGGGTCCGGCCGTACGTGTAGGGGAAAGGTACGGGTCCGGACATGGTCAACTCGCCTTGAACGTAACCCTTTACCCGATTCGCACGGCGACGAAATGCACCGAAGAGCCGTCGTACGCCCTTGACATGAGGGTGTTTCGTTACCGACACATCGTGCCGGGTCCGGCGGATTGTGTTGCTGCGGAGTGGTGACACGCCATAGAGTCGCCAACCGTCGGCATGGTGCCACGCTGACCTATCGATAAATGTTCCTGGCTACATCCAAGGAGGTAAGACGACTTGTGAATGAGTCGACATTTACTCCCGGAGGTGGCCAGCCAGGCGGACAGGTTCCCGCGGGGCTTCAGGCTGTCGGCCCCGTCGCTGTGCGTACCTTCACTGCCCACCAGAGCAGTTATCAGGGCATCCCCCAGCAGACGCCGACGCAGACAGCAGCCCAGAGCATGGATGGCCATCACGTGAACGCCATGGCCGGAGACCGAAGTGGCGACACACAAAGCCACTTCGCCGACTACGACGCCCTGCCCGAGGGGTCTTTCTACGACCCCGACGCCGAATACGAGCCGGACCCCGAGTACGCGGCCACGCTCGCACCCGACGCTGCACGCCAGCGCCGCGAGCGCGTCGGCCCCACCGGGCGTCCACTGCCGTACTTCCCGATTCCAGGACCGCTGACGGACCACGGCCCGGCGAAGATCATCGCGATGTGCAACCAGAAGGGCGGCGTCGGCAAGACCACGTCGACCATCAACCTGGGTGCCGCGCTCGCCGAGTACGGCCGCCGGGTCCTGCTCGTCGACTTCGATCCACAGGGAGCCCTGTCGGTCGGCCTCGGCGTGAACCCGATGGAGCTCGACCTCACGGTCTACAACCTGCTCATGGAGCGGGGGATGGCCGCGGACGAGGTCCTGCTGAAGACCGCGGTTCCGAACATGGACCTGCTTCCCAGCAATATCGACTTGTCCGCTGCCGAGGTGCAGTTGGTCAGCGAGGTGGCGCGCGAGTCCACGTTGCAGCGGGCGCTCAAGCCGCTGATGGCCGACTACGACTACATCGTGATCGACTGTCAGCCCTCGCTCGGCCTGCTGACCGTGAACGCGCTGACGGCCGCTCACAAGGTCATCGTCCCGCTGGAGTGCGAGTTCTTCGCGCTGCGTGGTGTGGCCCTGCTGACCGAGACGATCGAGAAGGTCCAGGAGCGGCTCAACCCGGACCTGGAGCTCGACGGGATCCTCGCCACCATGTACGACTCGCGGACCGTGCACAGCCGTGAGGTGCTCGCGCGCGTGGTCGAGGCGTTCGACGACAACGTCTACCACACGGTGATCGGCAGAACCGTTCGCTTCCCGGAGACCACGGTCGCCGGTGAGCCGATCACCACGTACGCCTCGAACTCGGTCGGTGCCGCGGCCTATCGCCAGCTCGCCAGGGAGGTGCTCGCCCGGTGTCACGCCGAGTGAGTCTGCCGGGGGCCGACGAACTGTTCCGTACGACCGGGGGCATGGGGCTGCAATCGTCGTCGCCACGACGCCCGGCGAACGGGGAGGCGCGGGTCCCCCCGCCTGCCGGGGAGAGCGACGAGGCGGCGGCCTCGTCCGACAGCGAAGAGGAGGCGGGACCCGCCTCCTCCGGTTCCGGTGAGCACTCCGCCGCCGAGGCCGAGTCGGACGCCGGGTCGCGGACCCGCGGCGCCGCCGCGGACGGCGCGGAGAAGGCGGGGCGCAGGGCCTCCGGGGCGCAGGAAGGTTCCGGTGGGCGAGGCTCGTCCGCTGCGGCGCGGAAGCGGGCGCGTGCGGCCAACCGGCGGCCCAGTGGGCGTGAGCGGCACGACGAGAAGATCACCGTGTACGTCTCCGCCGAGGAACTGATGGACCTCGAGCACGCGCGGCTCGTGCTGCGCGGTGAGCACGGGCTCGCGGTCGACCGGGGGCGCATCGTGCGCGAGGCGGTCGCCGTGGTCCTGGCCGACCTGGAGTCCCGTGGGGACGCGAGCATTCTTGTGCGTCGGCTGCGGGGGCGCTAGGCGCTGGGCGGGTAGCGTCCTGGGTTGATGTCCGTCAACGAATCCTCCGGTCCGCCGTCGCAGCCGCCGTCGGCGGGTCGTCGGCGTGCGCTCGGCCGGGGTGCGGTCTCTGCACCTGAGCCGGTGCCGGTGCCGTCGGAGCCTTCGGGCGGGACCGGGGGCCGCCTTGCCCACCCTGCCGCCCAAGGCGGCAGCTTGCCCAAGGCGGCGGAGTCGGCGGAGGCTGAGGCCGAGGTCGATGACGGGAAGTTCAAGGTTCGGCTCGATAATTTCGAGGGGCCGTTCGATCTTCTGCTGCAGCTCATCTCCCGGCACAAGCTCGATGTCACCGAGGTCGCGCTGTCCAAGGTCACCGATGAGTTCATGGCCCACATCCGGGCCATGGGGGCCGACTGGGACCTCGACCAGACGACGGAGTTCCTCGTCGTCGCCGCGACACTGCTCGATCTGAAGGCCGCCCGCCTGCTGCCCACCGCCGAGGTGGAGGACGAGGCCGACCTGGCCCTCCTGGAGGCGCGGGACCTGCTGTTCGCGCGGCTGCTGCAGTACCGCGCGTACAAACAGATCGCCGATATCTTCAGCGGGCGTCTTGAGGACGAGGCGCGGCGCTATCCGCGGACCGTCGGGCTCGAACCGCACCACGCCGAGCTGCTGCCCGACGTCGTCATCAACATCGGCGCCGAGGGATTCGCCAAGCTGGCCGTGAAGGCGATGCAGCCGAAGCCCAAGCCCCAGGTGTACGTGGAGCACATCCACGCGCCGCTGGTGAGCGTGCAGGAGCAGGCCCAGTACGTGGTGGCCCGGCTGAAGGAGGTCGGCGAGGCCCCGTTCCGGGAGCTCGTGGCCGACACCGACGACACGCTCACCGTCGTCGCCCGGTTCCTCGCGCTGCTCGAGCTGTACCGGGAGAAGGCCGTGGGGCTGGAGCAGGAGACCGCGCTCGGGGAGCTGATCGTGCGCTGGACCGGCGGCGACGGCGTCGAGGAGCCCGTGGTCACGGACGAGTTCGACCGGGCGCCGGAGGTGCCCGAGGTGCCCGAGCGGAAGGAGGCCGCCCCGTGAGTGAGCACGTGAGCGAGCGCATGAGCGAGCAGGACCCCGGTGGCGTGGCGGAGCTCGACCTCAAGCCCGCCCTGGAAGCCGTACTCATGGTGGTCGACGAACCCGCCACCGAGGAGCATCTGGCCAAGATCCTGCAGCGGCCCAGGAGGGCCGTGAGCGACGCTCTGCGGGAGCTGGCCGACGAGTACCGCATGCAGGGGCGCGGCTTCGAGCTGCGGCTCGTGGCGGGCGGCTGGCGGTTCTACACCCGGCCCGAGTACGCCGCCGCCGTCGAGGGCTTCGTGTTGGACGGGCAGGTGGCGAGGCTCACTCAGGCGGCTCTGGAGACCCTCGCCGTCGTCGCGTACCGGCAGCCGGTCAGCCGTTCCCGGGTCTCCGCGGTGCGCGGAGTGAACTGTGACGGGGTCATGAGGACCCTGTTGCAGCGGGGTCTGGTGGAGGAGGCGGGCGCGGAACCCGAAACAGGTGCGATCCTGTACAGGACGACGAACTATTTCCTGGAGCGGATGGGCCTGCGCGGCCTGGACGAACTGCCGGAACTCGCGCCCTTCCTCCCCGAGGCGGACGCGATCGAGGGCGATACGCAGGAAGGGATTCCGTCGTTCGACCCGGACGCACCCGATGCACCGGGTTCGGAGTCCATCGAGCAGACAGCCGACTAACGGAAATTTGATGCGAAGCAGTAGCGGCAGGAACAGCAGCGGAAACAACGGCGGGAGCCGTGGTGGCAACAGCAGCGGCCGCGGCGGGAACAGCGGGGGCCGCGGTAACCAGCGCGGCGCCGGCAACAACCGCGACGACAGGCGCGGCGGCAGCAGCAACCGCGACGACAGGCGTGATGACAAGCGCGACGACAAGCGTGACGACAGGCCCGCTCGCCCGAAGCGGCCGCGCCCCGAGGAGAGGCTCTACGACGTAGGCCCGAACGCCTCGAGGGAGGGTTCGAAGTCGGGCCGCGGCGCCTCCGCGCGCGGTGGTGCCAA
The DNA here is from genome assembly GCF_053592315.1 of Streptomyces sp. NPDC002754. Lineage (NCBI taxonomy): Bacteria > Bacillati > Actinomycetota > Actinomycetes > Kitasatosporales > Streptomycetaceae > Streptomyces > Streptomyces sp. NPDC002754. Next base: position 28,667 of record NZ_JBSFVM010000024.1, read on the forward strand.
GGGCGGGCCCAAGCGCGGGCAGCAGCCGCCCACGGGCCGGGCCGCGCGTACGGCTCCCTCCCGTTCGCGTGAGTACGAGACGCGGACCGAGGAGCGCAACCGCGAGCGGTACGCGGGCAAGCCGGAGGTCAAGCTCCCGAAGACCTTCCCGGGCGCCGAGCAGGAGGGCGAGCGGCTGCAGAAGGTGCTGGCCCGTGCCGGTTACGGCTCGCGGCGCGCCTGCGAGGAGCTGGTCGACGAGTCCCGTGTCGAGGTCAACGGCGAGATCGTGGTCGAGCAGGGGCTGCGCGTCGACACGGAGAAGGACGAGATCAAGGTCGACGGCCTGACCGTGGCCACGCAGTCGTACCAGTTCTTCGCGCTGAACAAGCCGGTTGGTGTCGTCTCCACGATGGAGGACAACGAGGGGCGGCAGTGTCTCGGGGACTACACGAACAACCGTGAGACGCGGCTCTTCCACGTCGGACGGCTGGACACCGAGACCGAGGGCGTCATCCTGCTCACCAACCACGGTGAGCTGGCCCACCGCCTCACACACCCCAAGTACGGCGTGAAGAAGGTCTACCTCGCGCACCTCGTGGGCCCGATCCCGCGCGACCTGGGCAAGCGGCTCAAGGACGGCATCGAGCTGGAGGACGGGTACGCGCGTGCGGACCACTTCCGCATCGTCGAGCAGACCGGCAAGAACTACCTGGTCGAGGTCACCCTGCACGAGGGGCGCAAGCACATCGTGCGGCGGATGCTGGCCGAGGCCGGCTTCCCGGTCGACAAGCTGGTGCGGGTCGCCTTCGGCCCGATCACGCTGGGCGACCAGAAGTCGGGCTGGCTGCGGCGGCTCTCGAACACCGAGGTCGGCATGCTGATGCAGGAGGTCGACCTGTAGGTCGTACCTTCGCGGGTCTTGTGTGCGGCGACCCCCTCCTTTTAGAGTCCATTGGACCAATAAGGGAGGGGGTCTCCGCATGTCCGACAACGGTCTGCCCGGCACTGGCCCAGTGGCGGGTTACGACAAGCACGCCTACGAGCCCTTCGCCGTCACCGTCGACCTGGCCGTGTTCACGCTCAGGTCGGGGCGGCTGCACATCCTGCTCGTCGAGCGCGGTCACGAGCCGTACGCGGGGCGCTGGGCGCTGCCCGGCGGGTTCCTGGAGCCGCACGAGTCCGCGGAGGACGCGGCGCGGCGCGAACTCGCCGAGGAGACCGGGCTCGCCGATGTCGCCGGGCTGCATCTGGAACAGCTGCGTACGTACAGCGAACCGGGGCGCGATCCCCGGATGCGCGTGGTGTCCGTCGCGTTCGCCGCGCTCGTGCCGGACGCCCCGCAGGCGCACGGCGGCGGGGACGCGGCGCGGGCCGCCTGGCTGCCGTACGAGGCGCAGGGCCCGCTCGCCTTCGATCACGACCGGATCCTCGCCGACGCCCAGATCCGGATCGGCGGGAAGCTCGAGTACACCTGCCTGGCCACCGCGTTCTGCCCGCCCGAGTTCACGCTCGGCGAGCTGCGGCAGGTCTACGAGGTGGTGTGGGGGACCGACCTCGACCCGGCGAACTTCCGGCGCAAGGTGCTCGCGACGCCCGGCTTCGTCGAGCAGATCCCCGGCGCGTCCCGGCTCACCGGCGGGCGCGGCAAGCCCGCGGCGCTGTACCGGGCCGGCGACGCCACGTCCTTGCATCCACCGCTGCTGCGCCCCGCGCACGAGCCTTCGGAAGGAACCCGCCGATGACGAAGACCGCCGCCACCGGATCGCTGCTCGGCCTCGCCCTCGGGGACGCCCTCGGCTACCCGACAGAGTTCAGCGACGTACCCGCCATCCTCGCCGGGCACGGGCCCTGGCGGCAGATGGAGCTGCCAGGCCACCCCGTCGCGTACATCACCGACGACACGCAGATGGCGCTCGCCGTGGCGCGGGCGCTGCGCTCGAGCGGGGTGCCTCTCTCGCCGGAGCGCTTCGAGGGGCCGCTGCGCGGGGAGTTCGTCGACTGGTACCGGTCGCCCGACAACGACCGGGCGCCCGGCAACACCTGCCTGCGCGCGTGCGGGCTTCTGGAGACCGGGAGCCGGACCTGGCAGGACGCCAGCCAGATCCACTCCAAGGGCTGCGGGGCCAATATGCGCGTCACCCCGCTCGGGCTCGCCCCCGGCCTGAGTGACGAACAGCGGGCGGGCGGCGCCCAGTTGCAGGCGGGGCTGACGCATGGCCACCCCACGGGCCTCGCCGCCGCCGACCTCACCGCGCACGCCGTACGCCTCCTCGCCGAGGGCGCGGAGCCGACGGGCCTGGTCGGCCTGCTCCGCTCCTACGCCTACGAGAACCGGGAGACGTACCACGAGGCCTGGCTCGGTGACCTGTGGCGGCGTGGAGAGCAATCGACGCCGCAGAGCTTCATCGCGCACGGCTGGGACGAGTGCCTCGGCGTCCTCGACCGGCTGCGGGACGCGCTGCGCGAACCGTCCCCCGAGACCGACCCGTGCCTCGCCACGGGCGCCGGCTGGATCGCCGAACAGGCGCTGGCCACTGGTCTGTTGTGTTTCCTGATGTTCGTCGACGAACCGGTCCTGGCCCTGCGCCGAGCCGCCTGCACCTCCGGCGACTCGGACTCGATCGCGGCCCTCGCCGGGGCGTTCGCGGGCGCCCACCTCGGCGCCGGCGCGTGGCCGAAGGAGTGGGTCGAACGTATCGAGCACCGGGACGAGCTGCTGGAGTTCGGGGCGGGGTGGGACGTGGCGTGAGGCGCGGCGCCCGTCAGGTCAGCGTGATCGAGTCCCCGGTGACCTTGATCTGGCGGGTGTCCAGGGGGCGGGGGGCCGGGCCACCCGCCACCGAGGCGTCGGCGACCTTGAACTTGGAGCCGTGGCAGGGGCAGTTGATGGTGCCGCCGGAGACGTCCTTGACGGTGCAGCCCTGATGCGTGCAGGCCGCGGAGAAGGCCTTGAAGTCGCCCTTGGCCGGCTGGGTCACCACGACCTTGTCGGCGGGGAAGACCTTGCCGCCGCCGACGGGGATGTCGGAGGTCTTCGTCAACTCCTTTGCCGCGGGCGGCTTTTGGGAGCCTCCGTCGGTCGGTTTCGAGGCCGAGGCGGTGGTCTCCGACGTGGACGCCTGCTCGCCCCCGCCGCCCTGGTTCTCGTCGCCGTACTTGCTGCAGCCCGCCGCCAGGGCCGCCGCGCCCGCGACCAGGACGCTCCTGCGGGACGCGGTGCGCCTCATGTCGTCACTCCCACCGTCCGGAAGAACCACAGCGCCGACGTCAGCCACAGCAGCGTCAGGACCGCGAACGCGAGACCGCCCACCACCGGCAGCAGCCAGCCCGGCAGCCGCTCCGTGCGCAGCAGCAGCATCTTGGCGCTGAACGCCCCGAAGAAGAAGCAGCCCAGGAGCGAGTGCCACATGACCCGTGTCGAGTACGTCTGGTAGCCGAGCGCGTAGAGGCAGTGCACCGCCACCGGGACCGCGAGAAGAAACGCGATCCGGCCCGACCAGCGGTGCAGCACCGGTGCCCAGGACGGGCCGCGCAGCTTCCCGTAGACCATGAACGCCGAGACGATCTGGACGAGCGCGAAGGCGAAGGCCGCCGTCGCCAGCCAGGACTTCACCGCGCTCGTGCTGGAGAAGCCGGCGAGGTTGAACGCCGTGCCCTCCGGGTCGTGCACCTTGCCGTACGCGCCGAGCGCCACGGCCACCACCGCCGCGACGAGCGCGGGGACCAGATAGCGGGCCGCGGACGGGCGGCGGTGGTCGGGGTTCGGGAAGCTCTGGGTGGCGGCGTTCGGGTCGACGGTCATGGGAGCCCTCTCTGAACGGCTCGGCGTGTGCTGCTCAGGGGACGACCGGGCGGGCCGTCAGGCGGTCGCCGTCGACCGTGACCGCCCCCGAGTCCGGGTCGATGCGCGGCGCGGCGGACGGCTTGTCGTCGCGGCGCACGATGCCCACCTGGCGGCCGTCGGGCAGCACGATCCAGCCGCCGTCGATCTTCGCGCCGCGCACCTCGGTGGTCGCGCGGTACAGGCCGGACGGCTTGACGGCCTTCTTCGCCGTGAAGCCGTAGGGGTGCTTGTCGATGGTCGTGGTGCCGCGCACCCGATCGCCGGCGAGCCTGCCGTCCAGCTTCGCGCCGTGCTTGCCGGAGAGCTTCATCTCGCCGTCTTCCTCGACGTTCCCCTTCAGCCACGACTCCTTGGAGCGGCCGTCGCAGAAGTAGGCGATCGCCTTGTCGCCGCGCACGGATATGGAGATCGCGGACGTGTCGTCGTCGGTGCGGCCCGCGTAGCCCGTCTTCGGGCGGGCCGTCCGCGTCGGGCTCGCCTCCGAAGGTTTCGTGGGCGACGGGCTCGCCTTGGAGGGCGACGCGGAGGCGGACGGCGTGACCGTCGCCGCGGGAGCCTCCCCGTACGACGAAGTGCCCTCGCCGGTCGTCGCGTTGAGCGACAGCACGAACAGGCCGAGGGCCAGTCCGGCGAGCAGTGTGAACAGCGGCCCGGAGCGCTTCATGGCCGAGCCTCCCCCCGAGGCGGCAGCGGTACCGCCTCCATGCAAGCAGCTTCGGCCGGGTGGCGACAGGGGGCGGTTCGGGTGACATTGAGGTGGTCCGGGTTTCCGGCGCCCCAGAGGCGGGCGTCTCGGTAGACGGGCGCCGTGCACCCCCGCCTCCCACCTTGATTACGCTGGTCTCCTATTCCGATTGCGTGTACGCAGAAGATCAGCAAAGGGGCAGTGACGTGGCGGTACGAGCGGTCCGGGGCGCCGTCCAACTCGAACGGGACGAGGCCGGCCACATGGACGAGCAGGTGAGCGAGCTGCTCACCGCCGTCCTTGAGCGCAACGAGCTGACCGCCGACGACCTGATCTCCATCTGGTTCACGGCCACGCCCGATCTGCACTCCGACTTCCCGGCGGCCGCCGCCCGCAAGCTCGGCATCGTCGACGTACCGCTGATCTGCGCGCAGGAACTCGACATCGCCGGCGCCCTGCCGCGCGTCGTCCGGATCCTCGCGCACATCGAGACCGAGCGGCCCAAGGCCGAGGTCGCGCACGTCTACCTCGGCGCGGCGGCCACCCTCCGCAAGGACATCGCCCAGTGAGAACCGCACTCGTCGTCGGCACCGGCCTGATCGGCACCTCCGCCGCCCTGGCCCTCGCCTCGCGCGGCGTCACCGTGCACCTCGTCGACCACGACCCCGGGCAGGCCCGCACCGCCGCCGCGCTCGGCGCCGGGACCGACGAGGCGCCCGAGGGACCCGTCGACCTGTGCATCGTGGCCGTGCCGCCCGCGCACGTCGCCACCTCGCTCGCCGACGCGATGCGCCGCGGCCTCGCCCGCGCCTACATCGACGTCGCCAGCGTCAAGGGCGGCCCGCGCAGCGAGCTGGAGGAGCTGGGCCTCGACCTCACCCCGTACATCGGTACGCACCCGATGTCGGGCCGTGAGCGCAGCGGCCCGCTCGCGGCCGACGCCGACCTCTTCGAGGGGCGGCCGTGGGTCCTGACCCCGACCCGCGACACGGACACCGAGGTCCTGAACCTCGCCCTGGAACTGGTCGCCCTGTGCCGGGCCGTCCCGGTCGTCATGGACGCCGACGCCCACGACCGGGCCGTCGCGCTCGTCTCGCACATGCCGCACCTGGTCTCCAGCATGGTCGCGGCCCGCCTGGAGAACGCCGAGGACGCCGCCGTCCGGCTGTGCGGGCAGGGCATCCGTGATGTGACACGGATCGCCGCATCGGACCCGCGGATGTGGATCGACATCCTCTCCGCGAACCCGGGCCCGGTCGCCGACCTGCTCTCCGCCGTCGCGGGCGACCTGGAGGAGACCGTGCAGTCCCTGCGCTCCCTGCAGTCCTCCGACGACGCCAAGCGCCGCGAGGGCGCGGACGGCGTCGAGACGATGCTGCGGCGGGGCAACGCGGGCCAGTCCCGGGTCCCCGGCAAGCACGGCGCGGCACCGGCGGCGTACGAGATCGTGGCCGTCCTCATCTCCGACCAGCCGGGCGAGCTGGCCCGGATCTTCGCCGACGCGGGCTCGGCCGGCGTCAACATCGAGGACGTGCGGATCGAGCACGCGACCGGGCAGCAGGCCGGTTTCGTCCAGCTCATGGTGCAGCCGGCGCAGGCGCCGAAGCTGGCCGCGGCGCTGCGCGAGCGCGGCTGGGCGATGCGTCAGTAGCGGGGCCGGTGGAGGCACGTAAGAAGGGGTCTTCCGGAGCCAGTAACCTTGTGCGGGGCGCTCCCGCGCCCCGCACCCATGCCCCCGTGCACTGAGAAAGGTGTCCGTCACCTATGGAAACCGCCGCGACCGCCGCCGCAGCAGTGATCGTCGCCATCGACGGACCCTCCGGCACGGGCAAGTCGAGCACCTCCAAGGCCGTCGCCGCGCAGCTCGGCCTGAGCTACCTGGACACCGGCGCCCAGTACCGGGCGATCACCTGGTGGATGGTGAACAACGGCATCGAGTTGGACGACCCGTCCGCGATCGCCGCCGTCGCCGGCAAGGCCGACATCGTCTCCGGCACCGACCCGGGCGCCCCCACCATCACGGTGGACGGCACGGACGTCGCCGCCCCGATCCGCACCGGCGAGGTCACCTCCAAGGTCAGCGCCGTCAGCGCCGTCCCCGAGGTGCGCGCCCGGATCACCGAGCTGCAGCGCACCATCGCGCTCGGCGCCGAGAAGGGCATCGTCGTCGAGGGCCGCGACATCGGTACGACCGTGCTGCCCGACGCCGACCTGAAGATCTTCCTCACCGCCTCGCCCGAGGCCCGCGCCGCCCGCCGCTCCGGCGAGCTCAAGGGCTCCGACGTGAAGGCCACGCAGGAGGCCCTCGTCGCCCGTGACAAGGCCGACTCGAGCCGCAAGACGTCGCCGCTGGCCAAGGCCGACGACGCCGTCGAGGTCGACACCAGCGACCTCACGCTGCAGCAGGTCATCGAGTGCGTCGTCACGCTGGTCGAGGAGAAGCGAGCCTCCAAGTGACCGATGCGCCCTCCGAGCGAGGCGCCGAAGTGGGTCGGCGCATCGGCGTCGGCCTCATGTACGGGCTGTGGAAGCCGCGGGTCCTGGGATCCTGGCGGGTCCCGGCGGCCGGTCCGGTGATCCTCGCGGTGAACCACTCCCACAACATCGACGGCCCCATGGTCATGGGCGTCGCTCCGCGCCCGACGCACTTCCTGATCAAGCAGGAGGCGTTCGTCGGACCGCTCGGCCCCTTCCTCGAAGGGATCGGGCAGGTCAAGGTCGACCGCACGAGCGCGGACCGCACGGCCATCACCCGGACGCTGGGCGTCCTCGCCGACGGCGGCGTTCTCGGCATCTTCCCCGAGGGCACCCGGGGCGAGGGCGACTTCGCGTCGCTGCGGGCCGGACTCGCGTACTTCGCGGTGCGCAGCGGGGCGCCGATCGTCCCGGTCGCCGTCCTGGGAAGCACGGAGCGGTCCGGACGGTTGATAAAGCGGCTGCCCCCGCTCAGAAGCCGGGTCGACGTCGTCTTCGGCGACCCCTTCGAGGCGGGCGACGGCAGCGGACGGCGTACCCGCAAGGCCCTCGACGAAGCCACCGTACGCATCCAGGCGCGGCTCAGCGGCCACCTGGACGATGCCAGGCGCCTGACCGGGCGCTGAGCGAGACTTTCAGTAGTGGAACGCGGCACACGAAACGGCGGTCCACCGATCACCACGAATGAACGACGAGGTACGGACTTCATGAACGACCAGATCCAGCCCGAGGGATCCCCGGAGCACGAGCACGGGGAACTCGGCGACGCTGAGTACGCGGAGTTCATGGAGCTCGCCGCGGAGGAGGGCTTCGACCTCGAGGACGTCGACGGCGCGCTCGACGACGCGGGCCACGGCCCGCTGCCCGTCCTCGCCGTCGTCGGCCGCCCGAATGTCGGCAAGTCGACCCTGGTGAACCGCATCATCGGGCGCCGCGAGGCCGTCGTCGAGGACAAGCCGGGTGTCACGCGTGACCGCGTCACCTATGAGGCCGAGTGGGCGGGCCGCCGCTTCAAGCTCGTCGACACCGGCGGCTGGGAGCAGGACGTCCTCGGCATCGACGCGTCCGTGGCCGCGCAGGCCGAGTACGCGATCGAGGCCGCCGACGCCGTCGTCTTCGTCGTCGACGCCAAGGTCGGCGTCACCGACACCGACGAGGCCGTCGTGCGCCTGCTGCGCAAGGCCAACAAGCCGGTCGTGCTCTGCGCCAACAAGGTCGACGGCCCGAGCGGCGAGGCGGACGCCTCGTACCTGTGGTCCCTCGGCATCGGCGAGCCGCACCCGGTCTCCTCGCTGCACGGCCGCGGCACCGGCGACATGCTCGACGCCGTCATCGCGGCCCTCCCCGAGGCCCCGATGCAGACCTTCGGCGGTGCGGGGCTCGGCGGGCCGCGCCGGATCGCCCTGATCGGCCGCCCGAACGTCGGCAAGTCCTCGCTCCTGAACAAGGTGGCCGACGAGGACCGCGTCGTCGTCAACGAGCTGGCGGGCACCACCCGCGACCCCGTCGACGAGCTGATCGAGCTCGGCGGCATCACCTGGAAGTTCATCGACACGGCGGGCATCCGCAAGCGCGTCCACCTCCAGCAGGGCGCCGACTACTACGCGTCGCTGCGCACCGCCGCCGCCGTGGAGAAGGCGGAGGTCGCGGTCATCCTGATCGACGCCTCCGAGTCGATCTCCATCCAGGACCAGCGGATCGTGACGATGGCGGTCGAGGCGGGCCGCGCGATCGTCCTCGCGTTCAACAAGTGGGACACCCTCGACGAGGAGCGTCGCTACTACCTGGAGCGCGAGATCGAGACCGAGCTCGGCCAGGTCGCCTGGGCGCCCCGGGTGAACGTGTCGGCGCACACCGGCCGCCACATGGAGAAGCTGGTCCCCGCGATCGAGGCCGCCCTCGACGGCTGGGAGACGCGCATCCCGACGGGCCGGCTCAACGCCTTCCTCGGCGAGCTCGTCGCCTCCCACCCGCACCCGGTCCGCGGCGGCAAGCAGCCCCGCATCCTGTTCGGCACGCAGGCCGCCTCCAAGCCGCCCCGGTTCGTGCTCTTCGCCTCCGGCTTCATCGAGCACGGCTACCGCCGCTTCGTGGAGCGCCGCCTGCGCGAGGAGTTCGGCTTCGAGGGCACGCCGATCCACATCTCCGTACGCGTGCGTGAGAAGCGCGGCAGGAAGAAGTAGCGGTCCCTTGAAGTAGGCAGCTCGGACGAACGCCGCCGGTGGAGACATCCACTCGGCGGCGTTTTCTGTGCGGGGCGCGGGGCGCCCGACCGGGGCTATGACACAGGCTCTTAGTACTCCCGGCGTGGCCCTGGCGGCAGGGCCGGGAAGTGCCGTCCCGTGGTGTGCTGCTGCGGGTGCGGCTGCCAGCGCGGCGGATGGTGCGGGCGCGGGCCGTGCAGCGGGTCGAAGCCCCTGAACCCCAGGTCGTCCTCGCCGCTGCGGTCGCCCGGCAGCGTCCGGAAGGATCGGCGCCACTCCGCGAACAGGGCGTCGTAGATGGGGGTCACCGAGGGGCCGCTCCTCGCGTGGCCGCCCGGTTGGTCCTCCGCGGGGCGCATCGACGGGATCGGGTTCTGATACGGCTGGTGCCGTCGGGACGAAGGGGCGGTTCCGGGCGCGGGGGATGAGGTCGGGTCGTATGGGTGCACGTGTGTGCCAACGAACCGGGCCCCCGACGGATGCGCCCTTGGCCTGCGCTGTTGCGGGCTGTCAGCGGTGTGACCGGTGCATTCGTGGGGGCCCCGGGGGTGTGTCCCGGTCGGCTCAGGTGCCGGCGAGCGGCATGGCGGCGGCCACCAGGCGTCCGTTCGCCGCCGCCTTGTCGAGGGCCTGGCGGAGCAGGTCCTCGCGCGGCTGGTGGCCGATCGAGCCGGCGGAGGCGGCGAAGAGGAGCACCGTCTGCGTCTTGTTCGCCGCGGTCCGCCAGCCCTCCGTGACCAACAGCGGCTGGTGTGCCTGCCACCAGGCGACCTGGGCGGGGGAGCCCCCGGTGCCGGGCTGCAGGATCGCGTGCAGCTGGCCCATCGCGAGCAGCACCGACCAGCCGCCGAGGACCGAGGGGACCCCGTCCAGCGTGGTGGCCGGCATGAAGCCCTGCTCGATCAGGAGCGGCAGGAAGTCGTCCCCGTCCGTGGTCGTGCCGGGGCGGGCGATGGGGCCCGTCGGCTCGACGACGAGCGCGGGGTGCGTCGTGTCGCCGATCAGTACGAGGCCGCTGGTCACGCCGAGTACGGCCTGCGAGGGCGCGGCGGGGCCGCCGCCGTCCGGCTGTGCGGCCGCGGCGTCCTGCCCACCGCCGCTGATGGACTGCACGGCGCCCTGCAGCTGGTCCTCCGCGACCTGGACGACCTGCGAGGGCAGGCAGGTGGCATGGGCGAAGGCGAGCACGGCGGTCTCGTCGCCGACGAAGAGGACGGTGCTGGTCGGCTGCTGCTGCGAGTCGCCCGGCGTGCGGCAGGAGGTGCAGTCGTAGCTGCCGGGGGCGTTGTCGCCGGTCATCAGGCGGTCGGCTTCTTCGTCGCCGATCTCGGCGCGTACGTCGTTGCTGACGTCGAGCAAGCGAGGCACGGGGACTCCTCAGGGATCTGTTGGGCCGATCGGGGTGATCGGTCGCGGTCAGGCGAGTGCTTATGAAGGACAACGGACGATCTGTGTCCTCGGTCACGCCCGGATCGGAACGGAATCGTCTCATCCGGCGCACACCGTGAACGACCGCCCGGAATCCGTCACTCCCCGCCAACTTGTGGGATTTCCAAGGAAGTTGGACCGGTGAGGTGAGTCACAGATCGTCAGGGTGGCAGGTCGACAAATACTGAAATCGTTGTATGTATCGGGTGGCTTGAAATCGCCGGTACCCCGGGTAACGGCGAACTGGCCTGGCGGGACGGGCCGTTGGTTGTCGTGACCGCCGTGGGCTGCCTAGATTCCACCGCCGTCCGCAACGAGCAGTCCACGAGAGGGATTCTCATGTCCGCGCCGATTCGTACGGCTCGCACGACAACGGCACGCACGACAGCGGTCCTCGCCGGGGTGGCACTCGCCGCCCCACTCGGTCTCCTCGCCCTCGCCGGACCCGCCCCAGCGGCGGACGGCGGCGTCTGGGACCGCATCGCACGCTGCGAGAGCGGCGGCAACTGGCAGATCAACACCGGGAACGGCTACTACGGCGGGCTCCAGTTCTCGGCCGGCACCTGGCGCGCGTACGGCGGCGGGGCCTACGCTGCGACCGCCGACCGGGCCTCCAGGGCCCAGCAGATCGCCGTCGCGACCAAGGTGCAGCGCGCGCAGGGCTGGGGCGCCTGGCCCACGTGCGCGGCACGGGCCGGGGCGTACGGCAGCGCGCCGGGCGCCCAGTCGGCCCCCAAGGCCGCGCCGCAGCAGCGGGGTTCAGGCCACACCGACCGCGGCGCCGCCCGGCGTGGCGGCTACGTCGTCCGAGGCGGCGACACCCTGGGCCGCATCGCCGCGGCCCACGGCACCAACTGGCAGCGCCTGTACGCCACGAACAAGGCGGTGATCGGCGGTGACCCCGACCTGATCATGCCGGGGCAGCGGCTGCGGCTGCGCTGACCGCATGTGCGCCGCGCGGCCCCACCCGGTCCGCCGACCGGGTGGGGCCGCGCGGCGGGCGCGGCGCGGCACGACGGGTCGCCGCGCACCGGCTGCCTAGCGTCCGCGCCATGGACCTGATCGCTACGTTTCCGAAGGCGTACGGCCCGCGGCGGTGGGCGGCGGCTCTGCTGGGCGTGCTGCTCGCACTGGCCGCGCTGCCGGCCCTCGCCACCGGGGCGGACGCCGCCGAGCCGTCCGACTGCGCCAAGACGGAGTGGCCGTGGTCCTGCCTCGCGGAGTGCGAGAGCGGTGGTGACTGGGACGAGAACAGCGGCAACTCCTTCTACGGGGGCCTCCAGTTCCGGCAGTCCACCTGGGAGGAGCACGGTGGCCTGAAGTACGCGCCGCGCGCCGACCTCGCGACCCGTGCCGAGCAGATCAAGGTCGCGGAGGAGGTGCTGCGCACCCAGGGCTGGGAGGCGTGGCCGGTCTGCTCCAAGCGGTACGGCCTTGAGGGCCGCGTCCATGTGGTGCAGCGCGGCGACACGCTGGCGTCCGTCGCGCGGCGCTTCGAGGTGCAGGGCGGCGCGCAGGCGCTCTACAAGGCCAACCGCGACGTGATCGGGGACCACCCGGACCGGCTTGAGGAGGGCGCGACGCTGGTCATTCCCGAGCCGGGGGAGTAGTAGGGGCTGGTGGGGCTGGCAGGTTCGGCGGGAGTTCGGTGGCTTCGCCCCGGAACACGACCGTGCCGCGCCGGAGTTCGTAGACGAACACCGGTGTCCCGCGCAGGCCGGGCGGCAGGCGTTGCTCGGCGAGCACCACGCAGGCGTCGAGTTCGCGCAGCAGGGCGTACGTGCGGGTGGCGACCGGTGGGGCCATGCCCTGGGTGGGCTCGTCGACGAGGACGACGCGGGCGGGGGCGAGCAGGGCGCGGGAGACGGCGAGCATCCGCTGCTCGCCGCCGGAGAGGGTGCCGGCGCGGCGGGCGAGGAGGGGGCGCAGTTCGGGGTAGGCGTCGAGGGCCGTGGTGACGTCGCCTGGGCCTGGGCCCGTGGCCAGTCGGAGGTTCTCGGTGACGGTGAGGTCGGCGAAGACGGCCTGCCGGTCGGGCACGAAGCGCAGGCCGGCGGCGGCGCGGGCGTGGGCGGTGTGCCGGGTGACGTCGGCTCCGTCCCACACCACGGAGCCGGCCGTGAGCCGTACGGTGCCGGCGAGGGCGCGCAGGGCGGTGGTGCGGCCGGATCCGTTGGGCCCGAGCAGCACGGTGACCGCGTGGGCGGGGGCGGCGAGGGTGATGCCGTGGAGCGCTTCCAGGGGGCCGTAGCGGACGCGGGCGTCGCGCAGTTGGATGCCGCCGCCGGGGCCGGGTGTCACGAGGGCTCCGGGGCGCGGTCGAGGACGGAGTCCGGGGCGCCCGAGGCCACGATGCGGCCCGCCGCCATCACGTGCACGGTGTCCGCGAGTGCGGCGACGAGGTCCAGATCGTGTTCGACGACGAGTACGGCGGTGCCGTCGGCGGCGAGTGCCCTCAGTAGTCGGGTGAGGGTGGCGACCTCGGCGGGGTCGAGCCCGGCGGTCGGTTCGTCGAGCAGGAGCACGTGGGGGTCGCCGGCGAGGGCGCGGGCGAGTTCGACGCGGCGCAGTGTTCCCGTGGGGAGGCCGGTCGTGTCCTGCTCGGCCTGGAGGCCGAACAGGCGGGTCATCCGTTCCGTGGCTGCCGGGTCTCGTACGCGGGCCTGTTCGGCGCCGATGCGGATGTTGTCGGCCACGGTCAACGAGGGGAAGACGACGAGTTGTTGGAAGGTTCGGGCGATTCCGAGCCGGGTCCGGGCGTGGGCCGGGAGCCGGGTCACGTCGTGCGGTCCGAGGTGGACGTGGCCGGTGTCGGGGCGGACGGTGCCGGCGAGGCAGTGGAAGAGGGTGGTTTTGCCGGCGCCGTTGGGGCCTGTGACGGCGGTTACCTTGCCGGTGGGGATCCGAATGCCTATGTCCTGGAGGACGGGGCGGGTGGCGTAGGTGACGGTGAGGTGGGTGGCGGTGAGTACCGGTCTTGTCGCGGTGGGCCGTCCCGACGCCACGGGGCTCCGCCCCGGACCCCGCTGCTCAATCGCCGCAGGGGCTTGGTTTGGCTCGTCTGTCGTCGATGCTTGATTTTGCCCGTCTGCCGCCGGGGCTTGGAAGGTCTGCTCAATCGCCGCAGGGGCTTGAGGGGCTGCGGTTGGCCGTTGGCGCCTTGGGCAATCTGTCGCCTTGGGCGGCAGGGTGGGCAAGGCGGCCCACGGTGCCGCGCGACGGAGCGGGGGGCCCAGGCCACGGACCACCAGGACCGCCAGGACGCCGACCGTCAGTGCCGCCACTCCGCCCCGGGCACCGGCGTCGAGGCCCACCAACAGTCCCGCCCCGACCAACGCGGCGAAGGGGTTGTCCGCGCCCAGGACGACCACCGCCGCGAACCACAACAGGCCCCGCACCGGGTCGTACGCCGACGGGTCGAAGGAGCCAAGGCCGAACGTCAGCAGCCCGCCTCCCAGCGCCGCGAGCCCCGCCCCCGCCACGAACACCGCGACCTTCAGACCCGGCACCCCGACCCCCGCCGCCGACGCCCCCGCCTCATGGTCCCGGACCGCCGCGAGCGCCCGCCCCGTCCGCCCCCGACGCAGGGCCGCCACGACCGCCAACGCCCCGCCCAGCAGAGCGAGTTCGAGTACGTAGAACGCCCGGTCGTCCGCGAAGCCCGCGGGTCGCGCCGGTGTGAGGCCCGACGCCGCGTACGGCTGCGCGAACACGAACCGGCTCACTCCGCCCCCCACCGCGAACGTCGCCAGCGCCAGCGCGAGGCCGTGCCGCCGGATCGCGGGCGCGGCGGTCAGTAGCCCCAGGGGTGCCACCATCGCCGCGGCTATGAAGAGGGCCGGCAGGCCCGGGAGTTGGGGAAAGCCCGGGAAGTTGCCCGTGGTGAGCAGCGACGCGAAGAGGGCGCCCAGGCCTGCGAATGCGCTCTGACCAAGGGCGAGTTGGCCTGCTCTACCTGTTACCACCACCAGCGAAAGGAGGATCAGTGCCAGCGCCGGCACCTGGATCGACGTCCGCAGGTCCGAACCCGCGAACCCGAGCGGCAGCAGGAACAGCACCCCCGCCACCAGCCACGCCTCCCGCGGAGCGGCCCGCGTCCGGCGCGTCACCGCCGTCGGCAGCGCCCCCTTCCCGCCCACCCCCGGCAGCGCGAGCGCCGCGACCAGCAGCGCCACCACGAACAGATTCGCCCCCACCGCCTGGACGAGCGGCTCGGCCCACCCGCGCGGATGCAGCCGCGTCAACTGGCTCTGTGCGACCCCGATCGCGAGCGCCGCCCCCACCGCCACCCCGAGCCGCCGCATCCCCGCCGCGACCGCCACCGCCACGACCTCCATCACCAGCAACGGCAGACCGTACGGGTCAAGGCGTACGTAGGGGGCCAGGAGTACGCCCGTCAGGCCCGCGGTGAACGTGCCGAACGCCCAGCCCGCCGCCGCGACCCGGTCCGCGTCGATCCCGCCGAGCACGGCCAGCGGACGGTTGTCGACGACCGCCCGCAGCTCACCGCCGAACAGCGTCCACCGCGTCACCGCCCACACCGCGCCCCCGATCGCGCAGGCCACCGCGAGCTGCCCCCACGGCTCCCCGGGGACCAGCCTCGGCGCGTCCTCCTGCGCTCCCGTGCCCCACAGCAGCGCTGCCGCCCCGACCAGGAGGACGAAGACGCCGATCGACGCGACCAGGGGGCGCGCCGGATCGTCGCCGCCCGACAGAGCCAGCGGCCTGAACACCCAGCGTTCCAGGGCGAGTCCGAACCCCGGCGCCACCACCAGGAGCACCAGCGCCGCGGCCGCCCACAGGGGTGCGTCCCACACGACCACCAACTGCCGCAGCAGATACGCGCAGAGCATCGCGATCGCGCCGTGCGCGAAGTTCAGGACGCCCGTCGCCCGGTAGGTGACGATCAGGCCGATCCCGGTGAGCGCCGCCGCCGCTCCCACCGAGAGACCGGCGAGCGTGAGGTCGTACGTGAGGGACGACACCAACCCGGCTCCTCAACTCCCGGTGGGAGGTTCGCAGATGGGGCACGAGCCGAGGCCCGCCTCCGCGATCGCGCCCGCGTCCGCGGGGACCGCCCGCGGCTTGCCCTCGACGAGCGGGCAGTCGGCGCGGTGCCACAGCGTGCCGCCGGGCACCATCAGCAGCCGGCCGCTGGAGGCGAGCGGGGGCGCGGGATCCGGGGGGCTTGGCGCCGGATCGGCCGTGATCAGCAGCTCGTAGAGGCGCTCCACGCGCGACGCGGCGAGCGTGTTCCTGCCGTGCGTGAGGAGCACCGCGCCCGCGATGATCAGGGCCGCGCCCGGCACCGTACAGGAGGCCAGGTAGGGGAGTTGACGCTCGGCGAAGCGTTCGCCCGAGATGCCGTACCAGCCGACCACGCAGAGCGCCGCCCCGCCCGCGAGCGCCGCGGTCCCCGCCCACAGGGCAGGGTGCACAGAACGTAGTCGGGCAGTCCGCATCGCCGGCCCCCACTGGTGCGCGCGTGTGTCTGGCCTTGTCCGCCGATCGCTTGCACTATGCCTTCTGGAGTCCAACTCGGAAAGCTCCGGGGACAGTTGGCCGATCGCTTCGATCCCGTCGGCCCCGCCCGGACCGACACCCGGCGGTGAGCCTGATGGTTTTCGGGAGCACACCTCGTACACCCCGCGCGGCGCGCGGACGGGGAGCGGCGTTCGCGCTCGCCCTCGCCCTGGTCCTCGGCCCCGCCCTGGCGGCCTGCGGCGACGACAGCGGCGGTGACGACAGCGCCCCGCCGACGCCGAGCTCGAAGCCGCCCACGAGCAAGGAGCCGACGAGTGCGGAGCCCTCGTCGCAGCGGCCGAGCGACCGCGCGCCCGAGGACCGGGCCGGCGCGGAGAAGGAGATCAAGACCAACTGGAAGAAGTTCTTCGACCCGAAGGTGTCGATGGAGGAGAAGACCGGCGTCCTGGAGGACGGAGCCAAGATGGGTCCGGTCCTCAAGAGCTTCAGCGGCGACAAGCGCGGCGGCCAGGTGGAGGCCACCGTCACCAAGGTCGCCTTCACCTCGGGGACCGAGGCGGACGTGACGTACGCACTCGCCCTCAAGGGCGCCACCGTGCTGCCCGACGCCAAGGGGACGTCCGTCGAGCAGGGCGGCACCTGGAAGGTGTCCGTGAACACCCTGTGCGCGCTGGTGCAGTTGAGCGGCAATGCGTCGCCGGGCCCGGGCTGCTGAGGCGCTCGCCGCGAGCCTGACGGGCCTGGCCCTGGTGGCCCTCGCGGCCTGCGGGTCCCGGCTGCCGGAGAGTGACTTCGAGGGCCGAGGAACGCCGACGCCGCGCTCCACCGCGCCGCTCCGTGTCGGCATCGTCACCAGCGCCACGAGCCCCGTCGGCGGCGCCACCTTCACCGACACCCGCGACGGCGCACAGGCGTACTTCCGGAACCTGAATCGACGGGGCGGCATCCAGGGGCGCCGCGTCGAGGTGCACCTGTGCGACGACGGCGGCAGCGGCGTCGGCAACACCTCCTGCGTGCACAAGCTCGTCGACGAGCAGAAGGTCGTCGCCCTGGTGGCCACCACGTCGCTGGACTACGCGGGCGCGGAACGCGTCTCCCACGCGCGCGTGCCCGACATCGGCGGCCAGCCGATCGGCGCGGCCTACGACACGTATCCGCATCTGTACGGGATCTACGGCAGCCTCGCGCCGCGCCACGGGAAACCGGGTTGGGGCGGGAAGCTGTACGGCGGCACCGAGGTCTACCGCTACTTCAAGCGCGAGCACGGCGCCCGCACCGCCGCCGTCGTCTCCTACAACCAGGCCGCTTCGGCCGCGTACGCCCGCCTGGTGACGCGCGGCCTCAGGGCTGAGGGCTACAAGGTGGTCACTGAGCAGCTCGACTTCGCCCTGCCGAACTTCCGGGCCGCGGCCGCCGACCTGAAGGACGCGAAGGCCGACCTCGTCTTCGACGCCGTCGACGCCCACGGCAACGCGCGGCTCTGCGAGGCCATGGACCAGGTCGGCGCCCGCGTCACCGCGAAGGTCACGAACGTACAGAACTGGACCTCGTCCGTCAGGGCCGCCTACAAGAACGCGCCGCACTGCCGCGCCTCCCTGTGGGCCACCGGCGCGAGCCGCAACTACGAGGACACCGGGCACCCCGCCGTCCGTGCCTTCCGCGCCGCCACCAAGGACCTGAAGACGCACTCGCAGTGGCAACTGGAGGGCTGGGCCGCCGCCATGTGGTTCACGGACGCCGCCCGCTCCTGCCGGCGCGCGGTCACGCGTGCGTGCGTCGACCGTTTCATGGAGCGCGGCGTACGGTACTCGGCCGATGGCCTGCTGCTTCCCGTGACGTTCGAGAGGCTCGCGGAGCCGCCGAGAACTCGAGAGACGTGCCTGTCGGTCGCGCGGTGGACCGACACAGAAGGATGGGTCACCCGGAACGGTGGTATGACGCACACCTGTGCGGACGTTCCGCAGCTCTCCTACCAGCCATGACGTGATTCGTGACGTGATTACGGATGCGTGATGGGGCGAGCCGGTTCCCGAGAACGCCTACCAATCCGGCATCTGTTCAGGAACAACATGATGATGAGGAACAACCCTCGCCAGGTCATCCCCGTCTAACTACCCGGTAGGCGGAGAAGGCGGACTGTTCAGACAGATACGAGGGCGCATGCAGATTTCTTTTCTGATTCACAACGCGTACGGGATCGGAGGGACGATCCGCACCACGTACAACCTTGCCAGCGCGCTTGCCGACCATCACGACGTGGAAGTCGTGTCCGTCTTCCGGCACCGGGACGAGCCGGTGTTCGCACCGGACCCGCGCATACGGGTGCGCCACCTGGTCGACCTGCGCAAGGGCTCCGCCGGGTACGAGGGCGATGACCCGGAGTTCCAGCGCTCCGCCACGGTCTTTCCGCGCAGCGAGGGGCGCTACGAGCAGTACAGCGCGCTCACCGACCGGCGGATCGCCGAGCACCTCGGTTCCCTGGAAGCCGATGTCGTCGTCGGCACCCGGCCCGGCCTCAATGTGCACCTCGCGCGGGAGACCAGGCGCGGCGTGCTGCGCGTCGGCCAGGAGCACCTCACCCTCGGCACGCACTCCGCCGCGCTCCGCGGTGAACTGCGCGGCAGCTACCGGGCCCTCGACGCGCTGACCACGACCACGGAGGCCGACGCCCACGCCTACCGCGAGCGGCTGCGACTCCCCGGCGTGCGCATCCAAGCGATGCCCAACCCGGTACCGGAGCCCGGCATCGCGCCCGCCGACGGCAGCGGCAAATGGGTCGTGGCGGCCGGCAGGCTCGCGCCCGTGAAGCGCTACGACCTGCTGGTGCGCGCCTTCGACCAGGTGCGCGCCGAGCGGCCCGACTGGCGCCTGCGCATCTACGGGGGCGGCAAGCAGAAGGACAAGCTGCGCACGCTCATCGACGAGCTCGGCCTCTACAACCACGTGTACCTCATGGGGCCCGCCCACCCCATCGAGCCGGAGTGGGCGAAAGGTTCCATCGCCGCCGTGACCTCGACCTACGAGTCCTTCGGGATGACGATCGTCGAGGCGATGCGCTGCGGTCTTCCGGTGGTCGCCACCGACTGCCCGCACGGTCCCGGCGAGATCATCGACAACGGTGTCGACGGCCGGCTCGTCGAGGTCGGCAGCGTCGAGGCCATCTCCGGTGGCCTGCTCGAACTCATCAACAACGACGCCCTGCGCCAGGAGATGAGCGCCCACGCCCTCAGCCGTTCCGAGCGCTTCGACCCGGCGCGGATCGCCGAGCGCTACGAGGACCTGTTCGGCTCGCTCACCGCGCGCGGCGGCTCCGTGGGCCTGCTGCACCGGGCCCGCGGCTCGCTCATCGACGGCGCCCACGCGGTGCGCGACGCCCTACGACCGCAGCGGAAGGGACACCCCGCATGACAGCCCCCACGGCCCCGCCCCCGCCGTGCCCCGAAGACAGCGACAGGAGCGTCCGCATGCCGCCCCGAGCCGACTGCATCGCCGACTCCGCCGGCGGGCTCACCTTCGACGTCACCGACCACGGTTCGCCCGACCCGGCCAGCCTGGTGCTCGTCGACCGGGCCTCCGGGCACACGGTGCGGCTGCCGCTCACGCCGACGGGCGAGGGGCGGCTGCGCGCGTCGCTGCCGATAAGCGTCTCCCTCGAGGAGGGCCGCTGGGACGCGTACGCACAGGTCGCGGGGGACGATCCGGTGCGGCTCGTGCCGGGAGTCAACGATCTGCGCTCCCTGGTGGACCGGGCGCCGAGCGGCTCGCGCGGCTACGTCGCCGTACGCATCCCGTACGTCACCAAGAACGGCAACCTCACCGTGCGCAGCTGGCTGCGGGCGCCGCACGCGGAGGCCGGTGAACTGCTCATCGACGACGGCGAACTGACCGTTCAGGGGCGGGTCTACGGCGCCGGGTTCACGGCGAAGGCGTACGCGGAGATCCGCTCCCGCGCGGTGCGCGGCCCCGTACTCCGCGGCGAACTGGACTGGGACGGGCCGAGGTTCACGCTCCGCATCGGCTACGACGAGCTGCGCGAGGGCCGTTGGGACCTGTGGCTGCGGCCCGCGGGGGACGACGGGCCCCAGGTGCGGCTCGCCCGGCTGCTCGACGACATAGCCGACAAGAAGCCGATCTTTGCGTACCCGGTGTCGCGGGTGGCCGTCGCGGGCCGCGGCGAACTGGCCGCGGAGGCCTACTACACGGGGGCCAACGACCTTTCGGTGCAGGTGAGTTCGGTCCAGGACCAGACCTGAACCAGGCGTCCTAGTTCTTGTGCCCGGACTCCAGCGGCCGGTCCTCGAAGGCCGCGAACTCCGGGTGGTGCAGGTCGAAGGCCGGGGACTCCGAGCGGATCCTCGGCAGCGTGACGAAGTTGTGGCGCGGCGGTGGGCAGGCCGTCGCCCACTCCAGGGAACGGCCGTACCCCCACGGGTCGTCGACCTCGACCTTCACGCCGTACTTCGTCGTCCGCCACACGTTGTAGAGGAACGGCAGCGTGGACAGGCCGAGCAGGAACGCTCCGATCGACGAGAGGGTGTTGAGCAGCGTGAAGCCGTCCGCCGCCAGATAGTCCGCGTACCGGCGCGGCATGCCCTCCGCGCCCAGCCAGTGCTGGACCAGGAACGTCGTGTGGAAGCCGACGAACAGCGTCCAGAAGTGGATCTTGCCGAGCCGTTCGTCGAGCAGCTTCCCCGTCAGCTTCGGCCACCAGAAGTAGAAGCCGGCGAAGGTCGCGAAGACGACCGTGCCGAACACCACGTAGTGGAAGTGCGCCACCACGAAGTACGAGTCGGTGACATGGAAGTCCATCGGCGGCGAGGCGAGGATGACGCCGGTCAGGCCCCCGAAGAGGAACGTGGTCAGGAAGCCGACCGACCACAGCATCGGCGTCTCGAAGGACAGCGAGCCCTTCAGCATCGTCCCGGTCCAGTTGAAGAACTTCACGCCCGTGGGCACCGCGATCAGGAACGACATGAACGAGAAGAAGGGCAGCAGCACCCCGCCGGTGGCGAACATGTGGTGCGCCCACACGACCACCGACAGGCCCGTGATCGCCATCGTCGCGCCGACCAGCATCGTGTAGCCCCAGATCGGCTTGCGGCTGAAGACCGGCAGGATCTCGCTGATGATCCCGAAGAAGGGCAGCGCGATGATGTAGACCTCCGGATGCCCGAAGAACCAGAAGAGGTGCTGCCACAGCAGCGCCCCCCCGTACTGGGCCTCGAACACCACGGAGCCGAACCGCCGGTCCGCCTCCAGGCAGAGCAGCGCGGCCGCGAGGACGGGGAACGCGAGCAGCACCAGGATCGACGTGAACAGCGTGTTCCACGTGAAGATCGGCATCCGGAACATCGTCATGCCGGGCGCCCGCATCCCGATGATCGTGGTCAGGAAGTTCACCGAGCCGAGGATCGTGCCGAACCCGGCGAGCGCGAGCCCCATGATCCACAGGTCGGCGCCGACACCGGGGGAGCGGGTCAGGCTGTTCAGCGGCGCGTACGCGAACCAGCCGAAGTCCGCGGCCCCGCCCGGCACCACGAGCGAGCCGAGCACGATCAGGCCGCCGAAGAGGAACAGCCAGTACGAGAACATGTTCAGGCGCGGGAACGCGACGTCGGGCGAGCCGATCTGCAGCGGCATGATCTCGTTGGCGAAGCCCGCGAAGGTCGGCGTCGCGAACAGCAGCAGCATGATCGTGCCGTGCATCGTGAACAGCTGGTTGTACTCCTCGTTGGAGAGCATCTGCAGGCCGGGGCGGGCGAGTTCGGCCCGCATGAGCAGGGCCATGACCCCGCCGATCAGGAAGAAGCCGAACGACGTGATCAGGTAGAGGTGGCCGATCTTCTTGTGGTCGGTCGTGGTCAGCCAGTCCACGACGATCCGCCCCGGGTGTCGCTCGCGCGGCACCCCCACCGTCGCAGGCCCGGCCTGCACCCCGGTCGTACCCATCGCTTGCCCCCTCGCTGCTGCGCGCCTCGGGCCTGCTGCGGACTCACGACATGATGCGCGCGTGCACCCCCGTGGCGACAGAGGGCGTACCCCTGTTTCTGGCATGGACAGATAATTCCCGGACGGCCTCAACTCGCCCGTGCGGCCGTCGGATTCGAAAAGGCGCGGGGAATTGCGCTAAAGGGTGCGGGGCTCGTGTAGACGGTCCGGCGGAGGATATTCGGTGGACCGCGACAATTCGATAGGGTCGGGCGTTACGGGCGAAAGTAAGGGACAAGTAAGAGGCAAGGAACGCTCGATCGTGTGAGGAACTCTTAAAAAACAACTGTCGTGATCTTGTGACAAAAGCGTGACCCGCGGCCTACCGTTGGCCGCATGGCACCCATCCCCACCCCGCCGGCGGAACCACAGGACAATCCGGACACGTACGTCGGGCTCGACGCGCACAGCGCCGAGTCGCAGGCGGGCGCGCGTGGCTGGTCCACGGTCAGGCAGCTGCCGCCGGGCGCGATCATCACCATGGAGTACCTGGCAGGGCGGCTCAACTTCGAGGTCACCGAGGGAAAGGTGACGCGCTGCTGGAAGGGCTGAGGGCCCCCGGCCTGCCGTCCGCGGCCCCTGAGACATGCGAAGGCCCCCGAACCTGAAAGAGGTTCGGGGGCCTTCGCGGTGCGGGGCTTGGCTGTGCGTACCGGGCCCCGCCGTCTGGTGGGCGCGCTCAGGACACCGGTCTGGTCGACGGCGTCGCGCGCGTGACTCGCTCCGTGGCCGGTCGGCGGCTGCCCGCCGGGGTGATCGGCGTGCGCTCGCCGCGCGGGGTGTGCGGGCCCTGCGGAAGCAGCTGGCGTTTCGACCTGGTGGCGCCGACGGACTCGCGCGTGCGGGTCGGGCTCATCGCGGGGACCGGGACGGGATCGGACTCCGGTCGTGGCAGCCGGGCGCCGGAGCGGCCGCGCAGCCGGTCGCGCCACGCGAGGATCCACGCCTCGACGCGGGTCACCAGCGGCTCGAGCCAGGGCAGCGCGAGCAGGATGAGCAGGCCCGCGGCCCAGCCGAGCAGTACGTCGCTCAGCCAGTGCGTACCGAGATAGACCGTGGTCAGGCCGACGCTCAGGGAGATCACCGCGGAGGCCGCGGACAGCCAGCGCCTGGCCCGCGGGGTGGAGGCGAGGAAGGCGAGGATGCCCCAGGTCACCACCGCGTTCGAGGTGTGGCCCGAGGGGAATATGTCGCCGCCCTGCCACATCTCGCTCGACCCGATGGTGGTGGCGTAGTGCGGGCCGGCGCGGCCCATACCGTACTTGGCGGCGCCCACCGTCACGTTGAGCAGCAGCAGCGCGGTGCCGAACATCAGCAGCGGCCGCAGCGTGTGCTGTCTCCAGGAGCGCCAGCCGAGCCACGCCGTCACCATGACGGCCGTCGGGCCGCGCTGGCCGAGGACGACCCAGTAGTCGAGAAAGGCGTGGATGCCGGGCCACTGCTGGTACGGCCGGAAGAACATGACCTGCCAGTCGATCGCGACCAGCTGCGAGGTGACGAGCACCGCCAGCACGATCGCGAGGTAGAAGGACAGGGTCAGCCCGAAGAGTACGACCCGGTGCCGGCTCATGTGGGGGATGTCCACATGAGCCGGTCGTTCGGGCTCGCGATCGAGCCTGGCGAAGACCCGCTCCACACGGCGGGTCAGGTTTCGTTCGGTACGCACCCAATCGACGCTACAGCGACCGACAGGTGGACCGACGCGAATCAGGGGCTTTGTGATGACGATGTGATGTGGGATTGATCTCAGATGGCCGAATATTCCCACGATTTCAGTTACCCGGAAGGAAAGGTTCCCGAATTCAAAGATCGTTTCCGGGGCTCATTATATGACGCTTATGAATGCGTTCACCTGATACCCGTGCGGAATTGGCCGTTCACCCACCGCTCACGGCGGACCCGACCCGTTCAGCCAGAACGCTCCGTAGGCCGCCGACAACACTGCGAGACCGCCGACCACCCACGCCGCCCTGGCCGTACGCCACCGGGCGAGCGCCACCGCGAGCGGCAGCAGCAGCGGGAACGCGGGCAGCAGCAGCCGCGGCTTCGAGCCGAAGTACCCCGAGGCGCACAGCGCGAGCACGACCACGACGCCCGTGTAGACGAGCACCGGCAGCGGCTGGCGCTGCCGCACACCGGCGACGTACAGCCAGATCACCAGCGCGACCCCGACGATCAGACCCACCCCGGTGAGCGCGCCCAGCGGTGACGTGAACTGCTCGGCGACGAACCCGGCGAAGGCCGCGCCCCCGTCGAAGCCGTTGCCCCACTGCGCCTGCACGTCGAGATAGCCGAAGAGCCCGCCACCGGTCCGCCGCCCGACCCACAGCACGTACGCCGCGGCGCCCGCCGGAGCGAGCAGCACCCCGAGCACGAGCCGCCACGAGACCCGCCGCTCCCGCCGGACCCACAGCGCCGCCGCCACCCACACCGCCACCACGACGGCCGCCCCGATCGGCCGGGTCAGGCCCGCGAGCGCGGCGAGCGACCCCGCGCCCACCCAGTGCCGGCGCAGCACCGCGTGCAGGCCCCACGCCGCGAGCGCCGTGAACAGCGCCTCGCTGTACGCCATCGACGCCACGATCCCGACGGGCAGCGCACCCCACAGCACCGCGAGCCAGATCCCGGCGGCCCGCCCGTGCAGCAGATCCCCGACGGCGAAGATCCCCCACGCCGCCGCGAGCGAGGCGAGCAGACTCACCACGAGACCCGCGTCCGCGTACGGCAGGGGGCTGACCGCCGAGACGGCGCGTTCGAGCCACGGAAGCAGCGGAAAGAACGCGAGGTTCGAGTGCACGGTGCCGTCGGGCAGCGTCACCGACCAGCCGTAGCCGTGCTCGGCGATCCGCGTGTACCAGAGCGAGTCCCAGCGGGCCGTGAGCAGTGTGTGCGCGCTCTTGCCCGTCGCCGCGCTCCACACCCAGAGCACCAGTAGGCCGAACGCCCGCACGGCGGCGTATCCGAGCAGGGCGGGCGCGGCGTGCCGCGGCGAGGGTCGATGTCGTTGGTCCACGTCCGTCACGGCCCCGATTATCGACATCCGCCCCGTCCGCCCCACCAGCAGGCCCCCTCCTCTGGAGTGGTGCACGCCACACCAGCGTGCGGATGCCGTGAGAGGTCCGCCACGTGTCATTGGCGAGAACTCGCGTACGCTGACGGCTTACTCGCCTTTCGCCGCAGGGCCGGGAGACCGCTCCTCCCGAGCCGGATACCCAGACAAGGCCTTATGCCGTCCCCAGTCCTGGGATCCGCCGAACGCGAGGACCACTGGGAGGTACGTACATGTCCGGGACGAACACGGCCTCCGGGCGCGCGCTCGGGCGCCTGGCCGCCATGGGCACCCGTCCGCACCGCTGGGTCGTCCTCGTCGTCCTGTGCACGAGCCTCCTCCTGGTCGCCCTCGACTCGACCATCCTCTACGTGGCGCTGCCCTCGGTCACCGAGGACCTCAAGCCCACGTCCGTCGAGCTCCTGTGGATCGGCGACGCCTATCCGCTGGTGTGCGCCTCGCTGCTGATCCTGTTCGGCACGCTGGGCGACAGAGTGGGCCGCCGGAAGATCCTGCTGCTCGGCTACGCCCTGTTCGGCGCGGCCTCCGCGCTCGCCGTGTTCTCCGACACCGCACAGGTACTCATCGTGGCCCGCGCCATCCTCGGCATCGGCGGCGCGATGATCATGCCCGCGACGCTCTCGATCCTGCGCGACGTCTTCCCCGACCGGCACGAGCGGGCCGTCGCGATCGGCGTGTGGACCGCGGTCGCCGCGGTCGGCGCCGCCGCGGGCCCCGTGCTCGGCGGCTTCCTCGTCGAGCACTTCTGGTGGGGCTCCGTCTTCCTCATCAACATCCCGCTGATGCTGATCATGCTGCCGCTGTGCCGGGTCCTCGTGCCCGAGTCAAAGGGGCGCAGCGACGGCCCGTGGGACCTGTTCGGCGCGCTGCTCGCCGCGCTCGGTGTGCTCGGTGTCGTCTACGGCATCAAGGAGCTGGGCACCAAGCGCGATCTGCTCGACGCCGAGGCCATCCTGCCGTTCGTCGTCGGCGTCGTGCTGCTCTTCCTCTTCGTGCGCCGCCAGCGCCGCCGCGAGCACCCGCTCATCGACATGAAGCTGTTCTCGCGGGTCGCCTTCTCGACATCCATCGGCTGCATCGTCATCGCGATGCTCGCCCTCGTCGGCCTCGAACTGATCGCGGTCCAGTACCTCCAGCTGGTACTCGGACTCAGCCCGCTCGAGACCGGCCTGCGGATGCTGCCGCTGACCTTCGCCGCGATGACCGCGGGCGTCCTCGGCTCGGCGGTCCTGCGCCGCTTCGGCCCGCGCGCCATGGTGGCGTCCGGCTTCGCGCTGACCGCCTGCGCCGTGCTGATGCTCTGCGCGATGGGCCAGCGGGACCAGCCGTGGCTGCTCGGCCTCGGCTTCGTACTGCTCGGCTTCGGCTTCCAGAGCACGCTGTTCGGGGCCTACGAGTCGATGCTCACGGAGGCTCCCGCGGACGACGCCGGGGGCGCGGCCGCGATCGGCGAGACCTCGTACCAGCTGGGCGCCGGCATGGGCATCGCACTGCTCGGCTCCGTGATGAACGCGGCGTACGCGCCCGGCCTCGGCCATGTGCCGGGGGTCTCGGACGGCACGTCGACGGCCGCGGGGCACTCTCTGGGGGAGGCGTACCAGATCGCCGCGCGGCTCGGGGGCACGGCGGGGGACGCGCTGCAGGATGCCGCGCGCGCCGCGTTCGTGCATGGTCTGCACGTCACGCTGATCGTCAGTGGGGTGCTGCTGTTCCTCGGGGCGCTCGCCGCGCTGCGGCTGCCCCGGCGGATGGAGTGCGAGGCCCCCGCGGCGGACGACGCGGACGTGGCGGCGCCGCGGCGGGCTTCGTCACCGGCGGAGTCCTCGGCCGCGTGACGCGCGGTCCGGGGGGAGGCCCCCGAACCGCTCAGCTCTGATTGAAGAAACCGTCCGTCGGTTCCTTGGCGTCACGGCCCGAGACGATCTGCGTATCCGCGGGACTCAGCAGGAACACCCGCGTGGCGACCCGGTCGATCGAACCCCGGAGCCCGAAGATCAGGCCCGCCGCGAAGTCCACCACGCGCTTGGCGTCGGTCGCCTCCATCGACGTGAGGTTGATGATGACCGGAACCCCGTCCCGGAACATCTCGCCGATCCTGCGCGCGTCCCGGAAGCTGTCGGGGGTCACCGTGCCGATCCGGCGGCCCTTCTCCTGGGCCTCCTCGGAGGCGACCTTCACGCGCGGGTCCGTGACCCAGGCCGCGTCGCCGGCGGCGGCGGGCTCGGGCCCCTCGTCGTAGTCGTCGTCGTAGTAACGCTCTTCATCGTTGTCGTCGACGAGGCCAAGCCAGGCACTCGCCTTGCGCACCGATCCCATGGACGCCTCCTCTCAAGCGGTTCCTCTGCGTTCCGCACTCCGCATGTCGTGCATCCCCAATGTTCGTCCATGATGCAGATGCGACGCCAAGGGGATAGTCGCCGCGCGGGGGTTTCGTGACGGTACTGGTGCACAGTCTGCGTGACGTTGTCCCCCAGTTCCCAAGGGTTGTACGGGATACGGCTGCTGATGGTGAGTGAAATATGATTCTTCACGGCGTATGGGTGACCTTCGGTGCGTACGGGTGAACGAAGGTGCCGCGCAAGGGCTCGATACGATGCCGTCGTCGCGCGCCCGGGTTGACGGGCCGTCACTCGGTGTACGGGGGAGTCTTCTTGTTCGGCATGGTCCGGCCCTGCTCTCATCGGCTCGGTGAGAGCCTCAGAACCCAGTGGATGGCCCACCTCTGCGGGCTCTGTCTGGCGCTGCGCGCAGACCACGGGCAGTTCGCGCGTGTCGTCACCAACTACGACGGTCTGCTCGTCTCGGTTCTGACGGAGGCTCAGAGCGAGCGGGTGGGCGCGGCCGGTGCGTGGCGGCGGCAGGCCGGACCCTGCCCGCTGCGGGGCATGCGCGGCGCTTCCGTCGCACAGGGCGAGGGCGCGCGGCTCGCCGCGGCCGTCTCCCTGGCCCTCGCCTCGGCGAAGGTGCGCGACCATGTCGACGACCGGGACGGGCTGTTCGCGCGCGGGCCCGTGGCCGCCGCCGCGCGGAAGGTCGCCGCTGGCTGGGCAAGGGCCGGGGCCCGCACAGGATCTGACGTCGGGTTCGACACGGCGGTCCTGGCCGAGGCCGTCGAGCGGCAGGCCGGCGTCGAGGCGCTCGCGGGGCCCGGCACCCCTGTTCTCGCCGTGACCGAGCCGACCGAGACCGCGACCGCCGCCGCCTTCGCGCACACCGCGACGCTCGCCGGGCGGCCGGGGAACGCCGAGCCGCTCGCCGAGGTGGGCCGGCTGTTCGGGCGGCTCGCGCACCTGCTGGACGCCGTCGAGGACCGGGACGCCGATGCCGCGGCCGGCGCGTGGAACCCGCTCACCGCCACCGGCACTTCGGCCACCGAGGCGCGGCGGCTCGCCGACGACGCCCTGCGCGGCATCCGGCTCGCGCTCCGCGACGTCGACTTCGTGGACGGCAAGCTGGCCCACCTGCTGCTCGCGCACGAGCTGGGGCGCTCCGTGGACCGGGCGTTCGGGACCGGGGGCTGCGCCACCGCCCACGCGCACTCCGGGGCGGCGTCGACGCCGCAGCACGGCGACGAATCCGCGCCGCACACGCCGTACGGGCCCGGGAGTTCGGGGCCGTACGGGTCCCACAATCCGTACGGCGGCGGTGGCTCCGGCGGTCCGGGTGGGCCCGGCGGCTCCGGCGGCGACCCGTTCGGGAAGTCGCCGAAGCCCGGGAAGCGGGGGCTGTTCGCCGGGTGCGCCGTCGCGATCGGGCTGTGCTGCACCTGCAAGGTGTGCTGTGCCGAGGAGTACGAGGGGGCCTGGTCGCGGAAGAAGCGCGAGGGCTGCTGCCGCAACTGCGACGGACCCGACTGCTGCGACTGCTGTGATTGCTGCTCGTGCTGTGACTGCGGGGTCTGAGACACCGGCCCCGTACAGGTCGGCAGCGGTTGCGAAGAATTGAGGGAAGTCCGAAAGGCACTCTTGTGCGGGGCTGTTCGACCGGCGAATACTCCCGTCAGCGATTGTCAGGGGCACGGCGGGTCCGGAATCCGGACAACCGTCGGTTCCTGACTGCGCCTCACGGGCCCCATCCCCACGAGGGCCCCCAAGTTCCCTATGGGAGGAACGAGCAGTGAGGATCAAGCGCAGCACCCCCCGCAGTGGCAGAACCAGATCGACCCGGCTGATCGCCGTCGGTTCCGGTCTGCTCGCCGTGGCAGCCTTCGCGATTCCCTCCGCGAACGCGTCCGACGCGTCGCAGACGTTCAGCGCCTCCGAACTCACCCAGACCCGGGACGCCGTCCGGTCCGCCGATGTCGCAGGCACCGCCTGGGCCGTCGACTCCAAGACCAAACAGGTCGTCGTCACCGTCGACAGCACGGTCTCGCAGGCCGAGATCAACAAGATCGAGAAGGCGGCCGGCGACACCGCGGGCGCCCTCAAGGTCGAGCGCACGGCGGGCACCTTCAAGAAGCTGATATCCGGCGGCGACGCCATCTACGCGAGCAGCTGGCGCTGCTCACTCGGCTTCAACGTCCGCAACAGCGCCGGGACCTACTACTTCCTGACCGCCGGTCACTGCACCGACGGCGCCGGGACCTGGTGGTCCAACTCCGCGCACACCTCGACCGTGGGCAGCACCACCGGATCCAGCTTCCCCGGCAACGACTACGGCATCGTCAAGTACGCGAGCGGTGTCGCGCATGCCGGCACCGTCGGCAGCCAGGACATCACGAGTGCGGCGACCCCCTCCGTGGGGACGACCGTCACCCGGCGCGGCTCCACCACCGGCATCCACAGCGGCAAGGTGACCGCCCTCAACGCCACCGTGAACTACGGCGGCGGCGACATCGTCTCCGGCCTCATCCAGACCACGGTCTGCGCCGAGCCCGGTGACTCCGGAGGCCCGCTCTACGGCGGCACCAAGGCCTACGGCCTGACCTCCGGCGGCAGCGGCAACTGCTCCTCCGGCGGCACCACGTTCTTCCAACCGGTTACCGAGGCACTCAGCGCGTACGGCGTGAGCGTCTACTGATCCGACCGCTGCACCCTGTCGTACGTTCCGCAGTCGCAGCCAGCAAAGGGAGCCCCCGTCCGGCCATTTCGGCCGGGCGGGGGCTCTCCCTATGTGCCCCTTACGGGGCTACCGTCGAAGTACACGCCTTTTGCGCCCACTTCGGACCCTGGGGGACCGTGAGATGGTCGAGGAACTGGTGACGGCGGGAGTGGCCGTCGTATGTGCCGGCGGGGTCTATGTGATGTCCGCGGCGCGGGTCGTCAAGCAGTACGAGCGCGGGGTGGTGTTCCGGCTCGGCCGGCTCACCAGGTCCGTGCGCGGGCCGGGGTTCACGATGGTCGTGCCGTTCGTGGACCGGCTCCGTAAGGTCAACATGCAGATCGTGACGATGCCGGTGCCCGCGCAGGACGGCATCACGCGGGACAACGTCACGGTGCGGGTGGACGCCGTCATCTACTTCAAGGTCGTCGACGCGGCGGAGGCCGTGGTGCAGGTCGAGGACTACCGGTTCGCCGTCTCGCAGATGGCGCAGACCTCGCTGCGGTCCATCATCGGCAAGAGCGACCTGGACGATCTGCTGTCGAACCGCGAACAGCTCAACCAGGGGCTGGAGTTGATGATCGACAGCCCGGCAGTGGGCTGGGGCGTGCAGATCGACCGGGTCGAGATAAAGGACGTGTCGCTGCCGGAGACCATGAAGCGCTCGATGGCACGGCAGGCCGAGGCCGACCGTGAGCGCAGGGCCCGAGTCATCAACGCCGACGCCGAGTTGCAGGCCTCGAAGAAGCTCGCCGAGGCCGCCGAGGTGATGTCCGATCAGCCGGCCGCCCTCCAACTCCGGCTGTTGCAGACGGTGGTGGCGGTCGCGGCCGAGAAGAACTCGACGTTGGTGCTGCCCTTCCCGGTCGAACTGCTGCGCTTCCTGGAGCGGGCCACGCCCGGGGACGCGGAGCACGCGGCGCGGGCAGCCGTCACACAACTCGCCGATGGGGCGCTTCCGGGGCTGACCGAGGCGTCGGCGCCCGAGTCCGCGTCCGAGGAGAGGGATGCGGCGAGTCCCCCCGAACCCACGGTGAATGGCGGCCAAGCAGGGGCGAAATCCGGACAGGACTAGACCTCACCCTCCGCCCATCCAAGGATGCACGGTGTGTGTGCGGTGGGGGTCCACGTGGGGCGCGGGGGCGCACTCAAGGGGTAGAGGGCGTACGACGGTTGACGAACGCGCGTCCGGAAGTCGACCTTGTGTGTTCGCTGTGACGGTCGGGATAGTGGGCCAGTCAGCCTCACGGATCCGGTCCGACCCCACTCGAACCGGCATCCCAACCCCCCACAGGAGGACGAGAGTTGAAGCACCGACGCATACCCAAGCGACGTGTCGCAGTGGTTGGAGCGGGAATCTTCGCCCTGGCCGCCGCGGGCATCACCCTCCAGACCGCGAACGCCAGCACCGACGTACCGGACGTGGCCGCGCAGCAGCTGTCGATCACCAAGGCCGGAACTCTCGCCTCGTCCCTGACGAAGGACCTGGGCGCGGACTCGGCGGGCAGCTACTACGACGCCAAGGCCAAGCAGCTCGTCGTCAACGTCCTTGACGAGGACGCCGCGAAGACGGCCGAGGCCGCCGGCGCGAAGGCCAGAGTCGTCCAGAACTCCCTGGCCGACCTGAAGGGCGCACGGACGACCCTGAAGCAGGACGCGACCATCCCGGGCACGTCCTGGGCGGTGAACCCCGCCACCAACAAGGTCGTCGTCACCGCCGACCGTACGGTCAAGGGATCTGCCTGGAACCAGCTCACCGGAGTCGTCGAGAAGCTCGGCGGAAAGGCCGAACTCAAGCGCAGCCAGGGCGAGTTCAAGCCGTTCGTCTCGGGCGGCGACGCCATCACCGGGGGCGGCGGCCGCTGTTCCCTCGGCTTCAACGTGACCAAGGGCGGTGAGCCGTTCTTCCTCACGGCCGGCCACTGCACCGAGTCGATCTCGACCTGGACCGACTCCAGCGGCCAGGAGATCGGCACGAACGCCGACTCCCAGTTCCCGGACAACGACTTCGGGCTCGTGAAGTACGCGTCCGGCGTCGACCACCCCAGCGAGGTCAACCTCTACGACGGGTCCGCGCAGGAGATCACGAAGGCGGCCGAAGCGACCGTCGGCATGCAGGTCACCCGCTCCGGCTCCACCACGCAGGTGCACGACGGCACGGTGAAGGGCCTCGACGCCACCGTGAACTACGGCAACGGCGACATCGTCAACGGCCTCATCCAGACCGACGTCTGCGCCGAGCCCGGTGACAGCGGCGGCTCGCTCTTCTCCGGCGACTCGGCGATCGGCCTCACCTCCGGCGGCAGCGGCGACTGCACGTCCGGCGGCGAGACCTTCTTCCAGCCGGTGACGGAGGCGCTCTCCGCCACAGGCACGGAAATCGGCTGACCGACTGACGCATTGGGCCCCGCCCCCCGGGAGACCGGGGGCGGGGCTTTTGCATGGTGGCGCGGGACCTTGGTCCCACGGGCCGAGGACGTTCCCCGCCCCATCAGCGGAGCCCAAAGGTGTGGAATTGAGGCATCAGCGAGAAAGGCGTGAAAAAGGAGCCTGCCGTGGATGCCGAGGGGACAGTTCAGGGGACGGTCGACGAACTGGTCGCTGGAGCGCGCGAGGCGCTCGCGAGGTTCGAGACGTACGACCAGGAACAGGTCGACGACATCGTCTTCGCCTTCCACCCCAGCGCCCAGAAGTGCTCCGCCGAAGCCGCGCGCATCGTGCGCGACGCGGCGATCGAGGCCGGCGCCCCCGCGCACTGCGTGCAGTGGATCGAGGAGCCGTCGATGGCGGCGACGGGCCTCCTGATGAACCACGAGGGCGTCTCCACGATCCTCGCCACCGGCGGAAACGCCATGGTCAAGGCCGCCTACTCGTGCGGAAGGCCCGCCCTCGGCGTCAGCGCGGGCAACGTACCCGCGTACGTCGCCAAGGACGCCAAGCTGGGCCGCGCCATCCACGACATCGTGCTCTCCAAGGCCTTCGACAACGGCATGATCTGCGCCTCCGAGCAGGCCGTGATCCTCGACCGGGAGATCTACGAGGACGGCATCGCCGAGATGGAGCGATTGGGCGCGCATGTCGTGACCGCCGCCGAAAAGACCAAGCTGGAGGAGTTCGTCTTCGGCGCCACCGCCCACGGCGGCGACTGCTCGGGCGCCGAGCTCAACGCGTCGGTCGTCGGCAGGTCCGCCGTCTGGATCGCGGAGCAGGCCGGTTTCGAGATCCCCGAGGACACCTCGATCCTCGTCGCCGAGTGCGCCGAGGTCGGCCCGGACGAGCCGCTCACCCGCGAGAAGCTCTCCCCGATCCTCGCTGCCCTCAAGGCGAACGACACGGAGCACGGCCTCGAACTGGCCGCGCGGATGGTCGTTCGCCGATGGACGCCGCGAAGATCATGTGGCTGATGTACGAGCACCCCGAGATCGAGTTCGCGGACACGAAGGAGAAGTTCTTCGACATCCGCAAGCGGGCCTGCACGTTCCCGCAGTTGGGCGAGAAGGCGAAGCTCGTCGCCATCCCGACCACGTCCGGCACCGGCTCCGGGGTCACCCCCTTCGCCGTTATCTCCGACCCGGCCGCCGCCCAGAAGTACCCCCTTGCGGACTACGCGCTCACCCCGAACGTCGCGATCATCGACCCGATGCTGCCGATGAACCTGCCGCCCACCGTGACCGCCGACTCCGGCTTCGACGCGCTGACCCACGCCACCGAGGCGTACGTCTCCGTGTACGCGAACGACTTCACCGACGGCCAGTGCCTCCAGGCCATCAGGCTCATCTTCGAGAACCTGGAGGCGTGCGTGACGGAGGGTGCCAGGGCCCCCGAGGCGCGCGAGAAGATGCACAACGCCTCCACCATCGCGGGCATGGCCTTCGCCAACGCCTTCCTCGGCCTCGTCCACGCTATGGCACACACCCTCGGCAACACCTTCCACGTCGCCCACGGCCGCACCAACGCGCTGCTCCTCCCGCACGTCATCCGGCACAACGGCACCGTCTCGTACAAGGCGACGCCGTGGCCGAAGGCCGAGACGTACCGGGCGCCCGAGCGGCTGCAGGACATCGCGAAGATGCTCGGCCTGCCCGCGGCCACCCCCGAAGAAGGCGTGGAGTCGTACGCGAAGGCCGTCGAGGAACTGCGCGAGCGGTGCGGCATCCCGGCGTCGTTCCGTGCAGAGGGCGTCGACGAAGGGGAGTTCATGGCGGCCCTGCCGCAGCAGGCCATGAACGCCTACGCCGACCAGTGCGCGCCCGCCAATCCGCGGATGCCGATGATCGACGACATGAAGCGGCTGATGCGGCAGGCGTACTACGGGACCATCGCGTAGCGCTCCGGGCCGAGCCCGTCGGGTCGTGTCAGGTCACGACTCGACGGGCTCCAGCATCAGGGCCTTCGCCATCCAGAACAGGCCGAATCCGCCGATGAAGAAGCCGACGGTGGGCACGTCGCCCGCCGCCAGCTTCTCGGGGAAGATGCCCGCGTCGATACCGGTGGCGATCATCGTGGCGACAATGCTGTGTCTTCTGGGGGACGCCCCAGAACCCCGCCGTCAGGCCGAGCGGGCCGAGCTGTGCCTGGGCCGTCGGTTCCATTCGTTTGACGGAGCTGGCTTGGGCGGCCGGGCCCGAGCGGTGCGGGAAGTTCACGCGGTGGGCTCTGGGGCCGGCTCGGTGGCCGGCCCGCCCCGCGCGCCCCGCCGCTTCTCGCGCAGGCCCGACACCAGCAGCGTCACGACGATGCCCACCACCGCCCACGCGGACAGGACGAGCAGCGAGTGGGTGAGGTCGTTGCCCTTGAAGTAGGCGATGGAGCGGGCCGCCCAGGTGCCCGCGCCCGGCGGCAGCCAGGGGCCGATCGCCTGCCAGAACGGCGGCAGCATCGGCAGCGGGAAGGCGCCGCCCGCGCTCGGGTTGCCCGCGATGACGATCAGCAGGACCGCAAGCCCGATGCCGACGACGCCGGTGAGTTCCTCCAGGGCGAGCGTGACCGCGCCGACCGCGAGGGTGATCAGGGCGCCGAGTCCGGCCAGGCCCCAGAAGGCTCCTGGCAGCGCGCCCAGGATCGAGTCGCCGATGATCAGTGAGCCGCCGATGCCGCCCACGATCGAGAAGACCGCGAGCGAGCCGAGCCGGATGGCGGAGCGCTGCGGGCTCGCGGGTTTGGATCCGGCGCTGATCGCCATGATCGAGGCGCACAGATAGCCGCCGACGCACCAGCCGACGACCAGATAGAAGGCCGAGAGCCCGTCGAAGTCCTGCTGCGAGGCGGGTGCCACGTCGACGGTCCGCACCGTGCGCTGCTGCTGGGCGTCGATCGTGGTGGCCAGGCCCTGGAGGGAGGAGGCCAGGACGGTGCCGCCGCCGGACGCGACGTAGAGGGTGTCCTGCGTGCCCTTGGCCTTGAACACCAGGGCGCCGTCGATCTCCCGGTTCAGGACCTGCTGGCGGGCCGTCTTCGCGTCGTCCACCACCCGCGCGTCCAGCGGGGAGCCGGGCAGCTTGTCCAGCTGCTGGGCGAGCTGCTTCGCCGCCGCGGGCTGCGGCGCGACGACGCCGAACGCGACGTCCTTCGGCTTCGGATTGTGCAGCGCCCCCACGTACGAGGTGATGAACAGGAGCTGGAGAGCCAGGACGCCGATGACGAGGAGCGCGGCTCTGGGCGTGACGGCGGATCTGAACTCTTCGGCGAACTTCATGTCCCCCACGGTCGGGCGGGGGCCGGGCGCGTGCAGTCGGGGAGGGCCGAACGGGTGGGTGGCGGGTTCCGGGCAGGTTCCCGGGTGGCTGTTTCGACTCGCACAAGTATTCGAACATGGTTTACGGTGAGGGCATCGGCCCTGATGAGGCTGGTGTGGCAGGTCGTACAGGTCTGGCAGGTCGGATAGAGGGGGGAGTAGTGACGAGGTGGTTCGGATGCGGGGCTTTACGCATCTGCACACCGCCTCGGGCTTCTCCCTGCGGTACGGGGCCTCGCACCCGGACGCGCTCGCCGAGCGCGCCGCCGAGCGCGGCCTCGACGCCCTCGCGCTGACCGACCGGGACACCCTCGGCGGCGCCGTCCGCTTCGCCAAGGCCGCGGGCAGGGCCGGTATCCGGCCACTGTTCGGGGTGGACCTCGCCGTGGCCGCGCCCGCCGAGGTGGCCGAGCGCACCGAGCGGCGGCGCGCACCGGCCAGGGGTGGCGCGTTCGTCGACGAGTCGGCGCAGCGCGTGACGTTCCTCGCCCGGGGCGGCGCGGACGGCTGGGCCGAACTGTGCCGGCTCGTCACCGCGGCGCACCGGGACGCGGGCATCGGCTCCGGGGGGAGCCGCCGGCCCCTGTTGCCCTGGGGCGTGCTGGGGGTGGACCACGGCCCCGGCGGCCCCGTCTTCGTACTGCTCGGCCCGGACTCGGACGTCGGCCGCGCGCTCGCCGCGGGACGCCCGGACCGCGCGGCCCGGCTGCTCGCGCCCTGGCGGGAGCGGTACGGCAGCGCGGCGCTGCGCATCGAGGTCGTCTCCCACGGCCTGAGCGGCACCGGCTCCGGCTCACTGCGCCATGCCGCCCGCGCCCTCGGCTTCGCCGCCGACCAGGGGATCCTCCCCGTACTCAGCAACGCCGTCCGCTACGCCGACGCCGGACAGGGGCAGGTCGCCGACGTCCTCGACTCCGCGCGCCGCCTGGTGCCGATCGACCCGCGCGGGACGCTCGACAGCGGCGAGCGGTGGCTCAAGCCGGCCACCGACATGGCACGCGTCGCCGAGCAGGTCGCCGAGGCCGCCGGATACGGCGCCAACACCGCGCACCGCCTCCTCGCCGTCACCGAGGAGACCGCCCAGGCCTGCCGCGTCGACCCCGAGGACGACCTGGGGCTCGGCCGCGTGCACTTCCCTGAACCGGACCTCGTCGGCGCCGCCCGGCGCACCCCCGACCGGGTGCTGCGCTCGCGCTGCACCGCCGCGATGCTGGCCCGCCGCTACGACTACAAGCGCCGGTACTGGGAGCGTCTGGAGAGCGAGTTGGGCCTGATCGAACGGCTCGGCTACGCCTCGTACTTCCTCACCGTCGCCCAAGTCATCGCCGATACACGGGAGTTGGGCATACGGGTCGCCGCGCGTGGTTCCGGTGCTGGCTCGCTGGTCAACCATCTGCTCGGCATCGCCACGGCCGACCCGGTCGAACACGGACTCCTCATGGAGCGCTTCCTGTCCGAGCAGCGGATGGAGCTGCCCGACATCGACATCGACGTGGAGTCCGCCCGCCGCCTGGACGTCTACCGGGCGATCCTGGACCGCTTCGGGCCCGAGCGGGTGGCCACCGTGTCCATGCCGGAGACCTACCGGGTCCGCCATGCCGTACGGGACGTGGGCCTCGCCCTCGGCATGGAGCCGGCCGATGTGGACCGGCTCGCGAAGTCCTTCCCGCACATCCGCGCCCGCGACGCACGCTCCGCGCTCCAGGAACTCCCTGAGCTGCGCGGCATCGACCCGGACGCGTACCCGCCGAAGCTGTGGGACCTGGTCGAGGCGCTCGACGCGCTGCCGCGCGGGATCGCCATGCACCCGTGCGGGGTGCTGCTCTCGGACACGTCCCTGCTGCGGCGCACGCCGGTCGTGCCGACCAGCACCGAGGGCTTTCCCATGGCCCAGTTCGACAAGGAGGACGTGGAGGACCTCGGCCTGCTCAAGCTCGACGTCCTCGGGGTGCGGATGCAGTCCGCGATGGCGCACTCGGTCGCCGAGATCGAACGGTCGACCGGGGAGCGGGTGGAGCTCGACGACCCGGAACAGGTGCCGCCGGGCG
The DNA here is from genome assembly GCF_053592315.1 of Streptomyces sp. NPDC002754. Classification (NCBI taxonomy): domain Bacteria; kingdom Bacillati; phylum Actinomycetota; class Actinomycetes; order Kitasatosporales; family Streptomycetaceae; genus Streptomyces; species Streptomyces sp. NPDC002754. Next base: position 66,649 of record NZ_JBSFVM010000024.1, read on the forward strand.
ACCCGAAGACGTATCAACTCATCCAGTCCTCACAGACCTTGGGCTGCTTCCAGACCGAGTCGCCGGGCCAGCGCGATCTGCTCGCGCGGCTGCGGCCCGAGACCTTCCACGACCTGGTCGTGGACATCTCGCTGTTCCGGCCCGGCCCGGTCGCGGCCAACATGGTCGACCCGTTCATCAAGGCGCGGCACGGCAAGCAGGCGCCCGCGTACCCGCATCGGGATCTGAAGGACGCGCTGGAGGAGACGTGCGGCGTGGTCGTCTTCCACGAGCAGATCATCAAGATGCTGCACGTGATGACCGGGTGCAGCCTCGCCTTCGGCGACTACACGCGGCGGACGCTGTCGAAGGCGGACCAACTCGGGCGGGTGCGCGCCTGGTTCGCGCAGCAGGCCCGTAGGCGCGGATACGAGGAGGAGGTCGTGAAGCGGACCTGGGAGATCATCGAGGCGTTCGGCGCGTACGGGTTCTGCAAGGCGCACGCCGTCGCGTTCGCCGTGCCCTCGTACCAGTCGGCGTGGCTGAAGGCGCACCATCCGGCCGCGTTCTACGCGGGGTTGCTCACGCACGACCCCGGCATGTACCCGAAGCGGCTGCTGCTCGCGGACGCGCGGCGGTGGGGGGTGCCGGTGCTGCCGCTCGATGTGAACGCGTCGGACCCGGTCTATCGAATCGAACTGGTGTCTGATCTGAATGGCGGGGACGGTCCCGCTTTGGTGCACGGTGTCCGGCTCGCGCTCGGTGATGTGCGCGGCATGAGCGACGCCGAGGCGGAGCGGATCGTCGCGGGACGCCCCTACGTCTCGCTCCAGGACTTCCTCTCCCGCGCCCGCCCGTCCCGCCCGGTCGCCGAACGCCTCGCGCAGGTCGGCGCGTTGGACGCCTTCGGGCGCAACCGGCGGGACCTGATGCTGCACATCGCCGAGTCGCAGCGGAGCGGACGGGGCGGCGCGCAGGGCCAGTTGGCGCTCGGCGAGACGGGAGAGGCCCCCGCCGAGGTGGCCCCCGCCCAGCTGCCCGACCTCGACGACGCGGAACGGCTCGGCGCCGAGCTCGGCGTGCTCGGCATGGACACCTCGCGCCATCTCCTGGGCGACCACCGGGATTTGCTCGACGAACTGGGCGTGGCCTCCGCACACCGCCTCAAGGACCTGCCGCACGGACAGGTGGTCCTGGTCGCCGGCGCGAAGGGCGCCGTACAGACACCACCGGTCCGCTCCGGCAAACGCGTCATCTTCACGACGCTCGACGACACCTCGGGCCTGGTCGACTGCGCGTTCTTCGAGGACAGCCACGACGCGTCCGCGCACACCGTCTTCCACTCCTGGCTGCTCCTCGTACGCGGCGTCGTGCAGCGCCGCGGCGGCGGCAACGGCAAGGCGCTCTCGGTCACCGGATCCGCCGCCTGGGACCTCGCCGAACTCGCCGAACTGCGCCGCGCGGGGGGCCTGTCGGCGGTGACGGACCGGCTCACCGAGGCCCACGCCCCGGCCCCCGCCGCGGCGGACAGCCGCAGCATCCACCTGGAGACCGGTTACGACCTTCACCCCTGGGCGGACCTCCAGCCACCCGGCGAATCCGTCAAGCAGAGCCGCAAGTTGTGGCACCAGAGCCCGGGGAGCGCGGGATGACGAAAGGAGACGGTGTCCAGGTGCCGCAGGTTCTGTACGTGCACTTCCACGACCTCGTGGACGAGCAGCTCTACCTCCGACTGCTCGCCCTGCTCGCCGAGTTCACGCCCCTCGTGCAGGCGCTGCCGCCGGACGCCGCGCTCGTCGACGTCACGGGCAGCCTGCGCTACTTCGGCACGGACGCGCTCGCCCTGGCCGAGCGGATCCGGGCCCGCACCGGGGGTCTGTACGGGCTCCGCTCGACCATCGGCGTCGCCGCGAACCCGATGCTGGCCCGCATGGTCGCCGTCGACGGGCCGCCCTCGGCGGTCCGTGAACTCCCCGCCGACCTGGACGCGGTCACCGCCTTCCTCGCGCACAAACCGGCCGCCGCGCTGTACGGCGTGGGGCCGGCGACCGCCCGCACCCTGTCCTCGTACGGCCTCGACAGCATCGGCCGGATCGCCGCCGCGCCGCTCGGCACCCTGCAACGGATCCTCGGCGCCGCCGCGGGGCGCCGGCTGCACGACGCGGCCCGCGGCCTCGACCCGACAACGGTGGTCCCGGCGGCCCCGGCTCGCTCGATCCGCGTCGAACACGACTTCCCGCAGGACGAGTTGGACCGCGACCGGCAGCGGGCCGCGCTGCTCGCGCTCACCGACCGGCTCGGGCTGCGGCTGCGTGCGGAGGGGCAGGCGGCCGGGTCCCTTGCGCTGACCGTGCGTTATGTGGATCGCAGCGTGACGACCCGTACGGGCAGTCTGCGGGAGGCGTCCGCCCATACCCCGGCGTTGACCTCGTTCGCGTACGAGCTTCATGAGCGGCTCGGGTTGCAGCGGGCCCGTGTGCGGTCCTTCGCGTTGCGGGCCGAGAGGTTGGTTTCGGCGGAGCGGGCGGCGCGGCAGCTTTTGTTCGATTCGGCGGATGAGCGGGCGCGGTCCCTGGAGGCTGCCGCCGACCGCACCCGCACCAAATTCGGCCCATCCATGGTCCGCCCTGCGGCGGCCTGAGCCGATCCCCTGCGGGGGGCTGAGCCAATCAAGCCCCTGCGGCGATTGAGCAGGCGGCTCCCGGGCCGAAACCCGGGGCTCCGCCCCGGACCCCGCTCCTCAATCGCCGGAGGGGCTTGAAAGGCCTGCTCAATCGCCGCAGGGGCTTGAATGGCCCGACCGCCGCGCGGGTTTGAATGGTGCGATCGCCGCAGGGGATTGGGCTACCGGATGTGGCGGCCAGTCGTTGCGCGGCGGCGCATCGAGGCGAACAGGCCCGCCGCGCCGATCGCCAGGGCAGCCGCGCCGCCCATCGCGATGTACGGGGTGGCGGAGTCGCCCCCCGTCTCCGCCAGGTTCTCCGAACCTCCCTGCGCCGCAGGGGCGTTGGCGTCGTCGTCACCCATGTCCATACCACTGTGGTCGACCGTCGACTTGTCCGCGTCCGCCGCGATCTGCTGGTCCGAGGGCTCGGCCGCCGCGGCCGCGGACGCACCCCCGTACGTCACGTCCGAGCAGGAGTAGAACGCCTCCGGGCTGTCCGAGCGCTGCCAGATGCCGTAGACCAGCTGGCGGCCCGTACGGTCAGGGAGCTTCCCGGAGAACGTGTAGTAGCCGCCCGACGCCGTCGGATCCGTCTTCGTCGCGACCGGGTTCTCCAGGTCCAGGTCGGACCACTTCAGCGGCTTCGACGCGTCGTAGCCCTGCTTCGTCATGTAGAGGTTGAACGTGCCCTTGTGCTGGGCGGTCACCTTGTACTTGAAGGTGTACGAGCCCGCCGAGACCTTCGTCGCGGGCCAGTCGTCGCGGGCCAGGTCCATGCCCTTGAACTCGTCCGAGTTCGCCGAGCACAGCTTGCCGTCCGGGATGTTCTCCTGGTGCTTGCCGCCGGCGGCACCGTCCCGGATGCCGTTCCAGTCGTACAGGGCCTGCGGGCCGCCCTCGGCGACCGCCGCCTTGCACGCCGCCGACGTGGGGCTCTCGGCGCCCTCCGCGTAACAGGCGGCGACCCGGCTGGCGGGGTCACCGAGCGTGCCGTGCGCTGCCGCGGGGGTGGCGGACAGGGCGGTGAACGCGAGGGGGATCGCGCCGACCGTGGTGAGCGCGGCGAGCTTGCGGCGGCTTGCGGGCATGGGGGTACTCCTTGATCGAGTTGCATTGGGGGGTGCGGCAAGGAAGTTAGCCCGAAAAAACGCCCTGTTCGGCCCCTGGGAGCGCTCCGAGTGGATCTTTATGGCCCCCTTAAGACGCCACTCAGACTCCCCTCAGGACACCCACCGATACCGCCGCTCCGGCCGCCCCGTCCCGCCGTAGCGGAGCGTCACCCGCGCTCGGCCCGTTCCCGCGAAGAACTCCAGGTACCGGCGCGCGCTCACCCGCGACAGCGTGCCCGCCTCCTGGGCGCACTCCGTCGCCGAAAGCCCCGCCGGATGCGCGCGCAGCGTCCGCTCCACCAGATCCGCGGTGTGCGCCGCGAGCCCCTTCGGCAGCTCCCTCGAACCCGGCGGGCGGGCGCCGAAGATCCGGTCGACGTCCTCCTGACGCGCCTCGTCCAGATCGTCGAGGCGCGTCCGCAGCTCCGCCACATGCCTCAACTGCTCTTGCAGCGCCGCCTGGTTGAACGGCTTGATGAGGTAGTGCTGCGCCCCCGCCCGCAGCGCCGCCCGCACCACCTCCGCCTCCCGCGCCGCCGTGATGAACAGCGCGTCCACCGCGGTCCTGGCCGGATCCCGCTCCTCCGCCACCCTCAGCGCCCGCAACACCTCGATGCCGTCCATGTCCGGCAAGTACACGTCCAGGAGCACCAGATCGGGCCGCAGCGCCTCCGCGGCGCGCAGCGCCTCCGCGCCGCTGTGCGCCACCCCGGCCACCACGAACCCGTCCATCGCGGACACGCACCGGCTGTGCAGCTTCGCGACCATGAAGTCGTCGTCCACGATCAAGACCTTGATCAAGACCTTTGTCACTGGCGCAGAGTAGGTGCGCGACCACAAGGACCACAACGTCCGTTGCTTGCGGAAGGGAGACAGCTTGTTAACGCGTGGGCAACATGTGGGCCACCTCACAACCGCCCCACAGTCAAAACGAACCCAAGAAGTAGGTGGCACACGTGCGCCTGCGCACACCCCTCGCCCTGCTCGGGGCCGCGCTGCTCGTCCTGGTGGCGCCGCCGCTGCTCACCACGGGCAGCGGCGCCGACACCGGCACCCAGATCCCCGGCCTGCGCCTCATGGTCCCCAACACCCCCGGCGGCGGCTACGACATCACCGCGCGTACCGCCGCCAAGAACGCCGAGGACGCCGGACTCACCCACAACATCGAGGTGTTCAACCTGCCGGGCGCGGGCGGCACCGTCGGCCTGACCCGCCTCGTCGGCGAACACGGCAACGGCAAGCTGGCCATGTCCATGGGCCTCGGCGTCGTCGGCGCCGCCCGCTCCAACCACTCCCCGAAGACCCTCGCCGACACCACACCCATCGCCCGGCTCACCGAGGAGCCCGATGTCGTCGTGGTCGCGAAGGACTCCCCGTACAAGAACATCAAGCAGCTCATCGACGCCTGGAAGAAGAACCCCGGCAAGCTGCCCGTCGGCGGCGGCTCCTCGCCCGGCGGCCCCGACCACCTGGCGCCCATGCTGATGGCGCGCGCCGCCGGCATCCAGCCTAAAAAGGTCAACTACGTGCCCTTCGACGGCGGCGGCGAACTCCTCGCCTCCATCCTCGGCAACAAGGTCGCCTTCGGCGTCTCCGGCGTCGGCGAGTACCTCGACCAGATCAAGAGCGGCGAACTGCGCCTCCTCGCCGTCACGGGACCCGAGCGCGCCTCCGGCCTCGACGGACCCACCCTCAAGGAATCCGGCTACGACGTCGACTTCACCAACTGGCGCGGCATCGTCGCCCCGCCCGGCCTGTCCGGCACCCAGCGCGACAAACTCACCAACCTCGTACGGAAGTTGCACGCTTCCAAGGAGTGGAAGAAGTCGCTGAAGACGAACGGCTGGGACGACGCCTTCCTCGTCGGCGACAAATTCGGCACGTTCCTCGACGCCGAGGACAAGCGGGTCGTGTCCGTACTGAAGGAGCTGGGGCTGTGAATCCGGTAGAGCCTGTGACCGCCACCGACACCCGCCCCGATGAGGGCCCGCGCATGTCCTGGCTGCGCTCCCACTCCGAACTCGGCGTCTGCGTCCTGCTGTTGGCGCTCGGCATCCTCGTCCTCACCGACGCGCTCACCATGAACGTCGACATCGCACAGCGCGGGCCCGTCGGCCCGAAGACCGTGCCGATCGTCGTCGGCATCGGCCTCCTCGTCGTCGCCGTCCTGCTCGCCGTCGACGTACTGCGCGGCGGCAAGGGAGAGGCAGAGGCGGGCGAGGACGTCGACCTGGCCGAACCCGCCGACTGGCGCACCGTGCTGCTGCTCGCGGGCGTCTTCCTCGCCACCGCCGTGCTCATCGAGCCGCTCGGCTTCCCGCTCGCGGGCGCGCTGCTGTTCTGGGGCGCGGCGTACGCGCTCGGCAGCCGCCACCTCACCCGCGACCCCCTGATCGCCGCAGGACTCTCCCTCCTGACCTTCGTCCTCTTCAACAACCTGCTCGGCGTCCCCCTGCCGGGCGGCCCCTTGATGGGAGTGCTGTAACGCGATGGACGCCCTCAACTCCCTTCTCGACGGCTTCGGCACCGCCCTCACCCCCATCAACCTCCTCTGGGCGGCCATCGGCGTCCTGCTCGGCACCGCCATCGGCGTGCTGCCCGGCATCGGCCCCGCCATGGCCGTCGCCCTGCTCCTCCCGGTGACGTACGGACTCGAACCCACCGGCGCGTTCATCATGTTCGCGGGCATCTACTACGGCGCCATGTTCGGCGGCTCGACGACGTCCATCCTGTTGAACACGCCCGGCGAGAGCGCCGCCGTGGTCGCCGCCATGGAGGGCAACCCCATGGCGAAGTCCGGACGCGGCGCGCAGGCCCTCGCGGCCGCCGCCATCGGACACTTCGCGGGCGGCATGATCGGCACGATCCTCCTGGTCGCCCTCGCCCCGAAGGTCGCCTCGCTCGCCGTCGACATCGGCGCGCCCGACTACTTCGCCATCATGGTCCTCGCGTTCATCGCGGTGACCTCGGTCCTCGGCTCGTCCCGCGTACGCGGCCTCGCGTCCCTCCTCATCGGACTCACCATCGGCCTGGTCGGGTTGGACCAGATGACGGGCCAACAACGCCTCACCTTCGGCTCGTTGCAGCTCGCCGACGGCGTCGACGTCGTCATCGTCGCGGTCGGCCTCTTCGCCATCGGCGAGGCCCTGTGGGTGGCCGCCCACCTGCGCCGCACGAGCGGCGAGGCGATCCCCGTCGGCCGCCCCTGGCTCGGCGGTTCGGATGTGAAGCGCACCTGGAAGTCCTGGCTGCGCGGCCCCCTCATCGGCTTCCCGTTCGGCGCGATCCCCGCGGGCGGCGCCGAAATCCCCACGTTCCTCTCCTACGTCGCCGAGAAGCGCCTGTCCAAGCACAAGGACGAGTGGGGCAAGGGCGCCATCGAGGGCGTCGCGGGCCCGGAATCGGCGGCCTCCGCATCGGCGGCGGGCACCCTCGTCTCCATGCTCACCCTCGGCCTCCCGACGACCGCGGTCGCCGCGGTCATGCTCGCGGCCTTCCAGCAGTACGGAATCCAGCCGGGCCCGCTCCTCTTCGAACGCGAACCGGACCTGGTGTGGGGCCTCATCGCATCCCTCTTCGTCGGCATGGTGCTGCTGCTCGCCCTGAACCTCCCCCTGGCCCCCGTCTGGGCGAAGCTCCTGCGCATCCCCCGCCCGTACCTCTACGCCGGCATCCTCTTCTTCGCGGCGGTCGGCGCGTACGCGGTCGGCGGCGAGGCCATCGACCTCGTCATCCTGCTGGTCATTGGCCTCATCGGCTTCGGCATGCGCCGCTACGGACTGCCCGTGCTGCCCGCCGTCATCGGCGTCATCCTCGGCCCGAACGCCGAGCAACAGCTGCGCCGCGCCCTCCAGATCAGCGACGGCAGCGTCAGCGGCCTGGTCAACACGCCGTTCTCCGTGACGGTCTACGCGGTCGTCCTGCTCATCGTGGCGTGGCCGCTGCTGAAGAAGCTGGTGGTGCGCGGGAGGGGGAGTGACGTAGACAGGACGGCATGACCGACGAGAGCCGTGAACCCGTGATCCGCCGGGCGACGCCCGCCGACGTGCCCGCCGTCAAGGCGGTCACGGACGCGGCGTACCACCACTACATCGCCCGCATCGGCGTCGTACCGGCACCCATGGAGGCCGACCACGCGGCGAACGTGGCGGCGGGCCTGGTCCACGTCACGGGCGCCCCGGACGTGACCGGCCTGGTCGTGGTCGAGTCCCGCCCCGACCACCTCTTCCTCGACAGCATCGCGGTCCACCCCGACGCCCATGGGCAGGGGGTGGGGCGCCGCCTGCTCGCGTTCGTGGACGACCACGCACGCGTACTGGGGCTCCCCGAAGTACGGCTCTACACGAACGCCCTCATGTGGGAGAACCAGGAGCTGTACCCGCGCTACGGATACGAGGTCGTGGAGCGCCGCACGGACGGCCCCTACGACCGGGTCCACTACGTCAAGCGGCTGTGACTGCGCGTCTGAATGTCATACGACCGGCCCCGCTCACTCGTCCGGCCACCACGTCTTGCGGACGTCCTTGCGCACTTCGGGGCGTTCCTGCTTCACGTCGGCCGCGTCTTCGCGCAGCCGGCGCGTGATGGTGCTCGCCCCGGTCGGCTTGTGCATGGTCACTCGGCGCATGGTGCCTCCTGTACCTACACGGGCCCCAACGTGGTGCCGTTGTAGACCTGTTCCCGGAGCGTGGCCCTTCAAAGCGCAATTGTCAGTGGCGGATGTCACGGTGGGGCCATGACGACATTCGGGGGAACGGCTGACGGCGCGATCGACTGGGACGCGATGGCGGGTGATTTCGACGACGAACCCGACCATGGGCTGCAGGATCCCGAGGTGCGGGCCGCCTGGGCTTTTCGGCTTGCGGAGTGGCTGCCGGAGGGAGCCTGTGACGTGGTGGATCTCGGGTGCGGGACGGGCAGTCTGTCACTCCTCGCGGCCGAGCGGGGGCATCGCGTGACCGGGGTGGACAGCGCGCCGAGGATGCTGGACCTTGCCCGGCGCAAGCTCGCGGGGCGTGACACGGAGTTTCTCCTCGGGGACGCGGCGGAGCCGCCGGTGCGGGCGGGGGCGTACGACGTGGTGCTGGCGCGGCACGTGTTGTGGATGCTTCCCGATATCGGGGACGTGCTGAGGCGGTGGGTGGCGCTGCTCAGGCCCGGTGGGCGGCTCGTCCTGGTGGAGGGCGTGTGGGGTGAGGTGAGCCCGGTCGGGATATCGGCGGCGCGGTTGACGGAGGCGCTCGCGCCGCTCGTCGCGGATGTCCGGTGGGAGTCCCTGTCGGGGGACGCGCGGCTGTGGGGGCGGGAGGTCGTGGATGAGCGGTATGTGGTGGTCGCTGTTAAGTGAGTGGCTGGTGGGTGAGGAGGGTGGTGAACTCGCCCTGTTTGGCGAGGTGTTCGAGGTCGTCGAGGGCCCGGACCGCGTTCTGTGCGGCCTGCGGGTCCCGGTCGGTGAGACCGCTCTCGGCGAACTCGTCCTCGTCCAGGCGGATCACCTGGCTGCCGTCCGCCGACACCCACAGGTCGAGGTCCAGGTCCTCGGAGAGGATGTCGCCGTCGGGGGTGCGGACGGCGGGGCGAGTGACGTCGCAGTACCAGCCCTTCAGGGTGCCGTCGGCCGTGCGGACCTCTTTGATTGCGTACCAGCGGTCGCGCCAGTAGTGCTCGGTGAAGACGTCGCCGGGGGCGAACCGGACGAAGCCGAAGTCGCGTACGCCCTCGCCGGCCCAGTTGGCGCGGACCGTGACGTGGGCGCCGTCGTCGTGGAGGAGCCGGGCCGGGTAGGTGATCTTTGTGTGGCCCGCTTTGATCAGGCGGATCTGCACGCGGTCATGAGGTGGTGAGGGTGCGGGCATGGCGGATCTCCGTCGCGTCGAGGGTGTAGCCGAACCATTTGTTGATCGCGAGCATCGGTTCGTTTCCGGTGTCGTTGCCCGTGTACGCCACCGTGATGCCGGCGGCGCGGGCCCGGTGCAGGGAGTCGTTCTTGGCGAGTTTGGCGAGGCCGCGGCCGCGGTGGGCGCGGGCCGTGCCGGTCATGCCCGAGACGTAGCGGCCCTCGCCGTCGGTGAGCGCCGCCGTGAAAGCCGCAGGGGTGCCGTCCACGACGGCCACCGTCGTCAGCTCGTGGCTGAGGAGGGGGTGGCGCCATGTGTCGCGCAACCACTGCTCGTAGTCCGTGAGTTCGGCCTGGATGTCGCCCGGCTCGTCGACGGTGGCCGCCGCGTCCAGGTCGAAGAGGGGGCGGGGGTCGGCCGCGTAGGCGGAGGCGGTGCGCAACTCCACGTGGGGCGGGAGAGGTTGGCGGGGCGGGAGGTCGCCGGCCGTGAAGTCGAGGCGGAGGAAGTGGGCGCTGCGGCTCGCGCGGTAGCCGCGGGTGGCGGCCCAGGCCAGGTTGCGTGGGGCGTCCAGGGCCCAGCAGTGCACCTCCGTCGCGCCGTGCTGCGCGAGGTGTTCTTCGGCCGTGCGCAGCAGGAGGGTCCCGGCGCCGTGGCCCGTGTGCTCCGGATGTACGTATACGTTCGCGTAGCCCTGGCCCGGCTCCGGGCTGTCGTACGCGAGGCCCACCTGCGCGGTGCCGATCGCCTCGCCGTCGCCCGTCTGTGCGATCAGCTGGCGGTAGTGGGCGTCGGGGTGGGCGTGCGCGGCGTCGTACGCGACGGACGCGGGGGTCGCCAGCATGGCGGGGAGACAGGCTCGCCGGATGCGGGCGAAGGCATCGGTGTCGGCCGGGTCGTCCAGGCGCAGCGTGCGCACGATCACGGTCATGGGGGCGCACGCTACGCGCCGTGCGCTACCGGGTGCCTCTCATTTTCGGGGGCTGCGGGAGAATCGACCGCGTGACGATGAAGATCGATATCCGCATTGACGACAGCGCGGCGCCGTTCGAGCAGGTGCGGGCGCAGATCTCCGAGCTCGCGCGGTCGGGGGTGCTGCCCGTCGGGTACAAGCTGCCCACGGTGCGGGGGCTCGCCGAGGAGCTGGGGCTCGCGGCGAACACGGTGGCCAAGGCGTACAAGGCGCTGGACGCGGACGGGGTGATCGAGACGCGGGGGCGGAACGGCACGTTTGTCGCTGCCGCGGGGGATGCGGCGGAGCGGGAGGCCGTGGTGGCGGCGCAGGCGTACGCGGAGCGGGTTCGCCGCCTGGGCCTCTCGGAGGATGCGGCTCTGTCGGCGGCGCGGGACGCTGTGCGCGCGGCGTACGCGTAGGTGGAGCCCCTTGTCTCCCCGCCCCTTCCCGAAAGTCCTGCCGGACGGGCCTGCTCAATCGCCGCAGGGGCTATAAATGGCCCCGCCGGCGATTGAGGCGCGGGGTCCGGGGCGGAGCCCCGGGGCGTGGGGGGCGGGGCCTACAGGTACAACCCCGCCTCCGACCCACCCCGCGGATCCGGTACCTGGGTCGGAGACACTCCGCGGCGCAACGCGTACAGCTCCGCCAACGTCGCGCCCTCGCGGCTCACGCCCTCCTCCGATCCCAGCCAGTCGACCGACTCGCGGCGGGTCAGTGGGGAGACCTCGATGCGGGCCAGGCAGCGGCCGGGGCGGACCACCGCGGGGTGGAGGCGCTCCAGGTCCTCGTTGGTGGTGACGCCGACCAGGACGTTGCGGCCCTGGCCAAGGAGGCCGTCCGTCAGGTTCAGCAGACGGGAGAGCGCCTGGCCCGCCGTGTGCTTCGCCTCGCCGCGGATCAGCTCGTCGCAGTCCTCCAGGAGGAGCAGGCGCCAGCGCCCGTTCGCCGAGCCGTCGTCCTCGCCGATCGCGATGTCCATCAGGTAGCCGACGTCGGAGAAGAGCCGCTCCGGGTCCAGGACGCAGTCGACCTGGCACCAGTCCCGCCACGAGCGGGCCAGGGTGCGCAGGGCCGACGTCTTGCCCGTGCCCGGCGGGCCGTGCAGCAGGAGCAGGCGGCCCGCGATGTCCTCGGGGCGCGTCTTCATCAGCCCGTCCATCGCCTCGGCGACCGGTGCCGTGTAGTTGGCCCGCACCTCCTCCCACGTACCGGCCGAGATCTGGCGCGTCGTGCGGTGCGGGCCGCGGCGCGGTGACACGTACCAGAAGCCCATCGCCACGTTCTCCGGCTGCGGTTCCGGTTCGTCGGCCGCGCCGTCCGTTGCCTGCCCCAGGACCTTCTCCGCCAGCTCCGCCGTCGTCGCCGTCACGGTGACGTCCGCGCCCCTGCTCCATCGGGAGATGAGCAGCGTCCACCCGTCGCCCTCGGCGAGCGTCGCGCTGCGGTCGTCGTCGCGCGCGGAGCGCAGCACCCGGGCGTTCGGCGGCAGCAGCGTCGCGGCGGAGCGCACCCGGTCGATGTTCATCGCGTGCGAGTAGGGCTGCTCGCCCGTGGCGAAGCGGCCGAGGAACAGCGCGTCGACGACGTCGGAGGGCGAGTCGCTGTCGTCGACGCCCAGCCGGACCGGCAGCACATCGAATGGGTTCGCAGACATGCCGCCATGATCCGGCACGAACGGGTCTCCCGCACGCAATTTCCGCAGCGTGCCCCCTTCCTTGTACCGGCCGACACCGGCCGACACGCGCACCCCGGCTGTCGAACCTCGTTACGAGTCCGTGGCAACGGAGCTGGTCCTTCCACCAACTCCCCTCGTTACTCTTGTCCTTGATGGGACGTCATGGGTGGGAATCGGGGGCGCGGCGATGGCGGCTCATCGCCCTGCTCGGCGTGGGTATGGCCGTACTGGCCCTGGTGCTGACGGTGATCAGCACGCTTCCGGACGGCAAGCAGAGCACCGCGGGCACTACCACCGACGGTGACCGGGTGCACGGCACGCCCGGTGAGCCGCCGAAGGAGCTGGGGCCGCAGGTCGGTTGGGGGTTCACGCACACGCAGTTCTCCGCCGACGAGGGTTCGTCCGCCGCGACCGAGCGCGCGGAGAAGCTGCTGGGGGAGCGGCCGATGCCGCAGAACCAGCACATCATGGGCTGGGGTGCGAGCAACCCGGAGCCGGTGAAGGGGCGTTACCAGTTCGAGGAGATGGACCGGCGGATCGACTTCGTCCGCAAGTCCGGCGGCACGCCCGTGGTCACGCTGTGCTGCGCGCCCGACTGGATGAAGGGCGGCAAGGCGGGCGTCGGCAACACGGACTGGAGCAAGGCCAGCCTGGAGACCGCCCCGTCGCCCGAGCACTACAAGGACTACGCGAACCTCGCGGCGACGGTCGCCAAGCGGTACCCGTACGTCCGGCACTTCATCGTCTGGAACGAGTTCAAGGGCTTCTGGAACGACGACGCGGGCCGCTGGGACTACGAGGGGTACACGAAGCTCTACAACCTCGTCTACAAGGCGCTGAAGGGCGTTCGTAAGGACATCATGGTCGGTGGGCCCTATCTCGTCATGGACAGCCTCCATCCGCAGCAGACGGACGGCGGGTCCGATGCGGTCAAGGGGGCCTGGGGGCGGATGGACCAGCGGATCGTCGATGCCTTCGGCTACTGGAACAAGAACAAGACCGGCGCCGATTTCGTCGTTGTCGACGGGTCCAGTTATACGAACGACGACGAGCTGTTGCCGGACGAGTTCGCCGCCACCGACAAGTTCACCGACGTCAGTGAGTGGATCGAGCGACAGACCGACGGGCTGCCGTTGTGGTGGGCGGAGTACTACGTGGAGCCGGCCGACAGCCGGGACGAGCGGCAGGGCTGGAGCGAGTCGCACCGTGTCGCCGTGCAGGCCTCCGGGATGATCGCGATGGCCAGGGGCGGGGCGACGTCCGGGTTCTACTGGAACCCGGAGGACGAGAAGGGTGCGGGGTGCGCGGGTTGCCTGTGGCGGCCCACGGACCGGGCCTCCGGGGGGAGTGCGTTGCCGATGTACGGGTTGGTGTCGCGGTTCAACGAGGAGTTCGGGCCGGGGACGAGGTTTGAGCGGGTGGCGGTGGCCAGGGACGATGTGCCGAATGTGCGGGTGCTGGCGGATGACGATGCGGTGCTTGTTGTGAATACGTTGAAGCGTTCCATCAGCGCGAAGGTCGACGGCAAGCGGTTCGAGATGCGCGGGTACGAGGTGAAGTGGTTGCGGCGGTAGTTCCCCTGCGGTCGATGTGCGTTGCGGGCGCGGGGCTCTGCCCCGGACCCCGCTGGCTCTCGTCCGAAAGGCGGGGCTTGATTTTGCCGCACCGGGCTTGAAGGGCCTGCTCAAGCGCCGCGTGGGCTTGAATTACGTCAGGCCCATCGTTATGAAGCGTTGGATCAGGGATGCGAGGAGCACCGCGAGTAGAGGTAGTGAGAACCAGAAGGTGCTTTGGAGCCAGCGGAGTTGGCGGATGCTTGGGCGGAGTGCGACGCGGACCACCTCGCGTGCCGTGAGCAGCACGATCAGGGCGGCTGCCGCGAGTGCGCCCACCAGTGACCACGGTGTCCAGGTGATCTGCGGTCCGATCGGGCCCGGTTCGGCCTTCGCGACCTTGCCCGGTGGCTCCTTGCGCAGTTGGTACATGGTCACGTCCGCGTTGACGTAGACCTTCTTCAGCTCCTTGCGGCGGTCCAGGTTCTCGACGAGGCGTGTGGGCCAGGCCTTGGAGTAGCCGACGTCCATCTGGAGATAGACGACCTGGCTCTTGTTGAGCATCAGGTACGAGTTGGGGCCCGCGTCCTTGAGTGCCTTGACCAGGCCGCCGACGAGGACCGGGTCGACGGGCGCGAGCGTCGGGACGTAGTTGACCTTCTCCATGTCGCGGGCACCCCAAGGCAGCGCGGGCGTCACGTTGTTGACCGTGTCGTTGCTCATCCACAGGAGCCGTACGGTCGGGTCGTCGTGGGCGTAGACGTAGTCCATCGCGGCGACCTCGCCCGGCCGGATCCGCTCGAACGGCTCGTTGCCCCAGCGGGCCACCAGGAAGCCGCCCATGAGGATCAGGCCCACCATGAGCGCGGCCAGCGGGGCGAGGCTGATGCGGTCCTTGTCGCGTTCCTTCGCCGTGGCGCCGGTGCGCGGGAAGAGCGCGAGCCCGCAGAGGAGTGCGACGCCGGGCAGGGCGAACATAAAGACGCGCAGCGCCATCTCGCCGCCGTAGGACTGCATGCCGAAGCCCAGGAACGGGACGAAGGCCAGCACGATCAGCGAGCGCTCGCGGTACTTCCAGTCGCGGCGCCGCCACCAGCCGTAGCAGGCGAACGCCAGCACGGCGCCGGCGAGCAGCACGCGCGTGTAGAGGACGAGTTTGTGGGACGAACTGCCTTCCTGGATACGTCCGGAGACCGAGGACGTCACGTTGCCGCCGACGCCGCCGATCCCGCCGAACAGGTCGTTGAAGTGCCCCGACCAATACGGCTCGGCGAGGAAGCCGAGCCAGACGACGACGATGACGCCGAAGAGGAGGGGCAGGCCGCGCAGTTCGGACCTGCCGACCAGGACCAGGACCGCGAGGACGCCCAGCATCACGAACGGGGTCAGCTGGTGTGCCGGGACCGTCGCCGCGAACAGGGCGATCAGGACGACGAGCAGCACCGCGCGCTGCCGTCTGTCGGTCGGCGCGACCTCGGCCTCCCCGGGGCGCCGTTTCCCCCACAGCATGCGGGGCGCCCGGAAGTAGACCAGCAGGATCGCCACGAAGACCAGATAGAGGAGATACGTGAAGCCCTGCGGCGAGAAGTAGTCCTGACCCACCCAGCCGCTCAGGACGAAGATCCAGACGCTGGACCACTTGGCACGCCAGCTCGCCCGTATTGAGCGAAGGAGCAGGAACATCGGGGCGAGGTAGAGGAGTTGGATGGCCGTCGGCCACCAGCGGATCAGCTCGGTGAGGTCGTTGACGCCGCAGGCCTTCGCGAGGAACGCGGCCGCGGCGAAGAATCCGGGCCAGCTCCAGCGGGCGTCCAGGTCGGGGACCGCGGAGCCGGTGCGGTCGATGTAGTCCATGAAGCCCAGGTGCTGCCAGGCCGTCGCGAACCGCGGCTCCGCCTCGATGACCGCGGGCAGCGCGTGCAGCGACACGACGGTGGCGAGCAGCGTCAGCAACAGCAGGCGTTTGTGCGGGCGTTCGAGCCACAGGAGTGAGGCGAAGACGCCGATGAGCAGGGCCGCGCCGAGCAGTGTCACGGGGGGCAGGACGGAGATCAGGCCGAGCCCGCCCATCCGGTCCAGGTCGGCCTCGCCCATCCCGAGGACGGGCCCCCAGTAGAGCCCGACGGCCGCCACGAGGAGCAGCGCGAGGACGACGACGGTGGGGGTGAGTGGAGTGAGCCTTGTGAGCCCGGGCGGCTCCGCCGGTTTGGCGGTGGGTAGCGGGACGACCGGATCGGGCTCGGGCTCCGCGACCGGGCCGGGGACGGGGTCGGTTTCGGTCTCGGGCCCGGTTTCGGTCTCGGTTTCGGTCTCTGTTTCGAAGGCCAGGTCGACGGCCTCCGGGTACGGGTCGGGCTCGAGGAGCGAATCGTCCTCCCCGTGGATGTCGCTCGACGCCTGGGATGCGGAGGCGGAGGCGGGCCCGGAATCGGACCCGGAAGCGGGCGGGGGAGGGGACTTGGTCGCCCACGTGGGCATGTGTGTGCCGGCCGGTGGTGTCATCGGCCCCGGACGGACGTCGGGGCGGCGCTCCTGGTGGTCCAGGTTCAGCTGCACCGCGAGTTGCAGCGTGTCCGAGTCCATCGCGTCGCGCAGCGCCCACTTGGGGCTCTCCTCCGTGGCGGTCCGCGTCTTCGGCGTGCCCAGGTCGGCCAGGTCGCCGTCGGGTGGCGCGTCCTCGGGTGTCGGCGCGGCGGGAGCGGCGGCGCGCACCACACGCCACAGTTTCGGCGCGGCGATCGCCACGATCACGGTGAGCGAGGAGATCTCGGCGACGCCCGCGCCGGTGAGCCCCATCCGGGGCAGGAGCAGCAGCGTGAGGCCGAGCACGAGCAGGCACAACAGGCCCTGGAGCCAGGCGAGTCCGGAGGTCCGGCTCTGTGCGCGCAGCACCGCGAAGTACGTCTCCATGACGACTCGCAGCGCCGCCCCGACCGCGAACCAGCGCAGCAGCGGGGTCGCCGCGTCCGCGTAGTCGGCGCCGAACACATGAAGCACGTACGGGGCGAGGAGGAAGAGCAGGGCGCAGATCGGGAGCATGATGCGGGCCATGCGGCGCAGCGCGGCCCGGGTGTTGGCGGCGAGCTGCGCCGGGTCGTGCGAGCCCTCCACGGTCAGCGAGGCGCCCATGTTGATGGCCAGCAGGTTGACCGTGCCGCCGATCGTGGTCGCGATGTAGAAGTACGCGTTGTCCGCCGAGCTGACCTGCGAGGCGATGAGTACCGGAACCAGGTAGACGACGGCGAGCGAGAACAGCGAGCCCGTGTAGTCGCCCGCGAGGAACCGGCCCATCTCGCGCAGCTTGGGCGGTTCCGCCTTGCCGTCCGTCGCCGCGATGTGCCGCGGCACGAGCCGCCGGAACACGAGCAGGCCGAGCGGGACCACGGAGAACGCGATCGCGACGACCCACGAGACGAACACCCCGGTCGTCGCCAACGCGCCCGCGAACGCGACGAGCAGCCCCAGCTTCACCAGCGAGAACACCGTGTTGCCCACCGGCACCCACAGCGCGCTGCGCAGCCCGGTGAGCACCCCGTCCTGCAACGTGAGCAGCGACCAGGCGACGACGGCCGCGATGAAGCCCAGGCCGTTGAGCGTTCCGTGTAGGAAGCGGTACGAGGGCCCCCACACGTCGAGCGTGAGCAGGAAGATCAGCGCGGCGAATGAGACGACCGCCGAACTCCCCGCGTACGTACGGAAGATGAACCGTCCGGTCGCGCGCCCGGCGATCGGGATGAAGCGGGCGAGGGCCCCGGTCAGTGTCACGGCGGTGAGCCCCGCGAGGAACTTCATCGCCGCGATCGCCGCCGAGCCCTGACCGACCGCGTCCGCCGTGTAGTAGTGCGCCGCGGCCAGCCAGAAGCCGACGCCGAGCACGCCGGAGATGCCGGTGTTCAGCATCAGCGCATAGGCGTTCCGGAACAGCTGGCTCCCGCCCCCCGACCCGCCCATGCCGTCTTCTGTGCCCTTCTTGCCGCGCCCTATGCCGGGCAGGGGCAGCGGCAGCCTGAGCCGGCGTCCTGCGGGGGCCGGGGCTTCGGTGTCGGTCGTGGTGGCCGGGGTGCCCTGGGCGCGGGTGGTCGTCGTGTCAGACACGGGTACGTGGGCCCTTCTGGCGGAGCGTGCCGGGCATCAGGGCTGCCGCCCTGCGGCCGGCCTGCCGGGCTCTGCGGACCACGGCGTACCCCTTGGTGAGGGCGCGGTCCCCGGCGAAGGCGCGGCCGATGGCGCGGCCGTCGATGAGCCGCTCGAACTCGGTGACGTCGGTCGAGCGGCGCACGGTGACCCGCCGCAGGGCGTAGGGGCCCTGCGGGCGCCGGGCGAGCGCGTTGCCGACAGCGAGCGACTGGGCGAACCCGGCCGCGCGCACCGCCTGCCGCACCCGGCGGTCGGAGTGGCCGTACGGATACGCGAAGGAGACCGGTGGCAGGCCCAGCTCGCCGGAGACGATGTCCCGGCAGCGCAGCAGCTCGAACTCCAGGTCGGTGTCGTCGAGTTGGTCGAGCTGCGGATGCGTGTGGCTGTGTCCGCCGATCTCCACGCCCTGCCCGGCGAGCGCGCGCACCTGGCCCCAGTCGAGCATCGTGTCGAGCCCGCCCCCGGTGTCGTACGCGCCGCGCAACCACCCCGTAGAGACGAACAGGGTGGCTGCGAAGCCGTGCTTGGCGAGGCTCGGCAGGGCGTGTGTGTGGACACCTTCGTAACCGTCGTCGAAGGTGATCAGGACGGGCCGCTCCGGGAGCGCCCGGCTGCCGCCGCCGCGCCAGATCCCGGCGAGCTCGGCGGTGGTCAGCGGGGTGCAGCCGTGGTCGGCGAGCAGCTCCATCTGCTCGGCGAACTGGGCGGGTGAGACCGACAGTTGACGGGTCTCGGGATTCGGGTCGGAGGAGACGGCGTGGTACATGAGGATCGGTACGGACCCGCCGTCGGACCTCCGCTGCTGCACGCTCACGCTGCCGCCTCCGTTCTCCCGGATTCCTTCGCGGGCGCGTCGATCTCCGCCACGGTGAAGGTCGCGCCCGCGCCGCGCGCCCGCAAGGTGCCGAGCGCATAGCCCCCGGCCGCCGTCAGCACCCCGGCCACGATCGCCCCTGCGCGGCCCGCGCCGCCGGCCCGGCCGAGTGCGAAGTCCCGCACACCGCGCGCGGCTCCGGCCGGCAGCACTCGCGTCGAGTACGCGCGCTCCGTCTCAAGTCCCTTGTCGGCGCCGACACTTCGGGCGACCAGCGCCTTGGAGAGGCCCTCGGCGTAGGTGCGCGTACGGAAGTAGGCGAAGTGTTCGCGGGCGGCCGGCACCCGGTGGTGGATGACGGCCCGGTCGTCGATCAGGAGCACCGCGTCCGGTCTCGCCCGCGTGATCCGGATGCACAGCTCCGTCTCCTCGCAGCCCAGCGGGCGCTTGTCGCCGTCGCGGCCGATGCCGGTCGCGAAGCCGCCCGCGATGTCGAAGGCGCGGCGCCGGAACGAGGCGTTGCCGCCGAGCACGTTGCGCACCTCGACCTTGCCGCGCGGCAGGCCCTTGTACGAGCAGCCCACCACCCAGTCGAACTCCGCCGGGAACCAGAGGGGCCTGCGGCCCGAGGCCCAGATCGGTTCGGTGTGCCCGCCGACCGCGAGGACGCGCGGGTCGGCGTATCCGTCGGCGAACCAGTGCAGCCAGTCGCGCTCGGCGACGGCGTCGTCGTCCAGGAACGCGATGATGTCGCCGCGGGCGGTGGCGATCCCGGTGTTGCGTCCGGCGGACAGTCCGCGCGGGCCGGCGTTCGCCAGCACCCTCGTATCCGCCGCTCCCTCGAACTTCGCGGCGAGGCGCTCCAGCAGTACCGGGTTGTGGTCGACGACGAGGAGGGTCTCCAGGGAGGAGTACGACTGCTGCCGCACGGAGTCGACGGCGGCGAGGATGTCGGTCCAGCGGTCTTCGGTGTACACGCAGATGACGACCGAGAAGGTTGCGGCCTCGGGGCTCTGCCCCGGACCCCGCGCCTCAAACGCCGGCGGGGCCTGATTCGGACGCCCCGTCAAGACCCGTCCCCCCGAACCAGGTTGAGCCTCGGCGCAGCCGACCGGCGGCGGAGATCGCGCCGGTTGGAGCGCTCCCGCACGATCACCTTGAGCACGCGCAGCCCGTCCCGCACGGCCCGGAGGTTGCTCGCGCCGTGGATCCGGAGGTACTCGTGGCTCGGGATCTCCTGGACCTTCAGGCCCGCCTTGACGACCCGGATGTTCATCAGGGTCTCCACTTCGAACCCGGTGCAGTCGAGGTCGATCTCGTCGAGGCAGTGCCGCCAGAACGCGTTGTACCCATAGCAGAGGTCGGTGTAGCGGGCCCCGAACTTCGCGTTGACGGTCGAGCACAGCGCCCAGTTGCCGAGCTTGCGGATGGGCGTCATGTCGTCCGTGCCGCCGCCGTTGGCGAACCGCGAGCCCTTGGCGAAGTCGGCGCCGGAGACGAGCGCGGAGACGTAGGAGACGATCTCCTGGCCGTCGGCGGAGCCGTCCGCGTCGACCATCACGATGATGTCGCCCGAGCAGGCCTTGAAGCCGGTGATCAGGGCATCCCCCTTGCCCTTTCCGCGCTGCGGTACGACCACGACTTCGGGCCACAATTCTCTGGCCACTTCCACGGTGTTGTCGGTGGAATTGCCGTCCACCAGGACGACTTCGTGGATCCAGTCGGGAAGGGTCTTGAAGACGTACGGAAGATTCTCCGCCTCGTTCATGGCCGGAATGACCACGCTGACCCGCGGCGCGATCGCCATGTGCGTGGAGATGGCCCGGTAACGGGCGGGAATTCGGCCTTCCGGTGGTGTCCCCTCGGGTATCACCGGAGGCACAACGGAACTGCTCATGAGTCTGGTCCCTCTCGTCCGGTGGACCGCCCGCCCCCGGGCGGTCCGGCTTCGTGTCCGGTTCGAAAGGGGGGTTGTCACCCCGTGCGGCCACGCCGGAAGAGCTCTCCGTGCAGGCCGGGTGAGCTGGCATTGCACACCGGTTTGTCGGACCGGTCGCGCGGCACGCGACCCGGCGACCCAGGACGCCGAAGCGAGCGGCTCACCGGAACGCGGCACCCCCCTGCCGCGCCCCGCTCCGGACCTTCGCGACCTCGGTCCCTCCCCTAGATCGCATTTACTGCTGGTCCGATGCGGGTGGATGTACGACGGTATTGATGATTGAGACTGTATGGCAAGACCTGGAACGAGGCCTCACGTTTTTATTGTTTTGGCCATTCCCTTAACTTGCGTCCCCTCTTAGTGGATTTTCCCGATCCGTTTACGAATCTCCTGGCCTGCGCCCCCACGCAGTCGCCGGACGATCCATTGCACAAGAAAAGCGGAAGCGCTGAGTACCGCCACGGTGAGCACCCCGCCGGTCACCGACCAGCAGTGCACGGCGAGCATGCCCTGGGCGATCAGCATGACGACCGCGACCGCGCCGGCCGTCGAGGTGAGCGCGCGGGCCCACGGGTCGAGACCGCGCAGGGCGGCCGCGAAGGCGGCGCCGGGCGCGGCGAGCAGGAAGAAGAGCGCGAGTGGTCCGCGCAGCGGGGATCCGGCGTGCGAGAGCGCGAGGACGAGACCCGCGCCTCCCGCGACGAAGCCCGCCCCCGCGAGCAGATATGTGCCGTCCGATGAAGACGGCTTGATGCCGATGGTCTGCATTGGCGACTTTGCCCCCTGAAGCGCCGGATGCCGGGCTTCAATGTGACGCAGTCGGCGGGGCGGCGTCAAGGACGCGGCAGGGGTGACTCGGGGGGGCGGTGCGGGAGCGGAGCGGGAGCAACTACGGACCCCTGGAGTCCAGTTGGGTGGCGCTCTACGGGCGTAGCGCCGGTGAGCTGAGGGTATGTCATATCACTGGCATGAACCTGCAACAACGGCGGTCAGCAGAGACCCTGCTGATCCTGCTAAAGGGAGGTTCCATGAGATCTTTCCGGATTGCGGCCCACGTCTCCTCTTTCGTCCTTGCCGCGGTGGCAGCCCTGACCGGGGCGACGGCCGCGCAAGCCTCCGACTCCGCCGCCGCCACGGGCTATGTGGCCCTTGGCGACTCCTACTCCTCCGGCGTCGGCGCCGGCGGCTACGACGCCGGCAGCGGCGACTGCAAGCGCTCCACGAAGGCGTACCCCGCCTTGTGGGCGGCCGCCCACTCACCCTCAAGCTTTAATTTCACCGCTTGCTCGGGCGCTCGTACGGGTGACGTCATCGCCAATCAGCTCGGCCCGCTCGGCGCGGGCACCGGACTCGTGTCCCTCTCGATCGGCGGCAACGACGCGGGCTTCGCCGACGTCATGACGACCTGCATCCTGTACTCCGAGTCGACGTGCCTGAACCGCGTCAACGAGGCCCGCGCGTACGTCACTTCGACGCTGCCGAGCAAACTCTCCGACGTCTACTCGGCGATCAGCACGAAGGCGCCCGCCGCCCGCGTGGTGGTGCTCGGCTACCCCCGCTTCTACAAGCTCAGCGGCAGCTGCGTGGCGGGCCTCTCCGAGAGCGAGCGGTCGGCCATCAACGGCGCCGCTGACCTCCTCAACTCCACCATCAAGCAGAACGCCGCGACCCGGGGCTTCGCCTTCGGCGACGTGACCAGCACCTTCTCCGGGCACGAGAT
The DNA here is from genome assembly GCF_053592315.1 of Streptomyces sp. NPDC002754. NCBI lineage: Bacteria > Bacillati > Actinomycetota > Actinomycetes > Kitasatosporales > Streptomycetaceae > Streptomyces > Streptomyces sp. NPDC002754. Next base: position 89,032 of record NZ_JBSFVM010000024.1, read on the forward strand.
CTGCTCCGGCGCCGCGTGGCTGCACAGCGTCAACTGGTCGAACATCGGCGAGTCCTACCACCCCACGGCCACCGGACAGTCGAGCGGCTACCTGCCCGTGTTCGCCTCCGCCGCGTAACCGATCCCGGTACGCGGACCTCAGTACGTAGGTGAACCGGTGGTGGCCCCGCTCGTCGGGGTCACCACCTTGCACGTGATCGCGTACGAGACGTAGTTGGACGTCACCGCCACCGGGCTGCGCACCTCGACGCCGATCTGGCCGCGCAGCGTCCCGCCCGCCTCGTAGCGCGTCTGCGTGGTGGTGACCGTACGGGCCTTGTTCGCTGCGCCCTTGGGGACGGTCAGCGTCTTCCAGCCGGGGTCCGATGCCGTGCCGCCCCTCACCACCCAGCGGTACTGCACGGAGGCCGGGGCGCGGCCAACCGTGATCGTCGCGGCGAACGCGGGGGCGGCCGCGGCCGGCGGCGGGCACGGGCCCGAGTAACTGCCGCGCACCGCACGGACGTTGACCTTGACGGACTGGGCTGGGGCGGTCGTGTGGCCGTTGCTGCCGGAGTCGCCGTTGCCGCCGTTTCCTCCATTGGTGGAGCCGCCGCTGCCGTTGTTGTCGCCCGTCGTTCCGCCGCCGTTGTCGCCCCCACTGCCGCCGCTGTTGCCGCCCGAGGTGCTCCCGCTGTTCCCGCCCCCGGATGTGCCGCCCCCGCTGTTCGTGTTCCCGTTCGGGTTCGAATCGCGGTTGAGCAGGGCGTACGTGAGTCCTCCGATGGCGAGGAGGAGGACCACGATGCCCGCGATCATGGCCATCGATGCGCGGCGGGGGTATCGGGAGTCGGGATCGGCGCGGACCGGGGCCGTGGTGGCCGTCTGCGGGGCGCCCATCGGGAGCGGGGCCGGAGGTGTGTGCGCGGGCGTCTGCCACGACGTCACCGTCGGCTGCGCGGCGAGCGGGGAGGCCTGCACCGGGCCCGCCCACAGGGTGCCGCCCGAACCGACGATGCGCAGGTCCCCCTCGGCCTCGGACGCAGGGGTCCGCTCGGCCGGATCCTTGCGCAGCAGGCCCTCGATCACGGGCGCCAGCGGCCCCGCGCGGCGCGGCGGCGGCAACTCCTCGTCCACGATGGCCCGCAGCGTGCTCAGCGGGGTGTCCTGCCGGAACGGCGAGTGCCCCTCCACGGACGCGTACAGCAGTACACCGAGCGACCACAGGTCCGACTCGGGACCCGGGGTTCGCCCCAACGCCCGTTCCGGGGCAAGGAATTCGGGCGAGCCGATGACCTCGCCCGTCATGGTGAGTGCCTGCGTCCCCTCGACCATGGCGATGCCGAAGTCGGTGAGCACCACCCTGCCGTCGTTCGACAGGAGGACGTTGGCGGGCTTCACGTCGCGGTGCAGCACGCCCACGCCGTGGGCGGCGCGCAGCGCGGCGAGTACCTCGGCGGCGACGTGCGCGGCGCGCGCCGGGGACATCGGGCCCTCCGCGTCCAACTGCTCGGCGAGCGAGACGCCGCGGACCAACTCCATGACGATCCAAGGGCGTTGCTCCTCGGTGGCCACGTCGTACACCGTCACCACGTTGCGGTGGCTGATCCGCGCCGACGCCCACGCCTCCCGCTCCAGGCGCGCGTACATCCGCTGTACCTCGGCGTCCGGGAGCCCGGCGGGCGCGCGCACCTCCTTCACGGCGACCTCGCGCCCGAGCACCTCGTCGCGGGCCCGCCACACGGTGCCCATGCCGCCCTCGCCGAGGGGGTCGAGCAGCCGGTACCGTCCGGCGACCACACGCTCAACCACGGGCGCCCCCATTCGTGGGAAGACAAGCAAGCGCGGCACGACAAGTCTGAACAAAAGTAGCTCAACCGAGCGCGGTTGCCGCCCCCCTGAACACCAATCCGCAGCCGAGGGCCACCACGACGAAGGCCGATCCGAACGGCACCGCGCGGCTCAGTGCACGGCGTACGAACGCGGCGAGCGGGCCGCGTCCGGGCCGAGACAGAGGGAGTATCGCGAAGCGATTCCGGTAAGGGCGGTGGTGGGAGACGGGAGGGCCGGTGAGGGACTGCGCGATCCGGCCGCCGATCCGCACCACCGTGAAGCCGACGGCGGTGAGGGTGAGCGCGAGCCCGGCACCGTAACCGAACACGAGCAGCAGGCCGAACCACGCCTTGCCGAGCGCGGCGGCGCCGACGAGCACGACGACGGCCGAAGGGCTGGGGACGAGACCTCCGGCGAAACCGAGGAACAGGGTGCCGCGGAGGGTGGGTTGAGGCATCGGGTGCGTGTGGCCGTGGTGGTGATCGTGGCCGAGCCCGTGGTCATACGTGTGCGCGTGCTCGTGGTCATGCGTGTGTGCCCGTGCCGCCGAGCGGTGGCGCCACGCCCTGCGGAGCAGGCCCACCCCCGCCGCCGTGACCAGTACACCGCTCGCCAGGCCCAACCAGGCGATCACCGAGGGCGCGGCGGCGGAGCCGGCCGTGACGAGGATGCCCAGGGCGATCACGCCGAGCGTGTGCGTGACCGTCACCGACGCGGCGAGCGGCAGCACGTCCCGCAACCTCGCCCGGCTGCGGGCCGCCGCGGCCGCCGCCATCAGGGTCTTCCCGTGGCCGGGCGCGAGCGCGTGCAGCGCGCCGAGGAACAGTGCGATGCCGAGGGCCAACGCCGCGAAGCCGGGGCCGAGTTCGTGCCGTGACACCAGTCCGGTGAGAGCCTCGGTCCAGCGGTCGGCGCCGCGGGGGAGGATCTCGGAGCGGGTCGCGCCACTGCTCGCGTCAGCGCCCGAGCCCGAGCCGGTGGCCGCCGGGCCGCCGGGAACGGCCGTGACCCGGGCAGAGGTCCGGTCCGGGGGAGAGGACAGCAGATCCTTCGGGTAGCGCGTCAGCCGCTCCGACGTCGACGTCGTGGGCACGTTCGACGCCGTCAGCGTCATCCGGTCGCCGCGCGCCGTGATCTCGCGCCACCCCGGGCCCTCGGCGGCGCCGGTGCGCAGCTCGACGCGTACCTTCTCGCCGTGCTTGCCGCGCGGCAGCGGCGCGGTGAACGCGCACTCCACGCGCAGCGTCCTGAGGCCCGCCTGGCCGGGGCGCAGCACCGCGTCGGCCGTACGCACGTCAAGGGCGGCCCGCCGCCCGTCGACGTCGGCCTCGGCGCGCTCCGCGGCGCTCGCGCAGCGCTCCTTCGCCCACGCCGCCCGCCCCCGCGCGTCGAGTTCGGGCCGCACCTGCTGCGTCGGAATCTCCGCCAGGTCCTCCACGTGCTCGACGCGCAGGCCACCGGGGGCGACGAGCAGACCGTCGTAGTGGTTGACGGTGAAGTTCCCGAGCGGGTGGGCGGCGGCCTGCGGGGAGCCGGCCAGGAGGAGCCCGGCCGTGGCGGCGGCGAGGACCGCGGGCAGGGCGACGTATCGCTTCCAGCGCCCGTTGTGCTGTATATGCCGTATGCGGCTCATCGCCCCGCCCCCTTCCCCGTCGCCCCGGCCAGCGCCGCACGTGCCGCCTTCGCGCCCAGTGGCGAGAAACCGGGGTTGCGGTCCAGCGCCTCGCGCAGCAGCTCGCGGCCCTTGGGCCGGTCGCCCGCGGCCAGTTCGATGACGCCTCGGTGGTAGAGGAACGCGGCCTCGCCGAAGCCGGTGGCCGTGGCCCGCCGCGCGTACGGCAACGCCTCCTTGTCGTGGCCGCCCACGTGCAGCGCCCACGCGAGCGCGTCCGCCGTGTGCACGGTGTGCCGGCGCTGCCACTCGGCGCGCGCCGCCTTGAGGCCCGCGGCCCGGTCGCCGTGCTCCGTCGAGGCGAGCGCCGTGTCCAGGTCGACGTCGACGCCGCCCGCGCGCGCGAGCCGCAGCCAGGTGCCGACGAGGGCGTACTGGCGCTTCGCCGCCTTGTCCTCGCCGCGCGCCTCGTAGAGCTCGCCGAGCTCCACCAGCGCGGTCGGCAGCGGGGCGCGCGCGACGACGGCCTTCAGGTCACGGATCGCGTCCGCGGTGTTCCCGCTCGCGGCCCGCGCCTTGCTGCGTCCCTCCAGGGCGGCGACGGCGGTCGGGTCCGCGCGCAGGGCTGTCGCGTAGTGCCGCAGGGCGGCCTTGTACTCGCCCTGGCGCCAGGCGAGTTGGCCGAGGGCGGTGGCCACGTACGACACGTCGCCGGGGGATGTGGCGCTGGTGAGGGCCCGGGAGAGGACCTTGTGGGCGGTCGTGGCGTCGCCGCGCAACTCATGTACGTATGCGAAGCGGGTGAAGGTTGGGATGCCGGGTCGGCGCGAGTCCGCGACGTCGACCGCCTTCAACGCACCCTTGTAGTCGCCGAGTTCGACGAGTGCGTCGACGCGCAGCGCCAGCGCGGCCTCGCTGTACGGGTTGACCTTCAGGGCCCTGCGTGTGAGGCGCAGTGCGCCGTCGAAGTCGTGCCGGGCCGCGGCGAGTGCGGCCTGCCCGGCGAGCGCCGGGTCGTTGCCGGGGCGCAGCTTCAGGGAGCGGGCCAGGGCGCGCTCGGCCTGCGGGTAGCGGGACGGGTCCGCGCTCACCCGCGCCTGTTCGACGTACGCCGTGCCGAGCGACGCCCACGACGCGTCGTCCCTGGGCCGGGCCTTCAGGTGCTTCTGCAGCTCGGAGACGCCCCGGTCGAGGTCGCCCGATGCGAGCCGGGCCGGTGCCGGGTTCGGGGCGGTGCCCGTGGTCACGGCCTTCGGCGGCGAGCCGTCGTCGGTGACCAGGGCGCCCGCGGTGAGGGCGAGGGCGAGCGCGGCGCCCAGGGCGAGCAGCCGCCCGAGCCCCGACGCCCCTGACCCCTTGCCGGACAAGGCCTGCATGCGCGCTCCTTGGGACGAATTCCGAGAGATGGAGATACGGATGTGCGAGTGGGAGGCGCGGCCCGCGGTGGAGGATCAAGCACGCGGGCCGCGCCGTTCCGGGGACGGCTCACATGGAGTACGGCGGGCCGAACCCGGCGCGCCGCCTGCTCCGGCTGCGCCACCACACGAGCCCGGTGCCGATCAGCAGGAAGCCGGCGCCGGCCGCCGCGATGGACGCCGTCACGAGCGTGTTGTCGTCGCCGGAGCCCGAGGACACCGAGCTGCCGGTGAGCTGGTCGCGGACCTCGGTGTCGCTCTGCGACTTGCTCTTGGCGAGCGGGCCGCGCGAACCCTCCGTGGGCAGCGCCACGTACGGGAACGACGAATCGAACTTCTTGTCGTTGGCGTCGACGGCGTCGCCCAGGTCGTTCTTCTTGCCGAGGAGTTCGCCCTCGACGACCTGCAGCTCGGCGTCCACGACGTCATCGGAGAGCCGGCGCCCGTTCGGGAAGCCCGCCTTGTCGCCCTCGAGGACGCCGAGACGCTTCGGTGAACTCGTGGGTGGAATCGACGTGTTGAGGCGCAACATCTCCGAGGGGTGCACGCCCGGCGGCTGGTTGAGGCCCTTCACGCCCTTCAGGAAGACGTCCACCAGGTCGTTGCGCGGCGTCTTCGGAGCCTTGATCTTGTAGATCGACTCGATGAGCCTGGGCAGCTCGGGCTCGGTCACGAACGGCAGGAACTGGCTGTCGTTCCACGGCGCGGACGCGTTGAAGCGGTCCTTGACCTTCTGCGGGTTCACCACCTCGTTGACCAGCGGGCTGCCGAGCCTGGACACCTGCGTCCAGTCGCCCTTCGCGTCCTTGCGGGAGGTCGTCGACCACACGCCGATGGTCGGCTGGTCCTTCGACTCCGTGAGGAACGCGGTGGGCACCTGGAGGGCGACCGTGTTCACGTTGTAGCCCTTGAGCGTGTCCCGGCCGACCTCCGAGAGGTTCCCGCCGTACAGCAGGTCGAAGACGCGCAGGTCGAGGAAGAAGGGGTCGTCGGCCTGGCCCACGTACGAGGTGACGCCGCCGCCGACCTTCTTCACCGCCTGGTCGCGCAGCTTCTTGTAGTCGGGCATCGACGCCTTGCCGACGTTCGACGGCGCCACCGGGGCGTCGTCGGCGATCTTCGACTTCGAGACGATCTTCTGGTCCTTGAGGCGCAGCAGATCGATGTCGTAGGTCTGCGTGACGTTCAGGTTCGGGTCGTCGAGGCTGTTCACCGGGCCGGTGTTGTAGAGGAACGTGTTCCCGTTCTTGGTCCGGGTCTTGAACGTCCACCGGTACAGCAGATCGCCCTGCGCGTCGCCGTCGCTGTCGATGTGCAGGTCGTAGTGGGCATCCTCGGGGAACGGGTAGAAGTTCGGGCCGCCCGCGGGCTCCTCGAAGGGGGTCCAGTTGGCCACCAGGGTCGTGGTGTCCGGCTTGTCGGGGCTCACGAACGCGTACACGTCCGTGTTGTCGTACTGGGGCTGGCCCGAGATCAGTGGCGCCTCGCGGTGGCTGGAGGCCTCGGCCCGCTGCGGGCCGACACCGGTCGCGCCGGCGGCCGTGAGACCGCCCACGGCGAGGCCGCCGCAGACCAGGAGCGCCAGGGCGGGCTTCTGCCCCCGGCGCCGTATCCGCACGCGCGCAGTGCCGCGTGCCGTGTCTGGGCTTGCCGAAGCCGGTGCTTTCGATGGCTTCGCTGACTGAGAGGTCATGGGTCCGTCCTCACGCGGTCCGTGCACGAAGTGCGGTTGACGCCAAGCCATTCGGCGCGCCGCGCCCGGCGGATTGGTCGACCGCGAATTGGGTGCCGGACCCCTGTCCGCCCGTACTTCCTTCACGAAACTTCGCGGCGTCCCCGATCCGGACCGGGCCCGGCCGCGAACCACGTAGTGGGGGCGGCGCGGCACCGGGCCGCGCCACCGGGCGGGAGGGGAACCGATGCGGGCGGACAAATTGCTGCCGATGGTCGGGCAGGGCGACGTGCGGGCGTACGAGGAGCTGTACGAGCTGGTGTCGGGCGCGGTGTACGGGCTCGTGCTCCGGGTGCTGCGCGACCCCGCCCAGTCAGAGGAGGTCACCCAGGAGGTGTTCCTCGAACTGTGGCGGGACGCCGCCCGCTTCGACCCGCGCCGGGGTACTGGAATGGCCTGGGTGCTCACCCACGCCCACCGCAGAGCGGTGGACCGGGTGCGCAGCGCCCGCGCGGCCAGGGAGCGCGAGGAGCGGGCCGTGAGCCGCTGGCACCGCACCGCCTTCGACGAGGTCGCCGAGCAGGTCGAGACGAACCTGGACCGCGAGTGGGTCCGCCGCTGCCTCGAAGGGCTCACCGAACTCCAGCGCCGCTCCGTGACCCTCGCCTACTACGACGGGTACACCTACCGGGAAGTCGCGCAGCGCCTCTCCGTCCCGCTCGGCACCGTCAAGACGCGGATGCGCGACGGGCTGACCCGGCTGCGCGCCTGCCTGGGGGACGCCGCATGAACGACCGGACCCCGAAGCCTCACCGCGTCCCGTGGGCCCCGCGTGTCCACTCCCTCGCCGCGCCCTACGCCCTGGATGCCCTGGAGCACCGCGAACGGGCCCGGCTCGAGCGGCACTTGGCGCGCTGCGACTCCTGCGCCGACGAGGTGCGTGCGCTGACGGAGAGCTCCGTGCGGCTCGCCTGCTCGGCCGCGGTCGCGCCGCCCGCCGAACTGCGCGAGCGGGTGCTGACCGCCGTACGGATCACCGCTCAGGCCCCCGCGGCCACCGTGGAGCGACCGGCGCCACGCGCGCGTGGGCTGCTGATTCCGCTCGGCGTGGCAACGGGCGCGGGCGCGCTCACCGTGGCCGCGCTCTTCGCCGTGCAACTGGAGCGCACCTCGGACCGGCTCGACGCGCAGCGGGCCGCCGCGCGCGAGGTGGCGCGGGTGCTCGCGGCGCCGGACGCCGGTGCCGTCCGCGCCGACGGACTGAACGTGGTCGCGTCGCCCGAGCGGGGCAGTGCGGTGATCACTGTCACAGGTCTCGAAGCGCCGCCCCGCGGCCGGGTCCACCAGTTGTGGCTGATGGCCCCTTCGGCACCGCCGCGTTCCCTCGGTGTGCTGCCCGAGGGCGGCTCCGACACGCCCGTGGTGGCCACCGGCTTGACTTCGGACGCCTCCTCACTCGCCGTCACAACGGAGCCGGACGGCGGTTCCGCGCGCCCCACAGGAGCCCCACTTGTCCAACTCGCCCTGGAATCGGTCGGATTCGGAGAGTGATCGCTTTCGAACCGTCAACCCCCTTACGAGGGAGGTGAATACTGCCACCGGGATGCACGAGTGCCGCGCTGGGGCGATAGGGTTAACCTGCCCGGGCCGGGTGCCCTCGTACGGGTGGGGAGTGACATGGAACAGATAACAGTGCGCAGCAGGCCGCGAGTGCCTGCGATCACCTGCGGGAACGGTGCGACCAGTTCGCGTCTCGACCGCCATCTCTCGGTGCTCGGCGGCCCTGCCGTCCCGCAGCGCGAGACGATGGAGGCGACGTCACTGATGCGCGAGCTGACCACGCGGGACGCGGCGCACGAGCGCAGCGGTAGTCGCGCACGTATGCGGAGGGTCTCGCTCTTCGCGCCCCTGCGGCGGCTTCGCCGCACGCTGTTCGGCGGCCACTAGGAAGCGCCGCCCCAGTAGAGGACAAGGCTCGTATCGCGCCTCCGCGCCGTCCGGTGTATCGCCACGCAGCACAGCGACCGTCATCCCCACGGCACGCGGCGGACACTCCGGCAAGGAGGACGATGCGGGCCTTTGTCGTGCCCGCTCACCCATACATCGCGTAACGCCCTTGTCACGCACGGGTGTTGACGGGGCAATCTCCAGGGTCCAATGTGGCGCGTGATCTTCGTTGGCAGTTACAGCTACACCCACCTCACCCCCGGGAGGTACGCGTGTGTGACCTGCACGACCATCACGAGCACGAGATACCCGCGGCAATGACCGGACCGCAGATCAGCAGACGCCGCATCATGCAGATGCTCGGCGCCGCCGGAGTGACCACCGCCGCGATGACCGCCCAGGCGGACCCGGCGATGGCCGCCGCGGCCGACGGCGCCGACGCGGCCCCGCTCGAGTACAAGGCGCCCGAAGGCCTCGCGGAGGACAGCCCCGCCAAGTCCGCCGCCCTCGGCTGGATCGGCGCCAACAGCTCCCGCATCACCGGCCTGAACGAGGAGATCTGGGAGCATGCCGAGCTGTCGCTGCGCGAGTGGAACTCCTCGCTCGCCGAGGCCGGCTTCCTCGAACGGGCCGGATTCGACGTGAAGTTCGGCACAGCCGGCTTCCCGACCGCGTTCACCGCGACCTACTCCTACGGCAGCGGCGGCCCGGTGCTCGGCTTCAGCGGCGAGTACGACGCGCTGCCCGGCCTCTCGCAGAACAAGGGCGTGGGCCACCACGACCCGCGCGAGTACATCCACGACCCCTTCGCCCCGAGTTACGGCCCGGGACACGGCTGCGGGCACAGCGCGCTCGGCACGGCGGCGGCCGCCGCGGCGGCCGCGGTCGCGCAGGCCGCCAAGCAGCACAAGCTCCCGGTCACCGTGAAGTTCTTCGGCTCCACCGCAGAGGAGGCCCTGATCGGCAAGACGTACGCGGTCAGCAAGGGCGTGTACGAGGGTCTCGACGCCTTCCTCGACTGGCACCCCTCCACCGCCAACGCCACCGGCTGGGGCACCACCAACGCCATGACCGCCGTGACCTTCACGTTCCTCGGTGTCGCCGGTCACGGCGGCACCCCGCTCGGGAACAAGTCCGCGCTCGACGCCGCCGTGATGATGGCGACGATGTCGGAGTTCCTGCGCGAGGAGAACATGGCGCCGAGCGCCCGCCTCCACTGGGTGATCAACAACGGCGGCGAAATCCCGAACGTCACCCCAGAACTCGCGGAGATCAGCTATTACGTGCGCGAGGGCAGCACCGCCCGCGTCCAGGTGCTGCTCGACAAGGTGATCGCGATCTCCGAGGCCGCCGCCAAGGCCTCGCAGACGAAGGTGCAGCACCGCATCACCTCCGCCTGCTGGAACCAGCTGCCGTCCAGGTCCTTCGCGGAGCTGCTGCACGACAACATGCAGCAGATCGGCCCGCCGAAATTCAACGCTGAAGCCCATCAGCTGGCGAAGGACCTGCAGAAGTCCCTGGGTCTCCCCGAGTCCGGAATGCACGACAAGGTCGCCGAACTCACGCCGCCGGACCCGGTGTTCCTCGGCGGTGGCTCGACCGACGTCGCGGACATCAGCTGGAACGCGCCGACCGTTTCGATGGGCTCCGCGCTCGCCCCGATCGGCACGAAGATGCACACCTGGTCCACGGCCGCCTGCGCCGCCGCGGCGCCCGGCCAGGCCGCGGTGCTCGCCGCCGCGAAGTACCTCGCCGCCACGGCGGTCGACCTGATCACCCAGCCGGAGCGGCTCAAGGCGATCAAGGACGAGTTCAAGGACCGTACGAAGGACGTCGAATGGAAGACGGCGATCCCGGACGGCTATGAGCCGCCCATGTACGAGCCGCCCGAGTGGTTCCTGAAGAAGACCGGGCAGAAGTGGCCGCCGAACAACATCACCTGGCCGCCGAAGCGGATCGTGTCCCAGGAGAAGTTCTCCTCCCTTGGCCCCGCGCTCGAGCCGCAGAAGTAGCCGGTACGCACGGCCCGTTCACCGTTCGCCGCGCGCATAGCGGCGGACGGCGAGCGGCACGCACACCGCGAGCAGCACCGTGCACCACGCCAGCGAGCCCGCCACCGGATGCGCCACGGGCCAGGCCGCGCCGTACGGCACCGGCGCGTTGCCGAACAGCTCGCGCACGGCCGTGGCCACGGCGCTGATCGGGTTCCACTCGGCGAGGGTGCGCACCCACCCCGGCATCCCGTCGGTCGGGATGTACGCGTTCGACAGTAGCGGCAGCATGAACGTGGCGCCGCCCAGCTGCCCCGCCGCCTCCTCGCTCTGCGAGGCGAGCCCGAGCAGGATCCCGACCCACGTCGCGGCGAACCGGAGGAGCAGCAGCAGCCCGAACGCGCCGAGTGCGCCCGGCAGTCCGCCCTCGATCCGCCAGCCCATCGCGAGCCCCACGAGCACCAGCGGCACCAGGCCGACGGCGGTCGTCAGCAGATCGGCGACCGCCTGCCCGAGCGGCACCGCGGCCCGGCTCATCGGCAGCGTGCGGAAGCGGTCCATCACGCCCCGGTGCGAGTCCTGGGCGGCGCCGAACATCCCGGTCATGATCCCGTTGGCCGCGGTCGCCACGAGCATGCCCGGCACCAGGAACGCCCGGTACTCCGCGCCCGGCATGGCGAGCGCGGAGCCGAAGACGTATCCGAAGAACAGCAGGAACACGATCGGCATGGTCTGCGTCATGATCAGGATCGCCGGGGCGTGCCGGAGGCGCTGGAGGTGACGGCCGAGCACGGCCGTACCGTCGTAGAGGATGGCGGTGCTCATGCGGCGACCTCCTGAGGTCTGGTGACGGTGAGGCGCAGGAACACCTCGTCGAGCGTGGGCGGGCGCAGCGTCGCATCGAGCAACGGGACGCCGGACGCGTCGAGTTCGCGTACGACGCGGGGGAGGGTGAGAGCCGGGTCGAGCACGACGGCGCCCACGGTGCGGCACTCCGTGTCCAACCGGGGCCGGGTGCCGGTCAGTTGGTCGAGGACGACGGCCGCCGCGTGCAGCGCCCGCTCGCCCGCCTCCTGTGCCACGACGACCTCCGCGTAGTGCCCGATCTGCGCCTTGAGTTCGGCGGGCGTGCCCGAGTGGGCGGCGCGGCCCTCGTCGATCAGCACGATGTCGTCGGCGAGTTGGTCGGCCTCCTCCAGGTACTGCGTGGTGAGGACGACGGTCGTGCCCTCGCGGGACAGCTCGCGCACGGTCTCCCAGATGCCGTTCCTGCTGTGTGGGTCGAGGCCGGTGGTCGGCTCGTCGAGGAAGAGGACGGCGGGGCGGGTGAGCAGGCTCGCGGCCAGATCGAGGCGGCGGCGCATGCCGCCGGAGTACGTACGCGCGGTGCGGTCGGCGGCGTCGGTCAGCTCGAAGCGCTCGATCAGCTCGTCGGCGCGGGCACGGGCGTGCGGCGCGCGCAGGAGGCGGGCGAACAGGCGCAGGTTCTCGCGTCCTGTGAGGTCGCCGTCGACCGAGGCGTACTGGCCGGTGACGCCGATGCGGCGGCGGACGGACTGCGGGGCGGCGGTGATGTCGTGCCCGGCGACACGCGCGGTGCCGGCGTCGGGGCGCAGCAGCGTCGTGAGCAGCCGGACGGCGGTCGTCTTGCCTGCCCCGTTCGGCCCGAGCAGACCGCACACCGTGCCCTCGCGGACCGCCAGATCCAGGCCGCGCACGGCGTGCACGGCCTTCGGCCCCCTGCCGAAGCGCTTCTCCAGACCCTCACTAAGTACAGCGTACGTAGAAGTCATGACCCCACCGTAGCGCATTACGTACGGCGTACGTAACTAGGATGGTGCGCGAGGTGATGACCAATGGCGGGCCGAGCGGCCGAACCCGAAGTGATCTGGGCGCGCCCCGAGCGCGCCGGGCGGGGGCCGAGACCCGCGCACAGCAGGGCCGACATCGCGGCGACGGCGGTGCGCGTCGCCGATGCCGAGGGCATCGACGCGGTGTCCATGCGGAAGATCGCCGGTGAGCTGGGCATGGGCACGATGTCGCTGTACAACTACGTGCCGCGCAAGGAGGACCTGTACGAGCTGATGGTCGACGCCGTCAGTGCCGAGTACGAGTTCCCCGGGCCGAGCGGCGACTGGCGGGCGGATGTGCTCGGGCTCGCCCGGCAGGCGCGGGCGCTGATGCATCGGCACCCCTGGATGCCGGGCCTGATGTCACCGGTCTACGGGTTCAGCCCGAACGCCCTCGCCTACCTGGAGTACTGCCTGACCTGCCTCGATCCGCTCGACCTGCCGTACGGCACGAAGATGGAGCTGGTCGCCGCGGTGACCAGCGTGGTCACGACGTACGTGGCCAACGAGATCGCCACGGCCGAGCGGACCCGCTCCCTGCCGTGGAGCGCCGAGCAGGAACAGGCGGCGCGGATCGCGTACTTGGGCAGGCAGGTGGCCTCGGGCCGGTACCCGCGGCTCGCGGCGTCCTTCGCGGAGGACGCCGGGCCCATCGACCTGGAGGCCGTGTTCGAGCGGGCGCTGCGGCGGACGCTGGAGGGGTTCGCGGCGGAGTGAGCGTGCCCGCCGGGTGACCTGGGAGCCGGGCGAACGGGTCGCCCGCGCCCGCTTCCTGATGGCCCGGGCCGACAGTCGCCCAGGGGTTCGCGCTTTGGCGCCGGGAGCGCTCGCCCTCCCGGACCTCTCGGGATTTACAGGATCGCGAACTGGCCGCCCGGGCCCTCCTCCTGGTGGTCGAGGACGGAGGCGGGACGGCGGGCCGAGTCCGGGACGGGGAGGATGTGTGCCCGTTCCAGGTCCTTCGTCGTCATCGGGTCCGCGAGGGCGGCCTCCCGCAACTCGTCCTGTGAAGGGCCGAGTTCCGCGAGCAGCGTCAGGGTCGTGACGAGCTCCAGGAGCTGCGAGGTCCACGGCTGCGGCCAGGTGGCCGGGCGCAGGGCCGCGAGTGTGCCGGGTTCGGCAGGTGCGGTGCGGCGCGCGAACCACTGCTCCAGGACCCGGACCCCGCCGACATGGAAGTCCCAGGCCGCCGCGGGGACCGGGGACACCCGCCCGTCGCCGACGAGCAGGGCCTCCTCCTCGCGGTCGTAGAGGATCTCCGTCGGCCGGGCCGGTAGCGGGGCGCGTACGTACGGGCGGCGGCCACCGGGCAGCTTGGGGCGCTCGGCGTCCGTGCCGCGCCGCTCCAACCACAGGACACGGCGGCCGAGTTCCACGCCGCGCGCCCATACGTCGGCGGCGTCAGGCAGCGGCACGCGGATGCCGCGCGAGCCGTCGCGGGTGCCCGTCACCAGGATCCACGCGAACAGCTCGGCCGCTGTCACCTCCTGGTCGTACGCGCCGGAGAGGTGGGTGAGCAGGCCCGGCGCCACGTTCGGCTCCGCGCCGCCGGGGCGGCGGTACAGCGGGCGGACGCGGCCCTCCGGGAGCACGGTGGACGCCAGTAGTGCGGGGCCGGCGGCATCGGGCGCGTACCTCTGCTCGACGAGGAACAGCTGCCGCTCGTCCGCGACCCGCCACAGTTCGGGGCGCGCGGCGTCGATCAGGCGCTGGTCCGGGATGAGCCACTGCTCGTCGAACGGGCCGTGCAGCAGTGGCACGGGGGCCGGGCAGGGGCCGTGGGCGTGCGCGAGTGGTTCGGTGCCGGTGCGTTGGCCGGGGAGTTGGGCGGTGGCGGTGTGCAGGGTGCGGGCGCGGGAGGGTTCGAGGAGTGCGGTGCGCTCGGCCTCGTCGGCAGCCACGAAGGCGTTCCAACGGGTCTTCAGGGAAGCGGGGTCCGGGGAGACGGGCCAGGTGCGGCCCAGGCGCAGGGGTGCGACGGACCATGGCATGAGGTCGGTCAGTCCGATGGCCTCGGTGAGCGGGTCATTCGTCACGCCCGGCATGCTACGTCCCCCTCCACGGCACCGGCGTTACGGCCTCGGGGCTCCGTCCCGGACCCCGCTGCTCAATCGCCGCAGGGGCTTGATCGGGTGACCCATTTCCAGCCCCGCCGGCGATTGAGGCGCGGGGTCCGGGGCGGAGCCCCGTGGCCGGAACGCCGGTGCTGCGCATCAGTCCGCGTCCAACGTCACCGTGAAGGAGAACCGGTCCCCCCGGTAGTGGATGACCGCCACATCAAGCACCCTGCCCGCCTCGTCGTACGTGACACCCGTGTAGTGCAGGATCGGACTGAGCAACGGCACTTCGAGGAGCCGCGCCGTCTCCGGATCCGCGAGCCGCGCCTGCACCGAGTCCGTGATCCGGCTGATCCGCACACCCACCACATCCCGCAGCACCTTCGTCATCGGCCACCGCTCCAGATCCGCGAGGTCGACGCGGGCGCCGAGGTCGGGCCGCAGATAGTTGCGCGCGTGGTTCGTCGGCTCGCCGGTCTTCTCGTCGCTGCGCAGCCGGTGGTACGTGGGGACGGCCCCCGCCTCCGGGAAGTGCTCGGCGAAGGCCACGGGGACCGGCACCGTGCCGTGGTCGAGCAGCCGCGTCGTCATGCCGGACTGCTGCGCGACGATCGCGTCGACCGAGCCCAACAGGCGTACCGGCGCACCCTGTTGGGCGTCCGGCTCGATGAACGTGCCGCGGCGCCTGTGCCGCGTGATGAGCCCCTCGTCCTCCAGTTCCTTCAGCGCCTGGCGCATGGTGAGCACGGAGACCCCGTAGTGCCCCGCGAGTTGCTCCTCGGTGGGCAGGCGCAGCGGGTCCTGCGGCGATCTTCCGAGTATCGAGGCGCGCAGGGACTGCGACACCTGATACCAGAGCGGCAATTTGCGGTTCAGGACGATCGAGTCCGGGGCGAATGACGTCACGGGTTATCCGTACCGGTCGTGGGGGGAGTGGTGCAATGCGGCGACCATGGGGTCCATCGGATCCGCCGGATCCATCCGCCGGATCTATCCGCGGAAGTGGCGTTCCAGGCCGCGCCACACATCGTCGTAGCCGCGCTGCAGATGTCCGGCGGTCGCGGCCTGCGGGGCGAGGGTGACGGGCCAGCGCGTCTCGAACATGAAGGCCAGGCCGTCGTCGACCTTCTGCGGCTTCAGCTCGGCGGCGCTCGCCTTGTCGAACGTCTCCCGGTCGGGGCCGTGCGCCGACATCATGTTGTGCAGCGAGCCGCCGCCCGGCACGAAGCCCTCGGCCTTGGCGTCGTACGCGCCGTCGATGAGCCCCATGTACTCGCTCATCACGTTCCGGTGGAAGTACGGCGGCCGGAACGTGTCCTCGCCCACCAGCCAGCGCGGCGCGAAGACGACGAAGTCGACACCCGCGAGGCCCGGGGTGTCGGACGGCGACGTGAGCACCGTGAAGATCGACGGGTCCGGGTGGTCGTACGAGATCGTGCCGATGACGTTGAAGCGGCGCAGGTCGTACACGTACGGGACGTGGTTGCCGTGCCAGGCGACGACGTCGAGCGGGGAGTGGTCGTATACGGCCGACCACAGGTTCCCGCAGAACTTGTTCACGACCTCCACCGGACGGTCGTCGTCCTCGTACGCGGCGACCGGCGCCCTGAAGTCCCGTGCGTTCGCCAGGCCGTTGGCGCCGATCGGGCCGAGGTCGGGCAGCTGGAACGGGGCGCCGTAGTTCTCGCACACGTACCCCCGCGCGGAGTCGTCGAGGAGCTCCACCCGGAAGCGGACGCCGCGCGGGACCAGCGCGACCTCGTCCGGCTCGACGGCGAGCTTCCCGAACTCCGTGTGCAGCAGCAGCCCGCCGTGTTCCGGAACGATCAGCAGTTCACCGTCCGCGTCGCTGAACACCCGGTCCTTCATGGGGGAGTTGGCGTGGTACAGGTGCACGGCCATGCCGGTGCGCTGCGTCGCGTCGCCGTTGCCGCCCAGTGTCCACAGGCCGGCCAGCCAGTCCGTGCCGGGTGCCGGCTCGGGCAGCGGGTTCCAGCGGCGGCGGTTGGGATCGGGGGCGGTCTCGGTGAACGGGGCCGTGCGCACCGCCCCGTTGTCGACACGGCTGAACTCCGGGTGCGCCGCCGACGGGCGGATCCGGTACAGCCACGAGCGGCGGTTGTGTGCCCGCGGCTCGGTGAATGCGGTGCCGCTGAGCTGCTCCGCGTACAGGCCGAGCGGCGCGCGCTGCGGCGAGTTGCGCCCCTCCGGCAGGGCCCCGGGCACGGCCTGTGAGCCGTGCTCGTTCCCGAAGCCGGAGAGGTAGGTCAGCCCCTCGGCGGTCTTGCGTACGTCCCCGCTCATCATCGCTCCCTGGTCCGTGAATCCTATGCAACACCGTAGGATTCGTGGGTGGGCGGCGCAAGACGTCACCGTCCGTCGTATGGCTGACGCGCGGCGGTACCAGCGGCCGAGCAGCGGCCGCAGAGGGTCCTCCCCGCGAGGGATCCGCCGATGTCAGCGGTCCTCTACCGTCCGGAACATGCCCACTTTCCCGTCCCTCCGCGCGGCCGCCGCGGCGCTGCTGACCTGCGCCCTGCTCGCCGGCGTCGCGGGCTGCGGGGGCGACGGCGGCGGACCGCGGCAGGTCGGCGAGGTCCTGGAGCACACCGACGCGGCCGGGCACCACTACCGCCGGGTCCCCGACGAGGGCGCACCCGAGATCGGCCTGATCGTGAAGCCGCGGACGGGCCCCGCGGGCGGCTGGGAGGTCCGTATCTGGGTACGGCACTTCCGCCTCAGCCCCCACGGCACCCCGACCCGCGCCGTCGAGGGCCGCGGTTACGCGCGCCTCTACCTCGACGGCCGCCACCTGGCCCGGCTGCGCGCCGTCGACTACCGCCTCCCCGGCACCCGCCTGCACCGCGGCACCCACCACCTCACCGCCCGCCTCTACGCCGACGACCACACGGTGTGGGCCGTCGCGAACAAGCCCGTCGAGGCCACCGCGGACCTGACGGCCTCACCGTAGGCTTGTTCCATGGCCCATCCAACGCCCTTGCGCCGCAAGCCCGTTCAGCGGCGCAGCGCCGAGCGCCTGGCCCGGATCCTCGACGCCTGCGCCGAACTCCTCGACGAGACGGGTTACGACGAGCTGAGCACCCGCGCCGTCGCGCACCGCGCCGAGGTCCCCATCGGCTCGGTCTACCGCTTCTTCGGCAACAAGCGGGCCCTGGTCGACGCGCTGGCCGAACGCAACCTCGACCGGTACGTGCGGCGGGTCACCGCGCGCCTCAGGGACGTCCCCGCCGGTGACTGGCGGGCCGCGATGGACTCCGTACTCGACGAGTACCTCGCGATGAAGCGCACGGCGCCGGGCTTCTCCCTGGTCGACTTCGGCACCCAGCTCCCCGTGGGCGCCCCCGACGCCGGCCCCAACCACCGCGTCGCCGACACCCTCACCGGCCTCCTCGCCCCACGCCTCGACCGCGTCCCGGACGTCGATCTGCGCCGCGCGTTCCTCGTCGCCGTCGAATCCGCCGACGCGCTGGTCCGGCTCGCGTTCCGCGTCGACCCGGAGCGCGGCGACGAGGCGATCATCGGAGAGGTACGGGAGCTGCTGCGGGCGTATCTGGCGCGCGTGCTCGACTGAACCGCCCGTGTGAACCGCTCGTGACCTGGAGTTTTGCGCTTATTGCTCGCGTGTCAACGCCTTGTTAACACTTGTTCGGCCCACCTAGCGTCTCGCTGGCTGCCTCCCCCACGGCGGCTGTTCGAAGGCGAACGTAGACGTGAGAGGGCCCCTCCCCATGCTGACCATCCTCGGTTTCGGCATGATCGCCACCTTCCTGGTGCTGATCATGATGAAAAAGGTGTCGCCGATCGCGGCGCTCGTGCTCATCCCGGCGCTGTTCTGCGTCCTGGTGGGCAAGGGCGCCAACCTCGGCGACTACGTGATCGCCGGCATCGGTGACCTGGCGCCCACCGCGGCCATGCTGATGTTCGCGATCGTCTACTTCGGCGTGATGATCGACGTCGGCCTCTTCGACCCGATCGTGCGCGGCATCCTGAAGTTCGCGAAGGCCGACCCCGTCCGCATCGTCGTCGGCACCGCCGTGCTCGCCGCGATCGTCTCGCTCGACGGCGACGGCTCCACCACCTTCATGATCACCGTCTCGGCGATGTACCCGCTGTACAAGCGCCTGAAGATGAGCCTCGTCGTGATGACGGGTGTCGCCGCGACCGCCAACGGCGTGATGAACACGCTGCCGTGGGGCGGCCCGACGGCCCGCGCCGCCACCGCGCTGAAGGTGGACGCCAGCGACATCTTCGTACCGATGATCCCGGCGCTCGGCGTGGGACTGCTCTTCGTGTTCGCCCTCTCGTACGTCCTCGGGCGCCGGGAGCGCAAGCGGCTCGGCTTCCTCTCCCTGGAAGAGGACGTCAAGGTCACCGAGACCGTCGAGGAGAAGGTGCTCGTCGGCGCGGGCGGCGGCAGCGGCAGCAAGGGCACCGGCGCCGCGTCCACCCCCTCGTACGAGAACGACGAGGGCGAGACGTTCTCCGGGCTCGACCCGAACCGGGCCACCCTGCGCCCCAGGCTCTACTGGTTCAACGCCCTGCTCACGGTGGGGCTGCTGGCCTCCATGATCATGGAACTGCTTCCGATCCCGGTGCTGTTCATGCTCGGCGCCGCGCTCGCGCTCTCGGTCAACTACCCGCACATGGCCGACCAGAAGGCGCGGATCGGCGCGCACGCAGAGAACGTCCTCAACGTCGCGGGCATGGTCTTCGCCGCCGCCGTCTTCACGGGCGTGCTCCAGGGCACCGGCATGGTCGACCACATGGCGAAGTGGGTCGTGGGCGGCATCCCGGACTGGATGGGCCCGCACATGGCACTCGTGACGGGCGTGCTGTCCATCCCCTTCACGTACTTCATGTCCAACGACGGCTTCTACTTCGGCATCCTGCCGGTGCTCGCCGAGGCCGGCAACGCGCACGGCGTCTCGACCCTCGAGATCGCCCGCGCCTCGCTCGCCGGACAGCCGCTGCACATGTCGAGTCCGCTGGTCCCGGCGGTCTACGTGCTGGTGGGCATGGCTAAGGTCGAGTTCGGCGACCACACCAAGTTCACCGTGAAATGGGCGGCGTTGACCGCGCTGGTCGTCCTCTGCGCCGGTCTGCTGTTCGGAATCGTGTGACCCGATGAATCCTGTGACCTCATGAGCCGTGCCTGGCTGCTCCGCCTCGTCATCGCCTTCAGCTTCGCGCAGGCGGCGGTGTCGATGGCGCGGCCCGCGGTCTCCTACCGGGCCCTCGCGCTGGGCGCCGACGAGCGTGCCGTCGGCGTCATCGCGGGGGTCTACGCGCTGCTCCCGCTGTTCGCCGCCGTGCCGCTCGGGCGGCGCACGGACCACGGCCGGTGCGCGCCGCTGCTCCCCGTGGGTGTGGTGCTCATCGCGGGCGGCTGCGCGATGAGCGGACTCGCGAACTCCCTTGCGGGGATGGCCGCCTGGAGCGGCGTGATGGGGCTCGGGCACCTGTGCTTCGTCATCGGTGCCCAGTCGATCGTGGCCCGGCAGTCCGCGCCCGAGGACCAGGACCGCAACTTCGGCCACTTCACCATCGGGGCCTCCCTCGGCCAGCTCGTCGGGCCGATCGCCGCGGGCGCCCTGATCGAGGGCCACGACATGGCGGGCACGAGCGCGCTCGCGCTCCTCGTGTCGGCGGGTGTCTGCGCGCTGGCCGTGACCTCGCTGTGGCGCATCGAGTCCCTTCGTACGCAGACGGGTTCGCGTGCGAAGGAGTCCTCCAGGGTCCCCGTGCACCGCATCCTGCGCACCCGCGGCGTGCCCGGCGGCATCTTCATCAGCCTCGCCGTCCTGTCGGCCACCGACATCCTCACGGCGTATCTGCCGGTGGTGGGCGAGCACCGGGGGATCGCGCCCGCGGTGATCGGCGTGCTGCTCAGCCTGCGCGCGGGCGCGACGGTCGCCTGCCGGCTGGTCATGACCCCGCTCATCAACTGGCTCGGCCGGACCACCCTGGTCGCCACCACGTGTCTGCTCGCGGCGCTGCTGTGCGTGGGCATCGCGCTGCCCGTGCCGGTGTGGGCGCTCGGCGCGATGCTGATCGTGCTGGGCTTCTGCCTCGGGGTGGGCCAGCCGCTCTCCATGACCACGGTCGTGCAGGCCGCCCCGGCGGAGGCCCGCTCCACCGCGCTGGCGCTCCGGCTGACCGGCAACCGTCTCGGCCAGGTCGCGGCCCCGGCCTCCGCGGGCCTGATCGCGGGCGTGGCGGGGACGGCGGCCCCGTTCGTGATGCTGGGCGGACTGCTGTTCGTGGCGGCGGGGCTCGGGGTCAGGGGTGGCGCCAAGCGCGGTGCCGAAGACGGTGCGGGGCAAGGGAGAGCATGGGCGCCCCGGCTGCGTCGGCGCGAGAAGGACCACCAGCGGCACTGACCCTCCACCGGGCACCCCTGGACCCTGGAAACTAGCGACGCTAGTTTGGATCGGCACGTACGTGACATCCCGCACTCGCTCAGGGAGTTGTGTCCATCATGGTCCGCGCCGCTGTACTGCCCGCCGTCGGTTCCCCGCTGGAGATCGCCGACATCGACCTGCCCGAACCGGGGCCCGGCCAGGTCCGGGTGCGACTCGCCGCCGCCGGGGTCTGCCACTCCGATCTGTCCCTGACCAACGGCACCATGCGGGTCCCGGTCCCCGCGGTCCTCGGTCACGAGGGCGCGGGGACCGTCGTCTCCGTCGGTGACGGTGTCACGCACGTGGTCCCCGGTGACGGTGTCGTCCTCAACTGGGCTCCCTCCTGCGGAAGTTGCCACGCCTGCGCGCTGGGCGAGGTCTGGCTGTGCGCCAACGCCCTCGCGGGCGCGGCGAACATCCACGCGAAGCGCGCGTCCGACGGCAGCGACCTCCACCCCGGCCTGAACGTCGCCGCGTTCGCCGAGGAGACCGTCGTCGCAGCGAACTGCGTGCTGCCGGTGCCGGACGGCGTCCCGCTCATCGACGCGGCCCTGCTCGGCTGCGCGGTGCTCACCGGGTACGGCGCCGTGCACCACTCCGCGCGCGTACGGGAGGGGGAGACGGTCGCGGTGTACGGCGTCGGTGGCGTCGGCCTCGCCACGCTCCAGGCCGCGCGCATCGCGGGCGCCTCGAAGATCATCGCGGTCGACGTGTCCCCGGAGAAGGAGGCGCTGGCGTGCGCGGCGGGCGCGACGGACTACGTGGTCGCCTCCGAGACGACCGCGCGCGAGATCCGCGGGCTCACGGACAAGCAGGGCGTCGACGTGGCGGTGGAGTGCGTCGGCCGCGCCGTCACGATCCGTACCGCCTGGGAGTCCACCCGGCGCGGCGGCCGCACCACCGTCGTCGGCATCGGCGGCAAGGACCAGCAGGTCACCTTCAACGCCCTGGAGATCTTCCACTGGGGCCGCACGCTGTCCGGTTGCGTCTACGGCAACTGCGACCCGGCGGTCGACCTTCCGGTGCTCGCCGAGCACATCCGCGCGGGCCGCCTCGACCTGAGCACGCTGGTGACCGAGCGGATCGTCCTGGAGGGGATCCCGGCGGCGTTCGACAACATGGTGGCGGGCAAGGGCGGACGGGCGCTGGTTGTGTTCTAGGGCGTGTTTCGAAAGTAGCGTCGTCCGCCCGCGAGGCAGACGGGACTTTCGAAACACGCCCTAGGGGTGCCGCGGCGATGAGTTCTCGACTCGCGGCCGGTCTGTAGGAGGAGAACCCTGATACAGGCCGGCCCGCCGGCACCGGAACGGGAACCAGGAGGCACACCATGTCCGAGACCGCCCAGAAGATCCGCCCCTGTCTGTGGTTCGACGGCAAGTCCGAGGAAGCGGCCGGCTTCTACGTCTCGCTGTTCCCCGGCACCGACTCCAAGATCCTGGACGTCCAGCACTTCGGCGACAAGGAGTCGCAGGAGCCCGGCTCGGGCGTCATCGTGTCGTTCCGCATCGCGGGCTCCGAGTACCAAGGGCTGGACGGCGGGCCCGAGTTCAAGTTCAACGAGGCGGTCTCGCTCACCGTCGACTGCGCCGACCAGGCCGAGGTCGACCGGCTCTGGGACCGGCTCACGGCGGACGGCGGCGAGCCGGGGCCGTGCGGCTGGTGCAAGGACAAGTACGGCCTGTCCTGGCAGATCGTGCCGCGCCGCCTCACCGAGCTCCTCGCGGACCCCGACAAGGATCGGGCGGGTCGGGTCCTCGCCGCGATGATGAAAATGGGCAAGATCGACGTGTCAGCCCTCGAGTCGGCCTGACCTCTTCAAGCCCCTGCGGGCGAGCAAATCAAGCCCCGCCGGCGATTGAGGCGCGGGGTCCGGGGCGGAGCCCCGCGGCCACAGAACGGAACAGCACAC
>NZ_JBSFVM010000025.1:0-104945 GCF_053592315.1 Streptomyces sp. NPDC002754
AATCGCCGCAGGGGCTTGATCGCCTCAATCGCCGGCGGGGCCCGGGCAAATCAAGCCCCGCCGGCGATTGAGGCGCGGGGTCCGGGGCGGAGCCCCGTGGCGTGGGGGCGGGGGGCCCGCCTCACAACCAGCCCGCGAACTCCAACAGGTTCTCGCCGTCCTGGTGCCGCCCCACGCGCAGTGCCCGCGCACCCGACTCCACCGCCCGGAACAACGTCCACCCCCGCAACCGCTCCGGATCCACCTCCAGCGACTCCGCGAGCCGCTTCACCCGCCGCCGCGTGATCGCGGGCCCCGACGGCGACCCGATGAGGTCCTCCACCCGGTCACGCACAAGCCGCGCCAGGTCGAACGCGGTCTCGCCGACGACCGGGTCGGGCCCGACCGCCAGCCACGGCATCCGCTCCCCGGACAGCACCTTGGACTGCCGGAACGTACCGTGCAGCAAACGGAGTTCGGGAGCCGAGTCCACCAGCTCGTCCCGCGTCCCGAGGGCCGCGTCGATCAGCGGCGCCACGTCGGGGAACGCCTCCACCGTCGCCCGCATCCCGACCGCCTGACGCCCCGTGCGCTCCGGAACGGTCTCGCAGTTGCGCCCCTCGGGCGGGTCCACCCACAGGCGGCGCAGTGTGCCCGCCGCCTCCAGGAGCGCCTTCGCCTCCGGCAGCGTACGGACGGAGACCTCCGGGTGGAGGCGTTCCAGGAGGAGCGCGCCGTCGTTCACGCCCGGGTCGAGCAGCCGCACCGCGCCGAAGCCGTCCCAGTGCGTCAGCGCCGCCCGCTCCGCCTCCGGGCGGAACCGCTCGGGCGCCAGTTTCAGGATCGCCGGTGAGCCGTCCGCCCTGCGCACGTGGGCGACCAGGCTGCTGCGGCCCCCGGGCACATGCACCCGCTGCACCGTCACATCGCGCCGTGCCGCCGCCCCGTCGAGCAGCGCGCCGACCCGGTCGAGCCACGCCGACGCCCCGTCGTCACGCACCTCGCCGAGCGCGTTCACGAGACGCGGAGGCGGTTCGAATGCCAGGGGCGCGGATGCCATGCGCGGGGATTTCCTTCCAGATCTGCCTACGTGCTGGGGTCCTCAGAAGAGGACGGGGCCGACGACGATGCGGTCGGCGCCGCGGCCCGTTCGGAGAGCCCAGGGAAGGCTACGCTGCCGCCGCCCCAGCGCACGGCACGGACCGCCGCCTCACGGAGTGCGTCGGCCGCGCTCCGGCGCCGCTCGCCGCTCGCCGCCCGTACGAGATCCGAGTAGACGCCGGCGACCCTGCTCTCGATGTCCGCGGCGAGCCGGGCCGCCGCCGACGCGTCGGGTACCGGGAACGGCAGCGCGTACGCCCCCGCGGACTCCTCGGGATTTCCGCCCAAGTCGCGCACTGTGCGCCGCAGTTCGTCACGGCGGGCGCGGTGCGCGTCGTACGCGTCCCGGGCCCGGCCCCTGCGGTCCTCGCCGACCCGGCCGCCGACGACCCCGTAGCCGTACACCGCCGCGTGCTCGGCCCGCAGCGCCGCCTGCACCGCCGCGAGCAGTTCGTTCTCGCTCATTCCTGTCCGTCCTCCGACAGCAGATACGCGTGCCCGGCCCCGGCCGCCGCCACCGACGCGAACAGCCGCGCCAGCTCGCCCGGAGCGTCCACGAGCGCGGACATCCGGCGGTCCGAGAGTCGCTGCTCGGCCACCGAGAGCGCCTTGAGGATGTCCTTCTCGGAGGTCGGCGCCGCGGCCGACTTGTTGCCCGGGGGTGCTCCGGCGCCCGACGCCCGGCGCGCCCCGCCGAACGCCTTCACGTGCCGCTCGACCTCGGCCCGCAGCGGGTTCAGCCGCTCCGCGAGCGCCGGACGGGCCGACACCGCCCGGTCGTACTGGCCGAGGAGGTCCGTGCTCTCCTGCGCCGCCCGCGTCCGCAGCCGCTTCTCCTGCGCGGCGGCGGGCGCCCCGCTGCCACCGTCGGCGCCGCCTTCGGCGTCCGAGCAGCCGGTCAGCAGCGCGGCCCCGGCCAGCGAGGCGAGCAGAGTCCTACGTCGTGGCCCGGAGCGGGCGAGAGGGGGCAGCGGCACGGCAGGCGTCCTCAGGAGGCGAAGAGGCGGGAGGGGAGAGGGCTTTCGGCGGGCGGCGCCTTGATCGGAACTGATCAGGTTCGATCGAGGGGGAGCGGTCGTGATCACCGTACCGCCGCCGTTGCACGGGTGGACGGCAACACCCCCCTGGACCGGATACCCTTTGACCTGACGCGCAAGGAAAGTCAGTAACCACAACAGCACACGCGGCCGAGGAGTCACCCGGATGAGCACCACCCAGAACGAGAGGCTGCGGGAACTACTGGAACCGCTCGTCACCTCGCAGGGGCTCGAACTCGAAGAGATCGAAGTGGCCTCGGTCGGACGCAAGCGTGTGCTGCGCGTCGTCGTCGACTCCGACGAGGGCGCCGACCTTGATGCGATCGCCGATGTGAGCCGCGCGCTCTCGGCGAAGCTCGACGAGCCCGGTAGCAGTGCGGCCATGGGCGAGGGCGAGTACGAGCTCGAGGTCGGTACGCCCGGCGCCGAGCGCCCCCTCACCGAGCACCGCCACTACATCCGCGCGACGGACCGCCTCGTGAAGTTCCAACTGAACGACGAGTCCGAGCTGGTCGCGCGCATCCTCAAGGTCGACGACGACGGCCTGGACCTGGAAGTACCGGGAGTGAAGGGGCGCAAGCCCACCTCCCGAAGGCTCGACTTCGCCGACCTCGCCAAGGCGCGGGTCCAGGTCGAGTTCAACCGCAAGAACAAGAACGACGACAGCGACGACAACGACGCTCAAGAACAAGAAGAGGAGGCGTAGCCATGGACATCGACATGAGTGCCCTGCGGGGGCTGGTCCGTGAGAAGGAGATCTCCTTCGATCTGCTGGTCGAAGCGATCGAGTCGGCCCTCCTCATCGCCTACCACCGCACCGACGGCAGTTTCCGTCGCGCCCGCGTGAAGCTGGACCGCGACAGCGGCCATGTGACGGTGTGGGCGACGGAGGACCCGGCGGACCTCGAAGAGGGCCAGGAGGCCAAGGAGTTCGACGACACCCCCTCCGACTTCGGCCGGATCGCCGCCACGACCGCGAAGCAGGTCATCCTGCAGCGGCTGCGCGACGCCGAGGACGACGCGACGCTCGGCGAGTACGCGGGCCGCGAGGGCGACATCGTGATGGGCCAGGTCCAGCAGGGCCGCGACCCGAAGAACGTGCTGGTCGACATCGGCAAGCTGGAAGCCATCCTGCCGGTGCAGGAGCAGGTACCCGGCGAGGAGTACCCGCACGGCCTGCGCCTGCGCTCGTACGTCGTGCGCGTCGCCAAGGGCGTCCGCGGCCCCTCCGTGACCCTGTCCCGTACGCACCCGAACCTCGTGAAGAAGCTCTTCGCGCTCGAGGTGCCGGAGATCGCCGACGGCAGCGTCGAGATCTGCGCCATCGCGCGCGAGGCCGGCCACCGCACGAAGATCGCCGTGCGCTCCACCCGGAGCGGGCTCAACGCCAAGGGCGCCTGCATCGGCCCGATGGGCGGGCGTGTGCGCAATGTCATGGGCGAGCTCAACGGCGAGAAGATCGACATCGTCGACTGGTCCGACGACCCGGCCGACATGGTCGCCAGCGCGCTGTCCCCGGCCCGCGTCTCCAAGGTCGAGATCGTGGACCTCGCGGCCCGCTCGGCCCGCGTGACGGTGCCCGACTACCAGCTCTCCCTTGCCATCGGCAAGGAGGGGCAGAACGCCCGGCTCGCGGCCCGGCTCACCGGCTGGCGCATCGACATCCGCCCGGACACCGAGCAGGGCGGCTCTCCCGAGGGTGCTCCCGAAGGGGAATAATTCCGAGCGCTCGGCGCTTGGATCACGACAGTATGTGACGAGCCAACCGTTCGACCTTTACCCCAAAGGGGTGAGGTCGGTACGGGGAGGTAGACTTAACCGTGTCTGGTCGGACGCATGCCCGCGCATGCCCTGAGCGAACCTGCGTGGGATGCCGGGAGCGAGCGGCCAAGAGCGAACTGCTGCGGATCGTGGTGATCGAGGGACAGTGCGTCCCCGATGATCGCGGTACGCTGCCCGGCCGGGGTGCTTACGTGCATCCCGCCCTGGCCTGTCTCGACCTGGCGGTCCGCCGCCGGGCGTTCCAGAGGGCTTATCGGGCCCCTGGACCGTTCGACACGGCGGCCCTGCGCCACCGCGTCGAGCAGGCAACACCGTAAGAAGCGCCGTACGGGACCCCCGTGCGGCCCTGGTATTCCGCGAGTTGGAAGTAGGTCGAGATTGCGATGAGCACTCGATGAGCACGCGATGAGTACGCCCATGAAGTAGCGACGGTCCGGCGTAACCCGGACCTAAAAGGAGCGAAGTGGCTAAGGTCCGGGTATACGAGCTCGCCAAGGAGTTCGGCGTAGAGAGCAAGGTCGTCATGGCCAAGCTCCAAGAACTCGGTGAATTCGTACGTTCGGCGTCCTCGACCATCGAGGCGCCGGTAGTACGCAAGTTGACTGACGCCCTGAATCAGGGCACCAACGGCGCGGCCAAGAAGCCCGCCGCCAAGAAGGACGCCCCCGCGAAGCCCGCGGCGCCGCGTCCCACCCCCTCTCCCGCGCAGGCCGCCAGGCCTGCCGCCCCGCGTCCGGGCCCGGCTGCGCCGAAGCCCGCCGCGGAGACCCCCGTCGCGGAGAAGCCCGCTGCGGAAACCCCCGTCGCGGAGAAGTCCGCTGCCCCGGCCGCTCCGGCGACCCCGGGTCCGCGGCCGACGCCCGCCCCGAAGCCGGCCCCGAAGCCCGCTTCCCCGGCACCCAGCACGCCGGAGTTCCAGGCCCCCGCCGCCTCGGAGGCCCCCGCGGCCCCGAAGCCCGCCGGCCAGTCCGCTCCGCGTCCCGGCGCCCCGAAGCCCGGGGGCCGTCCGGCCCCCGGTCAGGACCGTGGCCAGGGCCAGGGTGGCCAGCGCGGTGACCGTGGCGACCGTCAGGGCGCCCCGCGTCCCGGTGGCCAGGGCCAGCGTCCCGGTGGCGCCCGTCCGTCGGGCCCGCGTCCGGGCAACAACCCCTTCACCTCTGGTGGCTCCACCGGCATGGCGCGCCCGCAGGCGCCCCGTCCCGGCGGCGCCCCGCGTCCCGGCGGCCAGGGTGCCCCGGGCGGTCCGCGCCCGCAGGGTGGCGGCCAGGGTGGCCCCCGTCCGCAGGGTCAGGGCGGAAACCGTCCGAGCCCGGGCAACATGCCCCGTCCGCAGGCAGGCGGCGCCGGCGCGGCCGGTCCGCGTCCCGGCGGTGGCGGCGGCAACCGTCCGAACCCCGGCATGATGCCGCAGCGTCCCGCAGCGGGCCCGCGGCCGGGTCCGGGTGGCGGTGGCGGTCGCGGTGGCCCCGGTGGCGGTGGCGGTCGTCCCGGTGGCGGCGGTGGCGGTCGTCCCGGCTTCGCCGGTCGTCCCGGTGGTCCCGGTGGCGGTGGCGGCGGCTTCGCCGGTCGTCCCGGTGGTCCCGGTGGTGGCGGCGGCGGTCGTCCCGGCGGCTTCGGTGGCCGTCCCGGTTTCGGTGGCCGTCCCGGTGGTCCGGGTGCCCGTGGTGGCACGCAGGGCGCCTTCGGTCGTCCCGGCGGTCCCGCGCGTCGCGGTCGCAAGTCGAAGCGGCAGAGGCGCCAGGAGTACGAGGCCATGCAGGCCCCGTCGGTCGGCGGCGTGATGCTGCCTCGCGGCAATGGCGCGGTTGTTCGCCTGTCGCGTGGTGCTTCGCTCACCGACTTCGCCGAGAAGATCAACGCCAACCCGGCGTCGCTCGTCGCGGTCATGCTGAACATCGGCGAGATGGTCACGGCCACGCAGTCGGTCTCCGACGAGACGCTGCAGCTTCTCGGCGACGAGATGAACTACGCGGTCGAGATCGTCTCCCCCGAGGAGGAGGACCGCGAGCTGCTCGAGTCCTTCGACATCGAGTTCGGTGAGGACGAGGGCGGCGAAGAGGCCCTCATGGCGCGTCCGCCGGTCGTGACCGTCATGGGTCACGTCGACCACGGTAAGACGCGACTGCTCGACGCGATCCGCAAGACCAACGTCATCGCGGGCGAGGCCGGCGGCATCACGCAGCACATCGGTGCCTACCAGGTCGCGACCGAGGTCAATGGCAGCGAGCGCGCCATCACCTTCATCGACACCCCGGGCCACGAGGCGTTCACCGCCATGCGTGCCCGTGGTGCGAAGTCGACCGACATCGCGATCCTCGTGGTCGCGGCGAACGACGGCGTCATGCCGCAGACGATCGAGGCGCTGAACCACGCCAAGGCCGCCGAGGTCCCGATCGTCGTCGCGGTCAACAAGATCGACGTCGAGGGTGCCGACCCGACCAAGGTGCGCGGTCAGCTGACCGAGTACGGCCTGGTCGCCGAGGAGTACGGCGGCGAGACCATGTTCGTCGACATCTCGGCCAAGCAGGGCGAGAACATCGACAGCCTCCTCGAGGCCGTGGTCCTGACCGCGGACGCCTCGCTCGACCTGCGGGCCAACCCCGAGCAGGACGCGCAGGGTATTGCGATCGAGGCCCACCTCGACAAGGGCCGCGGTGCCGTCGCGACCGTCCTCGTCCAGCGAGGCACGCTCCGTGTCGGCGACACGCTGGTCGCGGGCGACGCCTACGGCCGTGTCCGTGCCCTGCTCGACGACAAGGGCGAGCACGTGCAGGAGGCGGGTCCCTCGACTCCGGTCCTCGTGCTCGGTCTCACCAACGTCCCGGGCGCGGGCGACAACTTCCTGGTGGTCGACGAGGACCGTACGGCCCGTCAGATCGCCGAGAAGCGTGCCGCCCGTGAGCGCAACGCCGCGTTCGCCAAGCGCGTGCGCCGTGTCTCGCTCGAGGACCTGGACAAGGTGCTCAAGGCCGGCGAGGTCCAGCAGCTCAACCTCATCATCAAGGGTGACGCTTCTGGTTCCGTCGAGGCCCTCGAGTCCTCCCTGCTCCAGCTGGACGTCGGCGAAGAGGTCGACATCCGCGTCCTGCACCGCGGCGTCGGTGCGGTCACGGAGTCGGACATCGACCTGGCCATGGGCTCGGACGCCATCGTCATCGGCTTCAACGTCCGTGCGGCCGGTCGTGCCGCGCAGATGGCCGAGCGCGAGGGTGTCGACGTCCGGTACTACTCGGTGATCTACCAGGCCATCGAGGAGATCGAGGCGGCCCTCAAGGGCATGCTCAAGCCGGAGTACGAAGAGGTCGAGCTCGGTACGGCGGAGATCCGCGAGGTCTTCAAGTCGTCCAAGCTGGGCAACATCGCGGGTGTTCTCATCCGCTCCGGCGAGGTCAAGCGCAACACGAAGGCGCGCCTCCTCCGCGACAACAAGGTCATCGCGGAGAGCCTCAACATCGTGGGCCTGCGTCGCTTCAAGGACGACGTCACCGAGATCCGCGAAGGGTTCGAGGGCGGTATCAACCTCGGCAACTTCAACGACATCAAGGTCGACGACGTCATCGCGACGTACGAGATGCGCGAGAAGCCGCGCGTCTGAGCTTGATACGCGACTGGGGCCGGTCGACGGGACTTATTTCCGTCGATCGGCCCCGGCCGTTGCGTGTACCGTTCCCGTATCGGTGGCCGGAAGCGGTCGCCCATACGAACCCGAACCGGCGGGACATCCGGACACACACATGTATGTGGGGACTCTGTCCTTCGATCTGCTCCTCGGCGACGTCCACTCGCTGAAGGAGAAACGCTCCCTCGTCCGTCCGATCGTGGCCGAGCTGCACCGCAAGTACGCGGTGAGCGTCGCGGAGACGGGCAACCAGAACCTCCACCGCAGGGCCGAGATCGGGCTCGCGGTGGTCTCCGGGGACACCGGCCACCTGTCCGACGTACTGGACCGCTGCGAGCGACTCGTCGCCGGGCGGCCCGAGGTGGAACTGCTCTCGGTTCGCCGCAGGCTCCACAGCGACGACGACTGACGCAGACTGAAGCAACCAGCACGTAAGCACTTAAAAGGAGACGGACCAGTGGCCGACAACGCGCGCGCCAAGAGGCTGGCGGACCTCATCCGAGAGGTGGTGGCGAAGAAGCTGCAGCGCGGGATCAAGGACCCGCGGCTCGGCACCCACATCACCATCACCGACACCCGCGTGACGGGCGACCTCCGCGAAGCGACCGTGTTCTACACGGTGTACGGGGGCGACGAGGAGCGTGCCGAGGCGGCCGCCGGCCTGGAGAGCGCCAAGGGCATCCTGCGCTCGGCGGTCGGTCAGGCGGCAGGCGTGAAGTTCACGCCGACTCTGGCCTTCGTCGCGGACGCCCTGCCGGAGAACGCCCGCACCATCGAGGACCTCCTCGACCGGGCCCGGCAGTCCGACGCCGAAGTACGGGAGGCCTCCGCGGGCGCCGACTTCGCCGGCGGCGCGGACCCGTACAAGAAGCCGGAAGATGCCGAAGAGGACGCGGCTGACGCTCCCGAGAAGGACGGCGAAGCCTGAGCATGTCCGACCGCACCCCTCCGCCCGACGGGCTTGTCATCGTCGACAAGCCGTCGGGCTTCACTTCGCACGACGTCGTGGCCAAGATGCGCGGGATCGCCAAGACCCGCAAGGTCGGCCACGCGGGCACCCTCGACCCGATGGCGACGGGCGTGCTGGTGCTCGGCGTCGAGCGCGCCACCAAGCTCCTCGGCCACCTCGCGCTGACCGAGAAGGAGTACCTGGGCACGATCAGGCTCGGGCAGAACACGCTCACGGACGACGCGGAGGGCGAGCTCATCTCGTCCACCGACGCGTCCGGGGTCGGGCGCGAGGCCATCGACGCGGGCATCGCCGAGCTGACCGGCGACATCATGCAGGTGCCGTCGAAGGTCAGCGCCATCAAGATCAACGGCGTCCGCAGCTACAAGCGGGCCCGCGAGGGCGAGGAGTTCGAGATCCCGGCGCGCCCGGTCAAGCTCTCGTCCTTTGCCGTGTACGACGTCCGGGACGCGGTCGCCGAGGACGGCACACCGGTCCTCGACCTGGTCGTGTCCGTCGTCTGCTCGTCCGGTACCTACATCAGGGCGCTCGCCCGTGACCTGGGCGCCGGGCTGGGCGTCGGCGGGCATCTGACGGCGCTGCGGCGCACCCGCGTCGGCCCGTACAAGCTCGACTCGGCGCGCACCCTGGACCAGCTCCAGGAGTCGCTGACCGTGATGCCGGTGGCCGAGGCGGCCGCCGCCGCGTTCCCGCGCTGGGACGTCGACGAGCGCCGCGGGAAGCTGCTGCTCAACGGCGTACGCCTGGACGTGCCCGAGGAGTACGCGGGCGCGGGTCCCGTCGCCGTGTTCGGGCCCGGTGGGCAGTTCCTCACCCTGATCGAGGAGTCCAGGGGGAAGGCGAAGAGCCTGGCCGTGTTCGCCTGAGCTCCGCCCCGACCGATTGCGGTGGAGCGGCGGGTTCCGGTCCTTGGGTGGCCGCCGCTCCACCTCCCCCTCTCAAGGGTGTATCCAGCACGCCCGATCACTTCACCCCTTCGGGCGGGCGCTCGGAGTGAATGGGGGGAGCGCAAGGGGGCGCGTTCGCCGTTGACGCTGTTCTGCTGATCATTGCGCGCCTACCGTCGATGCACGGGGTGTGGAGGAGAACGGCGGGAGGGTCGCGTCATGGTGGACCCGCCGCTGGTACGGATCAGCGATCTGGCCGGGCGGCCGCGCGGCGCGGGCTTCGCGGCGGACGACCGGGGGACGGTCGTGACCGGCCACGAGGTGGTGAGCGGGCTCGGGCGCCTGCTGGTGCACGGGCCGGGTGGCGTGACGTGTGTGGTGGAGCCCGCATCGATCGTCGAACTGCCCGAAGCGAACCTGGCGTTGCTGCGCACAGAGGGGCTCGGCGCGGTACCGCTGCCGGTGGCGGCCTCTGGACCGCCGACGGCCGGGGCGTACGTCAGGATCCCCGCGGGCGGCTGGCGCGAGGCGCGTGTCCTCGGGCGCTCGCCGGTCGCGTACGTGGCCGGGGGCCGCAGTCACCTGTTGGACGGCGTCCTGGAGCTTGCCGTCGGTACGGACGGGGCGGATGCGCTGCGTGTGGGGGGCGGGGCCGCGGGCGGTCCTGTGCTCGACGCGCGTACGGGTGCCGTCGTCGCGGTGCTCGGTACGGCGCTGCGGGCCGGGCACGGGCATCGGGCGGCGGGGTTCGCGGTGCCGCTGCGGATGACCGCCGCGAGTGCGGGTGGGCGGGGGCCGCTCGCCGAATTGCTCGCGCGCAATGCCGCGGCCGTGCCCGCGTACGGGGACGATCTGAATCTCGGTGGGGCGTTGCAGCTGGCCGGGATCTCGGTGGGCAGCGACGGGCCGGGGACGGGCGGTCCCGAGCCGGTCGAACGGCCGGATGTGGTCCGGGAGTTGGACGCTTTCACGGCGGGGGCTGCCGGGGACGCGCGGGTGCTGGCCCTCGTCGGGGACCCGGGGAGCGGGCGGACCACGGAACTCGCCGCGTTCGCCGAGCGGCGTGCCGAGGGGGACGGCGCCGCTCCCACGGTGTGGCTGCGGGGCGCGGACCTGAGCGAGGACGACGCGTCGGTGGCGCAGGCGGTGGGGCGGGCGCTCGCGCGCGCGGGCCGGATCGTGGCGGCGTCGCGGGAGGAGGCGGTCGCGGGGGGCGTGGTCACCGGGGACGTCGGGGACATCTCCGCCGAGCGGATCGCCGAGGTCGCCCGGGAGACCGGGCGGCCGCTCGTGCTGTTGCTCGACGGGCCCGAGGAGATGCCGCCCGTGCTCGCGCACCGCCTGAGCGCCTGGTCGCGGGGGACCGAGCGGTGGCTCGCGGCGTGCGGGGTGCGGTTGGTGGTGGCGTGCCGTGCCGAGTACTGGGAGCAGGCGGGCGCGCTGTTCGGCGCGGACGTGCTGTACGGGCCGGAGGCCGGGGCGCTGCCTCCCTGTGTACGGATCGGGGACCTCGTGGGGGAGGCGGCGCGGCTGGCGCGGGAGCGGCTCGGCGTGCCGGAGGGGGCGCTCGCGGAGCGGGAGGCCGGGCATCCGCTGTCGTTGCGGCTGCTGAGCGAGGTGCGGGCGGCGCTGCCAGGGAGTGTGGCCGGGTGTCCCGACCGGGACGAGATCTTCGCGGCGTACCTGGACCTCATGTGCCTGCGCGTGGCGGTCCGGCTGGCCGCGCCCTCCGGAGTACGGGGGAGTGGGGTGCGCAGGCTGGCGGCGCGGGTGGCGGGGCAGGTGCACGAGGCCGCGCGGCGGAGTCTTGGGCCGGGGCAGGGGGAGTTGGACCGGGAGTCGTTCGAGGAGCTGTTTCCGTGGGGGGCGGCGCGGGACGGGGTGTCCGGGTGGGCGTCGGCGGTGCTGACCGAGGGGGTGCTGGTGCCGGCGGGGGACGGGTTCCGGTTCGCGCACGAGGAGGTCGCGGACTGGATCCAGGGGATGCATCTGGATGTGGACGGGGCGTTGGAGGCGCTGGTGTTCCGGCGGCGGGGGGACGGGTTTCCTGTGCCGCGGCATCGGGCGGGGCCGGTGGTGCGCGCTTTGCTCTTGATCGAGCGGAACATGGGTAGCGCCGAACTGGAGCTTCGGTTGCGGGAGTTGCTGCCGTGGGCCTTGCGGGTGGCTGACGCGGGTGCGGGGGAGCGGGTGGCTGCGAGGGGGTCGGGGCCTGACATGGGTGCGGGCTGCGCCGGGGGGCATCTGGCTGCGGCGGGGTGTGCGCCTGACGCGGCTGCGGGCCGCACCGGGGGCCGCCTTGCCCACCCTGCCGCCCAAGGCGGCAGATTGCCCAAGGCGGCACGGCACCATCAAGCCCCTGCGGCGATTGAGCAGCGGGGTACGGGGCGGAGCCCCGGCCTTTCAGCCCCGCCGGCGTTTGAGGCGCGGGGTTCGGGGCGGAGCCCCGAGGTGTTGGAGGCCGAGTGGTGGGGGGTCGAGCTGGTGCGGAGCGTGCTCGTGCGGGTTCCGGACGCGCACCTGTACCGGGACGTGCTCCAGGTGATCGCGGAGCGAGCCCGCTTCGGCGGAGAGTTCTGGACGCGGATCTCCGTGGACGACGACACCCGGTTCGAACTGCTGCGGCGGGCCGTCGTGCAGGACGGCGCAGAGGCCGGCGACCGGTGCCTGGACGCCGTCGCGGACGCACTCGCCGCCGAGCCGCGCCGCGTACAGCAGCGGCTGACGCGCTGGTTCGACGACGAGCGGCCGCTGCCCGCCCTGCCCGACGCCACCGTCGCCGACGCCGCCCAGGCCCTGCTGCACACCCACCGCCACCGCGACCTCGACGGCCTGGTCGAGGCCCTCGTCAACCGCGCCCATCCGCGCGCCGACGAGCTGCTCGCCACCCTGGCCGACGAGGAACCGTCCGCCTTGTGCCGGGCCGTCGACCGCTGGGCCCACGACGAGCGTCCCGACCGGCGCGTCGCCGCCGCCGCGTACGCCGCGCGGATCGCCCCGCGGATCTATGACGCGGCCGACCGGGAGCTGCTGCGGTACACCGCGTTCGCGCTGCTGGAGCGGCCCTCCGAGCCGGCGCTGCACGGCGCCGCGCTCGCCCTCCTCGTACGGGATCCGGACTCCCGGCCCGCGTACCTGGCGCGGGCGCTTGAGCGATTCACCGCGGGCGACGCGCAGGTGTCCGCCGACGCGCTCGCCCCGGCCGTGGCCACCCACCCGGAACCCGTGTTCACGGCGTTCCAGGCGCGGCTGCGGGAGCCGGGACCCGGCCTCGGGGACATCCTGCGCACTCTCGCCGAGCTGACCGAACCCGCGCACGCCCGGCGAGCCGCCGCGCTCGTGCGAGAGCTCGCCGAGGACTGGCCGGACGCCGCGGCCGGGCACGTGGCGGCGTTCGTCGACCGGTGCCTCGAGCACGAGGACGGTGCGCGGGCCGTGATGTACCCGCTGGTCGTGGGCCTGGTGTCGGAGCGGCCCCCGGTCGTGCGCGGCGCCCTGGCGCGGGTGCTCGCCGCGCCCGGAACGACCGCGTCGCGCGCGCTGCGGGCCGAGCTGCTCGACGTACTGCTGGAGGACGAGCGGGACCCCGCCGTGCTCGACGCGCTGCTGTGCGCCGCCGCGCGGGACGCGGCGCGGCGCGGGCAGGCCAGGACGCGGGACCTGGTGCACCGCACGGGCATGCTGCGGGTGCGTACGCCGGAAGGGCCGTCCGGGTTCGACCGGCTGCTCGTGGAGCTCGCGCGGTCCGTGCCGGGGTTCGCGGGCCTGGTGGCGGGGTGGCTGGCGGAGGCGCCCCGCGAGTGGGCGGAGCTCCTCGGCCCGAGCTCCCGGCGCATGATCGAGCGCCTCGCAGGGGTGCGGGTACCCGCATAGCGTCGCGGCCCGCCCGATGCGAAGCGCGGGCGGGCGGCATGGCACTCTTAGACCTGCGTATCCGGTAGAGAGACGCAACGGTCGAAACGGTCGGACTCAGGTTTGCGAGGGGCAATCACCGTGCAGCGCTGGCGTGGCTTGGAGGACATCCCCCAGGACTGGGGGCGCAGCGTCGTCACCATCGGCTCCTACGACGGGGTGCATCGCGGGCACCAGTTGATCATCGGGCGGGCCGTGGAGCGGGCGCGTGAGCTCGGCATCCCGGCGGTCGTGGTCACCTTCGACCCGCACCCCAGCGAGGTCGTGCGCCCGGGCTCGCACCCGCCGCTGCTCGCCCCGCACCACCGGCGCGCCGAACTGATGGCCGAGCTCGGCGTGGACGCGGTGCTGATCCTCCCGTTCACCACCGAGTTCTCGAAGCTGTCGCCCGCCGAATTCGTGGCGAAGGTGCTCGTCGACAAGCTGCACGCGCGGGTGGTCGTCGAGGGCCCCAACTTCCGCTTCGGGCACAAGGCCGCGGGCAATGTCGACTTCCTGGCCGAGCAGGGACCGACGTACGACTTCGCGGTCGAGGTCGTGGATCTGTACGTCAGCGGCTCGGCCGGTGACGGTCAGCCGTTCTCGTCCACGCTGACCCGGCGGCTCGTCGCCGAGGGCGACGTGCTGGGCGCCGCCGAGATCCTCGGCCGTCCGCACCGCGTCGAGGGCGTCGTCGTGCGCGGTGCGCAGCGCGGGCGCGAGCTCGGCTTCCCGACCGCCAACGTCGAGACGCTTCCGCACACCGCGATCCCGGCCGACGGGGTCTACGCGGGGTGGCTGTACGTGAACGAAGAGGCGATGCCCGCGGCGATCTCCGTAGGCACGAACCCGCAGTTCGACGGGACGGAGCGCACGGTCGAGGCGTACGCCATCGACCGGGTCGGGCTCGATCTCTACGGTCTGCACGTCGCCGTGGAGTTCGTGGCGTTCGTGCGCGGGATGGCCAAGT
This sequence comes from Streptomyces sp. NPDC002754, assembly GCF_053592315.1. Taxonomy (NCBI): domain Bacteria; kingdom Bacillati; phylum Actinomycetota; class Actinomycetes; order Kitasatosporales; family Streptomycetaceae; genus Streptomyces; species Streptomyces sp. NPDC002754. The sequence goes on from NZ_JBSFVM010000025.1 coordinate 14,237, forward strand.
TCGAGTCGCTCGACGAGCTGGTTGCCGCGATCGCGGACGACGTGAAGCAGGCGCGTGAGCTCATCGAGGCGACCAGGGCCTGAACCGCACCGACGTGACCCAGGTCACGTCCGGGTGTGTCACATCGGGGCGGGGCGCTCCGTCGTAGTGGTGTCACCACTTATGACGGAGTGCGAAGGAGCCCCTCATGGAACCGCGACTCGACCTCTTCAAGAATCCGGTCCTCGGCAAGATGCTCAAGCATGTCATCGCGGCGGGCAGGGCCGCCGAGGGTTCCGGCGTGCCGACGCCGACGCTGAACCTGGTCATGATCAGGGCCAGTCAGATCAACGGCTGCTCGGGCTGTCTGGACATGCACGTCAAGGACGCCGCCGAGGCCGGTGAGACGGCGGTCCGGCTCGCCCTGGTCGCCGCCTGGCGCGAGGCCAAGGTCTTCACCGAGGCCGAGAAGGCGGCCCTGGAGCTGGCCGAGGCGGGCACCCGCATCGCGGACAGCGCCGGCGTCTCCGACGAGGTGTGGGAGAAGGCCGCCAAGCACTACGACGAGGCGCAGCTCGGCGCGCTGGTCGGCTGCATCGCCATGATCAACACCTTCAACCGGTTCAACGTGATGACCCAGCAGCCGGCGGGCGACTACGTGCCGGGCATGTTCGGCTGAGTGGTCGGGGGAGGTGCTGTGCTCGGAAAAGTGTCGCAGTTGTACGTATAACTGCGACACTTTTCCGAGCAGGCACCTCACTCAGCGGTCGCGGTCGGAGTCCGCCGTCCCGGCCGTCGCCCAATGGCACGCCACCTGCGACGTGGTCGCCCCCGTGAGCACCGGAAGGTCCACCGTCCGGCACGCGTCGGCGACCCCCGCCGCCTCCGCCCGGCCGTCCACCAGGACCTGGCAGCGCGCGTGGAAGCGGCAGCCGCCCGGGATGCGGGACGGGTCCGGAGGCTCGCCCGTCAGGACCACCGGTTCGCCCGGTGCCTCCGGGAGAACCGACAACAGGGCCTGCGTGTACGGGTGTTGAGGCGAGGTCAGCACGTCCTCCACCCGGCCCGTCTCCACGATGCGGCCCAGGTACATCACCGCCACCCGGTCCGCGATGTTCCACGCGAGGCCGAGGTCGTGCGTGACCACGAGCGCGGACAGGCCCAACTCGTCCCGCAGGCGCAGCAGCAGGGCGAGGATCTCACCCCGTACGGAAGCGTCCAGGGACGCCACCGGCTCGTCCGCGACGATCAGCTCAGGGTCGAGGACCAGCGCGCCCGCGATGACCACGCGCTGGCGCTGGCCACCCGACAGCTCGTGCGGGTAGCGCAGGAAGAAGCGCTCCGGAGGGCGAAGCCCCGCGCGCGACAGCGCACTGGCGACCGCCTCGCGTTCGTCGCCCGCGTACCCGTGGATGCGCAGGCCCTCGGCGACCGCGTCGTACACCGTGTGTCGCGGGTTCAGGGAGCCGCTCGGGTCCTGGAGGACCAACTGGACGCGCTTGCGGTACGACTTGAGGGCCTTCGAGGCGTAACCCAGCGGCTCGCCCGCGAACGTGACCCTGCCGGACGTCGGCCTCTCCAGGCCGAGCAGGGTGCGCGCCAGGCTCGTCTTGCCGCAGCCGGACTCGCCGACGAGCGCCACGATCTCGCCCGGCGCGATGTCCAGGTCGACGCCGTCCACGGCCCGCGCCTCGGCGGCGCCGCGCCGGCCGGGGAACGTGACGTGCAGCCGATCGGCGCTGAGCAGCGGCCGCGCGTCCTTCGACACCTCGGGCGTCTGCAGCGTTTCTGTCATGCCGTGGTGCTCCTTGCTTCGACTTCCGTGCCCAAGGCGTCACTTGAGCCCACGTGCACGCACGCCGCACGCCGTTCCGGGCCCGCCACCCGCAGCTCCTGGTCCTCGCTCGCGCACACGTCGAGCGCCACCGGGCAGCGCGGGTGGAACGTGCAGCCGGACGGCAGCGCCGACGGGTCCGGCGGGTCACCGGGCAGGCCGCGCGGCGCGAACCGGGACGCCGGGTCGCCGATCGTCGGGAACGCTCCCGACAGCGCCTTCGCGTAGGGGTGCACGGCGTCCTCGTAGACCTGGAGGGCGGGGCCCTCCTCGACGACGCGGCCCGCGTACATCACCGCGAGCCGGTCGCAGGTGTCGGAGAGGACCGCCAGGTCGTGGCTGATCATGACGAGGCCGAGGTTCTCCTCCGCCACCAACTGCTCGATCAGGCGCAGGATCTGGGCCTGGATCATCACGTCCAGGGCCGTCGTCGGCTCGTCGGCGATGATCAGTTCGGGATCGCAGGCGAGGGCCATCGCGATCATGACGCGCTGGCGCTGGCCGCCGGAGAGCTCGTGCGGGTAGGCGTTCGCGCGCGCCGCCGGGAGGCCCACGTGTTCGAGCAGTTCGCCGACCTTCTTCTTCGCGCCCTCCTGCGTCGCCTTCTTGTGCAGGAGGATCGGTTCGGCGATCTGGTCACCGACGCGGTGCACGGCGTTGAGCGAGTGCATCGCGCCCTGGAAGACGATCGAGGCGCCCGCCCAGCGGACGGCCCGCACCCGGCCCCACTTCATGGCGAGGACGTCCTCGCCGTTCAGCAGGATCTCGCCGGTGACCTTGGCGTCCTTGGGGAGCAGCCGCAGGAGCGCGAGCGCCAGTGTGGACTTCCCGCAGCCGGACTCGCCCGCGATGCCGAGCTTCTGCCCGGCCTCGACGGTGAGGTTCACGCCGCGGACGGCCTGCGCCCCGCCGGCGTACGTCACCGTCAGGTCCCGTACCTCAAGAAGCGTCATGAGCGCACCCCCAGCTTCGGGTTGAGGACGGATTCGACCGCGCGGCCGCACAGGGTGAAGGACAGCGCGACGATGGCGATGGCGATGCCGGGCGGTGCCAGGTACCACCAGTCGCCCGCGCTGACCGCGCCCGCCTCGCGCGCGTCCTGGAGCATGCCGCCCCAGGAGGTGACCGTCGGGTCGGACAGGCCGAGGAACGCGAGGGTCGCCTCGGTCAGGATCGCCGAGGAAATGATCATCGTGGTCTGGGCGAGGACCAGCGGCATCACGTTCGGCAGCACGTGCCGGGTCATGACGTGGCTGTGGCTGCCGCCGAGCGCGCGCGCCCGCTCGATGTACGGGCGCGCCTCGACCGAGAGGGTCTGGGCGCGCACCAGGCGCGCGGTCGTCGGCCAGGTCGTCACGCCGATCGCGATGATCACCGTCCACATAGAGCGGTCCATGACGGTCGCGAGCGCGATGGCCAGGACCAGCGTCGGCATGACCAGGAACCAGTCGGTGACGCGCATCAGGACCGTCGAGTACCAGCCGCGGAAGTGGCCCGCGACGATGCCGATGACGGTGCCGATGGCCACGCACAGGAACGCCGCGAGCAGGCCCACGGTGAGCGAGATGCGCGCCCCGTACACCAGGAGGGCGAGCACGCTGCGGCCGAACTGGTCGGTGCCCAGCGGGAATTCGCCGCTCGGCCCCTCCAGCGGGCCGCCGGGCGCGTCGGTGACGCTCTGCGCGTCCGAGCCGACCAGGACCGGCGCGAGGACCGCGATCAGCGCGATCAGGATCAGCAGTCCGAGGCCCCACAGGCCGCTGCGGTGCGCGCGGTAGGACTTCCAGAAGCGGGCCAGGGACTGGCGTTTGCGGGCGCGCGCGAGGGAGCGGGCGCTGGGCGCCTTCGGTGTCTTCGCGGGCGTGGTCCCGGTGTCTGTGTCGGTCGTCGTCATCGGCCCACCCTCGGGTCGAGCAGCGGATAGAGGATGTCGGCGAGGGTGTTCGCGAGGATCACCGCGGTGGCGAAGACGAAGAACAGGCCCTGGACGAGCGGCAGATCGGGTACGGAGAGCGCCGAGTAGAACAGCCCGCCGAGACCCGGCCACGAGAAGACCGTCTCGACGAGAATCTGCCCCGCGACGACATGCCCCAGGTTCACGAACATCAGCGTGAACGTCGGCAGCATCGCGTTCGGCACCGCGTGCCTGCGGCGCACCAGGTCGTCCCTGAGGCCCTTGGCGCGCGCGGTCGTCAGATAGTCGCTGCCCATCTCGTCGAGCAGCGAGGAGCGCATGACGAGGAGCGTCTGCGCGTAGCCGACCGCGACCAGGGTGATCACCGGCAGGATCAGATGGTGCGCGACGTCGAGGACGTACGCGATCCCGGTCTCGCCGCCCGATTCGAGGCCGCCCGTCGGGAACATGCCGGGGATCGGCCCGATGCCGACGGCGAAGACGATGATGAGGAGCAGGCCGAGCCAGAACGCCGGGACCGAGTACAGGGTCAGCGCGAAGGCCGTGTTGAAGCGGTCGCTGCGCGACCCGTTGCGCCACGCCGTACGCGTGCCGAGCCAGATGCCGAGCGCCGAGTACAGCACGTACGCCGTGCCCGTGAGCAGCAGCGTCGCCGGGAGCGCGTCGAGGATCTTGTCCATGACCGGGGTGTGGAACTGGAACGAGATCCCGAAGTCACCGGAGAGCGCGTCCCCGATGTACGACGTGAACTGCTTCCACATCGGCTGGTCGAGGCCGTACTGGTGGCGCAGGTTCTGCAGTTGCTCCGATGAGACCTTGCGGCCGCCGGTCATCTGCTTGACCGGGTCGGAGGGGATGAGCCGGAACAGGAAGAAGCTCGTGACGAGGACGGCGAAGAGCGAGACGATCGCGCCGCCGATCTTCGTGAGCGCGTACTGGACGTACGCCTTGGTGTTGCGGGCCCGGGGGCCGCGGGCGGCCGACGGCGGCCCGGCCGAAGCCGGGTCGCCGTCGGGTTGCGCATCCGCGGACCGCGCGAGCGCCGGAGTGCTGTCAGCTGTCATGGTTCACATGTCTTCTTACTCGCGTAGCCGCGCTTCGCTTACTCGCGCTCGTCCGCCGTGGTCCGGCGCCGCCTGGCCACGAACACTCCGCCGCCGATGACGAGGAGCGCCGCGATCACGATGCCGATCACGATGCCGGTGGAGCTGGACGAATCACTGTCCTCACTGTCGGACGCGGAAGCGGGTTCGGCCGACCACCAGCTCCAATACCCGTCCTGGCCGTAGATGTTGCCGGCCGCGGTGGGCATCGTCTGGATGGACTTGATCTCGTCGGTGCGGTAGGCCTCGACCGCGTTCGGGTACGCCATGACGTTCATGTAGCCGGAGTCGTAGAGCCAGGACTCCATCTTCTTCACGGTGTCCGCGCGCTTGGCCGGGTCGTACTCGGCGAGCTGCTGGTTGTAGAGCTTGTCGTAGGTCTTGTCGCAGATGCCGTTGTCGGTCTGCGCGACCTCCTTCGGCTTGCTCGGCAGGGCGGCGCAGGTGTGGATGCCGAGGACGAAGTCCGGGTCCGGGTTGACCGACCAGCCGTCGAAGGCGAGGTCGTACTCACCGGCGTACCAGGGCACGGAGACGTCGTCGACGCAGTTGAGCTTGAGGCCGATGCCGATCTTGCCCCACCACTCCTTGAGGTACTTGCCGACCGCCTTGTCGTTGGGGTCGGTGGCGTGGCACAGCATCCGCAGGTTGATCGGCTTGCCGTCCTTGCCGACGCGCTTGCCGTCCTTCATCTTGTAGCCCGCGTCGTCGAGCATCTTGCCCGCGGCCTGCGGGTCGTAGCCCAGCTGCTGATCACCCGAGGGCTGCCAGTAGTAGTCCTGGAAGCGCGGCGGGATGTAGCCCTGGCCGCGCACGGCGTGGCCCTGGAAGACCTTGTCGACGATCGCCTTCGTGTCGACGGCCTTGAACAGCGCCTGGCGCACCTTCTCGTCGAGCAGGGCCGGGTTGCCGTCGCCGAACTTCTTGCCGCCCTTGGTCTTCCAGCCGGGGTTCACCGCGATCGCGTAGAAGCGGCGGCCGGGCCCCTCGTTGACCTTGATGTTCTTCTCGCCCTTGAGGGACGCCGCCTGGGCGGGCGTCAGGGCGGGGGAGCCGGCCACGAAGGAGACCTCGCCCTTGCGCAGGGCGGCGACCGCGGCGTCCTGGTCCTTGTATGCCTTGAAGACGATGTTGTCGAACTGCGGCGTCTTCGTCTTGCGCCAGAACTCCGGGTTGCGCTTCAGCTTCACGTACTGGTCGGTCTTGTAGCCGGTCACGATGTACGGACCGTTCCCGACGATCGGGAACTTGTCGTCGTTGTTGAACTTCGAGTAGTCCTTGACGTCCTTCCAGATGTGCTCGGGCACGATCGGGATGTCGAGGGACGTCATCGTCGCCTGCGGCTTCTTCAGCTCGACGACGAGCTTGGTGTCGCTGGGCGCCGTGACCTTCTTGAAGTTGCCGACGAACGAGCCGTTGGCGGTCGCCGCCGCGTCGTCCGTCATCATCTTGTTGAAGGTGAAGGCGGCGTCGTGCGCGGTGGCCTGCTTGCCGTCCGACCACTTCGAATCGGAGCGGATGGTGTACGTCCACGTCAGCTTGTCGGCCGAGGGCTTCCACTTGGTGGCGAAACCCTGGATGACGTGGTTGTCCTTCGGGTCGTAGTTGGTCGGGTACTCGTACATCAGGCGGAGGATGCTCGTACTGACCAGGCGCGTCGCCAGGAACGGGCTCAGCGAGTCGACGCTCTGCGCGACGGCCACGGTGAGGGTCTTCTTCTTGCCGCTGTCGGCGTTGGCCTTGGCGGCGGCCTGGGGCATGGCGTTGGCCTGTTGCGGCGCCGGGTTGAGTGGCGTGGCGAGGCCTGCCGTCAGGGTGAACGCCGCGGCGCCGGCCGCGAGGAGTATCAGCACTCCGCGCCGCTGGGGGCGGGCCGTTCTGTGGTCCATGTCTTGCTGAGCTGGTGTGTCCATCGGCGGTGACCTCGCGCATCGCTCGCACAGCTGGGCTGGATCTGGGACTTCGTGAGTTTTCAGGTCGACTGAAGTGTTGGTTTATCAGCGGCAGTTGAGGAACGTCAACGGCGGGTGAACCCCATGTGGCCTGCGGAAATAACGAGTTGACCTGCATTTCACGCACATTGGTCGAGACCTCTGATGCTTTGCAGGCCAGGGGATGGCACCCGGATGGGTGCAGCTGGAGGGCTACCGCTGCGGCGGAGGCGGCGGCGGGGTGCGGCCGAAGCCCTCGGCGACCATCGCGGACAGGTCGAAGTACGCCTCCCGCACCTTGGGGCGCATCATGTCGAGGTCGACCTCCGCGCCGGCCGCCAGGTGCTCGTCGAAGGGGATGACGATCACGCCGCGGCAGCGGGTCTCGAAGTGGCCGACGATGTCGTCCACCTTGATCATCTTGCCGGTGTCGCGGACACCGGAGATAACGGTGAGGGAGTGCCGGACGAGTTCGGTGTAGCCGTGCGCGGAGAGCCAGTCGAGGGTGGTGCTGGCGCTGCTCGCGCCGTCCACGGACGGGGTCGAGATGATGATCAACTGGTCGGCCAGGTCGAGGACTCCGCGCATCGCGGAGTACAGCAGGCCGGTTCCGGAGTCGGTCAGGACGACCGGGTAGTGCCGGCCGAGTACGTCGATCGCGCGGCGGTAGTCGGCGTCGTCGAACGTCGACGAGACGGCTGGGTCCACGTCGTTGGCGATGATCTCCAGGCCGGAGGGGGTCTGGGAGGTGTACTGCCGGATGTCGGCGTACGAGTGCAGGTGCGGGATGTTCTGCACCAGGTCGCGGATGGTGGCGCCGGTTTCGCGGCGTACGCGGCGGCCGAGGGTGCCGGCGTCCGGGTTGGCGTCGATCGCGAGGATCTTGTCCTGGCGCTGCGAGGCGAGGGTCGAGCCGAGGGCCGTCGTCGTGGTCGTCTTGCCGACGCCGCCCTTGAGGCTGATCACGGCGATCCGGTAGCAGGACGAGACCGGGGTGCGGATGAGGTCCAGCTTCCGCTGCCGCTCCTCCTCTTCCTTCCTCCCCCCGAACTTGAACCGTCCGCCACCCGCGCCGGGCGCCTTGCTCCGCTGCTTCTGCCGCTTGCTGTTGACGAGCCGCTCGGCGGACAACTCGACGGCGGCGGTGTAGCCGAGGGGGGCGTTGTCGCCGGGGGCGTGCGGGGGCGAGGGTTGGTGGTGCAGGCCGGGTGGTGCGGATTGCTGCCAGGCGGGGGCGGGGCTGGGGTAGGCCTGTGGGGGCTGGGCGTTGGGCGCGAGTGCCGGTTGGGGGAGCGGCTGAGGGTGGCCCTGTGGTTGGAGGGCGGGCAGCGGCTGGCCGGGGTGGGTCGGTGGCTGTGGTTGGGCCGGAGGCTGCGGGAAGCCGTAGGAGGGTTGTGCGTTTGGTGTGGGTGGAGCGGGCTGGCTGTGGGGGTGGTGAGGCTGCGGAGGGACGTATTCACCGTGTGGTGGCGTGGGTTGGCCGGTGGCGGGGGGAGCCGGTGGGGCGGCCTGGCTGTGGGGATGGGGCTGCGGAGGGCTGTATTCACCCTGTGGCGGCATGGGTTGGCCTGTAGCCGGGGGTGCCGGTTGGCCGGGTGGCTGCGGGAAGCCGTAAGCGCCCGGGGCCTGTGGTGGAACCGCGGCGGGCGGGGTGTACGGGGCGGCCACGGGCGGTTGGCCGGGCGCGGGGTCACACTCCTGCGGGGCCGTGGGCGGCGCGGCGGGCTGGAACGACGGCGGCAACGGGGGAACTCCACCTGCCGGAGGGGGCGGTGGAGCCCAGCCTGCGGGGGCGTGGGGTGCGTAGCCGGGGGCCGGGGTGGCGGGGGTGCCGGCAACAGCCGGAGTGACGCCGGGGTTTGGCGGTACCGGTGCAGCTTGTGGTGCTTCGGGGGCCGGGGCGGCGGGGATGTCCGGGGTGTCGCCGGGGGCCGAGGTGGCCGGAGTGTCACTGGGGGCCGGGGGTGCCGGAGCCGCCTGTGGTGGCGTGGGGGCGGCAGCCGCTGGGGTGTTGGGGGCGGGCCAGGGGGTGGGCGCCGTCGGCTCGGCCGGGGGCTCGGTGGGGGCTGGGGTGGCTGGTGCAGCCGGAGGGCTGAGGGTGTTGCCGTGGGCCGGTTCCGCCGGGGCGGGCTGTGGTGCCGGATTGCCGTGGGGCGGGTTCGCCGGGGTGGGCTGTGGTGCCGCCGGGGCGTCCGGGGGGCCGGGGGTGGTCACCGTAGCGGGCGTCGTCGTCTCGTGCGGGGGCGTCGCGGTGGTGGCCGGTGCTGCGAGGGGGAAGTCGGTGTCCGGTGGGGTGGCTTCGGGCGGCGTCGCGCGGGCGCTTCCCGTGTCGATGTCGACGTGTACGCGGTGGGCGTCGACCCACGCGCGGGCCCGCTCCTCGGGGTTCTCCGGGGGCGCGGGCGGCTCCCCGAGCGCGGCGAGTTCCTCGAAGTTCCGCTTCAGCGAGGGCGCGGAGAAACGCAGCGTGGACCCGCTGTCCAGGTCACCGTTGTGCGGCCCGCCGTCCCGCAGGTCACCGCTCGCCTGCTCGTACCAGGGCGGAGGCGCGTAGTCGATCGTGAACTCGCCCGTCTGCCCGGCACCGGACCCCGCGCCGGACGGTTCACCGGCAGGTGACCCGCCGCCCCCGCGGACATCGTCCCGATCGCTGCTCACAATGCCTCCTGGTGTGGTCGAGCACCCGGCGTGCCTCCCCGCTCTCCGGACGCGCACGGATTCAGCGGGAGCACAGGGCACGTCCCGGCCCAGCCTAATCACCAAAACCGCCCGCACGGCAGGCCCGCCCACACCCCGTCGACTAGACTCGCCGCGCCGTGATCGGGGAGGTCGTGGCTCGGACGGCGGCGGGGAGGACGTGGCGTGCGGAATCGGATCAGGGGCGGCGCCCCGCCCGTGCGCGCAGCGCACCCCAACTGACCGCCCCGCACCCGACCACGACGAGAACTCACCTCATGCCTACCGCGCTCACCCACGACGACCCCGTACACCTCGGCCCGTTCCGCCTCGTCGGACGCCTCGGCAGCGGCGGGATGGGCACGGTGTACGTCGCGCGGACCGCCGGCGGGCGAACCGTCGCCCTGAAGACGATGCACGCCCGGCTCGCCGCCGACCACGCCGCTCGGACCCGGTTCCGGCTCGAGATCGACGCCGCCCGCGTCATCGGCGGACGGTTCGGGGCGAAGGTCGTGGACGCGGACCCGCTCGCCGAGACGCCGTGGCTGGCCACCGAATACGTACTTGGTCCACCGCTCGACGAAGCGGTAGAGGCGGGCGGGCCGATGCCCGAGGCGACCGTACGCGCGCTGGGAGCCGCCCTGTGCGGAGCACTTGGGCAGCTGCACCGCAGCGACGTCGTGCACCGCGACCTCAAGCCGTCCAACATCCTTCTCACGGCATACGGTCCGAAGGTCATCGACTTCGGTATCGCGCGGGCCATCGGTGACGACCGCCTGACCCGCGTCGGATCCGCCGTGGGCACGCCCGCGTTCATGTCGCCGGAGCAGGCCACCGGCCAGGAACACGGCCCGGCCGGCGACGTGTTCGCGCTCGCCGGGGTGCTGGTGTTCGCGGCCCGCGGCAGCGGCGCGTTCGGGAACGGGCAGGCCGCCGACCTGCTGTACCGGGTCCGGTACGGCGAGCCGGACCTCACGGGGGTGTCCGCCGTGCTCGCCCCCGTACTGGCGCGGTGCCTCGACAAGGACCCGGCGCGGCGCCCCGCCACGCACGAACTGTCGGCCCAACTGCACACCGGGGCAGGGGAGTTCGCCGACCACCTGTCCGCCGCGCTGCTCGGTGACATCGGGCGCCGGGCCACCGACGTATGGCAGACCGTCCCGCAGCGGCTGCCCGCACCCCTGACCCACACGCTCCCGCAGACCACCGCCGTGGACGCCACCGGGAGCAGCCCCGTGTCGCGGCGCCGCTTCCTCGCCGCCGGGGGTGTCCTCGGCGTCGGCGCGGTCGCGGCAGGCGGCGCCTGGTGGTGGACCGGCCGTTCCTCACAGGAGAAGAAGACCGCGGACCCCAAGGCCCCAGACACCCGGGGCCGGCGCGACCTCGACCCCCTCTGGAAGGACGAGGGCTACTTCGAGACCAGCGTCGTCGACGGCGGAAAGTCGATGATCCCGGCCATCGTCGACGGGGTGGCCATCGCCATGCGCGGGTACGCCCGCGGCTTCGCCGTGTCCGACGGCGCGAAGAAGTGGGACGACCACATCAGCAGCGGATGGCAGTGGACCGCAGCGGACGGCAAGCTCTACCACCTGACCTACAACGTGGCCGAGGACGACAAGGCCGGCGGGCCCGTCACCCTCGAAACGATCGCCCCGCGCACCGGCAAGAAGGTCAATACCCTCGCCCGCCTCGCCGACACCACCGACCACCTGGAGGGCAACCAACTCCTCTGCGTCGCCGACGACATCGCCTACGTGGCTGTGGGCAAGGGCAAGGGAGACAAGATCGGCTACGCACCCGCGCAGAAGTGGACGCTGCGCGCCGTCGACTGCCGGACCGGAAAGGCCCTGTGGTCGCGGCCGCTGCCCAGCCGGGACGAGCTCGACCAGTCGATGTACTTCCTCGGCGCGACGGTGGCCGGCGGGCGCCTCGTCACGTACCAGCAGCTGAAGGAGGACGAACCCCACATCGTCGTACGGGACTTGAAGACCGGCGGCATCCTGTGGAACGTCCCGTACCTCGTCGAAGACGTCGCCACGCTGTGGGCCGCGATGGCGGCCGACGACACGCACCTCTACATCGGCGGCACCCGGCTCCGCGCGGTGCGCCTCAAGGACGGCAAGGCGCAGTGGCAGACACCCGAAAGCCGCGCGTTCGGGCCGCCGACGCTGAACGGCGGTGTCGTGTACGCCGTGGGTGAGGGCGTCGGGCTCGCCGCGTACAAGGCGGGCAGCGGCGAGCGGCTGTGGACGGAGAAGGACGGCAGCGCCGACGAGCAGTCCAGGGCCTGGCGGCCGCTCGTCGGCAAACAGTGCGCGTACTACCGCAACGGCGCCCAGTTGCGCGCCGTCGACCTCGACAGCCACGAGATCTCCTGGACGTACAAGACGGACGGCGACCGCTTCTACGCGAACCCGGAGCGCACGCGGATCTTCGCGATGAGCGACACCGCGAAGCTCGCCGCGTACCCCATGAAGTGACCCCCACATACCTGTACATACGTTCCGCGACCGCCCCCCGGCAGAAGGCCCCACATGAAACCCCTCGGCATCGGCGACCCCCTCCGCCTCGGTCCCTACCGCGTCCTCGGCGTGCTCGGCGAAGGCGGCATGGGCAAGGTGTACGTCGGTCAGGACGGCGCCGGGACGCTCGCCGCGGTCAAGGTGCTCAAGCCCGAACTCGCCCACGACACGAACCTCGCCCAGCGCTTCGTGCGCGAGGCGCAGGCCGCACAGGCCGTGCGCAGCAAGGGAGTTGCGAACGTCCTCGGCGCGTGGACCGAGGGCGGCCGCCCGTGGATGGCCACCGAGTTCCTGGCGGGCCTCACCCTCGACCAGGCCGTCGAGGCGCACGGGCCGCTGCCCGAACCCGCCCTGCGCGCCCTCGCCGCCTCCCTCGCGCACACCCTCGCCGACATCCAGGCGGCGGGCTTCATCCACCGCGACCTCAAGCCGCCGAACATCGTGCTGACGTCGACGGGCCCGCGCGTCATCGACTTCGGCATCGCCCGCCCCGAGCACGGACTGACCCTCACCACGACCGGGGAGGTACCGGTCACCCCCGGATACGGGGCCCCCGAGCAGGTGCTCGGCCACCGCGTCACACCGGCCGCCGACGTCTTCTCGCTGGGCGCGGTGCTCGTGTACGCGGCCAGCGGACGGCGCGCGTTCGACGGCGGACACGTGGCAGCCGTGCAGTACGAAGTGGTGCACGGCGAGCCCCAACTCCAGGGAATCAACCCGGAGTTGCTGGCACTGATCGCACCCTGCCTCGCCAAGGACCCCGCCCACCGCCCCACGCCCGCCCAGATCGCCGAGGCGATGCGCCCGCCCAAGGGAGCGGAGAAGGCCTGGCGGCGCGGCTCCATCGCCGAAGCGATCACCGAGCGGGAGACCGGGGCCCGGCACCTGGCGACCACCATCGTGGGCGGAACGCAGCCGCCGCAGAAGCCCGCCATGTCGCGAAGACGCCTGCTGACGACGCTCGCCGTCGGCGGCACCGTCGCCGCGGCCGGCGGTGGCACGGCCGCGTGGTGGTACGGCTCGCGCCCCGACAGCGCCCTGTTCGACATCCCGGCCGCGGCCAGGACTCCCGTACAGGCACTGAAGTCCAAGCCCGCCGAGGACTACGCCGAGAACGGCGGCCCCATGAAACTGTGGTCCGTCACCACCGCCGACGCCACCACACCCGAACTCCTGCCCGTACGCGACGTGTTGGTCTTCGCGCTCGGCTCCGGCGGCATCGGCGCGTACGGCGTCAAGGCCGGCAAGCGGCGATGGTCCGCCGACGGCCTGCGGGCCAGGTCCGGCTACGTATCGCTGGCCGACCGGCTCGTCGTGGGCGCGGACGAACACGGGACGCTGCACACCTTCGTGCCCTCCACCGGCGCCGCGAAATGGACGTGCGAGCAGGCGGAGGCCGAGACGCTGCTCGCCGCCGGCCCCGACGCGGTCTACATGATCACGAAGGACGACCGGCTGCGCTGCGTCAACAGCGAGGACGCCGAGGTGCGGTGGACGGTCACCGTGCCCGCGAAGTTCCGCAAGAAGCTGCACGGCCCGGCCGCCGTCGGCGGAGGCGTCCTCGTCGTCCCGTCCACCGACGGCACCGTGCTCGCGGTGCGCACCAGCGACGGCCGCAAGGCCTGGACGCAGCCCGAGGAGTCCGAATCGGTCGTCCGCCCCGCCATCGCCGACGGCATGGTCTACCTCAACGGCAAGACGCTGGAGGCCTACCGGCTCCGCGACGGAAACCGGGAGTGGAGCACGTTCCCGCTGGGCGGCGCCGACTCCGTCTACAGCAAGTGGGGCCCGCCCGAGGTACGGGGAAACCACGTGTACGCCAACGCCGTCGACGTCACCCGCTGCCACAAGCGGGCCGACGGCAACCAGGAGTGGTTCGCGGTCGGCCCGTCCACGACCAGCCGTGTGCTGGCGCAGGGCACCTCGATCTGGTCGGTCGACGACGGCGACGGAATCGGCGAACTCCAACTGAAGGGCATCCCGCGGAAGGACGGCAAGAACCCTTGGACGACGCGCTACCCGCGGCCTCACTACACACAGCTCGCCGCCGCGGGCAACCGGGTCTTCCTGCTGATGGACAGCGCCGTGCACGCGCTGAGCACCTTCTGAGGCCGAAGGGACCGACGACACATGCAGAGCGCCGCGCAGCAGGTGGGCCCCTACCTCCTGCTCACCTCCATCGACCCCACCGACCACGCCGTCGTCCGCCACATCGCCCGCACCCCCGGCGGTGACCGCACCGTCCTCCTCAGCGCCCCCGCCCCCGGCGTCGACCCGAACCGCTTCATGGCCGAAGCGGACGCCGCGCGCTACTTGTTGGGCAGTTGGACGCTCCCGACCGTCGAACTGGCGCCGCCCGGCGGAGCGCCCTGGCACGCGCGCCCGTACACCCCCGTACTGCCACTGCCCACCGCGCTCGCCCTCCACGGCGGCCCGCTGCCGGAGCACACCGTCCGCGCCCTCGGTGTCGCGCTCGCCGAGACGTTGTCCGTCATCCACGGCCAGAGCCTCGTCCACGCGGGCCTCTCCCCGGCGGCCGTCCTGCTCTCCTTCGACGGCCCGCGCCTCGACTGCTTCGGCGCGGTACGGGCGGCGGCACCCGACGGAGCGGTACGTCGCGACCTGCCGGGCGTCGACGCCACGGCCCTCGCCCCGGAGCAGGCGGCGGGTGGACACCCCCGCCCCCTCGGCGACGTCTACGCGTTGGGCGCGACCCTCGCGTACGCCGCGACGGGCCACACGGTGCCCGAACGGGAGGAACTCCCGGCGCCGCTGCGCCCGCTGGTGAGCCGGTGCCTGTCCCGGGACCCGGCGCAGAGACCACAACTGGCGGATGTGGTAGCCGAGTTGAGCGCGGGCACGGCTGCCGCGCGGCAGCCTGCCGGCTTCGGCGCCACGAACCACGCCTCGGGCCTGCTGACCCCCGGCTGGCTGCCGGCCCGCCTCGTCGCGGCACTGGCGCACCAGGCGGCGTCGGTACTGGACGCGGACCTGCCGACGACGCCGGGCACGTACGGCTACTAAGCTTCCGGGCCGCCATTGCGGGGGGACGGCTCCAGGTCGAACTCCCCGTCCCTGGCGCCGAGTACGAACGCCGTCCACTCCGCCTCGGTGTACCGCAGCACCGTCTCCGGCTCCAGCGACGAACGCATCGCCACGGCGCCGTCCGGCAGCTTCGCGATCTCGACGCGCTCCTCGTCCTGCTCGGTACCGGGCGCGCTCTCCCACTCGACGCCGGAGATGTCGAGCGCGTACAACTCGTTCTTCTCGCGCTCCTTACGGGCCTCGATCTCCTCCGGCGTCTCGCCTGAAGTCCCCACGCCGCATCAGCCCCTTCGTCGTCCTGTGACAATCACCGTCAGTTTAGTGGGGGTTGACCGGCGACCACCGTGACCCGATGAAACGGGACTCTTTGGTGGAGGAAGCGGTCCGATGGACGTATGGGTCCGGTGCGTCCGGGAGGATGTCCTGACGCATCAGCACGGGGAGGACTCCAGCAGTGAGCAGCAACCATCCGGGCCCGTACGCCGGCCAACCCCAACAGCCGGGACCGTACGGCGCGCAGCCGGGACCGTACGGACAACAGGGCCCGCCGCCGCCGTATGGGCAACCGGGCCAGCCGTATGGGCAACCAGCGCAGCCGCAGTACGGCGGTTACGGGTTCCCGCAGCAGCAGGGTGGATATCCCCCGCCACCACGCCGTGGCGGCCTGGGGAAGACCTTGGCGTTCGTCGCGTGTGGGGCGGCGCTGATGACGTTGGTCGGCTTCGGCATGTTCTGGATCCGCGACGCGCAGGGCCCGGACGACGACGGCCCGCACAAGCTGACCGCACCGTCGACGATGTCGTTCGCCACGTACTACCGCGCCGGCGACCCGGCGGATCCCGACCTCGCGACGGAGGATCCCAAGAAGCTCGAGTGGCACGAGATGGAGAAACCGACGGAGATCGCCGTCAGTTACTCCGACGAGCTCGTCGACAACGTCGACACCTCCGACACGGGCGTGGCCCAGGACGCGTTGCAGCGTGCGGGGAACAGCAAGAGGTTCTCGATCACGGGTGGCTACGGCAGGTTCGACAACCCCGAACTGGCCCTGGCCTACTACTTCGAACTCGTGGGGGACAAGCTCACCGAGGCCACGGACAAGGCCCCCGGACACGTCGTCTCGTCGCTGGGCGTGGAGGAGGACACGGAGGCGGACTCGCTCGGCGGCGACGCGGTGATGAGGTGCGCGGACCTCAGGGTGGACAACTGGGACGACGACAACCCGGCCACGGAGACGACAGTGTGCGGCTGGGCCGACTACGCGACGGTCGGGGTGGTCACTCCGTACGACGGCACGTTCGGCCTGACGACCGAGGAGGCGGCGGAGCTCACGGGGCACGTTCGCAGTGAAATGCGCGTTGAGAACTAGGCACGCGGACGCACGCGCAGGCGTGAGGCCCGTGACCAGGTGAATGGTCACGGGCCTCATTCGTCGCGGGTACTGCTCAGCGTCCGGTCGGCCGACCACCTACTGGCGCGGAGGACCCCACGGCGGTTGCTGCTGCTGGCCGTAGGGGCCGGGCTGTTGCGGGGCCTGGGGCGGGTAGCCGCCCTGGTGGTAGGCGGGCGGGGGCATGGTGCCGGGGGCACCGGGTCCGCCAGGTCCGCCACGGTTGTTCTTGTTGCGGGAGACGACCACGATGACGACGATCACCACGATGATGACGAGCGCGGCGATGCCGATGCCGACGTAGAGCAGCGTGTTCGAGCTGCCGCTGTCCGAGGAGTCGGAGGCATTTCCGGTGGCGGGGGAGGGGGACGTACCGGCCTTGTCGCCCGAGTCACCCGAGGCCTTCGGAAGCGCGGACAGATCCCACGGACCGTTCGCACCCCCCTTGGGGATGTTCGCGGTGAGCGCCTTGAGCGGGCTCAGGTCGCCGTAACCGTGGTACGCGTCGGGCAGCTTCGACTTGTCGACGCCCTTGGCGATGTACGTCGACTTGATGACGCGGTTGACCAGTTGACCGGGGGTGTAGTCCGGGTACTTCTGCTTGAGGAGGGCGAAGGTGCCGGAGGCGATGGCGGCGGACATGGAGGTGCCATCGCCGGTGACGTAGTCGCCCTTGATGAACTGCCCGTCCTCGGTCTCGTAGCCGCCTTGGCTGGTGGCGACGATGATGTCCTTGGCCGGGGCGGTGAACATGAGTTGCTTGGAGTAGTTCTCGTCCTCCCAAGGGGTGCCGTTCTGGACGGAACCGCCGACTTGGGTGACGCCGGGGACGGATCCGAGGCCGTGCTTCTCTTCGGTGCCGTCGTTGCCTGATGCCTGGACAACTACGACGTTGTGGGCCAAGGCGTAGGCGATGGCCGCCTTGTTCGTCTCGTCTGTGTAGCCCTGAGAGACAGAGATGCTGATGACATCGGCGCCTTGATCGACGGCGTAGCGGATCGCCTCGTCCCACTCGCAGGCGGCCTTCCGCGATCTGTCGATAGCGCCACCCTCGGTCGCCCAGATGTCAACGGGAAGGATCTTGGCGTCTGGTGCCAGTCCCAGCACGCCTGCGCTGTTCCCAGTCCCGTGGCCGTGGCCCGCAATCAGAGAGGCCATGCCCGAGCCGTGATCGTCCAGCTTCTCCTCGTTGGCAGGTTTGCTGTCCGAACAGCGCTTGCCTGGAAGCACATTGCCCGTGAGGTCGGAGTGTGTTCCGTCCACTCCGTCGTCGAGTACCGCGACGGTGACGCCCTTGCCCGTGGCGACCTTGTGGATGGCGTTGATGTCGAACGCCTTGTTCTGCCACTGGCTGTTTCTGGTGGTGTCCGCCGAAGCGGTGGATGCGGTGCCGAGCACGAGGGCTCCCACCATGGCCGCACCACCGATCGCGCGGAGCGTCCTGTGCGCGAAGCGCATGCTCTGACACCTTTCTGGGTTGGTTCCGTGCTGTCGTAAGTGGGGCCCGCGACCGGGTGGTCGTGGGCCCCACGAACGGTATCTGGTTACTCGATGACGGGCGGGTTGGCTTTGCGGTCCTTGGGTGTCCAGGTCTCCTTGTCCTCGGTGAGGTAGTCAGGGAGACGACTGTTGTTACCGCCTTCGCCGCGCTGCTTTCCGGCGCCACGTCCGCCGGCGGCTCCAGCGGGGCCGAAGCCGCTGCGGCCGTTCTGGCCCTTGCCGCCGGCGCCTGTGCCACCCGTGCCGGATCCGCGGTTGCGCAGCCCCGTACCGCCAGGGGTGAACGCCCCGCCGGTCTTGCCCTTCGCTCCGCCGACGACTCCACCCTTCGCGCGTGCGGCAGCGCCCATCCTGCCCGCGCCGCCCTTGCCGGCGGCTCCGCCTGCACCATGGGCGCCACCGCCCATGCCGCCCATGCCGCGGCCGGCGCCTGTGCCCGTTCCTCGGCCGGTACCCGCGCCCGTTCCTCGGCCAACTGCTCCCGAACCTGTACGTCCGGCCGCGCCGCCACCGGCTCCACGCCCCAGAGCAGCCGCACCGCCGGCCATACCACCGGCGAGGCCGCCGGCCATACCACCGCCGATACCGCCGCCCGCACCGGCTCCTGCGCCGCCGCCGATGCCGCCACCGGCCCCGAGACCGCCACCTGCCCCGGGGCCGGAGCCCGGGCCGGTACCGATGCTGGGGGCGGCGCTCTCGAGACCCGTACCGATCTGGGACGCATCCGGAATGCCGCCGCCCGATGCGGTCGGCGACTTCAGGCCGTTGCTGTCGAAGTGTGGAATACCCTTGCCCGCCGGGCCTGTACCGATACCGGAGCCGCCCGGAATATTCGGGTTGGCGCCGCCGGAGCCGGGGACGTTCACGTTGCCGGGGCCGCCACCGGTGTCGGGGGTGTGGGGCTTGAAGGTGTTGTTTCCGGGGGTCGCGTTATCGAACTGGTCCGACGTCGACGAGTAGGAGGCTGCCAACCCCTCCAGATGCGTGGCAGCCTGCAGTGACGCTTCCCGCTTGGCGCCCATGCTGTCGCCCCACGTCTTAATGACTTGCTGGGTCTCCATTCCGCTAGCGATGTCCCCGTCGATGCTGCTCTGGGCAGCATCGGCCGCCTGCATGTGCCTGTACTGCGAGACCGCCGCAGAGGCGCCGAAGGTGGAAGGAGCAGCCAGCACTGCGGCAAAATCCGCGGCATCCATGGTGCTGAAGTAGTCGCTGACGGAGTCGCACGCCTCGTCCCACCAGCTGACGTCGATGTCGTCAAGCGCGGTCTTGACCTCGTCAAGTTTGTCCGCCGAGTCGAACATGCCGTCCGACGTGAGCTTCGCGGAGCTGCCACCGTTGGCGATCTCCTGGCTGATCTTGCCAGCCTCCTCCGCGAACTTGTCGGCGGAGCCGCCCTTCCAGCTCTCGAGGACCTTCTGCACGGCCTTGTTGAACTGCGCCAGTACGCCGCCGTCCCCGTCCGGGCCGACAAGCTCTTCGTGGACTTCCTTCCAGGCCTGCGAAACTTCCCTGAGGAGCCCAGGGTTGGTGTTGGCCACCATGTTCTTCAGGCTGTCAAGGTCCTTCGTATTGAACGGGGTGTCGAAGCCCCTGCCCGAGGCGCCCTCACCCCGGCCGCCCGTTGGTGCGTTTGCCACCATCTTGCTGTCCCCCTTCAGGCGTTCCGGTTGGCGACGTTCGAGCCGCCCGTGTCGGCCTCGGCGTCCTGGTACGTGCCCTGGGCCTTGACTGAGTTGTCGGCTTCAGCGTCCTGATACTTACCGTGGGCCTTACGCGTCTTCTGCCCGAACTTGTCGATCAGCTTCTCGATCTTGGCGATCATGTCGTCTTCGATGCGGGTCTTCATCGCGTCGTGCGCGTTCGCCAGCTTCCGCGCCTCGTCGAAGTCCCCCAGCGCGTCCTTCGGGACATACGTCGAGTACGCCGCTTTCCGCTTGGGCCCGCCCATGTCTTTCAGGACCTGGTTCAGTTCCTTGACCACCTGGTCAAGGGCATCGAGATCGACCTCGTACCCGTCAGCCATCGCAGGCCGCCTTCCCCGTTTTCTTCTGTAACTCTGAAGTTCTGTTGTGCCGCGTGCAGTTGGACGCGCAGTGACTACCTCAAGAATCGCCTGAGACGCGCCGAACTCACAAGTTCAACACAGGTTCCCTCACAGAACGTCCTCGCCCCGCCGCCGCAACCAGTCCCGCCGCGCCATCGCGCCCGCCGCGATGATGGCGAAGGCGAGGCCGCCGCCGATTACCAGGTACGTCCCGTAGCGGGAATCGCGCTCCGCCGGGGTTTCGCCCAGGGTCAGCTTCGCGGCGGTGATCTTCTCGCCGCTGCCCGCGTTCGCGCCCGCCGCTCCCTGGAGGTCCTCGTTGGTGATCTGCTCCGTGGGCGCGGTCGCGTCCTTGACGGCGGCCACGGGGTCGATGACGCCCCAGCCGATGTTGTTGTCGCGGTACGCGTGCGAGCGGGACGCCGTGTCCTCGAGGTGCCAGATGATCTGCTCGGGGGACCACCCGGAGTGCTTCTGCTTGAGGAGGGCGGCCACCCCGGCCGCGTACGGGGCGGCGAACGACGTTCCCTGGTCGACGCATTGGCCGCCCTGGGGCACGGTCGAGACCATGTCGACGCCGGGGGCCGCGATGTCCACGTGCTCGTTCGGCGTGGAGAACGGGGCGCGTTCGTTGTTGCGGTCGGAGGCGGCGACGGACAGCACGTTGGGGTTGTCGAGGGCCGCCGGGTAGGTGTCGGAGTCGTTGCCCGACGAGCCGCTGTTGCCGGCCGAGGCGACGATGAGGATGCCCTTGGCCTCGGCCCTGTTCACCGCGGCCTGCAAGGGGGCGAGCTTGGACACGTTCGCCGTGGTGCCCTGCGAGATGTTGATGACGTCGACGCCGGCCGAGACCGCGGCGTTGATGGCGTCGATCATGGTCGCCAGGTTGCCGCCCTCCTCCGCCGTACTCGTCTGGAGGGGCAGGATCTTGGCGTGGGGGGCGAGACCGTGGAAACCCGAGCCGTCGATCGGCGAGGCCGCGATGATGCCGGCCACCTTCGTGCCGTGGCCGACACCGTCGGTCGTGGGCTTGGAGCCCTTCGCGAACGACTTGCCGCCGAGGACCTTCCCCGTCAGCTGCGCGTTCTTCGTGTCGACGCCCGTGTCGATGACGGCCACGGTCACGCCGTCACCCTTGAGGGACTTGCCCTCCCACAGCTGCTCCGGGATGACGCGCTGCAACGACCACGGCGTGCCCTTGATGACGTTGCCGCCGAACTGGCAGTCGGTGGAGGCCAGTTGGGTGCCGTCGTCGGCGACGGCGGGCGTCGCGGTCAGGCAGGCGAGTACGGCCGTCGTCGCGAGCGCCGCGGCCGTGCGTCGGGCGGCGACACGGTGGGCGGCGACGATGGGTGCCATGGTGGGTGCCACGGTCTCTGTTCCCCCTATGAGTTCTGCGCCAGGGATTCGGCGTCAGGAGTTCCGCGTCAGGAGTTCTGCGTCTGCTTGGCGGCATTGGTCGTCAGGTCGGGGCCGGACGGCAGGAGCTTGGACCACTGGGTGGGGACCGACACCTTGGGCGTCTTCTCGTAGCCGAGGCGGATCTTCGCCTGGCTGACCTCCTGCTTCTCGGAGCCCGAAGTGTCCTTGCCCGAGTCGTTGTTGACAGGGAGGTAGTAGCGCAGGCCCGTGTCGGTGGCCAGGTAGTTGAAGCCGCTGGACGACTTGCCCTCCTGCTCCTGGTAGAGCAGGCCGCTGCCCGGACTGACGTACGAGGACGCGCTCGACGCGATCGAGCCGATGGGCAGGGACGAGCCTGCCCAGGTGGTCAGGTCGGTCGACTTGCCGCCGTGGTAGACGGAGCAGGAGGTGTCCTTCGACCCGCCGTTGGCGAGGGAGACGGCCTGGGTGGGCCAGGTGTCACCACCCGTCAGGCTTCCCTGGCCCAGGGTCAGTTCGCCCTGCGTGATCGTGGCGATCCGAGCGTTGCCGCCGAGCGTTTCCCTGAGCAGAGCCGTCTGGAAGTCGGTGATGGAGATGACCCGGTTCTGCTCGACCAGGTAGTGCTGGCCGCCGTTGGTCTGCAGGAGTGTGCCTGTGGTGCGGTACTTGGACGGTACGCCGCTCGCGCTGGAGGGGCCGCCGGCGCCCGGCACGGACGGCACCGAGATCGGCTCCGGGCTCTGGGTGAGCGTGCCGAGCCAGTCGTCCGTGACGGTGCGCGGCTGGGCGTGATCGCCGAAGAGCGTGCGGACGAGCTGGTCGAGGCTGAGGGCGGAGCTCCCCGCGAGCTTGTACGCGACACCCTTGCTGCTCACCAGATACGGCGTGCCGCTCTTGTCCTGAACGTACAGGGCCTGGTCGCCCGCCAGCTTGCCCGAGGACTTCGCCGTGACCTTCTGCGCGTCCTTCTTGTCGAGCACGAAGACGGTCTGCTGCACCGACGTCGCATCCGTGCCGCCGCTCGCCTGCTGGCAGAGCGCCCACACCTTGGCCGCTCCCGCGTCCTTGTCGCTCGGCATTCGGTCGGGGGCGTACGGAATTCCGACCATCGAACCCTGGGCGATATCCGATTCGTCGAGGAACTTTTCCTTGACGGTCTTCACGGAACCGTCACCGCTGTTTTTCGGGTCCAACAGAAGTTTCGCCGATGCGAGGTTGAGCACCGGGTGCAGGACGGGGACGTCCTTGCCGCTCTTGTCCTTGTCGCCCGACTTGAGCACCACGTACCGCGTCGCCGACGGATCCGTGACGATGATCCCCGCCTCGGGGGTGTCCCAGCCCTTCGGGGCAACCGGGCTCATCATTCCGCACGCCCCGAAGCCCGCCAGGACCACCACCGCCATGGCGATGCTGGGCACCACACGCTTGAGCGGCCTCGGTGCGCTGTCGACCGAGCCATTGGGGAGCGGCTTGAGAAAAGCGGCAACGGTCCGCTTGCGTGCGAAATTGTAGGCATTCAGTTCGTCGCGGCGTGATGCCATCGTTACGTATTCTCCCCGTTCTCGCTGGACCGTGCTGGACTATTGCTGGGTCCACTTCCCGACCACCCCCGGCGCGTGCGCCGCACGGGCCTCTACTATGCCGTGTGGTGATCGGGCCGTAGCGTACGGGTACGGTTTTTCCACGCGCCAGCCGACGTTGGGTCCCGATGGCCCCGGGCGGTCCGATTCCGACCGATTCAACCCAGCCGGCCATCACGATTCAGTACAGCAGCGAGCGAAGGAGCGGGGCGGGGGATGTCCAGCGCCAGCAGGACCCGACAGCGTGGCAATCAGGGGCGACCAGCCCCGAACGGGCGCCGCGGAGGGGGCCGTTCCGGCGGCCGCCCCACCGGCGGGCAGGGCGGACGAGGTGGGCGTACCGGGCAGGTCGCCCCGCCGCCCGTACAGCAGCAGGCCGCGGGACCGGCCAGGCCGAAGCTGCCTCGCAAGATCGGCAGCTTCGGGCCGATCAGCACGCACCACTTGATCATCATCGAGATCGCGCTGGCGCTCGTCGTCGCGGCCGCCGCGATCAAGGCGGTGCTCATGCTGCCCGCCGCCATCATCGGCGGACTGCTCGTCTTCCTCCAGCTCGGCCGGCGCCGCCGCCACCCGCTTCCCGAGTGGATGGCGATCGGCCGCGCCCTCAAGCGCCGCCGCCGCGCCTTCAGCGGGCCGCCGCCCGCCGACATCGACAGCGGCTTCGCGCCGCTCCTCGAGGCGGACCCGAGCCTGCGCACGTTCGAGTACGAGGCCCGGGACCGGCGGCTCGTCGGCTTCGTCGGCGATGGCTCGTTCCTGACGGCACTCGTTCAGGTGGACTCCGCGCCCGGCCCGCTGCGCCCGCAGGGTGACGCGCGACCGCTGCCCGTCGAGCTGCTCGCCGACGCCCTGGACGTCGAGGACATCCACCTCGAATCGGTGCAGTTGGTGCAGTACACCCAGCCCGCGCCCGCCCCGCACCTGCCGCCGCAGGCCCTCGCCGCGCAGGCGTACGCCGCGCTCCAGGCGCAGGCCGGAACGCCCGCGGTGCGGATGACATGGGTCGCGCTCAAGCTCGACCCCGAGCTGTGCCCGGAGGCCGTGGAGGCGCGCGGCGGCGACCTGCGCGGCGCCCAGCGTGCCCTGCTGCGCGCCGCCGACCAGCTGATCAGCCGCCTCAACGGGCGGGGCTTCGTCGCCGAGGTCCTCGACGAGAACGCCGTCCTCTCCGCGCTCTCCGTCGCGACCTGCGTCAACCCGCGTGCCAACCTCAACGCCCAGTCGCAGCAAGGCCGTTCGGGTCCGCGTACCGAGGAGAGCGTGCGCGCCTGGCGGTGCGACGACCGCTGGCACGCCTCGTACTGGATCGGTACGTGGCCGCAGCTCGGCCGCGGTGGCACGCCGCTCGGCGCGCTCGCGTCCGGCCTGTCCACGACCCGTACGCTCGCGACGACGTTCAGCATCGCCCTCGCACGCGCGGGCCGCGAGGACGTCGCGGTGAGCGGGCACGTGCGCCTCTCGGCGCGCAGCGAGAACGAACTCGGTCAGGCAAAGCGCGAACTCGAGCGCGCCGCCTCCGGCCTCAAGGCCGGCCTCGTCCGTCTCGACCGGGAACAGCTGCCCGGCCTCCTCGCCACCCTTCCCCTCGGAGGCACGCGCTGATGAGTACCCCCGGCAACCAGGACCCCCGCGAGCAGATGACGCCCGAACAGCACGCCGAGCAGGAGCGCCGCGCCGCGGAGGCGGCGGAGCGACGCAGGCAGTGGGAGGCGCAGCAGGCCGCCGCCCAGCAGCAGCCGGCGCCGGAGGCGGGTGGCTACGGCTACCCGCAACAACAGCAGCAGTTGACGCCCGAACAGCACGCCGAGCAGCAACGGGCCGCGGAGGCGGCGGAGCGGCGCAGGCAGTGGGAGGCGCAGCAGGCCGCCGCCCAGCAGCAGCCGGCGCCGGAGGCGGGTGGCTACGGCTACCCGCAGCAGCAGCCGACGCCCGAAGCGGGTGGCTACGGCTACCCGCAGCAGCAGCCGACGCCCGAAGCGGGTGGCTACGGCTACCCGCAGCAGCAGCCGACGCCCGAGGCAGGCGGCTACGGGTATCCGCAGCAGCAACAGCAACACCCGACCCCGGACCAGAGCGGCTACGGCTACCCGCAACAGCAACAGCAGCAGCAGGCCGCCGCCCAGCAGCAGGCCACGGCGTCCCAACACGCCGAAGAGCAGCGGCAGTTGCGCGCCCGCTACCAGGAGGAGCAGCGCCGCGCCGAGGAGGCCGAGGCGCGCCGCCGCGAGTGGGAGGACCAGCAGCGGCAGCAGCAGATGGCGCAGCAGCGGGCGGCCCAGCAGCAGGCGGTCGCCCAGCCGCAGTACGCGCAGCCGCAGGACCCGTCCCAGGGTGTCGTCGGCGGCATCGCCCAGGTGCCGCAGCAGGCGGCCCCCGTGGCCACCGGCACCACCATGACGTACGCGCCCGCGCCGGAGGTCGGCTCCGGCCGGCCCACGCACCGGGCCCTCCCCGACGACCCGGCGAACGAGGACGACTTCGCGGAGTTCGAGGAGGATTTCACCAGCCCCGGCTACGGGCTTCGCGGCCCGCGCCGCCGTCGGCACGTCATGTCGAAGAAGTCGCTCGGCTCGCTCGGCGTGAGCGTCGGAGACGACGGTGTCGTCATCGGCGTCGACCCGCAGGGCAGCCCCGCCGTCCTCGACATGCTGCGGCCCAAGCCGCGCGAGATCCTCGTCGTCGGCTCGATGTGGACCGCGCAGATCATCGCGCTGCGCACCGCGGCCATCGGCGCCCGGATCGCCGTCGAGTCCGTGCGGCCCGCCGCGTGGGCGCCGATGGCGCAGGCCGCGGGCGGCGGACTGCAGTGCGTCTCCGTGTACGAGCCGCGCCAGATGGCCGCGCAGGGCGCGTCGGTGGCGAGCCCGGTCCTCGTCGTACGGGACCTGGGCGCGCAGCCCGGACGCTCCCAGATCGCGCCGACGCCCTGGCAGTCGACGCTCACCGTCGTGCCGTTCCTCGGCCCGCGCGCGCCGCGGCTGCTCGCCCGCGCCGACGTCATCGGACTGCAGAACCTCTCCCCGCAGGAGGCCGAGGTCATCGGCCGGGTGCTGCGCCTTCCCGAGCAGCTCACCCAGACGCTGCCGACGCTCAGCGACGCGACGATGCTGTGGATCGCGGGCGACAAGCGCCAGTTCGTGATGGTGCAGCCGACGGAACCGGAGACCGGGCTGCTCGGCGGCCCGCGCCGGATGGACTGACGCGCGGCGGCCTGTCCGCCTGTCGGCCCGCCGGGTGGATCGACACCCGGCGGGTTCCGGCGTGCGGCGGGTGGTCCCGAAGAGGCGTGGGGTGGCCCCGTGGAGAGCGGGTACGTGACGTGTACCGACGGGTACGTGACACGTACCGCCTTTACGGGGGCCGCCCCGAACCGTTTACGCTGTCCGGACGAACGGCTGAGACGCAAGTGACGCGGGGCCGCCGCGACGGTCGGGGGCGACGACGAGCGACCCACCAGGTCCCGCCGGATCCGGTCGTTCAGGTGCACAGCAGAGACCAGGAGGCACAGTGACCAGTGACCGGGACCAGCGGAACCCGGAACCCGGCGACGGTTCGATCGAGACGGAGCTGACGGGAGAGTTCCGGCTCGATTTCGACGCGCCGTCCTGGTACGCGCAGCCAAGCGAATCGAGTACTACGCCGCCGTCCGGCACGCCTGCGACCCCCTCGTCCGACACGGCAGGGGGGAGCGCGACTCCGCCGCCGCCCGCGCCGGTTCCCTCGTCCGAGGGGTCCGCGCCGCCGCCGGCCGCGCCCGGGTTCCCGACGTTCGGGGGTACGAGTACGGGCGCGGGGGAGGCGGCACCGGCCGCTCCCGCCGCGCCGCCGGCTGCTCCTCCTGCCGCCCCGCCCGCTGCCGCCGCCGATCCCGCCGCGTCGAGCCGCCGCTCCGGGGCCGTCGATCCCACGGGTGACCTGTGGGGGGACGACGACGATGACGATGACGACGACGCCGCTGACGGAGCGGAATCCGGGACGGCGGCGGCCGAGGCCACGACGTCCGGGGACGCTCCCGATGTGAACCAGGCGGCTGCCGCGGCCGGTTCGGCCGCGGCTGGTGCCGCTCCGGCGGCGCCGCAGCCGCCCGCCGCTGGTTACGGCTACCCGCCGCAGCAGCAGCAGCCCGCTCCCGGTCAGCCGGCCCCGGCCGCCGGTGGGTACGGCTACCCGCAGCCCGCGCCGCAGCAGCAGCCGGCTCCCGGCCAGCCCGCCCCGCAGCCGCCCGCCCCCGGTTACGGCTACCCGCAGCCCCCGGCTCCGGGTTACGGCTACCCGCCGCAGCAGCAGCCGGGCCAGCCGCAGCCTCCGGCGCAACCCCAGCCCCAGCCGCAGCCTCCGGCGCAACCCCAGCCCCAGGCGCAGCCCGCTCCCGGTCAGCCGGGTCAGCCGATGCCGCCGCAGCAGCCGGGCCCGTACGGCCAGCCCGCTCCTCAACAGCCGGGCCCCTACGGCCAGCCCGCCGCCCCGCAGCAGCCGGGTCCCTACGGGCAGCCTGCGCCGCAGCAGCCGGCTCCCGGCCAGCCCGCCCCGCAGCCGCCCGCCCCCGGTTACGGCTACCCGCAGCCCCCGGCCCCCGGTTACGGCTACCCGCCGCAGCAGCCGGGCCAGCCGCAGCCGCAGCCCGCCCCCGGTCAGGAGCCGGGCCAGGCGGCACCGCCCGCACCGCAGACCCCGTACGGCCAGCCGCCTCAGCAGGGTCAACCGGCTCCGGGGCAACCGGCTCCCGGTCAGCAGCCGCCCCCAGGTCAGCAGGCCGCTCCCGGGGCCCCCGCCCCGAACGCGTACCCGCAGCCGGCCGTCGACCCGCGCGCGGGCTGGGACCCGGGCGCCGGCCAGCAGCGTTCGGCGCCGGGTGCGCCCCTCGGCTACAACGCGCAGGTCGAGCTCAGCTCGGACCGCCTCCTGCGCAACCAGCCGAAGCGCAAGAACAACAACAAGGGCCCCAGCAAGTTCAAGCTGGGCGCCAAGGCGGCGGAGGCCGAGCGGCAGCGCAAGCTCCAGATGATGCGCACGCCGGTCATGTCCTGCTACCGGATCGCCGTGATCAGCCTCAAGGGCGGCGTCGGCAAGACGACCACGACGATGTCGATCGGCGCGACCCTCGCCTCGGAACGCCAGGACAAGATCCTGGCGATCGACGCCAACCCGGACGCCGGCACGCTCGGCCGCCGCGTGCGCCGTGAGACCGGCGCGACCATCCGCGACCTGGTGCAGAACATCCCGCACCTGCACTCGTACATGGACATCCGCCGGTTCACCTCGCAGGCCCCCTCCGGCCTGGAGATCATCGCCAACGACGTGGACCCGGCCGTCTCGACGTCCTTCAACGACGCCGACTACCGTTCCGCGCTCGACGTCCTCGGCAAGCAGTACCCGATCATCCTCACCGACTCGGGTACCGGTCTCCTCTACTCGGCGATGCGCGGAGTCCTGGACCTGGCCGACCAGTTGGTCATCATCTCGACGCCGTCGGTGGACGGCGCGAGCAGCGCCAGCACCACCCTCGACTGGCTGTCGGCGCACGGCTACGCGGACCTCGTCCAGCGTTCCCTCACGGTCATCTCCGGTGTCCGCGAGACCGGCAAGATGATCAAGGTGGACGACATCGTCAGCCACTTCGAGACGCGCTGCCGCGGCGTGGTCGTCGTCCCGTTCGACGAGCACCTGGCGGCGGGCGCCGAGGTCGACCTCGACATGATGCGTCCGAAGACGCGTGAGGCGTACTTCGAGATCGCGTCGCTGATCGCCGAGGACTTCGCGCAGCGCGCCGAGGCCCAGATGCAGGCGGGCGGCATGTACGGCGGCCAGCAGCCGGGCATGCCCCCGGCCGGCTTCCCGCCGCAGCAGCAGGGTTACGGGCAGCAGCCGCCGGGCCAGCAGGGCTACGGCTACCCGCAGCAACAGCAACAGCAACAGCAGCCGCCCCAGGCGCCGCAGCAACAGCAGCCGCCGCAGCAGCCGGGTGGCGGCGGCCTGCCGTCCGGTTGGACGCAGCAGCAGCCGCCGCAGTAGGCGAGTACGAGCAACTCATACGAGGGAGGGGGCCACGTCCGATACGGACGCGGCCCCCTCCCTCGTATGAGTGCGTATGAGTGCTCGTACTCGGATGACGCGTTATCGCTGGAAGGTCGCCCGCAGATGCTGGTCGAGCCAGGCCGTCCACGCGGGCAGGTCGATGTTGCTGTACGAGAAGGGGTACGGCCCGTGCGGGCCGGTGATCAGGTCGAGCGAGTCGTGGCGCGCCACGAACACCGTCTCCAACTGCCCGCCCGGACGCCGGTAGTCCGACGGGAACCACATCTCGATCTCCTGCCAGTAATCGGTCTGCGAGTTCCGGCCGCCGCTCGGGGTCCCCTTCTTCACCTC
Source organism: Streptomyces sp. NPDC002754 (assembly GCF_053592315.1). Classification (NCBI taxonomy): domain Bacteria; kingdom Bacillati; phylum Actinomycetota; class Actinomycetes; order Kitasatosporales; family Streptomycetaceae; genus Streptomyces; species Streptomyces sp. NPDC002754. Next base: position 43,511 of record NZ_JBSFVM010000025.1, read on the forward strand.
CGCCTCGTCGAAGCGGAAACCGAGGTTGGCGTACGCCTGTAGCAGCGCGTCCTGCGCCGGCAGTGCGTGCACCTGGATCTCGTCGAAGTCACCGCGGTCCACGGCATTGTCGACGGTCAACTCCGTACGCACCGCGACCCGCGCCCCCTTGAGCGGCCGCCCGCCGAGTACGTGCGTCAACGGGGTCTCCCACGGCACCTCGAACGAGACCTGCCCGTCCTTCGTCTCCCCGGCCTTGAGCTCGAACTTCTCACCGAGCACCAGCGACCTGACGACACCCGGGTTGCTCCACAGGACCTCGGTCTCCTCCCGGTCCTCGAACCGGGTGACGATCTCGATCCGGACCCGCTCCACCTCGATGTCCACGGACCCGCCCTGCAGCCGCACATTGCAGTGCAGTTGATCCCCCGGCCGTACGGCGCTCGCACTGAGCGTGGTCTCGACCTCGGGCGCACCGACACCGAGCGAACTGAGGAACTTCCGAAAAGCCATGAATACCCACTCCCCGGGCCACCGGATCCCTCGCCTGGGCCTTCCAGGTGCCCGCCCCGGGCCCGCCGGGGCACCCTAACGTGAGGGAGAGCGTCAGAACTGGATCAGAAGCCTCAGAAGAACAGGCTCGCGAAGCCGCCGAACATGAGCAGTACGCGAAAGACGACGGCGAGCACGAGACCGATGCCGCCGATCACCCACAGCCAGGACTCCGTGGTGGACAGCCACTTGGGCAGAGTGGCGGTGCCCTCGGAGTACGAGGGGCCGATGCCCTTCTTCGGGAAGTGCCCGGCGGCGATGCACGTGAAGCTGTAGCCGAGGAAGATCAAGGCGAGGAAGCCGAGGCAGAGGCAGTTCGCGACGGACAGCCAACTCGTGACGTACAGGCTGCCGTCCGACGATTGGTTGACCGGGACCTCGTAGCCCTTTTTGTATCCCTGGTCGTAGTTCTGCTCCCGGATCTTGTCGATGGCCTCGCCGTCACCGCTTCCCGAGTCTCCATCCAGCACGAGCCGCGCCGACCTGTCCACGACGTCACCGTCCGAGGAGCGGAACGTCCCGGTGCAGCTGAGCTCCGTGACCCGGTGGCTCGGACGGCTGCTGTGCGAGCGCGTTGAGCCGCCCGAGCCGTACGTCGTGTCGCATTGGCTGAGCGACAGGTCGCCGCGTGTGCCGACGACGCCGGTCGACATCGCGGCAGTGGAGAAGCCGTACCACACGACAGCGAGTGCGGCGATCAACAGCGCGACACCGAACCACCGCCCGATCGGTGAAGGAGGAACAGGGGTGGCCTTGCCTGCTTCGGTCGCAGGATCGGAGGGCGAGGGAGGGGAGGGGAAGGCAGCGGAAGTCATGTGGAAAGTCCTGTTGGGCCCTGGGCGGTGGGTAAGGGAGGTTTCGCACCGTAGCGGGCTCCCGTGGAGGCAGTACGGCAGGTACGTGAAGAGAGGGTGCATTGTGCGCTCTTGTGAATTCGGTCGACTACAGTACGACACCGGCTCAGTGGAGCCGGGACTGGTATGTGATCGGCAGGGGGAAGGCTCATGGCGGGCGGCAGTGGATTCGATATCGATCCGGATGTCCTGAAGTCGATGGGGCAAGAATTCGCGCGGCTCGCTGAGGCGTTCGGTTCGGCGGCGAAGAAGTCGGGCGACGCGATCGAGGACCACGAAGAGGGCTTCGGCGATGACGATGCAGGGATCGCCACTGCGATCCTCGACTTCTACAAGCCGATCAGCGCGGGTATCCGCGACTCTTTGGAGCACCTCACGGAGGGCCTGAAGGGCGTCGGGGAGAAGCTCGATTCCATGGCCGAGCAGTACGACACGACGGAGCAGGACCACTTCCGGACGCTGATGCAGGCGTCTCAGAACCGCGGGTCCTAGTCGCTGACGGCACCCGCGATGGAAGGTCGAGTGCACACCTGCACGCCTTCGTAGATGTACCGCTGTCGTTGATGTACTGCTGAGGAGCAAGCACGTGGCTTTGGACGAGATCACCGTACTGCCGCCTGAACTGGACTTCGTCCTGGACCTTCTCGGGTTCGACTGGCCGAACCTGAACGAGATCAAGATGGTCGAGGCAGCCAACGAGTGGCTCCAGCTCGGACAGGCCGCGGCCGACGCGCAGTCGCAGGGCGGCATGGCCGCTCGGCCGGCCGAGAATTTCTCGGGTGAAGCAGTCGAGGGGTTTTCCGAGGAGTGGGGAAAGTTCGCCAACGCTGCGCTCGGGGTCGGTTACCTCGATGTGATCAGTGTGTCCTCGGGGGCGCTCGCCGGGGCGCTCACCGCATGTGCGGCCATCGTGGCCGAGATGAAGATCGCCATCATCGTCCAACTCATCGATCTGGCCATCGAGTTCGCCGTCGCGCAGGCGGCCGCGATCGAGACCCTCGGGGCTTCCGAGGCGGCGTTCGCGGCCCGGGTCGTCATGATCAGGCAGCTCGTGGCGCGCCTGCTCAAGGAGGCGGCGCAGAAGGTCTGGCAGGCGATCCAGGACGCCCTCAAGGAGCGGGTCGTCAAGGAGGCGAAGACCATCCTTGAGGACCTGGCCAAGGACACCCTGAAGTCCGTCGCCTCGGAGGCGGCGACGCAGAGCATCAAGGTGGGGTTCGGTGCGCAGGGCAGCCTGGCGGAGTCTGCTCTGGGATTCGGTGCCTCGGTCGTCAATCCGGCCATGGGCAAGGTGGCCGGCGAGGTCGAGGTGAACGACGAGGGCACCGGTTACGACTTCGAGGCCAAGGCCGGCGGAAAGGTCGTCCAAGGCTTGGCGGCCGCGGATTCAGGCGACCCGGGCGGGTTGCGGACTGCCGTGCAGGGGGCGGGCGAGCTCTTCAACAACGGTACGGAGAAGCCGTCGGCGTCGTCAGGGACGTCCGGGGGTACCGGAGATTCCACGCCCAGCACGGACCAGGGCGGTGGCGGCACTTCCGAGAACGGCTCGTCGGGCGGCAGCGGTGGTTCGGAGCCGACGGGCTCGTCCGGTAACGGCGGCTCGGGTGAGTCCCCTTCCGCAGAGTCGGGCGGAGCCGCTGGAGACACCGGCTCCTCGGAAGGCGGTGGCGCCTCCGGTGGCTCGCAGGCCGATGCGGACGTGCGCGCCGCGTTCGGCTGACCGCTCACACCTGTTCGCCCGCCCGTCACCGTTCCAGCCGAAGGAGACCCATCCCATGACCGCTGACAAGCGCAATGGTTACGACGCCCTCGGTGAGCGCGAGTACCCCATCGAGGACAAGAACCTCACCGAAGAGCAGAACGAGCACCTGACGGCGTCCCTGCGCAAGGTCCGCGACATGAAGGGCGCTCCGCCCGCGTTGCAGGATCTCGCGCGTCAACTCCTCGGTGGACGTATGGAGTTGACGGACGTACTGGACTCGCAGTCCGGTCACCGTGCCCTGGGTGAGGGGCTGTCCGGCATGCGGGAGCAGTGGCGGAACATGTCGCCGCAGGAGCGGCAGAAGGTCCGGGAGTACGACCCGGACGAGGATCCGAAGAACGCTCCCGGGCGCGACGGCAGGGTCCGCTAGTGTCCATGGCCACCAACAGCGAGGCATGGCAGCGCCATCGGACCCGTCGCTCGTTCGTGTACCGCGGCGCGGTACGGGCTGGATCATCGGCGCCGTGCTCGTCGTGTTCGCCATCAAGATCCTGATCTCCGCGGGCGGTTGGGTCGGCCGGCACGTCACTCCCCAGGACGGCGCCGGCACGCCCGGACTGTTCGGGTTCGCCGCGTGTGCGCCCGCCGGGGACGACTACCGGCGCGTTCCGAGAGGACGCCGGGGACCATCGGATGTTCGACGACGCCCTCTTCGTGGCGCCCACCGAGCAGTTCAAGGGCGGCCTCGCGGCCGTGTACCGGGCGCCGGACGGCGGCTACTCGTACGACAACCCGGGCGAGGTCACCACGGGGATGCTCGATGGGGCATCGATGGCGTTCGGTGCTGCCGCATTGATGGTCGGCGTAGGCACCTTCTTCCTGGCGACCGGATACACGCCGCGCCCGCCGCGGATGTCCGGCAGCTGGTCCCGGTGGGGTCGCGTCTCCTTCGGGGAGGCGTGGCAGATCGTGCGCTCCCGAGCCCTGATCCTGTGGTCGATCGTCGGCTTCTGCGTCCTGGGTCTTGTGCTGCTGGTGACGGGACCGCTGCTGACGTTCCTGGCGTAACGCACGCCCGGCAACGCCGTGGGCCCCGAGTCGTACTCGACTCGGGGCCCACGTGCGTGACCGGTCAGATGAAGATCTTCGTCAGGATGATGCCGACGACCGCCATGGAGGCGACCGTGATCACGGTGCCGCGCGTCCCCGGGCCGATGCTCTGACTCCAGGCGACCTTGAGTGGGACGCTCCCGCCGCCGCCTCGCGGCCAGTCCGCCCGGAGGCAGAAGATCCCGGCCGCGAGGAAGAAGAGGCTGAACAGCACGGCGAGCGCGGACCGCTCCGTCTTCCCCGGATTCGACGTATTGAACTCGCCGAGGAAGTTTCCGATCACCGAGTCGGGGTTCAGGCGGGCGGTGTGCAGCTCAGTGCCCTTACCTCCGGAGTCCATCAGCCGTCGGATGTAGTCGTCGCCGTCCGGGACCGGGGCGTCCCCGGGAAGCAGTGTCATACGGACGGATGCGGCGGCCGCGCCGCCCCCGTCGGGACGGAACGCGCCTTTGCACGTCACCTGCGGATCGTGCGAGGAGCCGTTTCTGTGGGAGCCCCCGGGAGCCCTGCCGAAGGACTCTTTGCACGAAATCGCCTTGAAAGTCCCGCTAGTTCCGATATTTCCGCTGGAGTAGACGGCCTGGAGCGAGAACCAGGCCGCCATCACCACGAAGATCGCAATGAACATGAATCCGAGAACGCCGCGATCCCGCAAGCGGGTCCTCGGCTGCGCCTGCACAGGCTGACTCACGCGACTACCGACCTTCGGTGGGGGTGTGGGGTGGGGGTGGGGTCGCGGGCTCCGGCGGCCCGGTCCGTTAGGGTACGGGACGCGATGCGACCCGCCTGAGCCCGCGCCCGAGCCGGGCACCGGACGGCGGCGGTGAAGGCGCTTCGCCACGTACACAGACACACAGCTAGGGGGCACCACACCATGAGTAGTGGTGGCAATGGATTCGGTCCGCAGGGTGAGCGCGAGTACCCGATCGAGGACAAGAACCTCACCGAGGATCAGAACGAGCACCTGACGGCGTCGCTGCGCAAGGTCCGCGACATGAAGGGCGCTCCGCCCGCGTTGCAGGATCTCGCGCGTCAACTCCTCGGTGGACGTATGGAGTTGAAGGACGTACTGGACTCGCCGTCGGGTCATCGCGCCCTGGGTGAGGGGCTGTCCGGCATGCGGGAGCAGTGGCGGAACATGTCGCCGCAAGAGCGGCAGAAGGTCCGGGAGTACGACCCGGACGAGGACCCGAAGAACGCCCCGCCGCGTGACAACAGGATTCGTTGAGGACGGGCGCTGACGTGACATCTACGGGGGCCGCCGACCAGTACGTGGAGCGGCGCAATTACATTTTCAGGCGCATGTTCGGCTGGCTGGCAGGGCTCGCCATCGTGGTCATCGGCGGCGCGACGGCCTGGGCGGGCGTCGGGTACCTCGACGGGCACGTGACGGTCTCGGCGCGGCCGGGATCCGTGGTGGTCCAGTCGTGCGAGCCCGCGGGCGCGGCGTACACCTGCACCGGCACCTTCGAGGACGACGAGACCGGCGAGAAGACCCAGGGCGCCGACGTGCGGTGGGACCACGACGCCGTCCCGAACGCCGCACTCCCCGCGTTCAAGACGGACGACGGCTACACGGCCACGGTCGACGGCGAACTCACCACGGCCAAGCTGTCCAGGGCGCTCTTCTGGCTCGGCCTCACGGACCTGCTGTGGCTCGTCGGCGCCTTCTTCCTGCTGACCGGCTACCAGCCGCGACCGCCCCTCCACTACGGCCCGTTCATCGGTGTCTGGCGTGAACGTGAACGCCGCTTCGGCCGGGTCACCCTGGAGGAGGCGTGGCGGGTCGTGCGACATGAGCGCGGTCCGGCGCTGCCGATCCTCGTGGTGGTTGCGGTGCTGTGCCCGGTGCTGTTCGTCGGGAGCTGGCTGGCGGGGGGTGCGTGACATGGTCATCGGGCAGGAGGAGCGGCAGACCGGCAGTGTCTATGTCCTACAGCACCTGGGCGGTTGGCTGTTCGGAACGTTCGTCGTCCTGTTGGGCCTCTTCTTCGGGCTGGCCGGGGCCGGTGCCCTCAATGGGCATGCGACCGTCACGGCGCACCCCGGCACGTTCCGCATCGAGTCGTGCGCCTTCGCCGGTGACCACCACGAGTGCGAGGGAACGTTCGAGGACGACGTCAACGGGCAGACGGTGACCGGGGTCTCGGCCGAGATGCTCTGGCACGGCGACCCGGGCGAGGTGGCCGCTTTCAAGGTCCCGGACGGGTACTCCGACTACGCGGGCGACGAGCTGATCCCGAGCGAACTCTCCCGCGCCCTCTTCTTGATGGGGGCCGGGGCGTTCACGGTGGCCGTTGGTCTGTTCTGTGTCCTCACCGGCTACTCGCCGCGGCCCAGCTCTACGAATCGACGTCCGGTCCCGTCGTACGGCCGCATCAGTATTGGCCAGGCGTGGCGAGGTATCGGGAGCTGGGGCCCCGTGCGTCCGACCCTCTGCGGCCTGGCCGGTCTGGGCGTGCTCATCGCGGCCGGAGGCGCGGTCGTGTCGCTGGTCTATAGCTGACGACAACGCTGGTCTGTCGCTGACGACAACAGGGACAGCTGTAACGACCGCCACCACCACTGCAACGACCCCTACAGCGCCAGCCCCAGCAGCAACGACACCACCACGCCCAGCGCCCCGAACGCGGCCAGGCCGAAGATGATCGGTCGCGTCGCCCCGCCCGCCGTGGAGCGCCACGCGGTGCCGTACGAAACCCTGCTGCGCGTACCGGTGTAGCCGGTCACCGTCATGAAGGCGCCCAGGGCGGTGCCGATCAGCATCCCGAAGGCGAAGGCGCACATCAGCCCGGCGTTCCAGGCGTTGGCCTCGACGTACGAGAACTGGCGGCTCTCCAGCGTCGACGCGGAGTCCGTCTGCGTCACCGAGATCTTCGATCCCGCGGAGTGCGAGGACGACGGTTCGAGGTAGGCGTTGGGGTCGTCGCCCTTGCCGCCGTCCGCGGTGAACGTCCCGTGGCACTCCACCTCTTCGCGGGTGCGGTGCTTGCCGTGCGAGCGGTAGCTGACGGTGTGCGCCGAGCACTGGGAGACCGTGAACTCGCCGTGTGTCCCGCGCAGCCCGGCGGCGTACGTCGCCTGCCAGCCGAGGATGCCGCCGCCGATGAGCGTGACGAGCATGACTCCGACGCCGATCAGGCGCGCCATGAAGGGGACCTGGTGCTTCGGGGGCGGGTAGCCACCGGGCGCCGGGTGAGGTGGCGGCTGCTGTTGCTGGTAGTGGGACATCTTTCGGGTGATTCCCCCTGTGCCGAAGGGATCGCGGTAGGGCTCTCCCCGCGCCTACGGATGCGGTTGTGGACAGTCGCGGAACGCTACCGCAGGTACATGGCAATCGTGCGCGGAGCCGGTGAAGACCGGCGCTTTGAGGCGAGTCCTGTGCGTCGGGATCACTAAGGTCGTGTTGTCGGACTTCTACGTCCGTGGGCTCGGGCCGATGCGCGCCTCAACTACGCGCCACCCAGCCCTACTTGCATGACGGGCATGCACACGCACATGCACATTCACGGGGGAGCACATGGCAGGTTTCGGCTCAGGCGGCTTTGACGTGGACCCGGCGGTGCTCAAGGAACAGGGCGCCTCCTTCGGCGAGTTGGGCAAGTCCTTCATGGCCGCCACGAAGGAGCTGAAGTCCGCCCTCGGAAGCGCCGAGAGCGACTGGGGCGCGGACATCATCGGGACCTTCAACGACATCTACGAGCCGGTGCGCGAAGGCATGTCGACGTCGATGGAGCACCTCGCCGACGAGCTCGACAAGATCGGCGGCAACTTGAAGGTCATGGGCACTCAGTACGAGGTGACCGAGGGCGACCAGGCCCAGATCATGATCGGGCAGCAGTCGAGCCGCCCGGGCCTTGGCATGCAGTTCTGACCGCTGAGCACACTCACGCGCCGCACGCACACACGCACGCATGCGCACACGTACGTACGTGTGCGCCGCACCCACGAGCCACCAACACACGCACCACCATCACACGCACCACGGGGGAGTGACACGGCATGGCATTGACCCTGCCCGACGAGGTCGCATGGGTCCTCGACCTGCTCGGCTACAGCTGGCCCGACGCCGACGAGGACAAGATCCACGAAGCGGCCGAGGCCTGGCGACAGTTCGCCACAGCGGTCCGGGACACCCAGAGCGACGGCACCACGGCCGCGAGCACCGTCCTCGGCGCCAACTCCGGTGACGCGGCCGCGGGTTTCGAGGAGGCGTGGAAGAAGTTCTCGAGCGGAGGGGGCGGTTACCTCGAGGACGCCGCGACGGCCGCCGAGATCCTCGCCTTCGCGCTCGACGCGGTCGCCGTCATCGTTCTCGCCAGCAAGATCGCGGTCATCGTGCAGCTCATCGCGCTGGCCTTCGAGATCGCGGCGGCGCAGGCCGCGGCACCGGTGACGTTCGGTCTGTCGGAGGTCGGCGCGGCGGGGGCGACCCAGGCGACCCGGCTCTTCGTGCGCCGCATCCTCGATGAGCTGAAGCAGAAGCTCATCCAGGAGGTTACTCAGGCCGTCGAGCAGCAGGCGGTGCAGTCGGTCAAGGAGATCGTCCTCGACGTGGTGAAGGAAGCGGCCGTCGAGGCGGGCAAGGCGGCCGGGCAGAACCTCCTCCAGCAGGGCGTGCAGAACCACTTCGGCGCGCAGGACGGCATGAAGTGGGGTGAGGCGGCCGTGGTCGGCGCGGGCACGTTCGCGTCGGAGACCGTCAACGGGGCCGCGGGTGCCATCGACGATGCCACGGGGCGGATGGGCCCGGCGGGCAAGCTCGTGGGCGGAGCCGCGAGCGAGGGGCTCGGCGCGGTCGGTGAGGGCATCGGTGAGGGTGTGCACGCGACGGGCGAGGGCGTGGGTCAGGGGGCCGGGGCCGCGGCCCAGAGCATCGTGGACAGCACCGCGGAGAGCCTGCCGGGTGCGGGCGACGCCGCTACGGAGGCGTTGGACCCGAGTTCAATGATCCCGTCGCCGGGCGAGAGCGCACAGGGTGCGGTGGACGGCGCGGTCGAGGGCGCGACCGGGGCGCTCGGCGACGCGGCTCAGAGCGGGGTCGGACGCCTCAGAGGGGACCAGCCGGCGGCGGAGGAACCGGGCGCCGGGTCGAGTACTGGGCCGAGCAATGAGGAGAGCGGTGGATCCGGCCGGCCCGGACAACACTCGGAAGACGCTCGCGCCAGATCCGTCTTCGGCTGACGCAACGCTGTCGCTCACGTCACCGACGTAACTGGCTTCGCTCGCGTCACCGACGTAACTGGCTTCGCTCGCGTCACCGACGTAACTGGCTTCGCTCGCGTCACCGACGCAACCGACTCCGCTCACGTCACCGACACACTCGATGTAACTGACGAAACCGATGTAACGGACGTATGGGACCTGTGTGCACACCGTGGCCCCATGTCGGCCCGTGACATTGTGTGGATCCTGTCACGGCACGGCCGGTCACCTGGGAACCGCCTTGGGTGACCGTGTCAGTTGTGGCTAAAGTACAGTCGCGGCACTGTCGATAAGTGCCACCCGCACCCCAGTCCCCTCCGGGGGCCGAGCGGCGCGGGGACCGATGTCGAATTCTCATGGGGGCTAGTGGCCATGGCCGGTCAATTTAATGTGACGCACGAGGAGATGGTCGCGTTCAGCGGCCGTATCTCCCAGGTGAACGAGTCCATCCAGGGTGAGATCCAGCGACTGCAGACGGTGGTCGACTCGATCACGTCCGGCTGGAAGGGCCAGGCGGCCACTGCGTACAACAACCTGCAGAGCCAGGTGAACGAGGACGCCACCGCCCTCAACCGCGTGCTCAATGAGATCAAGGAAGCGATCGACTCGACGGCCTCGAACTACCAGACGTCCGAGGACGAGCAGGCCGCTTCGATCTCGCACGTCTCGTCGGGCGCCGAGGCCTCTCCCTTCGGATGAGCCTCCCCGGCCGCTGATCCCGCGCCGCCGCAGGCGGGCAGTGGGCAGCGCGCCACCGTCGTAATCCTTCACCACCCTTCCGTCCAACATCCCCCGGGGGAGACATCATGTCCGGTCAGGTTCTGGTCAATTTCCAGACCATTTCCCAGGCGTCGCAGGACGTCAAGTCCACGGCCAGCAACGTCCGCCAGCAGCTCGACGACCTCGAGGCCGGCGTCAAGCGCATCGCTTCGAGCTGGGAAGGTGCGGCCCAGGAGGGCTACCAGGCCAAGCAGCAGGAGTGGGACAAGCGCGCCGCGTCCCTGCACCAGACGCTCGAGTCGATCGCCCGCGCGCTCGACACGGCCGCCCAGAACTACCAGGCGACCGAGAGCCGGAACACCAGCGTCTGGTCGTAACGCGTCGTCGCGCGCGTACTGAGTGACGCGCGCGCAGCGATACGTGACCGGGGGCGGCGGATGCGAAAGCATCTGCCGCCCCCGGTGGCATGTCCGGAGCCACGTTCGGGGTCGTGAAAAGTACGGGGGACGCACTCGATGAATCCGGAGTACCGCAGCCAGGTCGAGCCGCACCTGCATCCCGGGGAGAAGCTGATCGCGGCCTGCGAGTGCGGATTGGCGCCGGGGACGCCGGACCGGCCGCTGTGGCTGCGGCATCCACCGTCGCAGCAGTCCGACCTGGAGCGTCGGATCAAGTCCCGCCTTCCCGGGCCGGTGCGGAACTTCCTGCGGCCGAGCGAGCCGAAGCCCATGGGGCGCGTGGAGAACGCACTGGAGTCGGCCGAGCAGGCGATCGACAACAGCCTGATGCGAGCTGCCCACGGCAAGGCCCTGCACGGCGGCTGGGACGGCCAGGCCGGGCAATTCCTGGTGACGCATTACAGCGCCGCATACCTTCCCGCCGTGGTGCTCATGCTCGCCGTGACCGACCGCCGGGTCCTGGCACTCGCCGACCGCTCGAAACTGTGGCAGCTCAAGCGGGTGTACGAGCCCCAATGGGAGGCGCATCGAGCGTCTGTCACCGAAATCCGCGCGAACCCCAAGGGCCTCCTCCAACGGAGCCGCTTCGAACTCGCCTTCGCCGACGGTTCGTGGATCGCGCTGACCGCGTCCGTGTCCACGCATGCGGGACGCTTCGCCGACCGGGTTGGCTCATGAGGTAGGGCGGTCGCCCCGGCCCACAGTCGACTGCCGCACACCTCTCCGGAAGATCGCCGAGGCCGTCCGCGCACCTACTCTGGTGCGCGGACGGTACTGGGCACAGCACGTCGTGCGCGTTCGATTCGAGCCGGGTCAGGTCTCCACAGCGACCCCGGGAGCGCTCTCCACCGACTCCTTGGCCAGCAGCTGGCCGAGAAGCGGCGCGAGTACCACCACGAGGGCCGTCCAGACCCGCCAACCACCGTTCACCGGCACGAGCAACGCCCCCGCCGCGGCGGCCGCGACCAGCAGACCGACCACGAGGCCCAGCGGCACCGTGCGCGGCCAGAAGCCGCCGAGTTCGAGGAGCTTGCTACGGCGACCGGCGTCGACGGAGACCGGACCGCGCGGCCCGGCGGCGATGTGGGCCGCGACCGTGCGGGGGACGCGCCCTGGCAGCTGCCAGCCGTCGTCGGCGACGAAGTCCGCGGTGACCTTGGCCTTGTCGCCGCCCTGCGGGTTCCACAGGAGCCGGCCCTCGGTGCCGGTGAGTACGGGAGCCGCCGCCCGCAGCTTCGCCGAGATCGCCAACGGGACGTCCTCGCCCGCATCGGTCCGCAACGTCAGGCACGCGTAACGACTGCCGCTCTTCCCGCGGTTGGTCGGAGTGCCGATGCCACCGCCGGTCTCCTCCACGTGCTCCGCCTGCCCCGTGACGACCGCCCGCAGCGCGACCCAGTCGCCGCCCACGCGATGCTCACGACGAGGACGCGCCGCGACACCCGTCCCCACGGCCAGCGCCAGGACGACCGCGATCGCCCACCCGACCGCGACGAATGGAATGCTGCGGGAGGACAGGGCATGCCCGGTGAGCTGTCCCTCGACGGCGTCGACCGAGGTGTCGCCGACCGCGCCGAGGTCCGGCTGCTCCGGCGCGTAGGCGACCTCGTAGGTTTCACCCACCCCTCGTACGCCCTTGCCGTTGTACGCGCGGAATGTCGCGGGCGTGGTCCGATCACCTTCCGCCGACGGCAGGTTGACGGTGTAGTCGGCCATGGTCGAACTCCGCGAACTGCTCCCCGCGGAATCGACGGCCGCGACCGAGACGATCGGCAACTCCTCGATCACGTAGTCGGCGTCCGCGATGGCCGCAGCCGCCCCGGAACGTTCGGGCTGAGCGAAACCGAGACACGCGGCGAGCACCGCCGTGGTCACCACGGCGACCGCGACCGCAGCGACCCGGATCCAGACCCAACGCGCCCCGTGAAGCGTCGCCGGTACCGACTGCACGCCCAACTGGCCTGCGCCCGGCCCCCGTACGGACGCCACCGCCAAGCCGTACGCCTCCGTACGCGACACCCGCCCACCGGATCGCCCCTGCCCCGCGACCGCCACCACACATCCCACGAGGACGGCGAGCCCCACCCACGTGAGCGAGGTCCTGACGGGCCCCGCTCCCAGAAACAGCCAGCTGCCCGTGATGACGACGAGAGAGACGACCCCACAAAGAGAAACCCACCGCCCGAGCCGAACAGCCCCGGTACTCATCGGGCTCATCCGAATGCTCCGAACTTTTCAGTGTCAGGCTTTTCCTTCACGCTGTTGGCGCCTTTCTCGTTTCCCTTCGCAGCATCTTCCTGCGCATCCTTGACGTCGTTACCGGCTTCTCCGGTTCCCAGGCCCACGGCACCATTGATGCCAACATCGATGCCGAGCTCACGCGTTCCGTTGAGGCCTCCCGGAACGTTGACCGCATGATGGGTGGCTGCACCTCCCGCAGCGCCGCCGAGACCGCCGGCGACCGCGCCGATGGTGATCTGGGTGGCGTCGTTGTCGTCACCTTTGATCGCGTTGTTGGTCAGGTCGCCCACAACACTCGCCCCGGCTCCACCGAGGCCGCCAGACACGGTGCTCTCGATGATCCCGCCGCCCAGGCGCCCACCGATAGCAGCTCCTGCCCCGGCGCCGCCCAGCGCACCGTATCCGGCGTTGATGGCGTTGTCCCGCCACTCGGGCCCCTTGCCACTGGCGATGCTGGTCCCCACGCCGGAGGCGAACCCGCCGGTGTACTGCGTGCCCATCTCTACCAGGAACCTCTGCCACTTTCCTGCGCGGGCGAAGGTCTGCACCGCACGGAATGCTCTGGCCACCTTGCTCAGGACGGCGCCGAGACGTGTGGCTGCTCGGGCGGCCTGGGCAGCGAGCCTGGCCGCGTTGGCAGCGCCGGCAGCCGCGCCGAATCCCAGAGTCACGAAGGACAGTGCGACACCCGCGGCAACCGAGACACCGATCTCCAAGTAGATCTGGTGGATCTCGTCATTGATCTCTTCGATCGAATCCGCTGCCTCGTCCAAGCCCTTGGCCGCCTCTGCGAAGACCGGAAGGGTTTCGTCGACGGCCTTCGCCAGCTCGCTCCAGTGCGCCTTGAAGGCGTCGGCCGAATCTCCTCGCCAATGATCGCCAAGAGTGTTCTCCACCTGCTTGTCGAGTTCGGAGAACATGCTCTCGAGGTGCTTGTTCATGGATCGCCAGCCGCGAGCAGCGTCCCGCAAGACGTCGGGGCGGCCACCGGGATTGACGATCTCAATGCCCGCTTCGTAAACTTTTTCGGCGACGCTCTCGTCGCTCATTGGCCGTTCCCCTTGAACAGGCCGGCCATTGCGTCGTCCGCGGAATCCGTGTTGTTCGCGTTGTCCCGCATGCCTGCACCGATGTCGTCCAAATGGCGTCGGAGATTTCCAAGCGACTTCACCATGTGCTCGGCCAACTCGATATATGCAGAGGTCACTTCTTCGGACTCTGTGAGGACGCCGAATCCGTCGTGAATCTGTTCGCTCCCAGTCTTGGAGCTGAACTCCTTCACGTAGCTCTCAAGGTCGTACGCGTATGCCTCGAAACTCTTTCCGAGCTTCTTGAGCTCCGACTCGTCGATGTACATGGCGTCGGCCACGCTTCCAACTCCCCCCCCCGTGAGGTCACTTTGCCGTCCCATTAACCTTAATGGCTCGGTCCTGACGCACGAAGGGCGGCCCTGGCTGGTGCTCGACAGGCGGCAACGCTGCTGGGCTTCGGCCTGCGGTGCTGTGCTCTCGAAGGCCTCAAATGGATCCGTACCCGAACGGGTGGACTCTCTTCGTTCGTGAGCGGTGATCGCGCCTCTTGTGCGGAGGTAACCAGCGTTGGGTGGCTTGTCCGGTTTACGGTCGGAGCCGTGGAGGTGGTGTATCCCGGTGCTAATTCAAAGTTTGGGTGAAATGGTTGAGGACTTATCGGTAATGGCGGTTTGGTGGCCAAGGGGTGGTTGCCCCGTCCCTCACTCCCTCACCCGAACATCGGCCCATCCCCCAACGTCGCAACCCCCGCCCCCACACAAATCGCCCCGACCGCCCACCGCGTCCGCCCGAAGCGCGCGAGCAGCACTCCGCACCCGCTCACCACACCACCCGCGAGATAGAGCACCGTCCACACCCCCACCTCGCTGCCCTGGCCGAGGCGGACGCCCGTGAGGGCGATGGCGACGAGGGCGACCAGCGCGGAGATCCCGGCGGAGACCCGGCGCGCCTGCCGGGCCGCGCGTCGGCGGTCCGCCACGATCCGCTGCCGCCCCTGACCCTGGAACCGTGCCTTCAGCGTCCTGGGCGCCTTCAGCTGTTCGTCGGATTCCGAGCCGTAAGTCATGTCCCGGAGCCTAGACGTCACCGATCTCGCGGGCGGTGGACGCGACAGGTTCCCTACACTCCCCGCCCATGTCGACACCTCACGGCCACGCCCCTGCCCCCACCGCCACCGTCATACGTACTGGTCAGCGCAGTGCGACGAAGGCTCTGCCGCTCTGCCGCTCTGCCGCTCTGCACCGTGCTGACGTCGGTGGGGCTGCTCGTGGGGCGCTCGCACTGTTCGGCGGGGTGCCGGTCACCGTAGGCCTCGGTGCGGACGGCCCCCGCCCGGAGGGCCGTACGATGATCGCCGGATTCGAACCGGCCGACGACCGGCGACAGCGGTTCACAACGGGGGAGTTGTCCAACGTCCATGGCAGACACGGCCCACATCGACATCAACGCCGACCGCGTACGCGCCACGGCCCACGACACTGAGTCCCTGGCCCGCCAGACGGCCAAGCGCCTCAGCCACGCACTCGACACCAGCGACGAAGTGCCCGCCACCCACCACGGCCACGGCTGGCAGAGCCCCGCCGAGCTCAGGGCCTGCGCGCACAAGTGGGAGGAACACATGGTGTCCCTCGCCAAGCGGATGGGCGAGCTGAGCGCGAAGTTGCGTGATTCCGCGGACAGTTACGACCGCGCGGACGCCGAGGCCGAGTCCCGCCTGTGCGCCGGCCTGACCGACCTCTCCGCCCCGGGGAGGTCCTGACCATGGTCGCGTACGAGGGTGTGGCGGGCGCCCACCCGAAGACCTGGGCGACGGCCGCCGGCGAGTGGCACGCGCTGGCCAAGCACGCCCTGGGCGCGGCGAAGGACCTGCGCGAGTACGGCGCCAAGCCGCTCGCCGACAACTGGACGGACGAGGTCGGCGCCACGGCGGCCGCCGAGTTCGAGAAGCTCGCGAACCAGCTCGAGTCGGCGTACGACATCCTGCTCGCGGTCAACATGGTCGCCGACGGCATGACGACCACCATCGAGACCGCGCAGAGCACCCTGCACGCCGCGCTGGACCTCGCCGCGCGCCACGGCCTGGAGATCTCCGCCGACGGAACGATCACCGACCCCGGCGCGGAATCCGAGCAGCCGGAACAGCACCGGGCCGAGGTCCAGGACCTCATCAACCAAGCCGTCGAACAGGCCACCACCGCCGACGAGTTGGCGGCGAAGGAGTTCGCCAGGCTCGCCGCCCAGACCGGCGTCACCGACCCGGACAAGGCCCTCGGCGACCTCCAGGAACACGCCTCCCACGTCCAGATGAAGATGCTCGCCGCGGACATTCCGGTCGGCGCGGACAAGGCGACGGCCCGCCGCTGGTGGCACGGCCTCACGCCCGAACAGCGCAAGGACATGATGCTGGCCCAGCCGGTCGCCCTCGCGCACCTGGACGGCCTCCCCGCCGCCGTACAACATCAACTGCGCGGCACCGACGGCAAGTTCGACCGCGTGAAGATGGTCGAGTACGCCGTCGCCAACTGGAACAAGGCCGACCCCACCGACTTCGGCAACAACTGCGCCAACTTCGTCTCCAACGCCCTGGCGCACGCCGGGATGAAGGAGAAGACCAGCTTCTGGGGCCCTGCGGACGACGACACTTGGATGGCCGGCCCCCGTACCGGAGTCGACGCGATCGACAAGCGTGTCTCCTACTCCGACACCTGGGCCGCGGCCGAGAACCAGCAGAACTTCATGCTGAAGCACGGCGGTTCGGAGATCCCGCAGGCGGAGGCGAAGCCGGGCGACATCATTTACTACGAACAGGCCGGCACGGCCGACACCGCGGACAAGGGCAACACCCACCACGCGGCGATCGTCACCGCGGTGATGCCGGACGGCGAGATCAAGTACACGCAGCACAACAACGAGTACCAGAACGTCAGCCTCGAAGGCCGCCTCCCCTCGACGGAGAAGAACCAGGGCGACCAGAACCTGCGCATCGTCCGGCCGTCCCCGGACTGGTACTGACGCGTGTGCCGACGCCGATGCCGACGCCGCCGACCTACGCTCGGCGCCTTCCTCTGGCCCTGGCCCTGCTCGTACCGCTCCTGGCCGTGGCCTCGGCGGCCCTCCTGGTGGCCCACTTCTCCTTCGAGGGCGACACCTTCCAGCACTGCCGCTACTTGGGCCCGTTCACGCGTTTGTACGTCACGGCGTGGGCCGCTCCGTTGTGCGGATTGGCGGCGTTGGCACTCCTGTTGGCGCTACGCCGCGGGGCGCGGGGGCGAGGCGGATCGCCGGGGCCGGGACGGGTGGCCACGGCGGCGACGTGCCTCGTCCCTGTCCTCCTGCTGGCCCAACTCACGGCCCTTTAGTGGGTGTACGCGCCGGACACGGCGGGAGGGCAGGACTGTTCGGGTCTCATGGTGACCCGCGTCCTGCGTTGACACGCCCTCAGGTGATGAGGAAGCCCCGCCTCCGGGCAACTATCCTTCGAACAACTGTCACAGTTGGGATAGTTGTGCCACGAGGTGCAGGGGGAGCGCATGGCGATCGAGTTACCCGACGAGCTTGTCTGGGTCATGGACCTGATGGGTCTGAACTGGCCTCAAGTGAACGAGGACGCAGTCCACGAATTCGCAGGACACGTCCGTACCTTCGCGGGCGACATCGGTGCCTCGCAGGAGGAGGCGTCCGCGACCATCCAAGCCATGGCGGCCTGTTATGAAGGGTCGTCGTACGACCGGCTCGCCGAGACATGGAGCCGGCTGGCAACCAGCCACATGAGCGAGCTCATCCAGGGATGTGAGATGGCAGCGGTCGCCCTGGAGGTCGCGGCAGCCGTCATCGTCGCGGCCAAAGTCGCCGTCATCGCCCAACTCATATTCATAGCTGCACAGTTGGCAGTAGCGGCCGCTACTGCCATCGTCACCCTCGGGGCCGCCGCCGCAGCCGAGGCCGCACTGATTCAGGTCACCAAGAAGGTGGTGAACGAACTCCTCGAACGCGCCCTGGAAGAGGTGGTCGCCCACCTCGCGACCCAGGCCGTCGAACCGCTCGAGGACATCGTGGGGCGCGCGCTGAAGGGCCTGGTCCTGAAGGGTGTCGAGTCCGCGAGCGAAGCGATAGCCGGCCCCGCCGACGCGGGCGGCGGCACCGGCTTCTCCGTCCATCCGGACGAACTGCTCAAGCACGCCGATGACTTCAAGAAGCACTCCGAAGCTGTCGCCGGACACGCCGTCAAATTCAGTAATGGGGCGGCGGGAGTGTCGTTCGGATGAGCCACCCGATAGCCAAGGCACTCGAAGACGCCGCACAGCGAATGGGCAGGAAGCTCAGCAAGGACGCCGCCAAGGCCGTCGGCGACATGTACAGCCAGGTCGGGGACGGCACCAAGAAGGTCGTCAAGAACATTCAGGACGCGGACGGGCAGCACGCCCACGAACTCCTCAACCTCGCGAACAAGGTCGCCAAGAACGGCGGCGAGACCGGCAGGGGCTCGCGACGCAGAATGCGCGAACAGGCCGCCGCGAGAGGCGAGTTCAACCAGCGCACTGGCGGCCAGAGTGAGTACGACGCGGAGATGGTCCTCGACAGGAACAAGTACCCCGAGTCCGCGCAGCACATCGAGGACGCTCAGAACGGCACCAACTGGCGCGGCGACCGCCAGCGGCCGGGTCCTGCCCAGCCCGACATTCTCACCATCGACAGAAACGGGGCGGACGACAACCGCACCGACTCGCTCCGCGGGATTCCGACCGACAGCCCGCGCGACCGGGACGAATACCCTCCGGCCATGTACAAGGAGGGAGGAACCGGCGCGAGCGTCCGGTACATCGGGGCAAAGGACAACCAAGGTTCGGGGTCGGCCATGGGAAATGCTGTACGCGGCTTACCCGACGGCACGAGAGTCAAGATCTCGGTGCGCTGAGGGTGCACTCCAGAGATCGCCGGGGACGCCAGGGATCGCCGAGGGGCGCCAGGAATTGCCAGGGGGGAGTCGACGCGCGATGCGCCGGAAGGCCCCCGTTCCAGAGGCCAAAGGAGAGGATGACCTCATGAACTCTGCCGAAAAGCTGATCTCGTATGCCCGCGAGGGGCACTTCCGGGAGGCACTGCCACAACTGCTCGAGATCGCTCGCCGGCCCGGCGGCGCGCGCGGCCCCGTCTGGGAAGCGGCCGCGGCATCGATTCAGATCCTGCTGTGGCGGGACCGTCCCGGTGAAGCCGCGGACCTGGCCGAGTCGCTGATCCGTACGGACGCTTCGAGCGGTGGGGAATTGTGTGACCAGGACATGCCGTTCGACGAGGCGCTCCTGGCGACACCGGAGGCTTCCGAGGAGGCCGTCGCCGACCGCCTTGCCGCGGTGGCGGGGGCCGTTCCGGCCGGGCGCGTCCTGCATGAACGGCTGAATTGGCTTTCCCAGCAGTTGGCGCAGCGCTCCTTGGCGGAACTGACGCCCGGGTTCGAGCCGTGGGGTGTGCCGCTTCCGCCCTCGGGCGCCAAGCATCGCTCGCCACTCGTGGAGCGTGATTTCGAAACGCTTACCGCGGAGGAAAAGCGCGTCGTATGGATGTCGCTCAGGACGGCCAACGACTTCCCGCGCGCACACGAACTCGTCGCACAGGGCGGGTACACCCCGGGCCAGTACGCCGAGTGCACCTGGATGGCAGGATGGTATGCGGTCCAGGGAGACATCGAGCGTGGTGAGGCCATGTTGCTGGCGGCGCACGGCGGATGGCACCCGTACATGAAATGGGACGCCCTCCCCACGGATCCCGTCCTTCAGCCAACGCTCCGGCTGGTCGCCACCGACCGCGTACGCGAGCACTATCTGACACGGCCCATCGGCCCGGAAGCGAAGTGATTCGGAATGTCCGACGACGCAACGCCCGAGGACTCAACGCCTGACGGCGCAACGCCCGAAGGCGCCACGTCCGACGGCGCGCTGGAACAGCTCCTGAGCCGCGCCCGCGGCCCCATGGGCCCGGCCATCGACCTCGACTTCGGCTGGGAAACCGGCCCCCTCGCCGAGCTCGGCACGGTCATCTCCCGCATGAACGGCTTCTTCCTCTTCAACGCCGGCGTCCAGGTGTTCCGCGCGGGCGACGAGGGCCTCGGCCCCGACCTCCTTTCCTGGAACAGCGAAGACCTCTGGAAAGACACTTACGACGATCTCGCCGACGACATCTTCTGCTTCGGCCAGGACATCTTCGGTACGCAATTCGGCATCGTCGACGGCGCGAAGGTGGTCACCCTCAACCCGGAATCCGCGGAACTGACCGAACTCGGAACCAGCCTCAACGACTGGGCGAAGTGGCTCCTCGACGACCCCGACGTCAACGGCACGGCGAGCTTCTCCCACGCCTACCAGAAGGCGAACGGCGCGCTGGACCCGGCCGAGCGCCTGATCCCCCGCCGCTTCTTCGTCGCGGGCGGCGGCTACGACTTCGACAACTTCAAGGCCGTGGACGCGGCGACCGCGATGCGGATCCGGGGGCCGATCGCGCAGCAGGTCTTCGATCTGCCGGACGGAGCGACGCTGCGACTGCCGAGCCCGAATCCCTTCGGGTGAGGTGAGGCGAGGCGGGCCGCCGGGTCGGCGGCACACTTACGTGGGCCTGGGCTCGGGCCACTTGTTGCTGGCGAGCCGACATCGACCATGCTCACGGCGCCGGAACAGCCCAGGGCTTTCGCATCAGCGCCAGGCCATGACTCGATGAGAACGGACCGCATGAGCCCCACCTTCACCCGCCACCGCTTGGGCCAGGAAGCGTGAGTACCGAATTCAGCGTTCACTATCCGACTGCGCAAGAACGGGCAGTGGCCAACTTTCAACGCCTCATCAAGGTACGAGGCGGGAACGCGATCCATGTCCAAGGGGTGTTTCCGAACAAGGGTGCACCGGACGGTATGGGCCCGAGTTTCACCCTCTTCGCGGACCCGGCAGGGAGCGGGCCCTTGTGTTCTGTGGTCCCGCGAGCGGGCGGGCTGAACCCGGGCGCCGACCTCGTTGTGACGGGACCTGACGGGGGCGAACTGGGCGTGCTGCGACTGCCGGCCCCAGGCGACGGCGGGCGCCGCCGGTACGAGATGCAACTACCGGACGGCACAAGCCTGGTCGGCCGTCGCGGAACCGTCAGCGCGTGGATTCTGTACGTTCTGCTCTCACCGCTGCTGCTGTTCTACAACGTGGCGAGTCTCGTCGGCGGATACGGCGGCCCCGATTGGCATCTGCCATCGCGGACGGCGTGGCGCGCCATGGGCGCCCTTCGACTGGGCCTCGCCCCCTTGAAGTTCTACGGGATGACCGACAAGTACAAGGTCCGGGCGGACCGTTTGGACATGCGGGTCGTCTACGCGCAGGCCGTGCTGCATGAGTGGGACGGCTGAGGGCCGCAAGGATCCGCTCGGCGTTTCCGGAGAATCCGGCCCATACCTCGCCCTCCCACATCTTCTGGTAGCCATGGCGTGCCTCGCGTCGCGGCCAGGGCCCCGCTGACATCAGAGAAGGTGATCCGCCTTCCCCGCCTTGATGTCCGTGATCAGCGCACGAAGCGCTTCGCGGCTGTCGGTCACGTAGGCGTCCTCGGCTCCGGCCACGGATATATAGGCGTTGCCGTCGGGGTCGGTGCCGAGGCGGAAGCAATTGGCGCCTTCCCCGCAGAACGGGTCTTCCCAAGTGATCGCCGGCATGTGGATGTCTCCCTTTCCTAGAGGCTTGACGCCAGGGTGCGGATGAGATCGAGCGACGGGTCGGGAGGTAGTGCGGCGCCCTCCGTCGCGTCGAGTTGAGCCCGGTACTTCTGCAACTGCGACGCCGAGTCCACGAATTCGGGCCCGTGCGTGCTGTCGAGTTCCACGGTGTCCAGCTCGGGGACCGGCCCTTCGGCGTATACGACCGACTGCCCGGCACCTGGAAAGCCTCCGGCCTTGAACGGGATTACACGGACGGTGACTTGGGGGTGCTCCGCAGCCTGCAGAACTCGCGCCAACTGGCGGTGGGCCACTTGGGCCCCACCGAACTCCATCCTCAGGGCTGCTTCGTGGATCACCAGGTCGAGTTGCGGTGGATCCGACCGGTCGAGAATCCGGCACCGCTCCATGCGGTGCGCGACGCGCGTGTCCACATCGACCGCCGGTAGTTGAGGGATGACCTGCTTGAACACCGCTCGCGCGTGGGCCTCCGTCTGAATCAGGCCGGGCAGGTGCACTGTGACTGCGACCCGCAGGCGCCGCGCATGCCACTCCAGTTCCGCGATGTCCAGGAAGGTCGCGGGGAGCCGGCCTCGGTAGTCCTCCCACCACCCCTTGCCCCGCTCGGCGGCCATCTCGGCCAGCGCATCGACGAGACGCGGGTTCACGCAGGCGTAGTGCCCGGCGAGGGTACGCACCCGGTCTGGGCTGATACCGGACCGTCCCGACTCCATATTGGGGACGTTGGTGCGGGGGACCCCGAGCAGGCCGGCCGCGGCTTCGGTGGTGATGCCTGCGGCGGTGCGCATCTTGCGCAGCTCGACACCAAGACGCTTCTGGCGTGCGGTCGGTGTGCTCCTCGGCGGCATGCGCCCTCCTGTACGACGACGGGAACAGTCTGCCTTGTCCGTACGGTGCTCGGAGTTCTCGTGCGTGGGTAGTACGTGTACTCCCACCATGCGCTACATTGAGTAACGCACACGCTACACACGGCAGTTGGCAGTGCATCGCGCGAGCCTGCCCGCAACCTCCCGCCCTGGGAGGGGCGGGCCCGCGCCAGGGAGACGAGCCACCGGCTGCCGCGACATTCCCTTCAACACCCTCATACGCAAGGGAGTTCGCCATGCCCGAAACCGCGGTGCCTGCCGCAACGACCCCCATCGCCTGCCCGCCCCGCCCCGACGGCCGCCCGGCGCTTCCAGAGAACCTGGCCTACAGCCTCACCCTCCCCGCCGCGCTCACCTCGCCGGCCCTGGCCCGCGCGGCGACCCGCGCGTTCCTCGAAGCACACCATCTGCACGACATCCTCGACGCCGCCCTCCAGGCGGTCGGCGAACTCACGGCGACCGCCTGTCAGTTCGCGCCCGAAGCCAACGTCTACGTATCCCTGCGCTACCGGGATAACGCCCTGCGGGTCACCGTCTACGACGGACACCCACTCCACATCAACCGCCACCTCGCCGCAGCGTGCGACACCCGCCGCCGCACGGCACTCCGCCTCCTCGCCCGGCTTGCCCGCGAGTGCGGAGGCGGCTGGGGGTACGGGCCCGCACGGGAGCCCGGAGGCGGCACGCGGACGTGGGTGGTGCTGCCGCGGGAGGGGGCGGTGGCATACGGGAGGTGACGGGTCGGGGCGGGGCGCCGGGGTGGGTGGTGGGTCCCGGCGCCGGTCCGCCCAGTCGCCGGCGTCCGCCCCGTCGAGAGGGGCGTGGTTCAGCCGTTCAGCGCGGAGGCGACCGCTCCCCAGGCGATCAACACCACAAGTCCGGCCGCGCACAGGGGAATAGAGCGTGCTTTTCGGCCTCGAATGGCGAGGGAGGCGGCGACGACTGCGGGAATTACCGAGACCAATGTGGATGCGTCGAACTCGCCCCGGAGTAGTGACACACAGGTCACTGCCAGGTAACACACAGCGAAAATCAGTGTGATGGCGGGCAATGCGCGCAGGGCTTGCCGTTTCGCTCTGGTGAGTTGTTGATCTCCATCGGATCCGAGTGGCTGGCCATCCTGGTCCTGCCAGTTCCAGCTGAAGATATTCCTGGGCATGTTGTTACGGTACCTTCCGGCCGCTTTGGCAATCATCGGAGGGGAGTGGGCGCTGATGAGCTTCGCAGTTGAATCGGCGGATCTTGGGGCTTACGGGAAACAGGTCGACCGCGCCGCGGAAGACGCACAGTCTGTTGATGACTACGTCAAGAAATATGGCAGAGCTCTGGGCAACTCCTCTACGGAACAAGGCTTGTTGCTGGCGCCTTTGGAGTTGCACGAGCAGGCGATGGACGACGCCGGCAAGGCGTTGTCGCGGGTCCACACTCTCCTGGATCGAAGCGGAGCGGAGTTGACCCGCTCCGGTGCGTATTACCGGGACACGGATGCGGAGCAGGCCGCCAAGGTGGATGCCACCTACCCCGACGCCCAGCGTGCAGCGGCCGGAAACGGCGGGGGTGGTGCGACGCAGAGCTTTTCGGATGCGACCGAGCCCTCGTCCCGACTGAGCGCTCCGAGTAAACCGGAGGAGTACTCGCACGGTCTGGTCAGTGACGCCGTCGGGGCGGTCAGTGATTGGCTCAGCCCCAGCTATTGGTCTCTGGAGGCAATCAAGTTCGTCTTTCAGGCGGAACAGGACCCGCTGGAGCAGGCGCTCGGATGGTTCGCGGGAGACTGGGAGTCCTACGCCAAGTGTGCCGAAATGTGGCAGAACTCGGGAAGCGCCCTTGGTGACTTGGGTGCGAACATCCGGTCCGGGAACCAGCGGCTCGACCAGTCGTGGAACGGAAATGCGGCAGATGCCGCATATAAGTACTTCGATGAGTTGGCGAAGAGAATCACCGAAGTCGGCACGTCGCTGAAGGACCTCCAGGGGCACTACTCGGAGATATCCCTTGCGGTGTACGAGGCGCTGAACCTGGTCAAGGGTGTGCTGACCGCGATCGCGGACGCATTGATCCTCATCGAGATCGAAGTGGCTGCTGGAACGCTACTGGCGGAAACGGGCGTTGGGGCCGTCGTGGGCTACGGCCTCGCCGCGCTCGAAGTCGTCAAGGTGATCCGGCTGTGGGGGCAGGCGACCGAGGCCTACTCGGCGGCAGAGCAGTCGGTGAAGATCGCCGTGGCCGCGGCCGCGGCGCTGTCCGGAACCATCGGAGTGGCGGTCAACCAGCTGCCTGCGGTGGGGGAGAGCTATGACCACCCGGCTGTTTGACGGACGTACGAGGCGGTCGTAGGTCCCGTGTTGGGCCGGCGGTATGTGACGGCCGGCGGCGCGGTCGCTGTAGTCGCTTCCGGGCCCACTGGTGCATCGGATTTTGGAACAAGGGAGGCCCGCAGATGGCCGAAGAGCAGGTCGGGGACGAGGAGTTCCTGGACATCGCCAGGGAGCCGGCACGCGCCAGGGCTCTGCGTAGTTCGCTCCAGCGCCTTGCGCAGGGGGGCGGCGGGGAGGTCGTCCAGGAGATGGCGAAGGAAGTACTGGCGGGCAGGGTGGGATTGCGCGAGGCGATGCAGAACTCGGCCTACCGAGAGGCCCTGTCCGACCGGGTGCGCGACGGTTTCCGTGCACTGGAGGAGCTGCCGCCCGACGCGCGGCAGGCTGCGGAGGACGAGGGGCGTCGCCGATTGGCCACGTATCAGGACGAGATCGACGAGGAGCGGCGCCAGCGGGGCGGCGCGGCCCGGGAGGCTGGGCCGCGTCATGACGGGCGGGGCTGGAGCCTCTATTGAGCTGGTCCGTTGAGCTGGTCCACGTGGCTCGTCCAGTGAGCTTGTCCACGCGGTTCGCCTACTGAGTTCGTTCTGCGCCGACGTGGTCAGCGGGACACGAGGTCGGGGTAATTGCACCGCTTATGTCCCATGGGGCAGCGTATCCGCCGCACCTGTCGCGGAGTTGTGACGGGCAGCACCGAGCGGGGTGTGGGTGCCGTTCGATAAGCTATAGGCAGGCTTGTGACAGGGGACCGGACTTATCGCCCCCAACGGGAAGAACGGGACTAGCAGGATGAACGGGGAGGGCCAAGCGCATGGCCGGTGACGGGTACAAGGTCGATCTGAGCGCGCTCGACAACGTCATCAAAAAGCTGAACGGGGTCATCGGAGACCTCGGCAAGGCGAACACGGATACCAAGCACAAGACGTACCTCCCCAAGGGTGCGTTGGGGTCCGGATTCGACGAGGCCGAGAAGCTGACCGCCGCACATGACGAGATGAAGACGTACCTCGAGGCTGTCGTCGACCACCTGGAGTCGGTGATGGACGACTTCGGTTCGAAGACGAAGCGGGCGCATGGCGCGTACCAGGACGCCGAGGCGGACACGGCGAGCTCAGTCAATGGAGCCACGTCGGCGTCGACCGGTGGGTCGTCGAGTGGTGCCTCGGGTGGGGCATCAGACGGGTCGATGTTGTGACGCACTGGGCGGGCAGCGGAAGAGAAGGGGAGACGGGGCAGAGATGAGCGACAAGGGCGCGGACTACACGTACGTGGCGCCGATGCAGTGCTACGCCGGCAAGAACACAACCAACTTCAAGGACCACGACATGGACACGATGAAGTCCATGGTCCAGAACTCCGACCCTAGTGCCGTACATGAGGCTGCCCAGGGCTGGAAGGGTGTGCACGACCAGCTCGTAGAGGTTAAATCCGTCTACGAGGCGGCCGTGGCCGAGGTGATGAAGGACTGGGAAGGTGCTTCGGCTGATCAGTTCCAGGCCCGGTCGAAGGTGATCTCGAAGAAGATCCATGACACGTCCACGTACGCGACGTATGTCTCCACGTCGATGACGAGCGCGGCTAACGTATTGGGTGACATCAAGCCCGAGGTCATGGCGATGGAGAAGCCGAGCGGTGGCAGCAGCATTGGTGACCGCCTCACTGACGGCGGTCGGGACGAGGACGGCCTGAACCGGGACATCTCCAACTCGAATGTTTCTGCGCAGCACATCGTCGACAATCGCGAAGGCGACATGTCGGAGGGTCGCGAGGCGCAGATGAAGATGGCCGTGAAGATGGAGCAACTGGGGACGGCCTACAACGGGCAGGCCCAGTCGATGGGGTCGTGGAAACCGGGGCGAGGGGGAATTGGTGACGACGGCGATTACCCGGGTGAGCCCGGCGGCGCCGCTCCCGTACCGATTGTCGCTGGTTCCGTAACCAGCCCCTCCGGTAGTGCTGGTGCAGGCAACCTCAGTCGCTCCACTGGCTCGGGTTCCTCGATCAAGGGCGTGAAGTCGCCGACCGCGGACGGCATCAGCGGGGGTATCGGTTCGCAGAAACCGACGGCTGGTTCGCAGATCGGTGCTGGCAACCTCAGCTTCGGAGGTGCCTCGGGTGCAGGTGCCGGTGGTGTTGGTGCGGGCGCCGGGGCTGGCGCTGGTGGCGGCATCGGCGGTGGCGCCGCTGGCTCTGGAGCTGGTGCAGGGGCCGGTGGTGTCGGTGGTGCGGGGATCGGTGGTGGGATTGGTGCCGGTGCAGGCCTCGGTGCGGGTGCCGCAGGCCGTGGCGGCGCAGGCGCTATGGGGCGCGGCGGTCTCGGTGGTGGTGCAGGTTCGGGAGCCGCCGGTAAGGATGCCGCGAAGGGGCTGAAGGGCAACTCGCTCGCTCGCACGAAAGGCGGCGAGATCGGCAAGTCCGTCGTCAAGCCGGGATCCGGGCAGCAGGGTGGTTCCGCCCTGCGCCAGAAGCCGAAGACAGCGACCGGCGGTGCAGGACAGAACGCCGGACGCAATGGTCTTGCTGGGCACGGTGCGCAGACAGGCAAGGGTAAGGACAAGAAGGGCCGTGACAACTCTCGTCCGGACTATCTGGTCGAGGACGAGGAGACCTGGGCGAACAGTCGCACTGTTAACCCCAAGGTCGTGGAATAGTCAGGCCTACTGGTTAAGTATGCGGTGAAGACAAGACGGGGCTCGCAGCCTTCGGGCTGTGGGCCCCGCCCTGCGAGGGAAGGTGTTACGGCATGAGCTTCACGCGAGCGCTGCGCGCGGTGGGCGCTGCGGCAGCGGCGGGAGCGTTGCTTTTCGCGGCTGCGCCGTCGGCGTCGGCGGATCAGGTCAGGGACGATCAGTGGCCCCTGACGGCGTACTCTGCCGACAAGGTTTGGAGCGAGGCGACCGGAAAGGGTGTCACGGTCGCGGTCATCGACGGCGGCTTCAAGACGGACCACCGCGACCTCGCTGGCCAGTTCCTCAAGGGCAAGGACTTCGTCGACGGGGACACCTCGGTCGAGCCAGACCCGAGCCAGGACAAGCCTGAGCATGGCACTGCGATGGCAGCGATCATCGCTGCTCATGGTCATGGGGCTGGTGGCGCTGCCGGTGTCAAGGGGTTGGCGCCGGATGCCAAGCTTCTTCCACTCCGAGACGAGGGCGAGAAGGCGGACGGCTTCGCTGCGTCGATCAAGTACGCGGTCGACAAGGGTGCCTCCATCATCAATATCTCTCAGGGCGGACTCGACCCCGCGAATCCGCAGGGGGACCCGGCTGAGCGCAAGGCGATTGCCTACGCGTTGGACCACGGGGTGTTGATCGTTGCGGGCTCAGGAAACGACGGCGTCGGTCCTGAAAAGTCACGGGAGTTCTTCCCCGGTGCGTATCCAGGTGTCCTGACGGTGGGTGCTGTCGACAGTGACGGCACGATCTGGGAGGGCTCTAACTACGGCGACCACGTGCTGTTGTCTGCCCCAGGCGTCAAGATCGTCACTGCTGGCCTGGACTCTGATGGCTACGATCTGAACACCGGCACTTCAGATGCCACGGCCTACGTCTCCGCCGCCGCCGCCCTCCTCAAGCAGAAGTTCCCCGACCTCACCCCCGGCCAGATCGCCAACCGTCTGGTCAAGACCGCCGGGCTCCCTGCTTCTGCGAAGGGGGCGTCGCTCCCCGACGAACACTACGGTTACGGTTTCATCCGTCCGTACTCCGCCCTCACGAAGAACGTGTCGGCCGGCTCGAAGAACGGCCCATTGAAGACTGGCGAGTTGAACGCGTCCATCGCCAAGGCCGACGGTTCCGGATCCCCGGCTCCTGAGGCCACGAGGGGTTCGGGCGCCTCAGACTCCGATTCCGGCGGTATCAGTACGGGCGTGATCATCGGCATCGCCGCCGGTGTCCTTGTCGTCCTGGTGATCATCGTCGTAGCGATCGTGCTCAGTCGGAAGAAGAATGGCGGCGGCCCGCCCCCGCCCCCCGGTGGTGGCTGGGGCGGCGGTGGTCAGGCGCCGTATCCCGGGCAGGGATACCCGGCGCAGCAGCCGAACCCGTACCAGCAGCAGGCGCCCCCTGCGCCGGGCTCGTACCCGCAGGCTCCCTCGCAACCGCCGTACGGTCAGCAGTAGTTACCTTCATCAGCGCTGCACCCGCGCCCCGCGTCTACGTCGGACGTGGGGCGCGCGGCGTTGCAGGTTGCTCCCGCAGCGAAGTACCTGGTGCAGCGACCGGCCGCCGGTAGCGGCCCTATCGCCAAACGAGGCCCCACCCAAGGCAATTGGCCCGGGCGGGCCCTTCGTAAGGGGATTTTTGTGCTTTTCTTCGAGTAGCCCAGGGAACGGCTCAGGACGGATTCGTCTCGCTCGCGGGGTGTGACGAGTGCGGAGCAGTCGTTACGAGATAGCAGAGAACCAGTCCGATGAGGGCGCCACCGGTCCCGGTTACCCAGCGCCAGACCCCCGTGATGTCGAAGGTCAGCAGTGCGGCACAACCGATGGCGACCACGGCGAGCATCAGCACTGACGGTGCCACATAGAGCAGCCAGGCGGAGTGAGGGTTCCAGAGCCGCAGCGCGCGCGGCTCGCCGTTACCTGCGGCGGTCTTTTCGACAGAGAGGCCCTCGGGGGCGACCATCTGCGCGTCGTCGGCTTTGAGCATTCCGTGCATCACCCAGCCGCGGTCGGACACCAGCGCAGCCGGAGTGTCGCCTGAGGATGATTGCCGACGGTCGGTGCTGCGGCGGGCGTCCCAGCACAGCCAGACCGGCTGCCCCGCCAGGGATTTGGGGACGTGCTTCTCTGTGACAGAGGCCAGGAAATGCGCAGTGCGGGACGATGCGGTGACGACCTTCAGACACATCTGCTTCTGGGAGCCTCGCTCCCAGAAGCCGGGCCCCAGGCATGTCCCGCGTACGGCCATGTCGGTGCCGCTCAGCCGCGAGAAGGAACGGAACCCGTGGCGCAGGGAAAGACCATCCACGGAGAGGGCGATCCCGAAAGCCCAGGCGATGCCGACGATCAAGATGCGGCCAGTCCCCATCGTGGAGCCTTCTAGTTCCGCACCGAGGCTGTCCCGGTCTCCTGCGACGGCGCCTAGCCCAGGGCGGGACGGGGCGTAGAGGACCGAGACTTCGCTCCCCTTGTGCGGACGGTCGGGAGTGACTGGATGGACCGTAGTCACTACCGGAGTCCCGCCTGTCTCAGGGGCAAGCTGGACGACTGCCGTCGAGGTGTAGTAATCACGGCCCTTGCTTGGATCGTGAAACTGGACGTCGCTGACCCTTTCCACCGGGACGTGGGCGTATTCCGAGCCGGGATCGGAGATCCTCTGCACGAGATCCGGGCGCTGCGGAATGCCCATCACCAGCGCGAGAAGGGTCACCAGCGCTGTGCAAACGCCTAGGGTCCACACGAAAGAACGCCATTGCATACCTCGGCGTGAGGGCAATACCCGGGGTGGGCCACCCGCTGCTGTGGAGCTCAGTCCACTCAGCTCTGCGGTGCCCGAGAACTCGGCCACCGCGACCGTGGAGTACGGTCGTGAGCTGTACCGACTGCGGCGGATACCCCGAAGGTTACGTTGATCAGGGCTGTGGTGTGGTTGGTGCTGCTTCTCGTTGCGACCTTGGGTCCCGAGGTCGCAGAGGGCTTCGCGGCGTTCGCCTTCATGGTGTGGTCGTTCTTCCTGATCGGTCCAGCCAAGGCGGTGCACTGGCACGTGATGGTCGGCCGGGTGTTGAAGTCCGGGCCCTGGCAGTACGGCGTCGCGGTGCGGCGGCTGGACGTAAAGGTGGGTGGGGGAACGGCTGTTGAGGTTCGGCTCGGCCTTTCCCCGGATGCAGGGGTCGATCCCGTATCGGCAGCGACTGTGCCGGCCGGGTCGGCAACCGGCAAGGTGGCGCCCCCGGTCTTCGCGGCGCGTACCTGGCGGCGGCGCAGGCGCTGGGGGCATGACCTGGAGAAGGGGGCCTGGTTCGTGGGTGATCCGGAGCGTGCGGGCGTCATCGCCACACCGGGCGGGCGCGAGTTCAGGACGCTGCACCGGCCGCAGCGCGTGGGGTGAAACACCGGCCCGGGGCCGTCTGCAGGGGGACTTCTGCGTGAGTCGGCGTTAGTGCCGTTCGGCTTGGTGGCTCGCGTCCGTCCCGGTGAGGTGACGTGTGGTTCGGTTCAGAACAGCCCGTGCCACATCTGCTCGATGATCAGGGACCACCAGGTGTCCGGCTCCGACAGGGCGTTCGGGTCGATGGCCAGGAGGCGGGTCTGGAGGTCGGCGACGATGTTGCCTGCCAGGTACGGGTGCGCGTCGAGCATGTCGCCGCGTGTCGTGTGGAGGGTGGCGAGGGAGTACGCGAATGCGGCCACCGAGGAGTTCACGTACTGAAGGCTGCCGTCCAGGGGCATGGCCGCCCAGACCTGGCCGCTGTCGCGCTGCACCGTGATCACGAACATGCCGTCCGTGCCGATGCGCGTGTGTGTGGCGAGGGTGTCGGCCGCGGCGGGGGACAACTGGGCGCCCGTGCCGATGAGGTGGGTGCGGGCGTCCGCGAACATGCCGCCGATGACGGGTGGGACACCGGGCGCGTCCGTGTCCGCCAGGAAGAAGAGCGGGACGTCGGCAGGGAGGCCGGCGACCGTCAGCGTCGTGCGTGCCGCGTCGGGTAGCGGGGCCGTGGCCAGGAGTTGGGGAGCGTAACGGCGTACCTTCTGCTCGCCGAAGGCCTGTGTGAGCAGCGGGCCGAGCTGCGCGTCCGGCAGGACATGCGTGGGCGGTACGGGGTGGGGGAGCGGGGCGCGGGACGGTTGCGGTGGTGCCTCCTGGCCGGCGAGTTGGGCCATCAGTCGCGCGTGGGACGTGAGGGCGGTGATGCCCTCGGTGCGCGATGCCCGGTCCCGGCCGTAGGGGTGTGCGTGCGAGTGGGAGGCCTTCGGGAACGTGGACACCAGGACGTTCGCCGTGTAGCCGCCAGGGAAGTAGCCGGGGCACAGGTCGGTGTGGATCGCCACGACGTTTTCCACGGGCACCCGCAACTCGCCCAGCTGTGCCATGCCCTGGTACTCGGCCGGTGGCTTGCCGGGCGCCGAGGTGGCGGTGACGTAGGCCTCCTGGCCGGTGCGGGGGTCGACGTAGGTGAAGACCGCGGTGTTGCCAGGGCCCGTCGCCGGGTGGTCGGGTGGTGGGGAGGCGGGGGTGGGAGCGGGTGCTGCCTGGTCCGGCTGAGGGGTTGCCGCGGGCGGCGCGGGCGGCGCCAACGGGTAGTCCACCACTGTGGGTGTGCGCTGCGGGGAAGCGGGTGCCGGGGTGCCGGAGGTGGCCGAGGTGGCCGAGGTGCCGGCGGTGGCGGTGGCGGAGGCCCCCACGTCCTGGTTGGCGGAGCCCAACGCGCGCGCGTACTGCGCCAGTCCGTCCTCCTCGAACGCCGACGCCAGGATCTGTGCCCGCTGCTCCGGCCCCGCCTGCGTGCGCGTCAGCACCGGGGCGATTCGCAGATACGTACGTCCTGGAGCGGGCAGTGCCGCGCGCGTGCGCTCGTCCGCGGCGATCTCCTCCAGTGCGAAACGAAGCGCCACCGGGTCCGTGTGCACCAGCAGCCACGGGTCCTTGAGCAGGCGCGGCAGTTGGCCCGCGCCCAGGAGATGGCCGACGACGCCGTCTCGTACGTAGGGGTCGGCCTGCTCCCAGCCATCGTCGGGGACCCGCTCAAGGAGTTCCATCGCGAGGCACAGGTGTGCGACGCGCACGTCGGGCAGCGTGGCGCGGATCGCCTCGCCGAGTGCCGGGTGGGTGAGGGTGATGAGGGTGGGCGCGGTCGCGTCCTCGTCGTTCACCGTGGTGACGAACGGGCCGGCGAGGGACATCCCGTTGGCGATGTCCTGCGACAGGTCGCGCGCGGCCAGCGCTGAGGCCAACGGTGCCCACAAGGGGAGGGGTAGACCTTCACCCTCGGCCAGGGCGAGAGGGGTCAGCATCGCGCGCAGGGCGGCCGGGTCGGCACCGAGGCGTCGGGCGTGCATGTCGACGGTCTCGATCGGATGTGCGGGGAAGAGGGCCGGGTTGGGTGGTGCCTCGGGTGCCAACAGGTGGGCATTGACGGCCAGTTGGGCGGTGAGGCGACTGCCGCCCGTCCCCATCCCGGTCCCCGTTCCTGCTCCTGCTCCTGTCGCGATGCGCGTCGCAAGGTCATGTGCGAGGCGGGCCCGCAGCTGCGGATCCTCGGTGAACGGCAGCCGTGGCGCTCCGAAGTTCGGGTCGAGCGCGATCTGGGTCTGCAGGGTGAGGCCCTGGAGGTCGGCGTGCTCGGGTGCGTCGAGGTCGATGACCTGTGCCGTCCCGGCGGGGAGCGCCGATGCCATCTCGGCGGCCACCGCGTGCGGGACCTCGGCGAGGAGTCGTACGGAGGGGAGCCCCGCGAGCGGCAGCAGCAGCTCGCGCGCCATCCGCTCCGCCCCGCGACCCGCCCGTACGGGACCGGCCTCGTCCACATCGGGCACGACGATCACGCGCTCGGTGGCGCCGAAGGCCTCGTAGGCCTCCGCATCGCGCGCGACGTCGAGGCCGTAGTGGTCGGCGAGCAGCCACAGCACCTGCGCGGGCGTGCGTCCCGCGGCGCTCGGCACTGCTGGCGCGGGGAGCGGCGGCGGGACCGTCCACGGGTCGAGGCGCGCGAGGTCGATGCGCTCGCGGTGGCCGGGATCGCAGAGCATCAGGAAGCCGGTCAGTAGGCGCGAACTGCCGCACCCCGGTGAGCCGGTGAGGAGCGCGACGCGCGGCGCTTCCGGCACGGCGGCCCGCCAGGCGGCGAGCGCGCGCAGGGCGGAGGCGCGGCCGCCGATGAACGGATGCGGCTCATACGCGACCTGCTGCGGCGGCGCGGCCATGGGGTGCTGCTGTGCCGCTCCCGGCGCTCCCGGCACTCCCATGGGGCTGTTCTGCCAGCTCACGACTCTCCCTGGTTCCCCGTCTTCACGTGCCTGTCCACCTTACGGGCGAGCTCTGACAGTGGTGCGGGCGCGGCCGGTGGGACTGTTCTGTTGTCGGTCCGGCTTGTTAAACTCCGTGCAAAATTACGTCTGTTGAGGTGCACGGGGTCCTGTGTCCTGCGGATGTACGGCGACACGGGGGAGATGCCGCCATGGCGATGATGCTGCCGGACGAGTTGGCGTGGATTCTGGAGATGTTGGGCTTCGATTGGCCGACGGCCAATGAGGACCACATGATGCAGTGCGCGCAGACGTGGCGGGATTTCGGGGCGCAGGTCGGGGACGTTCAGGTGTCTGCGATGCAGTCGGCCGGGAATGTGACGTCGGAGAATTTCGGCGAGTCGATCGACGCGTTCGTGGAGAAGTGGGACAAGTTCTCGGGCGGGTCGGGGTATCTGGACGATGCCCGGCAGGCGGCCGAGGTGATCGCGGGTGTCTTCGAGGTCGCGGCGATGCTGATCATCGGGATGAAGATCGCGGTGATCATTCAGCTGATTGTGCTGGCGATCCAGATCGCGGTGGCGGCGGCGACGGCGGTGGTCACGTTCGGGTTGTCGGGGGTGGCGTCGGCGGCGATGACGCAGGTCTCGCGGGTCGCGATCCGCAAGATTTTGAAGGAGGCGGCGCAGGCGCTGATGGAGGCGGCGCTTGAGGCGGTGAAGGAGCCGTTCGTCTCCGCGCTGGAGGAGATGAGCAAGGACCTGGTCGCGCAGACGGTGAACCAGAACTTCGGTGCGCAGGACGGGTACAACCTGGGGCGTACCGCGGATGCGGGCAAGACGGCGGTCGAGGACGGGTTCAAGAACTTCGGCTCTACGTTGGGTGAGTCGCTGCGGGACGGGGGTGCGGGGCGGGCCGGGGCGCATGCGCGGGGTGGGTTGGACAGTGCGGCGGGGAACTCGTCGTCGTCGGGTGGGGTGGATGGCGGCGGGGCGAGTGCCGGGTCTGCGTCCGGTGGTGGGTCCGGGGTCGGCTCAGGCGGTTCAGGTTCCGGGTCCGGGTCCGGTGGTTCAGGGGCTGGCTCCGGGGCCTCCGGGTCCGGGGGTGACGCGGGCGGAGGCGGTACGTCCGGTGCTTCGGCCTCCGGGGGAACCGGCGGTACCGGCGGCGCGGGAACAACAGGCAATGGCAGTACGGGAGTCGGAGGGCAGGCAGGTTCGAACGGTGACGACGGACCGACCCCTGCGTCGACTCCCTCCCCTGCGTCGACTCCTTCCCCGGCGCCGTCGTCCGACCGGCCGCTGACCCCGTTCGACGCGGGCTACAACGAGCAGCGGGACGCGGCGCAGGCCTCCACGTCGACCGATATCGGAGGCTCCCCAGGCCCCTCGAGTACACCGGATTCCTCGCCCGGATCGGGGTCCACGCCGGACGCCGCATCGTCGTCCGGAACGCCGGACGTGTCGACGGGTACGGACGCGCAGCGCAATGGCGGCGAGACGGCCACGCCCGCGCCCGCGCCCGCCGCGCAGTCGGAGCGACCCTCCTCGGACCAGCCCTCCTCGGTGCCGCACGCGCGCGTGGATGCGGACGCGGCCACGCCGTCGCCCGCGCCGACCCCCACGCCGGATGCGACGCCGCCGGTCGGGCAGTCCGACCCGTCCCACGGCATCAACACGGCATCGGAGAGCGCCACCCCGACCCAGGAGTCCAACGGCCCTGCCGCACAGACCGCTTCGCCCGACCGCGGCAACGATCCGTCCACCGCGACGGACCCGCGTACCCAGGCCCAACAACCCATGACGACGGCGACGTCGGTGGGCACCCCCACGCCCACCGACGCCTCGTCACCCACCTCCACCTCCGCGACGTCGAGCTCCATACCAAGTGCGAGCACCGGTGTCGGTGCCGGTGCCCACACCGGCTCCGACTCGTCCTCGCGTACGTCGTCCAGCCCCACGTTCCACACGCAGAGCGCCACGGCCACGGAGGCCCACGCCCCGACCCGCCCCGCACCCACGGCGAACCCGACGCCCACCGGCGACCAGAGCCCCGCCGCACCGACGCCGAACCAGACGCCGAACGTCGCACCGACCGCGACCCCGGGCCCGGTCACGAACACCCCCACCACGCCGAATCAGGGCCCGTCGCGCCAGCCCAACCCCACGACCCCCACGACGAATCCCCGTACGGACGCACCCCGTACCGAGACCCCCCAACGCACAACACCCACGCCGACCCGCCGCCCCGAGCCGACGACCCCCTCGACGCCCCGCCCCAACACCCCCACCAACAACAGGCCCGGCACCACCAACACCCCGAACCAGCCCGGCCTCTCCGCCACACCGAACCAGACGCCCAACCAGCCCTCGAATCAGACTCCGGGCCAGGCTCCGAGCCAGACGCCGAATCAGGCTCCGAGCCAGACGCCCAACCAGACCCCGAGTCAGACGGCGAACCCGGCCCCGAACCAGCCCGCGAACCAGACGCCGAACCCGGCCCCGAATCAGACTCCGGGCCAGACGCCGAACCAGGTTCCAGGCCAGACCCCGCACCAGCCGGCGAACCCGGCCCCGAACCAGAAGCCGGATCAGGCTCCGAGCCAGACACCGCATCAGCCTGCGAACCAGAACCAGAACCAGAACCAGAACCAGAACCAGAACCAGAACCAGGACCAGAACCAGGTGCCGGTCCAGGTCCCGATTCAGACCCCGAACAACAATCCCGGCACCCAGCCGCCCAGTTCGAACGGCCACCCCGCCCCCGCGCAGGAGCCCTCGGACACCACACCCCCCAAGCAGGACCAGTCGGCCCCTCTCTCGCAGGGCCGGAGCCTCCAGCAGATCCGCGACAGCCTCAACCACGCCCCCCACGGCCTGCTGACGCCGGACCCCGCCCACCAGCAGGCCCTGGCGGACGCCGTCCCCCGCAACGAGGACGGCACCCCGCAACGCCACCCCGACCCCAACGGCGAATGGGCCCAACTCCAGAACGACGGCGGTCTCCAGGAGCCGGGCCGTTCCAACAACTGCCTCGACAACGCCCGCGCCGGCCTGTCGACCTGGTTCGGCGACCCCCAGGTCTCCGCACCCCGCACCCCTGACAAGAACGATGACGGCACGCTCGACCGGATGTCGCCCGAGCGCGACTCGTACAACAACCTCGACGCCTGGGCAGGCCGCCCCCAGATCTGGGCCGGCGCCGACCACCCCGGCCCCTACGCACGAATAGCCCACCACCTCCAGGAGGCCGGCCCCGGCTCCGCCGCCGTCGTCGGCGTCCAATGGCCCGGCGGAGGCGGACACGCCTTCAACGTCTACAACCACAACGGCAACATCATCTGGGTCGACCACCAGACCGGCGAGGTGAGCCCCAACCCCCTCCACACCGGCGCCGCCGGCGTCCGCTACGTCCCCTTCGACCCCAACGGCCAGACCATGGACGCCCCATGGGAGAAGAAGGACGACACGGAGAAGGAGGAGGACCAGAAGCAAGACGACTCGCAGTCGCAGGGGGACCAGAAGCAAGATGACTCTCAGCCGCAGGAAGGCCAGAAGCAAGACGAGGGCCAGGCGCAGGAAGACCAGAAGCAAGACGAGGACCAGCCGCAGTCGCACCAGAGCCCGACAGCGAACCAGGCCGGTGACTCCCCGCAGAGCGATTCGACTCCCGCCACTCCCACGACGCCGAGCCCCCATGGCGACACCCCGGCCAATGGCCCGAGCCCCGAATCCATGGCTGCGGCCACGCCCCCGGCCGGCTACGGCGCGGCGTCCTCCCAAGCCGAGGGCAACGGTTCCCCGCAGGCCCACCCGGCCACCTCAGGCACGCCCCAGTCGGGCAACACCAACATCACCAGCCCTGAACAATCCGCCGGCCCCCCCGGCGCGGACCACGGCAATGTCACCCCGCCGAAAGGCCCCGGGCTCGTACCTCATCCCGACGACTCGGATCCCTACCTGGAGCGAGAGGGACCTGCAATTCTCCGCCCCACGACTTCCGGCGATGCGAATTCTCCGGGGCTTCCCCCCGACCCGGCGCAGCAGGCTCTTCGCGCCCGCAACCCCGTGTTCCAGGTGAGACACGAACGAGTCGACGAGCAGATCGAAAAGTGGGCCGACCCGAACCACCCCGACGCCAACGACGGTGTCAGCCCCCTTGCGAATGTCCTTGGGCGGACGGCGGGTCAGACGCCCGATGGCACCCCCATGACATTCGACCGCGAGCGGCTCAGGCTGGCTCTCCCAGGCTTTGACAGTCTGAACCGCGGCGAGCAGATGCATGTCGTGAGTAGTTTGGCGCGACTCAGTCACACCTTCCACGAGCGGCACGGCGTGGGCGGTTACAAGGAGTCCCCCGATCGCACGGTCTCGGCAGCAGCCGAGAATCGTAGGGAGGCCAAGAAGACGGACGGTAACGACCTGGCCAATAAGCACGGCCTGGGTGGTTCTCCCCATGTCCCCGACCTCAGTGAGAAGAACTATGCTGTCATTGAAGTCGACAACGGAAACGGGGAAATAGAGTACGTAGTCGACTCCTCCATACCGACGGGCTCTCCCGGGGAAATATCGGCGCGTCATTCAGAAGACCATCTCATGCAGTGGGTCGAGGAAAGAAACCGCCGGGACGGAAACAGTGATCGAAAGATCGTCGGCCTCTACACCGAGCGTGAACCTTGCGGAAATAAAAAGGGTGGCCGAGGGTCCTCGAACTGCTCGACCCTGCTGAAGAAGAACCTCGCAGCCGACGTGCCGATCTATTACAGCTCCACGTATCGCGTGGACAGTGAAGCCGTGGCCGACAGGCGAGAGATCCGCGCCGATGTTCAAAGGGTCGCCCGTGAGATGATTGCCCAGGAGCATGGGGTGAAGGGTGGGAAAATGGACAGGGCGGACCTTAACGCTCTTGCGTCCGGGGTGGACGATCTGAGTCCGAAAACTCCCGCAGAAGAGCGGATGGATGAGGAGTTCAGGGGGCGTGTCCTGTCCAAGGTCGAGAATTTGTACGCCGCCCTGGCCCAGCAGCTCGATACGCAGAACGAGAAATGATGCAACGTCGGGGAGTTTCAGTTGCCTGAAGGTGTATTTCCTGAAAGTGTCCAGGAGTTCTTGAGTTCGGACATCAGTGCCCTGCTCGCGTCCGCCGAGCGTAGTTACGCCCCCCGGTCGCAACTCCCGCTCCCCGTCCACTACGCCTTGCAGCTGTGGCTGGCCGGCGTGCGTCCTGAGGGCCGGGGGGAGTGGGCTGCGTGGTTGCATCTGGCCGCCACGGCCCACGGCGATACCGAAGTGGCTGCCGAAATCGACGGCTTGCCGACAGCGCTCCCCTGGCGCGTGCGTTGGCATCACTGGCGGCCGCCGGGGGCCGTATCGTTCGACGGCTGGCTCCCCGGCCCGATCGAGCAGGTCGAACCAGCTCCCGCGGACTGGTCCCCGGGCGGGCGCCCCGCCGTGATCGGACGCGAGTACGTCTCCGATGAGTCGCCCCACTGGGGCTGGGACGCGGAGAGCGGTCGGCCGCTTGCGGGGCCCAGTACCGGTCCTCTGCCTGCCCCTGGGCAGTCGCGTCCCATTGGCACCTTCAACGAGTTCACGCTGCCGCTCTGGACGGATCTTGGTGGCCTGTCGCGGCGCCTGCCGCTCGTTACGGGGCATCTACGCATGGACGGCCTCACCGGCCTCACGATCTACTGCTCGCCCGGCGGCGTGTTCGCCATCGAGTCCGCCATGG
Organism: Streptomyces sp. NPDC002754; assembly: GCF_053592315.1. Classification (NCBI taxonomy): domain Bacteria; kingdom Bacillati; phylum Actinomycetota; class Actinomycetes; order Kitasatosporales; family Streptomycetaceae; genus Streptomyces; species Streptomyces sp. NPDC002754. Next base: position 82,890 of record NZ_JBSFVM010000025.1, read on the forward strand.
CCGACCCGCTCACCGCAGCGTGCACAAATCCTCCGGAGAAGCCGGAGACGCGTACCTTCCCCTGCGACGTGGTGCCCGGTTTCGACGCCGGGACGTACGGCAGGCACCCGGACTACCCCGCCTTCGAGGCCGCGGACTTTCACCGCGTCCCCCCGGTGGATCTTCCTACGGGCATGGGTGACCATGCGAGCCGGGAGACCCTCGTCGAGGTCGGTGTCCCGGCCTTCCGGTGCCACCCGCTGGAGCTGACACCGCCATCCCGGCGGCCGCACGCTTCCACCGACGAGGACGACGACACCAACGACCTTCTTCCCATCGGCTCGCTGGAAGGCGGAACGCTTGTCATCGAGGGCTCCACTGGGGTCGTCTACCGCCTGCCGCCCGGTTCCGACGGCACCTGGCTCGGCCCCTGGCACCCGGACGAGGACATCGACGCCCCGGAACGAACCACCCCATCGTTCGAGGCGGTCAACACTCTTGAGGACGTCGAAGGCCCCGAGGACGACAAGTACGTCACATGGATCGCCCCCAACCTCGCCACGTTCCTCACCTTGGCGTCCAGGTACATCGGCATCCGCTCCCAACTTCGCATGACCACAAGCCGTTTGGAGCTCGACACGCTGTCAATGCGGATCGAGGTCGGCCTCGGCAGCGCTGTCCCCATGGCGATGTTCAGCTGGTGGACGGCGACGCTCAAGAGCGTCATGTGAGCAGCGAGGGCCGGCCCGTGCTGGGGAGCTGGATCTGGGTGGGCATCACCGGTACCACTAGTTGTCCAGGGGCAGGGCGGAGAACCGGCAGTCATGTACGAGAACGTCACCGCGGAGACAGCGGTCGAGCGCATTGTGGCCTGGCGGCAGCCCAACGAGAGCCGTTCCCCGGCCGAGCTGCGCGAGTGGGCGCTACAGGCGCTCACCCTCGCGCAGTCGTTCTCGGCTTCTGTAGAGGTGTGGCGTCAACTCTCCCGTCTGCTCAATGGGGGTGAGCTGGAGCTGCCCCTGGACGTATCGGAGATCTCGGTCGCCGAGGACGGCCGTGTCTGGTTCGGCGATTGGTCGCGTCGAGACGAACTGGCAGCCGCGGTGGATCGCGGGCACGCCCGTCGGGTCCACGCTGAGATGACCCAGTGGCTGCGGGACCGGCTCGACGAGACGGCGAACGGCGTGGGGCGCTACGCCGTCCTCGCGTTGGCCAGGCACGCCGCGCGGGGTGGGCGGTATGGCGAGTCCTTCCACGAACTGGCGCACGATGCGGCGCTGTTGGCGAAGCTCTCGCCGCACAGCCTCATCGAGGCGGACGGGGTGGTGCGCGCAAACCTCGATGCCGTACGGATGGATCCAGCCTTCCGCGACCGATTCGCCGCCTGGTCGGCCCCCTCGTTGGCCAGCTGCGCGAGCGACCTGGAGACGGCCGGCCTGCGCACCTTCGAGTTCGACGAATGGGCGTCCTGGCTGGCCCTGGCGGCGCAGGCGCAGGGCGACGAGGCGACGGCGGAGGCCGTGACCGATGCGCACCCGGACCGGCCGTGGGTGGTGCGCTGGGCGCACTGGCGGCCGCCGGGCGTCGTCGACCCGCGGCGGGTGTTCCCCGGCCCGGTGACTGGGCTGGAACTCGCGCCCGAGGGCTGGGATCCGGAGGGCCGGACGGCGGTCGTCGCGCGGGACGACACCCGACCGACGCCGCGTTACTGGGTGTTCGACGCGGCCACGGGCGACGTGCTCGCCGGCCCGTGGACCGGCTCCGTGCCTGCCTTCGGGGAGCGTGAACCTTCGTGGCAGGGCGGGGGCGGCCGGTTGCGGGCGTGGGCCGCGTTCGACCCGTTCCCGGCGGAGCCGGGCCTTGTGCGGGCCCGGCTGGAGGTGGGAGAGCTGGTCGTGGTGGCGTCGACCGGCGGGATCTTCGCGGCCAAGGCCACCGACCCCGAACGGTTCGAAGACGGGTTCCGGGGGCCGCGGACCGTGGACGAGGGCGACGAGTTCGACGAGGACGAGGACTGGGACGACGACCTCGATGCCGATGACGGTGATGAAGACGACCTCCTCGGTTTCGCCATGCCGTCCCCGAACACGGCCGCGCTGATCGACGTACTGCCGTGCCATATCGCCCCCGGACAGGCGGACTTCCCATCGTCCCCGGACTCGGTATTCGGTACGCAGTCCATGACCCGCCTCCCCGAATCACACCTCCCCGAGGACCTCACTGCCCCCCACGCCCGCCACACCCTGACCGTGACCGGCCTGCCGGCCCTGGCGGCCGCCGAGATCCACCTGGGCGTCGACTCAGAGGCCGAGGCATCGCTTCAGCGCATCCGTGACCTGCCCCTGTACGCGCTGGGCGACTGGAACGGTGGCCCCATCGCCGTACACGCGAGCACCGGCCGGGTCTACCGCCTGCCCCGCCACGACAACTGGACCGAGACGGACCTGCCTGACGACGCCCCACCCGCCGACGACTGGGACCCCGACTGGGATTCGGGCAAGTGGAACGTCGACTACGAGGCCCCCCACCTCATGGCTGAGAACCTGGACGTCTTCGTCCGCCTCGTCACGACCTGGGCCGTCCTCCGGGGCCACTTCCCGATGGCGTACACGCAAGGCGAACTCTTCGGTCTGCGCGACGAGTTGGAGGACCGGCTGCGGGCCATCAGCTCGCACGCAGCGCACAGCTGGTGGACCGAGGGGCTGCAAGAGGTCATCTGAGTGCCGGCCGTCGTCGCCCGTCTTCGCACCCCTTCAAAGGAGTGGGTGGAGACGTGCACCGACGAGACGGGGGCCTTGTTTCCCGTGGCTGGGACCACGCCGCCGGCATGGCCTCCGCGCACGAGTTCGCCTCGGCCGCCCACGCGGGCGCCGCGATCGCGCTGCTCGCCGCCGTCGTCAAGGAAATGGAGCGGCTCGACGAGCTCGAGGACGACGACGTACGCGAGGAGGCCCTGGAAGCAGCCCTCCAGGAGTTCGGGGACTTCGTCGAGGCACTACCGCGAGACCTGGGCGGCGCCCACTTCTGGGAGGCCGCCACCAACAGTCTCGCCGACCACTTCGAGCCGTAACGTCGGACGGGCTCGGGATGAGCCGCCTACCGCCGGTCGGTTAGGGTCGCGGGCATGACACGTACGGGTGGAGACGGCACCGGCCTGCAGTGGGAGGCGGACTTCTCGCGGAAGTGGGAGACCGAGCTTCCTCCGGAGGAGCGCGCGCTCGCCGAGGAGCAGGCGAGGGTCACCGAAGTGGCGCGGCGTGAGCGGCTGCGGGGGATCGTGTGCGCGGCCGTCTTCCTCGCGGCAGCCGTCGCGGCGCTCATCGGTCAGGCGGTCGGCGACGCCGGCGCGGTCGCGCTGGGCGCCAACGCCGTGGGCGTGGTCGGAGCCTGCGGCGCGCTGTGGCTCGCGTTGCGGAGCACGGGTGGCATGGGCCGTCAGGGGCTGTGGCTGATGGTCGGCGCGCTGCTCGTCATCGGGGTGGGGCAGGCGGTCTGACCCGCGCATCGGCCCCGCCCGGCAGCAGACCCGCCCTCACGTCATCTTGCTGATGTGGGACTCGGTGGTGCCACCGGCACCCGCCGCGAAGTCCACGTCGTTCTGTTCCTGGCGGATCAGCTGCTCGTTGAAGGACTCGTTCTCGTCGTGGTTCTTGGCCATCGCGCCGAGCGCGCCGCCGATGTTCGTCAACTCCTGCGCGAGGTGCTGCATCGACTCGAACATGCCGGTCTGCAGGCCCTCGTAGGCGATGCCGAACTTCTCGCCGATCTCGTCGTCGCCCCACGGCGGCATGTCCGCCTTGTCGGCGAAGCTCGTCAGGCCCTGGACGAAGCCCTCCACCTGGCCCTTCTCGGGCGCGGGGGCCTCGCCGCTGGTGGGGGCGCAGGCGTTGACGGAGGCCAGGCCGTTCTGGAGGGCCGCCGCGGCCTTGGCGAACTGGGCGCCCAAGTCATGGAAGTTCGTGCCTTCCTTGGCCAGGGACGTCGTATCGGTACGGAATCCTTCGCGGGGCATGAGGGTCCTCTTGGGTGGTGGTCAGTGCGTCAGAACAAGCCGTGCCACATCTGCTCGATGATCACCGACCACCAGTTGCCTGCGTCGTCGAAGCACGTGGGGTCGAGCGCGATCAGGCGGGCCTGGAGGTCGGCGACCGCCGCACCCGCCTCGTACGGATTCATGCCCACCATGACGTCGCGGGTGGTGGCGAGCGTGGCGAGGCAGTGCGTGAACGTGCCGACCGACGCGTTGACGTAACGGCCGCTGCCCGTGGCCGGGTTGGCCGCCCATACGCTGCCGGCCTCCTGCTGCACCGTGATCACGTACTGGCCGTCCGTGCCGATCCGGGTGTGCGCGGTGAGGATGTCGACGGCCGCGGGGGACAGCTCGGCCCCGAGTTCTCGCAGGTGGGTCGCCGCATCCACGAACAGGCCGCCGCGCGGCGGGTTCTCGGGCCGGTCCGCCGTGAAGAAGAAGCGGACGTCGGCGGGGAGCCCGGGGCTTGCGAGGGAGGCGCGCGCGGCGTCGGGGAGCGCGGCCGAAGCGAGCAGTTCCGTCCCGTAGCGCTGCACAGGAAGCTTCCCGGGGAGCTCGGGGGGCAGGGGCGGCGCCGAGGCCGTCGGCGCAGGCAGCGGTACGCGATGCGGGCGCGGCGGCGGCGCCTGGCCCGCGAGCCGCGCCATCGACTCCACCTGCGCGGTGAGCGTGGCGACGCCCTCGGCGCGCTCGATCGGGTCCGCACCGTACGGATGGCTGGAGGAGAGGGCGGCGTTCGGGAATCCGACCCTGAGCGCGTCCAGCGTGTAGCCGCCCGGCAGGGAGCTGGGGCTGAGGTCGGTGTGGACCGCCACCACATAGTCCGCGGGGATGTCTGCGCGGCGCAGGTCCGACCACGCCTGGTACTCGACGTGCGGCAGGCCGGGGCCCGAGACGCGCGTCAGGTACGTCTCCTCGCCCGTGCGCGGGTCGACGTACGTGAACACGGCGGTGTTGCCGGGGCCGGTGACGGCGGGGGAGCCGGCGCCGGCCGGTTGTCCGGCCTGCCGTTCTTCCTGGTCGTGCGTGGTCACGGCTGGGTCTCCATCGGACGGGGGCGGTGAACGGTCAGGGAAGGCGCCGTACGCAAAGTCTAGTGCCGCCCGGTGACAGTGGGCAGAGCGAGATCCGGCGGTGCCCGCGTCAGCCGTCAGCCCCGCCCAACCTCCCGCCGATAAAGGCTGATCGCCGAGTCCGGCGGGAAGTTCGGGACGTACATCGTCGAACCGTCGGCCTTCGAGACGACCAGGTGGCTGCCTCCGTACGAAGGCGGCTCGGTCGGCGCGAAGGTCGCGTAGACCAGGAAGCCCAGGTCGAACTCCTGGACGTTGAGCGTCGCCGGGGTGCCGTCCGCGCACAGCGGCTGGAACGTCGTCCGGGCGATCGCGAGCGCCTCGTCGGTGGTGCGGGGCGGCGGCTGGGGCGGGGTGCTCAACTCTCGTCTCCCTCAAGTCGGTTCGGGTAAAAGAGTACGGCGCCGGAGATCGGTCGAGCCGATCCCCGGCGCCGTACGGTACGCAAGCGCTACGCGGCCGTCAGTTGCTGCGCATCGGCAGCCACGCCGTCTGCACCAACTGCGCCCCGCCCTTGCGGGTGACGAGCATGCCTCGGCCCGGAGGCAGACGCATCGGCTTGAGCGGTCCGAAGATCTGGCCCTCCGCCGGGTCGCCGGACAGCACCAGGCCCGTCGCGCCGAGCTCCTTCATGCGCTGCATGACCGGCTCGAAGGACGAACGCGCCGCACCGGAGGAGCTGCGCGCGATGATGATGCGCAGGCCCAGGTCGCGGGCGAACGGCAGGTACTCGAGGAGCGACTGGAGCGGGTTGCCGGAGCTGGTGGCCACCAGGTCGTAGTCGTCGACGATGATGAACGCGTCCGGCAGGTCGTACCAGGAGCGATTGCGCAGCTGCTCCGGCGTGACGTCAGGACCCGGCATACGGCGTCCCATGGAACCCGCCAGGCTCGTGACGACCTCCTGGAGCTGCGGTCCCGAAGCACAGTACTTATAGAGGTGCGACTCGGGCATCTCGCTCAGGTGCGCGCGCCGGTAGTCGCCGACGACGATGAGCGCCTTGTCGGTCGCGTACCGCTCGGAGATCTGCTTGGCGATCATCCGCAGAACCGCCGACTTGCCGGACTCGGACTCTCCGTAGACCACCATCAGCGGGTCGGTCTCGAAGTCGATGAACGACGGCGACAGCGTCGTCTCGTCGACACCGATCGCGACGCCCCGCTCGGGGAAGTCGTTGCCCTTGGGGACCTCGCTGATGTGCAGCTTGGTCGGCAGCATCCGCACCGGCGGAGCCGGCGGGCCCTGCCAGTGTTCGGAGACCGTCGTCACCATGTGCTCGATGGCCTGGCCGAGCGTCTCCACGTCGGAGGAGGCGTCGATCCGGGGCAGCGCGCCGAGCGAGCTGAGCTTGTCGGGCGTCAGACCGCGGCCGGGCATGCCGAGCGGCACGGCCTCCATCTTCTTGCGGTCGAACTCCGACTCCATCGGGTCACCGAGCTTCAGCTCCACCCGGTTGAGGAGCTGGTCGCGCAGGGCGGGCCTGACCTCGGTGTAGCGGCCGGAGCCGATGACCAGGTGGACGCCGAAGCCGAGGCCGCGCGAGGCCAGGTCGAGGATGACCGGGTCGAGCTGCTCGTAGTCGGTCTTGAAGGCGGCCCAGCCGTCGATGACGAGGAAGACGTCGCCCCACCGCTGGTCCGGGTACTGCCCGGCCGCGCGGCGCGTGCGGTACGTACCGATCGAGTCGATGTTGTTGGCGCGGAAGAACTCCTCGCGCTCGTTGAGGATGCCGCGGACCTCGGCGACCGTACGGCGCACCTTCTCGGAGTCGAGGCGCGAGGCGGCGCCGCCGACGTGCGGCAGCCCCTCCATCGCGAGCATGCCGCCGCCACCGAAGTCCAGGCAGTAGAACTGCACTTCGGCCGGGGTGTGGGTGAGCGCGAACGAGGTCATGATCGACCGGATCAGCGTCGACTTGCCGGACTGCGGACCACCGACCACGAGACCGTGACCGGACGAGCCGGAGAAGTCCAGGTACTGGATGTCGCGGCGCTGCTCGAACGGCTTGTCCACCAGCGCCATCGGCACGACGAGCTTGCCGGTCGCCGGGTAGTCGGCCGAGTGCAGGCCGCGCTCCGGAGTCGTCGACAGCGGCGGGAGCAGCGAGTCCACCGAGGGGGACTCCTCGAGCGGCGCCAGCCACACCTGGTGGGCGGGCGGGCCCTGGCCGACGATCCGCGCCACGATCACGTCGAGGACGGTGTCCGCGAGCGCGTCGTCGACCTGGTCGGGAACGACCTCGGGCTCCGGCTCGTGGATGATCTGCTCGGCGACGGGCGCGGCCGTGAAGAGCACCGGCTGCCGGTGGGTGCGCGAGCCGCCGCCACCGCCGCCACCGGCGCGGTAGACGCCACCGACGTACGCCGCCTTGAACTGGATCATCGTCTCGGTGTCGTACTTGAGGATGCCCGAGCCGGGGACGTTCGGCAGGTGGTACGCGTCCGGGACACCGATCGCGGTACGGGACTCGGCGGCCGAGAACGTACGCAGACCGATCCGGTACGAGAGGAAGGTGTCCAGGCCGCGGAGCTTGCCCTCCTCCAGGCGCTGCGAGGCGAGCAGCATGTGCACACCCATGGAACGGCCGATGCGGCCGATCTGGATGAACATCTCGATGAAGTCCGGGCGTGCGGTGAGGAGTTCGGAGAACTCGTCGAGCACCATGACGAGGGACGGCAGCGGGTCCAGCGGGGCGCCGGCCGCGCGGGCCTTCTCGTAGTCCGTGATGTTCGCGTAGTTGCCCGCCGAGCGGAGCAGCTCCTGGCGGCGCTGGAGCTCACCGGTGATCGAGTCGCGCATGCGGTCGATCAGCGTGAGGTCGTCGGCCAGGTTGGTGATCACGGCGGCGACGTGCGGGAGTTCGGACATGCCCGCGAAGGTCGCGCCGCCCTTGAAGTCGGCGAGGATGAAGTTCAACGTCTCCGATGAGTGCGTCACGGTGAGGGCGAGCACGAGCGTGCGGAGCACCTCGGACTTACCGGAACCGGTGGCGCCGACACACAGGCCGTGCGGGCCCATGCCCTCCTGCGAGGCCTCCTTGAGGTCGAGCATGACCGGCTGCCCGTCGCGGTCGATGCCGAGCGGCACCCGGAGCCGCTCGTGCAGCGTGCGCGGCCGCCAGGTGCGCCCGACGTCCACGGAACCGGCGTCGCCGATGCCCATGAGCTCGGTGAAGTCCAGGTTGGCGAGGAGTGGTTCGTCACCGTCCGCCGAACCGGCGCGCAGCGGCGCGAGCTGGCGCGCGAGCGCCTCGGCCTCGGTGAGCGACAGCGTGTCGCAGACGCCGGTGTACTGGGTGCCGCCCTGCGACTCGAGCAGCAGGCTGCCCGGCTGGACCTGCACGGACAGCGAGCCGCGCAGTTCCTCGACGATGCCGGGGACCACCTCGACGATGGTGACGCCCTGCAGACCCTCGGCGCCCGCGATGAGCGAGTCGTCGGGGATGTCGCCGCCGTCCATGACGACGACGAGGTGCGGCTGGTCGACGACCGGTGTGCCCTGCGGGTTGAACCGGCCGCGGCCCTCCAGCTCGTCGGCGAGCATCTCCTCGACCTCGCCGAGGTCCTGCACGATCACCCGCTGGGAGCCGGCGCCGTCCGTGCTGCTGTGCTGCACGTGCGGCAGCCACTTCGTCCACTCCCACTCGGCCATCGCGCCGGGCGACGCGACGACGACGACCCGCAGGTCCTCGGGCGAGTGCAGGGTGCACAGTTGGGCGATCAGCGCCCGGGCGGCCCCGTACGTGGTGTCCGGATCACCCGAGACGCTCACGTGGTAGAACGAGCGCAACGACACGGCCAACGGCAGTGTCTCCAGCGTGCCGTGGGTCTCCAGGAACGACTTCATCGCGTGCGCGGTGAGCGGCTCCAGCTCGTCGAGCGGCGCGGTCTCCGGCGCCATCAGCGGTGTCGCCAGCTGCTGCGGGCCGAGCCCGAGCCGCACCTGCGTGAAGTCCGAGTCGCTCGACCGCCGTTCCCACACCCGGCGGCCCTCGGCGACCAGCGCCCACAGCTGCTCGGGGTTGGGGTGCAGGAAGTACTGCCCGTCGCGCTGCATGCGTGCGGTGGTCCGCACGTCACGCCGGACCTGGGTCAAGTACTTGAGGTAGTCCTGGCGTTCCTGAGCCATCTCGGCCCCGCCGCCCTGCCGCGCCTTGACCAGCTGTGCAAGGGCCATGGCCAGGGTGGAGACGATCATGACGCCACCCATGATCTTCATGATCGACTGGCCCGAGGTGAAGAAGAACGCCGAGGACGTGCCCATGCCCAGCATGGGCAACAGGCTCATCATCAGGTTCTGGTCCTCGGCCCGCGCCAGCTCCGGCGGCGGCTCGAGACGCACCTCGTCCGTCGGTACATCGGGTGGCAACACCCGAGGCGGTCGCTTGACGATGACCACGCTCACCGAAGCACCAGTCCTTAAATCTTCAGTCGTCGATAAGTTCAGCGCGCACGCATCACGAATGTCGTGCACGTCGGGACATGTCGGACCGCCCCCGTTACTGGCGGTTCCCCCAGGCCGAAGGCAAAGAGCTCCGGCGTGACCCGTGATCCTACTGACTCTCGTCAAGTGCCGGGGCCTGTGGGGTGAGATGGGCTCAGGACGCTACGCTGTCGCACCGCGCGTGACGCCGCCCGGACGCCGCGCCGCCGCACCGATACCACATCAAGCCATGACATTAGGGGGAACCGAAAGGTGAGCACCACAGCTCTTGCCGGTGGCGGAACCGGCTTCTGCCGGGTCACCGTCGCCGCACCGGACGCACGTATCGATGTGGCCCTGCCCGAAGATGCCGCGCTGGCCGACATCTACCCGGAGATCCTCCAGCTCTCCGGGCAGAGCCAGGCCGAGGGCGACCCCACCGGGTACCACCTGGTCCGCCGGGACGGCACCGTCCTCGACGCCGGCCGCTCGCTCGCCGACCAGCGGGTCCTCGACGGCGACGTACTGCTGCTGCGCCCGTTCTCCGAGTCGCTGCCCGCGGCCGTGTTCGACGACGTGTCCGACGCGGTCGCCTCCGCGGTCCGCCGGGACCGGCGCCGCTGGAGCGACGGCCTGATGAGCGTCGTCGGCCTCGGCGCCGGCGTCCTGCTGCTGACGCTGATGGCGTTCGCGCTCTGGTTCTCGAACCCGATCGACCGTGACATGCACAGCCTGCCCGGCATCATCGCCGGTGTCGTCGGCATCCTGCTCGTGACCTTCTCCGTGGTGCGCGCGCGGGTGTACGACGACCGTGCCGCGTCCACCTCGCTGGGCCTCGCCGCCCTGCCGCACCTGCTGATCGCGGGCTCGGGGATCTTCCCGACCGAGGACGGTTCGGGTCCGGGCCGGCTGCAGCTGCTGTCCGGCTGCGTCGTGGTGCTGATCGCCGCCGCGCTGCTCGTGGTGCTGCTGCCGCACGGCGACGCCGTGTTCGTCGCCGCGGCCCTCGGCTCGGCCGTCGGCGCGCTGGCCACGTTCGGCGCACTGGTCACCGAGGCCTCGCCGAGCGAGGTCGCCGCCGTCACCGCGGTCGTCGCGATCATCGCGATGGCCTGGCTGCCCGGCATGTCCGCCCGCTCCGCCCGGCTGCCCATCGGCTACCGCTCGCCGGACCAGATCTCCCAGGGCCGCGACTTCGGACGGGACGAGGAAGAGCACATCGACTTCGACCGCATCGGTGCCCAGGTCCGCCGCGCCCACGAGCTGCTCCTCGGCCTCGTCATCGGCTGCGCGGCCCTCGCCGTCGCCTCGGCCGGTGTGGTCCTCGGCTTCTCCGACGACGTGTGGGCGCAGCTGCTCGCCCTGGCCGCCGGCCTCGCCGTCATGCTGCGCGCCCGGCTGTTCGACTACACCGCGCAGGTCGCGTCCCTGGTCGTGGGCGGCCTGCTCATTCTCGGTCTGCTGATCCTCGGCGTGACCCTGAACACCCCGCACTCCCTCCTGCAGAGCTTCATCCAGGGCGACAGCGCCCCGCTCAACATCCACATCCTCTGGTTCGCCGCCGCGATCGGCGGGGGAGCGGCCCTGCTCGTGGTCGTCGGCCTGTCTGTGCCGCGCAAGGGCGTCTCCCCGTTCTGGGGTCGCATGCTCGACCTGTTCGACGGCTTCGTGCTGCTGACCCTCGTACCGCTGTGCCTCGCGGTGCTCGGCCTCTACACACAGGTGCGCAGCATGGTCGGCTGAACCGTGGCCCGGTCGGCCGCCGTCAGGGCGGCCTCCGGGCGGCTGGTACGCTGTGTGACGGCCGTTTGTGTACGCGCCCCCGGTAATGCAGGACATTCCTGGGGACAGCGCCCAGCGGATCCCCGCCTCCCGAGTTGTGGAAGCTCTCCTGAGATTTAGACCAGGGGCACTCGGCGGCAATCAGACTCTACGAGGAGTAAGCGTGGCTCTCGACACCGCTACGAAGAAGCAGATCATGACCGAGTTCGGCACCAAGGAGGGCGACACCGGCTCTCCCGAGGTCCAGGTCGCCATGCTCTCCCGCCGCATCTCGGACCTGACCGAGCACCTCAAGACGCACAAGCACGACCACCACTCGCGTCGTGGCCTGCTCATCCTGGTCGGTCAGCGTCGCCGCCTGCTGCAGTACCTGGCCAAGAAGGACATCCAGCGCTTCCGTGCTCTGGTCGAGCGCCTCGGCATCCGCCGCGGTGCGGCCGGCGCCCGATAAAGACGCTGTGAGAGGGGGCGGTTCCCGATTGCGGGGGCCGCTCCCTTTGCCGTACGTGGGCACTGTCACCGAGACTTTGTAGTCTGGTGACGTACGACCACACATATGAGGAGAAGCGCCACCTCGCCGCCGCCGGTCCTCGGTAGTGGCCCCCGGAGACGCAAGAGGATCCCCGGGAGCTTCGATCGAAGACCGGCCCGCACCCAAGGCGCGCTTCTCCGTTCCGTCCCTCGGCCACACGGGCCGTGCAGGACAAAAGACGCATTCAGACGAAAGTAAACGGAGAAAACGCTAGTGGAGAACGAGACCCACTACGCCGAGGCCGTCATTGACAACGGCTCCTTCGGCACCCGCACCATCCGCTTCGAGACGGGCCGGCTCGCCCGCCAGGCCGCCGGCTCCGCCGTCGCCTACCTCGACGACGACACCATGGTGCTCTCGGCCACCTCGGCCTCGAAGAACCCCAAGGAAAACCTCGACTTCTTCCCCCTCACGGTGGACGTCGAAGAGCGGCAGTACGCGGCCGGCAAGATCCCCGGCAGCTTCTTCCGCCGCGAGGGCCGCCCCTCCGAGGACGCCATCCTCACCTGCCGCCTCATCGACCGCCCGCTGCGCCCGTCCTTCAAGAAGGGCCTGCGCAACGAGATCCAGGTCGTCGCCACGATCATGGCGCTCAACCCCGACCACCTGTACGACGTCGTGGCGATCAACGCCGCGTCCGCGTCCACGCAGCTGGCCGGTCTGCCCTTCTCCGGCCCGGTCGGCGGCGTCCGCGTCGCGCTGATCAACGGCCAGTGGGTCGCGTTCCCGACGCACACCGAGCTCGAGGACGCCGTCTTCGACATGGTCGTCGCCGGTCGCGTCCTTGAGGACGGCGACGTCGCGATCATGATGGTCGAGGCCGAGGCCACCGACAAGACCATCCAGCTGGTCAAGGGCGGCGCCGAGGCGCCGACCGAGGAGGTCGTCGCCGCCGGTCTCGACGCCGCGAAGCCCTTCATCAAGGTCCTCTGCAAGGCCCAGTCGGACCTCGCCGCGAAGGCCGCCAAGCCGACCGCCGAGTTCCCGATCTTCCTGGACTACCAGGACGACGTGCTCGAGGCCCTGACCGCCGCGGTCAAGACCGAGCTCTCCGCCGCCCTCACCATCCCGGGCAAGCAGGACCGCGAGGCCGAGCTGGACCGCATCAAGGGTCTGGCCGCCGAGAAGCTGCTCCCGCAGTTCGAGGGCCGCGAGAAGGAGATCTCCGCCGCGTACCGCTCGCTGACCAAGTCCCTGGTCCGTGAGCGCGTCATCAAGGAGAAGAAGCGCATCGACGGCCGCGGTGTCACCGACATCCGCACCCTGGCCGCCGAGGTCGAGGCCATCCCGCGCGTGCACGGCTCGGCCCTGTTCGAGCGTGGCGAGACCCAGATCCTGGGCGTCACCACGCTGAACATGCTGCGCATGGAGCAGCAGCTGGACACCCTTTCGCCGGTGACCCGCAAGCGCTACATGCACAACTACAACTTCCCGCCGTACTCCGTCGGTGAGACGGGCCGCGTGGGTTCCCCGAAGCGCCGCGAGATCGGCCACGGCGCGCTCGCCGAGCGCGCGATCGTGCCGGTCCTGCCGACGCGCGAGGAGTTCCCCTACGCGATCCGCCAGGTCTCCGAGGCCCTCGGTTCCAACGGCTCGACGTCGATGGGCTCCGTCTGCGCCTCCACCATGTCGCTGCTGAACGCCGGTGTGCCGCTGAAGGCCCCCGTCGCCGGTATTGCCATGGGCCTGATCTCGCAGGAGATCAAGGGCGAGACGCACTACGTCGCCCTCACCGACATCCTCGGTGCGGAGGACGCCTTCGGTGACATGGACTTCAAGGTCGCCGGCACCAAGGAGTTCGTGACCGCGCTCCAGCTGGACACGAAGCTCGACGGCATCCCGGCCTCCGTCCTGGCCGCCGCCCTCAAGCAGGCCCGCGACGCCCGCCTCCACATCCTCGACGTGATGATGGAAGCGATCGACGTCCCGGACGAGATGTCCCCGAACGCCCCGCGGATCATCACGGTCAAGATCCCCGTGGACAAGATCGGTGAGGTCATCGGCCCGAAGGGCAAGATGATCAACCAGATCCAGGAGGACACCGGCGCCGACATCACGATCGAGGACGACGGCACCATCTACATCGGTGCCCAGCAGGGCTCGCAGGCCGAGGCCGCCCGCGCCACGATCAACGGCATCGCCAACCCGACCATGCCGGAGGTCGGCGAGCGCTACCTGGGCACCGTCGTGAAGACGACGACCTTCGGTGCGTTCGTGTCGCTCATGCCGGGCAAGGACGGACTGCTGCACATCTCGCAGATCCGCAAGCTCGCCGGCGGCAAGCGCGTGGAGAACGTCGAGGACGTCGTCGGCGTGGGCCAGAAGGTCCAGGTCGAGATCGCCGAGATCGACTCCCGCGGCAAGCTCTCCCTGATCCCCGTCATCGAGGGTGAAGAGGGCGACGAGGCGAAGGACGACACCGACAAGTGACGTCCCGTAGCACCCAGGCGACGGCCCGCACCTCTTCGGAGGGGCGGGCCGTCGCCCGTACCCAAACCCTGATCAAGGGCACAGACGGCATCGGCACGGTCCGCAAGACCACGCTGCCGAACGGCCTGCGCATCGTCACCGAGACCCTCCCCTCGGTCCGCTCGGCCACCTTCGGCATCTGGGCGCACGTGGGCTCGCGCGACGAGACACCGACGCTGAACGGAGCGACGCACTACCTGGAGCATCTGCTCTTCAAGGGCACCAAAAAGCGCAGCGCGCTGGACATCTCGGCCGCCATAGACGCGGTCGGCGGCGAGATGAACGCCTTCACGGCGAAGGAGTTCACGTGCTACTACGCGCGCGTGCTCGACACCGACCTGCCGCTCGCCATCGACGTCGTCTGCGACATGCTGACCGGCTCGCTCATCGAGGAGGCGGACGTCGACGCGGAGCGCGGCGTGATCCTCGAAGAGATCGCGATGACCGAGGACGACGCGGGCGACGTCGTGCACGACCTGTTCTCGCACACGATGCTCGGCGACACCCCGCTCGGCCGCCCGGTCCTCGGTTCGGTCGACACGATCAACGCGCTCGGCCGGGGCCAGATCACGCGCTTCTACAAGAAGCACTACGACCCGACGCACCTGGTCGTGGCCGCGGCCGGCAACGTCGACCACGACAAGGTCGTACGCCAGGTCCGCGCCGCCTTCGACAAGGCGGGAGCCCCGCAGGCCCCCGCCGCACCGGTCGCTCCGCGCTCCGGCCGCAAGACCCTGCGCGCCGCCGGGCGCATGGAGGTCCTCGGCCGCAAGACCGAGCAGGCCCACGTCATCCTCGGCATGCCGGGCCTCTCCCGCACGGACGACCGCCGCTGGGCGATGGGCGTGCTCAACACGGCGCTCGGCGGCGGCATGTCGTCCCGCCTGTTCCAGGAGGTCCGGGAGAAGCGCGGGCTTGCGTACAGCGTGTACTCGTACACGTCGGGCTTCGCCGACTGCGGCCTCTTCGGTGTGTACGCGGGCTGCCGGCCCAGCCAGGTGCACGACGTGCTGAAGATCTGCCGCGAGGAGCTGGACCAGGTCGCGCAGCACGGCATCACGGACGACGAGATCAGCCGTGCCATCGGCCAGCTCGCCGGTTCCACGGTCCTCGGCCTCGAGGACACCGGGGCGCTCATGCACCGCATCGGCAAGAGTGAGCTGTGCTGGGGCGAGCAGATGTCGGTCGACGCGATGCTGGAGCGCATCGCGGCGGTGACCCCGGACGAGGTGCGCGCGGTCGCACGCGACATCCTGGGACAGCGCCCGTCCCTGTCGGTCATCGGCCCGCTCAAGGACAAGCAGGCATCGCGCCTGCACGAAGTGGTCGCGTAACAGCGTTGTCCGTATGCATTTCAGTACGCACTGAAGGAACTGGGAGATCATGAGCAAGCTGCGCGTGGCGGTCATCGGGGCCAAGGGCCGCATCGGCTCCGAGGCCGTACGGGCCGTCGAGGCGGCCGAGGACATGGAGCTGGTCGCGGCCCTCGGCCGCGGCGACAAGCTGGACGTCCTCGTCGAGTCCGGCGCCCAGGTCGCGGTCGAACTGACCACGCCCGACTCGGTGATGGAGAACCTGGAGTTCTGTGTACGCCACGGAATCCACGCCGTCGTCGGCACCACGGGCTGGACCGACGAACGCCTCGCGCAGCTGAACCAGTGGCTGGCGGACTCCCCGGCCACGGGCGTGCTCATCGCCCCGAACTTCTCCATCGGCGCGGTCCTGACCATGAAGTTCGCCGAGGTGGCAGCGCCCTACTTCGAGTCCGTCGAGGTCATCGAGCTGCACCACCCGAAGAAGGTCGACGCCCCGTCCGGCACGGCCGCCCGAACCGCCCAGCTCATCGCGGCGGCACGGGAGAAGGCGGGCAGCGCCCCCGCGCCCGATGCCACGGCCACAGCGCTCGACGGAGCGCGCGGCGCGGACGTCGACGGCGTCCCGGTCCACTCGGTCCGCCTGCGCGGCCTCCTGGCGCACCAGGAGGTCCTCCTGGGCGCCGAGGGCGAGACGCTGACGGTCCGGCACGACTCGCTGCACCACAGCAGCTTCATGCCGGGCATCCTGCTCGGTGCCCGTAAGGTCGGCGCCGCTCCCGGCCTCACCTTCGGCCTGGAACACTTCCTCGATCTGAACGGCTGACCTGCTGCGATGCGCGCGAAAATCACCTACGCCGTCACGGCCCTCGTCCTGGTCTTCTACTTCGTCCTGGCCGGCGAACGCGGCGTGATGCTCCTCCGGCACGGCACCTTGCTCACGATCACCTTCGGTGTCGCGGTGCTGATCCTGCCGGTGATCGGCGTGTGGTTCCTGTGGGCGAACACCAGGTTCGTCACCAAGGCCAACCGGCTCGGCGAACTCCTGGACGCGGAGGGCGGGCTGCCCGTCGACGAACTCCGCCGCGACGCTTACGGCCGCATCGACCGCGACTCGGCGGACGAGGTCTTCGCCAGGCGCAGGGCCGAGACGGAGGACGAGCCGGGGGACTGGCGCTGCTGGTTCCGCCTCGCCGTCGCCTACCGGGACGCGCGGGACACCCCGCGCGCGCGGAAGGCGATGCAGCGCGCGATCGCGCTCCACGAAGGCCGCTCCGTGGGCGTCTGATCCACGCGCGCGTGGATCAGCGTCGGGCGCGGTACTCCTCGGCCCAGACCTCGACGGTGTCGGCGGCCCGGTCGAACGCCGTGCTCCGCCCCAGGAAGTCCACGCTGTGGCTGGTGAGCAGCGTCGTCCGATCCCCCTGCTGATCCCGCTGTACGAGGATCAGCGCCTGCCCCTGGACGGTGCGGGGCAGCCCGAGCCAGCGCACGGGCTGCTGCACCGTACGAGCGGTGGCGACCCGGTCCCACGGCGCCGTGCGGGTCACGAAGAAGCCGACGCGCCGCAGCCCGCGTGCACTCACCCAGGTGCCCATGCGGAGCAGCCGCAGCGCCGACGCGATGATCAGCACCGCGAGGACGCCGCAGACCGTCGCGGCGGACGTGTCACCGGCCACGGCGATGATCACCGAGGCGAACAGCACGTACGACGCCAGGAGCAGCAGCAGCGCGGCCGCGCCCACCCGGTACGGACCGGGGCGGTAGGGGCGGCGCCACTGGTCGCGGTCGTCGAAGGGCAGCGGGATGTCCGCAGCCTCGTCCAAAGCACGGTCGGCCGTCAGGAAGGGCAGGGGCACGACGGGTCCTCACTCGGTCCACACGGTATGGGGGCTGTGCCCGGTGAGGCTATCCGGGGACGCACCGGCCTTCCACTCCAGGGGGGCCGGAGGTGGACAGGGTGCGGCGGCGACCGTCAGCGACTGTCGGAGGCCTCCGACTGCTGTACGTGCCGCGTGGTCTGATCGATCGACAGGGCCGGCATCCCGATCAGCAGGGCGCCCACGAGGCCGGCCACGACGGTGAGGCCGACGAGCGCGCGTCCGGCGCGCTGCCCGGCGGAGGGACGCTCGCGCTCGGGCGGTTTGACGTTGCTACGGAAGTGGTCGGCTTCGGCTATGAAGGCGAACGGTACGGGCTCGCGCCGACGGAACATGGGACTGCTTCTCCTCAAGCGACTGGTGATGCTCGATCAAAAATGTGTTCATCTACACAGACGAGCGATCGCTTCAAAGGGTGCCCTGTTTCACCAAATTCACCAAACTTCGCTCCCGTTCGCCGGAGATCGTCGCGAGAAGCGAGCGAATGACCTGTTGTCAGTGGTGGCCCGTAGAGTGGGCGCCGCCCTGGTGAAGTGATGGGAAGGACCCCGGCAGCATGACCGAAACCCCAGCTGAAGAGCTCAAGCCGACGTTCCGCGGCGATGTCACCGTCGAGCTGGTGAAGCACACCGCGAGCGACACGGACGTGCTGTTCGCGGCCCGCGTCTCCACGCTCGGCGAGCAGTCGATCGACGAGCTGTCGAAGGACCCCGAGCGCTCCAAGGGCCTGATCAACTATCTGATGCGGGACCGGCACGGCAGCCCTTTCGAGCACAACTCGATGACGTTCCTGATCAGCGCCCCGATCTTCGTCTTCCGCGAGTTCATGCGGCACCGCGTGGGCTGGTCGTACAACGAGGAATCGGGCAGGTACAGGGAGCTCCAGCCGACGTTCTACGTCCCGGACGCCGACCGCAAGCTGGTCCAGGAGGGCCGCCCGGGCAAGTACCGGTTCGTCGAGGGCACGCAGGCGCAGCAGGAGCTGACCGGCCGCGTGATGGAGGACTCGTACCGCCAGGCGTACGAGGCGTACCAGGAGATGCTGGCCGCGGGCGTCGCCCGCGAGGTGGCCCGCGCGGTGCTGCCGGTCGGCCTGTTCTCGTCGATGTACGCGACGTGCAACGCGCGCTCGCTGATGCACTTCCTCGGTCTGCGCACGCAGCACGAGCTCGCCAAGGTGCCGTCCTTCCCGCAGCGGGAGATCGAGATGGTCGGCGAGAAGATGGAAGCGGAGTGGGCCGCCCTCATGCCGCTCACCTACTCGGCGTTCAATGCCAACGGCCGGGTGGCGCCGTAGTTCCGGGATCGGCACAGATGTACGGGCACCCGACCGAAGTGTCCGTATTGCGGCTTTTCGTAAAGTTCATCTAGCCTGATCAAACGGACCCGGCACTGCTTGAACCCCCGAGCAGGCAGTGCCGGGTTCCTCCTTTGTTCCGACTTGTCGCATCCCCCGAGGGGGGACCCGGTACTGAGCAGCGAGTAGCGTGTTACCCATGGCTCCGACCTCGACTCCGCAGACCCCCTTCGGGAGGGTCCTCACCGCCATGGTCACGCCCTTCGCGGCGGACGGCGCACTCGACCTCGACGGCGCGCAGCGGCTCGCCGCCCACCTGGTGGACGCAGGCAATGACGGCCTGGTCGTCAACGGCACCACCGGCGAGTCCCCGACCACCAGTGACGCGGAGAAAGCGGATCTCGTACGAGCCGTCGTCGAGGCGGTCGGTGACCGTGCCCACGTCGTCGCGGGCGTCGGCACCAACGACACCCGCCACAGCATCGAGCTCGCCCGCCAGGCCCAGCAGGCCGGCGCGCACGGCCTGCTCACGGTGACGCCGTACTACAACAAGCCCCCGCAAGAGGGCCTGCTCCGCCACTTCACGGCGATCGCCGACGCGACCGAACTCCCCGTGATGCTCTACGACATCCCCGGCCGCAGCGGCGTACCGATCAACACGGACACGCTCGTCCGCCTCGCCGAGCACCCGCGCATCGTGGCCAACAAGGACGCCAAGGGCGACCTCGGCCGTGCCTCCTGGGCCCTCGCCCGCTCGGGCCTCGCCTGGTACTCCGGCGACGACATGCTCAACCTTCCGCTGCTCTCGGTCGGCGCGTGCGGCTTCGTCTCGGTCGTCGGCCACCTCGTCACGCCCGAGCTGCGCGCCATGGTCGACGCGTTCTCGACGGGCGATGTGCACAAGGCGACGGAGATTCACCAGAAGCTGCTCCCGGTCTTCACCGGCATGTTCCGCACGCAGGGCGTCATCACGACGAAGGCCGCGCTCGGCCTCCAGGGCCTGCCCGCAGGACCGCTGCGGCTGCCCCTCGTGGAACTCACCCCGGAAGAAACGGCCCAGCTCAAGATCGATCTTGCTGCCGGCGGGGTACAACTCTGATCACAGACTTGGCAAAGCTTCACAACTGAATGAACAGAATCACCAACTGAACAGCAAGACCCAGGAACCAACACAACTGCTATCGCACGAACGTCATGCGCGCCACGTGCCCATAGGTACGTGGCGCGCATGGTTGAGGAGAGTCTTTTGAGTCATCCGCATCCTGAACTCGGCGCCCCGCCGAAGCTTCCGAAGGGTGGCCTCCGAGTCACCCCGCTCGGCGGCCTCGGTGAGATCGGGCGCAACATGACCGTCTTCGAGTACGAAGGCCGTCTGCTGATCGTCGACTGCGGAGTGCTCTTCCCCGAGGAGGAGCAGCCCGGAATCGACTTGATCCTGCCGGACTTCACGTCCATCAGGGACCGTCTGGACGACGTCGAGGGCATTGTCCTGACGCACGGCCACGAGGACCACATCGGCGCCGTCCCGTATCTCCTGCGCGAGAAGCCGGACATCCCGCTGATCGGCTCCAAGCTGACCCTCGCTCTCATCGAGGCGAAGCTCCAGGAGCACCGCATCCGCCCGTACACGCTCGAGGTCACCGAGGGCGAGCGCGAGCGGCTCGGCCCGTTCGACTGCGAGTTCATCGCGGTCAACCACTCGATCCCGGACGCGCTGGCCGTCGCCATCCGCACCCCGGCGGGCATGGCGGTCCACACGGGCGACTTCAAGATGGACCAGCTCCCGCTGGACCGTCGCCTGACCGACCTCCCGACCTTCGCCAGGCTCGGCGGGGAGGGCATCGACCTCCTCCTCACCGACTCGACGAACGCCGAGGTCCCGGGCTTCGTCCCGCCCGAGCGCGACATCTCGAACGTGATCCGCGGGGTCTTCGGCAGCGCGCAGAAGCGCATCATCGTCGCGTCCTTCGCCAGCCACGTGCACCGCATCCAGCAGATCCTGGACGCCGCGCACGAGTACGGCCGCCGGGTCGCCTT
Organism: Streptomyces sp. NPDC002754; assembly: GCF_053592315.1. Lineage (NCBI taxonomy): Bacteria > Bacillati > Actinomycetota > Actinomycetes > Kitasatosporales > Streptomycetaceae > Streptomyces > Streptomyces sp. NPDC002754. The sequence continues at coordinate 103,704 of NZ_JBSFVM010000025.1, forward strand.
CGTCGGCCGCTCGATGGTCCGCAACATGGGCATCGCCCGGGACCTCGGCTACCTGAAGGTCCCCGCTGGCCTGGTGGTGGACGTCAAGACGCTCGACGACCTGCCCGACAGCCAGGTCGTCCTGGTCTGCACGGGATCCCAGGGCGAGCCGATGGCGGCCCTGTCCCGGATGGCCAACCGCGACCACCAGATCCGGATCGTCTCCGGTGACACGGTGATCCTGGCGTCCTCGCTGATCCCCGGCAACGAGAACGCGGTCTACCGCGTGATCAACGGCCTGACCCGCTGGGGCGCGAACGTGGTCCACAAGGGCAACGCCAAGGTGCACGTCTCGGGCCACGCGTCCGCGGGCGAGCTCCTGTACTTCTACAACATCTGCAAGCCCAAGAACCTGATGCCGGTCCACGGCGAATGGCGCCACCTGCGCGCCAACGCCGAGCTCGGCGCCCTCACCGGCGTCCCGCACGACCGCATCGTCATCGCGGAGGACGGCGTCGTCGTCGACCTCATCGACGGCAAGGCGAGGATCTCGGGCAAGGTCCAGGCCGGTTACGTCTACGTGGACGGCCTCTCGGTCGGCGACGTCGGCGAGCCCGCGCTCAAGGATCGCAAGATCCTCGGTGACGAGGGCATCATCTCGGTCTTCGTGGTGGTGGACTCCAGCACCGGCAAGATCACCAACGGTCCGAACATCCAGGCCCGTGGTTCCGGCATCGAGGACTCGGCGTTCCACGCCGTCCTCCCGCGGATCCAGGACGTCCTGGAGAAGTCGGCCCAGGACGGCGTCGTCGAGCCCCACCAGCTGCAGCAGCTCATCCGCCGCACGCTGGGCAAGTGGGTCTCGGACACGTACCGCCGACGCCCGATGATCCTTCCGGTCGTCGTCGAGGTCTGAAGCACGTGAGGAGCGGGGCGCCTCGATTTGCATCGAGGCGCCCCGCTCCAGTACGTTTACGGCTCCGCTCAAGGGGAACCCGCCGCACTTACGTGCTCGGATCAAGTTCCCGAAACGGGCGGGAATTCCGACTCAGAATCTCTGATAAAGTCGGCACCGCCGAAAGGCAAAGGCCTCCAACGGCCACCGGAATTGAAATCCGAACCGGAAACGGAACGGAATGCGGATCTGGTAGAGTTGGAAACACGAAGTACCGAAGGGAAGCGCCCGGAGGAAAGCCCGCGAGGGTGAGTACAAAGGAAGCGTCCGTTCCTTGAGAACTCAACAGCGTGCCAAAAATCAACGCC
>NZ_JBSFVM010000026.1:0-97797 GCF_053592315.1 Streptomyces sp. NPDC002754
TCCCCCTTCCCCACCCCCCCCCGGCGGCGGGGGGGGGGGGGGGCCGGCCCCCCCCCCCCCCCCGCGCCCCCGCCGGCCCCCCCCCCCCCCGGGGCGCCCCCGCCCCTTCTCGTGTGTCCCGTGTCCTACCGGCAGCCCGCGCCGGAGGCGCTCGGCTTCGGCTTCGGGTGGCTCAGCGCCGAGAGCGCCTTGTCCGCGGCCGGCTTCTTCGCGAGCTTCTTGAAGCCGGAGCCGATGATCAGGTCGACCTCGGTCGGCTTCGCGCGCTTGTCCGCCTTCAGCTCGGCGCCGGTCAGCTGCGTGCCGAGGACCGGGAGCGCCGCTTCCGTGGCCGCCGAGGCGCCGAGCAGGAGGCCGGGGCCCTTGACCTTCTTGTCGTACGCCTTCGTGGCGTTGCCGACGTCGCCGATCTTGAAGCCGCGCTTCTTCAGCTCGTCCGCGGTCTCCTTGGCCAGGCCGCCGCGGGCCGTGGCGTTCAGGACGTTCACGGTGATCTGGGAGGGGGCAGGCAGCTTCGCGTCCGCTTTGCCGGGGGAGGGCGACGCGCTCGGCTTCTTCTCGCAGGCGCCGGACTTCGCCCCCGCGGCGCTGGCCTTGTCGCCCCCCGTGAAGACGTCGACCAGCTGGAACGAGCCCCAGCCGATCAGCCCGATCGCGGCGACGGACGCGACGACCGCGAGCACGATCCTGTTGCGCGGGCGCCCGCGCCGCATGCGGGGGTATTTGTCCCCTGTGATGCGGTACTTGCCGCCCATGCCGGGTGGAGTGAGCATGCTCATGAGCGCAGCGTAATCCTGTGCGGCGACGATGCCTATTAAATGATCACGGTCAGTCGCTCAGTCCAACCCAAAAGGGCCAATGCGGCCCTGAGGTGCCGTCAGTCCCGAGGCGCGGTCAGCCGAGCTCGAGCACGCGTGCGTGCAGCACCTGGCGCTGCTGGAGCGCGGCGCGCACGGCGCGGTGCAGGCCGTCCTCCAGGTAGAGATCGCCCTGCCACTTCACGACGTGCGCGAAGAGGTCGCCGTAGAACGTCGAGTCCTCGGCGAGCAGGGTCTCCAGGTCGAGCTGGCCCTTGGTCGTCACCAACTGATCGAGGCGGACCGGGCGCGGCGCGACGTCCGCCCACTGCCGGGTGCTTTCCCGGCCGTGGTCGGGGTACGGCCGGCCGTTTCCGATGCGCTTGAAGATCACACGGAAAGCCTACCGGGCGAGGCTTGCCGGGCGCAGCCATGGGGACGGGGTGCACAGCCGGTAAAAACCGTCCTTAACCGGCTTCAACCGGGTCCAGTCGCGTCCCGCACCGGGGCCTGAAATGAGTGGCGCCGTGGGTGAGTTGATGAAAGCGGGCGTGTTCGTGGCCCTTCCGGGGTAACCACGCGCGCTTCGTTGACGGGCGCTACTTGCCGGCCTTCGCCGCCTTCTCCGCCTTGGCGGCCGCCTTCATCTCCTGCTTGTGCGCACGCACCTTCGTGAGGGACTCGGGCCCGGTGATGTCGGCGACCGAGCGGTACGCCTTCGGCTCGCCGTACGCGCCCGCCGCCTCGCGCCAGCCCGTCGGCCGCACGCCGAGCTGCTTGCCGAGCAGGGCCAGGAAGATCTGGGCCTTCTGCTTGCCGAAGCCGGGCAGCTCGTTCAGCCGCCGCAGCACCTCCTTGCCGGTGTCGGCGCCCTCCCACACGGCGGCCGCGTCCCCGTCGTAGTGGTCGACGAGGTACTGGCACAGCTGCTGCACGCGCTTGGCCATGGAGCCGGGATAGCGGTGCACGGCCGGCTTCTCGGAGAGCAGCGCGGCGAAGGCCTCGGGGTCCCGGGCGGCGATCTCGTAGGCGTCGAGGTCGTCGGCGCCCAGCCGGTCGGCGATGGTGCGCGGGCCCGCGAACGCCCACTCCATGGGCACCTGCTGGTCGAGCAGCATCCCGACGAGCGCGGCGAGCGGACTGCGCCCGAGGAGTTCGTCGGCGGCGGGCTCCTGGGCGAGGTGGAGGGTGACGTCCATACGGCTCATACGTCGATGATCGCGCCGCGCCGTCCGCGTCGCCACGCCGGGGTCCCGCCCCGGCGTGGCGAGGCACGGCCACGATCGGTCCCCATCGCGTCGCATGGCGGCGCCGTCCGGGGTAACCCTGACGTCATGACTTCCACGACGCCCGCCCCGTACGATCTCGCGGCCCTCGCCGACGACCATCTGACCGCGGCCCGCAAGGCCGAGCACGGCCGCAGCGCCGAACTCCTGATCAAGGAGGACCCGCTGCTGCGCCAGTCCGTGATCGCCCTGACCGAGGGGAGCAACCTGGAGGAGCACAACGCCCCGCCGGCCGCCACCCTCCAGGTGCTGCGCGGCCGCGTCCGCCTCACCGCGGTCTCCGGCGACGTCACGCTCACGCAGGGCCAGCTGCACGCCATCCCCCAGGAGAAGCACGGCCTCGTCGCGCTCACGGACGCGGCTGTGCTGTTGACGGCGGTCACCGCCTGACCTGATCGTGTTCCCGTCGCTACGGGAGCCTGGTTGCCGGGGTTCCGCGGGTTCGGGTTCTGCGCAAAGGAGTGCGGGCATGCCGTCGTACGAAGATATCTTCCGAGCGAGCACCGAGGACCCGGAGGGCTTCTGGCTCACGGCGGCCCGCGCGATCGACTGGGACACGCCCCCGACCAGGGCCCTGGACTCCTCGCGGGCCCCCTTCCACCGCTGGTTCCCGGACGGCGAGCTGAACGTCTGCCACAACGCGCTGGACCGCCATGTCGCGGCGGGCCGCGGAGCGCAGCCCGCACTCGTGTACGACTCCCCGGTGACGGACACCAAGCGCACGTACACCTACGCGGAGTTGACCGACCAGGTCGCCCGCTTCGCGGGAGTGCTGGCCGGCCTCGGAGTGACCCGCGGCGACCGGGTCGTCCTCTATATGCCGATGGTCCCGGAGGCCGTCGTCGCGATGCTCGCCTGCGCGCGGATCGGGGCCGTGCACTCGGTCGTCTTCGGCGGCTTCGCGGCGAACGAGCTGGCGGTGCGGATCGACGACGCGGCGCCGAAGGTCGTCGTGTCGGCGTCCTGCGGGGTCGAGGGGGCGCGGGTCGTCCCGTACAAGCCGCTCCTCGACCAGGCGGTGGACCTGTCGACGCACAAGCCGGACGCCTGCGTGATATTGCAACGCCCGCAGGGACCGGGTGAGTTGAGCCCGGGAAGGGATGTCGACTGGGCGGAGGCGATGAGCGGCGCACACCCCGCGCCCTGCGTCCCGATGGCGGCGACGGACCCGCTCTACATCCTCTACACGTCCGGAACGACCGGGAAACCCAAGGGAGTTGTGCGGGACTGCGGCGGGTACGCGGTGGCGCTGCGCTGGTCCATGGAGGCCGTGTACGACGTGGGTCCCGGCGAGACCATGTTCACCGCGTCCGACGTGGGCTGGGTCGTCGGCCACTCGTACATCGTGTACGCCCCGCTGCTCGCCGGCGCCACGACCGTCCTCTACGAAGGGAAGCCGGTCGGCACCCCGGACGCGGGCCAGTTCTGGCGGGTGGCGCAGGAGTACGGCGTGAAGACCCTGTTCACCGCGCCCACCGCTTTCCGGGCGATCAAGAAGGTGGACCCGGAAGGGGAGTTCACGCGCGCGTACGATCTCAGTGCGCTGAAGTACCTGTTCCTGGCCGGGGAGCGGCTCGACCCGGAGACGTACCACTGGGCGAGCGAGCTGCTCGGCATCCCGGTGATCGACCACTGGTGGCAGACCGAGACGGGCTGGCCGATCGTCGCGAACCCGGTGGGCATCGAGGCCGCGCCGGTCAAGGCGGGCTCCCCGACGTTCCCGCTGCCGGGCTGGGACGTGCGGGTCGTCGACGGGAACGGCAAGCCGATGGCTCCCGGCGAGGACGGCGCCATCGTCGTCCGCCTCCCGATGCCGCCGGGCTCCCTGCCCACCCTCTGGAACGACGACGAGCGCTTCGTCTCCTCGTACCTCTCGGCCTTCGACGGCTACTACCTGACCGGCGACGGCGGGCACGTGGACGAGGACGGCTACGTGTTCGTGATGGGGCGGACCGACGACGTCATCAACGTGGCCGGGCACCGCCTCTCCACGGGCGGCATGGAGGAGGTCCTCGCCGCGCACCCGGATGTGGCGGAGTGCGCGGTCATCGGGGTGGCGGACTCCCTCAAGGGCCAGGTCCCGCGCGGTTTCGTGGTCCTGAAGGCGGGCGTCTCGTCCGACCCCGCGGTGGTCGAGGCGGAACTCGTCCAGCTCGTACGGGACCGGATCGGCGCCGTCGCGTCCCTGAAGGCGGTCGCCGTGGTGGCGGCCCTGCCCAAGACCCGCTCCGGCAAGATCCTGCGCAGGACCATGCGCGGCATCGCCGACGGCCTGGACGAACCAGTGCCGTCGACGGTGGATGACGTGACGGTCCTGGACGCGCTGCGCCCGGTCCTCACGCGGGGGTCAGCGGGTCCGGCCGCCGAGCAGTGAGCGGATGGCGACGCGGTCGAGGTTCGTCAGGCCGCGCACCACCTTCGGCGTCAGGAACACGAACACGAACCCGATGGCCGAGACCGCGGCGATCTGGGCGGGCGACTCCACGTAGTACGCGTGGTGCACACCGGCGTCGGTCGTGAAGTCGAAGATCCGGTAGCCGGGCCAGTCCAGGTAGCGGTGGAAGACCCAGGAGTACGTGGGGAAGAGCGCGACCGCCCAGCCCGTGACCAGGAACGTCACGGAGACGACGAAGCTCATCACCCGCCACGGGAACATCACCGTGTGGAAGAGCAGCGCCTTCCACCCGGCGGCGTCGACGAGCCGCCCTCGCAGTCCGGGCGCGGCGGGCGCCGGGGCCGGAACGTCCAGGTCGAGGAACGCATGTGCCCTGCCCCGCTCGGCCGCCCCGAGACCACGCGCGCCGCCCAGCGCCGCCGCGAGGACCGGCAGGCCGATCCACACGACGAGCGTGCTCACCCCCAGGGCGAACATCGTCACGGCGAAGACGAACCCGGCGATCGCGACGGGGAGCGACGTGAGCGTGTGCCCGATCTCGCGGTAGGTGGCACCGGCGAACGGAGCGCGCCAGAACCCCGGACGGGCCGTGGACCGCGGTGCGGTGGGGTTCGTGCTCGCGTAGGACAGCGTGGTCGAGGTCATGCCACCCATCGTCGCGATTCGACGGCGCGGGGGACATGGAGCTGAGGGGTGTCTTGGAGGTGGGGTTATCCCCCGCTCAGGGCCGGTCGCGTGCATCACCCACGACGCGGGATTCAGCTGACCACGCGACTCGACGTGGGCAGCGCGGCCTCGATCCGGAAGCCGCCGTCGCCGGTGGCTCCTGACTCGATGGTGCCTCCGGCCAGGCGGACCCGCTCCGTCAGACCGATCAGCCCGTGTCCCCCGCTGGGCAGCAGCGGCTCACCGTCGGCGGTCGGTGCGGCGGGCTTCCCGGGCGGGCCGTTGACGACACGTACCCGCACGGTCCGTGGGTCGAAGGCGAGTTGAACCCGCGTCGTGGCGCCCGGGGCGTGCTTGTGCACGTTGGTCAGAGCCTCCTGCACGACCCGGTGCGCGGCCCGCTCGACCGGCTCGGCCAGCGGTTGCGGCGCACCTTCGACGTGCACGGTGACGGGCAGCCCGGCGGTCCGGGAGCCGTCGGCCAGCTCGGTGATTCTGTCGACGGCTCCCGGGCCGGGCAGGGGCCGCCGCTCGGCCGTCGCGGCTTCGGTGTCCGGGGCATCGGTGTCCGGGGCAGCTGCGGCGGGACCGGCCGGCGCGTCGGAGGGGCCGCTCGGGCTGCTCCTCAACACCCCCAGCATCTCGCGGAGTTCGGTGAGCGCGCGCCGTCCGGCTGTCCGGATGATCTGCGCGGTTTCGTCCGTCACCGCCGGGTCGTGGCTGACGGTGCTGAGCACGTTGGCGTGCACGACGATCAGGCTCACCTGGTGGGAGACCACGTCGTGCATCTCGCCGGCGATGCGCCGCCGCTCCTCTTCCCGGGCGGCCTCGGCGACGAGCCGCTGCTCCCGCTCGGCGCGCTCCGCCCGTTCGACGAGGCCCGCGACGACGGCGCGCCGTTGGCCGATGTAGAGCCCCAGCAGCAGCGGCACCAGGCAGGAGAAGACGAAGTTGACCGAGAACCAGAGCACCACGGTCCGGAAGCTGGACCAACCCTCCGCGTCCCAGGGCGCGACGACCACGAACCCGATCCCGGCCGAGACCCAGACGGCCCGCCGGCTGTGCGGCCCGCGATAGGCGCCTTCCGCGTAATAGGCGAGCGGCATCGCGAAGGCCGAGACCTGGAGGACCTTGGCGAGCAGCGCGACGCCGAGAACCAGCTCGGGAGCCCGACGCCGTACGAGCAGCGGCAGCCCGCTCACCACGGCGATCACCAGGTTCGCCCAGGGAGCGGCCGGCCCCTGGGCGGGATTCTGGAGGCTGTTCCACACCGCAAGTAGCAGCGCGACGGCCGCCAGCACCACGTCCGTGGCGCGCGCCGTGCCCCCGGCACCGGCATCGGCATCGGAGGGCAGGATCGTCCAACTGCGCAAGGTGTTCCCGACGTGACGGGTGCGGCCGGTGGTACTCACCCGACGAGGGTAGAAGGCGACCCGGGACCAGAACTGCGCAGGGCCCCACCGCCGAAGCGGTGGGGCCCTGCGTGTGCCTGTTCAGGCAGTGCGGAGGATACGAGATTCGAACTCGTGAGGGGTTGCCCCCAACACGCTTTCCAAGCGTGCGCCCTAGGCCACTAGGCGAATCCTCCGCCGCAAACAATACAAGACGCCGAGCGGTGCTCGCGACCACGTTGACGATCAAGATCGACGGCGGATCGGAGACGGATCGGGGGGCCGGACCTCCGGGTTCTTTCCACCGTGGGGGATCGGGTACTGTGGGCGTCAGCCCCTCACGTGGCGCTATCTGACTGAACTCCCCCAGGGCCGGAAGGCAGCAAGGGTAAGTCGGCTCTGGCGGGTGCGTGGGGGGCGTTTACGTTTCCGGGGGGTCGCGATACCCGTGGGCGGGTCCGGTTGTCAGTGGGCGCCTATAACCTCGTATGCGTGTCGTCTCTCGCGCTCTACCGCCGTTACCGCCCGGAGTCGTTCGCCGAGGTCATCGGGCAGGAACATGTAACCGACCCGCTGCAGCAGGCGCTGCGGAACAACCGGGTCAATCACGCGTACCTGTTCTCGGGCCCGCGCGGCTGCGGCAAGACGACCAGCGCGCGCATCCTGGCCCGCTGTCTCAACTGCGAGCAGGGTCCCACCCCGAATCCGTGCGGGGAGTGCCAGTCGTGCCAGGACCTCGCGCGGAACGGGCCGGGGTCGATCGACGTCATCGAGATCGACGCCGCTTCGCACGGTGGCGTGGACGACGCCCGTGACCTGCGGGAGAAGGCCTTCTTCGGCCCGGCGGGCAGCCGGTACAAGATCTACATCATCGACGAGGCCCACATGGTCACGTCGGCGGGTTTCAACGCGCTGCTGAAGGTGGTCGAGGAGCCGCCGGAGCACCTCAAGTTCATCTTCGCGACCACCGAGCCCGAGAAGGTCATCGGGACGATCCGGTCCAGGACGCACCACTATCCGTTCCGGCTCGTGCCGCCGGGGACGCTGCGCGACTACCTGGGCGAGGTGTGCGGCAAGGAGGCCATGGCGGTCGAGGAGGGCGTGCTGCCGCTCGTCGTCCGGGCCGGCGCGGGGTCCGTGCGTGACTCCATGTCCGTCATGGACCAGCTGCTCGCCGGCGCGGGCGAAGACGGTGTGACGTATGCCATGGCGACCGGGCTGCTCGGATATACGGACGGTTCGTTGCTCGACTCCGTCGTCGAAGCCTTCGCCACCGGTGACGGCGCCGCCGCTTTCGAGGTCGTGGACCGGGTCATCGAGGGGGGCAACGATCCGCGGCGCTTCGTGGCCGATCTGCTGGAGCGGCTGCGGGACCTCGTGATCCTGGCCGCCGTTCCCGACGCCGCGGAGAAGGGGCTCATCGACGCCCCGGCCGATGTGGTGGAGCGGATGCAGGCGCAGGCGAGCACGTTCGGCGCCGCCGAGCTCAGCCGGGCCGCCGATCTCGTCAACGAGGGACTGACCGAGTTGCGCGGCGCCAACGCTCCGCGGCTCCAGCTCGAGCTGATCTGCGCGCGCGTGCTGCTGCCCGCCGCGTACAACGACGAGCGTTCGCTCCTGGCCCGTCTCGACCGCATCGAGCGCGGCGGAGTCTTCACGCCTGGCGGGCAGGGTCCCGCGCCTTCCATGGCGTACGTTCCCGGGCCCGATGCCCATGCGCAGGCCGCTGCCCCGGCGCAGGCGCCTGTGCCGCCCGTCGAGCCGGGTGGTGGGCCCGCGGCGGCTCGGGCCGCGGTGCGAGGCGGCGGGCCGGGGGGCGGCCCCGGCGCGGCTCAGGCTCCGGCTCCGGCGGCGCCGGTGGCTCCGCAGGTTCAGGAACCCGCACCCGCACCCGCTCCGGCCCCCACCCCGGCTCCCGCCCCGCCCGCGGAGGTACCGCCCGCCCAGCCCGCCCCCGGTTCCTGGCCCACCGCCGCCCCGGCAGGCGGTGCCGGAGCCGGTGGAGGTCGCAGGCCCGGCGGGTGGCCCACGGCCGCGGCCGCGGGCTCCGGCCAGCCGCCCGCTCCGCCCGCTCCGCCCGCTCCGCCCGCTCCGGCAGCCCCGGCCGCACCGCAGGCGGCGGCCCCGACCCCGGCCCCGCAGCAATCGGCCCCGGCCCCGGCGGCCCCCGCACCGGTCCCGGCACCGGCCCCGGTCGGCGGACCGGACCCCCGTATGCTCTGGCCGAACATCCTGGAGGCGGTCAAGAACAAGCGCCGCTTCACGTGGATCCTGCTCAGTCAGAACGCGCAGGTCACAGGCTTCGACGGCACCACACTCCAGCTCGGCTTCGTGAACGCGGGCGCCCGTGACAACTTCGTGAGCAGCGGCAGCGAGGACGTACTGAAGGCGGCCCTGTCCGAGCAGTTCGGGGCGAACTGGAAGATCGACGCCGTCGTCGACACCTCGGGCGGAGGCGGCGCACCCCCGCCGCCCGGCCCCGGCGGCGGATACGGCGGTGGCGGTGGCTACGGCGGAGGCGGCTACGCCCCCGCTCCCGCTCCCGCCCCGGCACCGGCTCCCGCCCCGGCCCCCGCGCCCCCGGCCCCGTCCCAGCCGTCAGCCGACCGGCCCGCTCCGCCCAGTGCGGAGCCCGCCCCGGCCCCCGCTCCTCAGGAGCCGCCCCGCCGCTCGGTGTCGGTGGAGGACGACATCCCGGAGGACGACGACCCGGACCTGGACGAGAAGTCCCTGTCGGGCCACGACCTGATCGTCCGCGAACTGGGCGCGACGGTGGTCGAGGAGTTCACGAACGAGTAGCGCGTGGCGGGCCCGCCCCCGCCGCGGAGCCTGGAGGAAACCACAAACCCCTGCCCGGCCTGCCTTGGGCGGCCCGTACAAGACCACCCCGGTCGTACGGATAGGCTGACCGGCGTGAAGGTCCTCGTCATCGGCAGCGGCGCCCGCGAACACGCCCTGTGCCGCTCAATGTCCCTCGATCCCGACGTCACCGCCCTGCACTGTGCCCCCGGCAACGCAGGCATCGCCGAGGTCGCCGAGCTGCACGCGGTCGACGCCCTCGACGGCGCGGCGGTCACCGCCCTCGCCCAGGAGCTGGAGGCCGGCCTCGTCGTCGTCGGACCCGAGGCGCCCCTGGTCGCCGGTGTCGCCGACGCGGTCCGCGCCGCCGGCATCCCCGTCTTCGGCCCGTCCGGCGAGGCCGCCCAGCTGGAGGGCTCCAAGGCGTTCGCCAAGGACGTCATGGCCGGCGCGGGCGTCCCCACCGCACGCTCGTACGTGTGCACCAACGCGGCCGAGATCGACGAGGCGCTCGACGCGTTCGGCGCCCCGTACGTCGTGAAGGACGACGGTCTCGCCGCGGGCAAGGGCGTCGTCGTGACCGACGACATCGAGGAGGCCCGCGCCCACGCGAAGGCCTGCGAGCGCGTCGTCATCGAGGAGTTCCTCGACGGCCCCGAGGTCTCGCTCTTCGCGATCACCGACGGCACCACCGTCGTCCCGCTGCAGCCCGCCCAGGACTTCAAGCGCGCGCTCGACAACGACGAGGGCCCCAACACCGGTGGAATGGGCGCCTATTCGCCGCTTCCGTGGGCCGACCCGAAGCTGGTCGGGGAGGTCCTCGACACGGTGCTGCAGCCAACGGTCGACGAGATGGCGCGGCGCGGCACCCCGTTCTCGGGCCTGCTCTACGCCGGTCTCGCGATCACCGGCCGCGGCGTCCGCGTCATCGAGTTCAACGCCCGCTTCGGCGACCCCGAGACCCAGGTCGTGCTGGCCCGCCTCAGGACCCCGCTCGCCGGTGTCCTGCTGGCGTCGGCCAACGGCACGCTCGCGGACCTCGAGCCGCTGCGCTGGAGCGAGGACGCGGCCGTCACCGTCGTCCTCGCCTCGCACAACTACCCCGACACCCCGCGCACCGGCGACCCGATCACCGGGCTCGACGCGGTGGCCGCGCAGGACGCCCCGAACGCGTACGTGCTGCACGCCGGCACCAAGCGCGACGGCGGGAGCGGCGCGGTCGTCAGCGCGGGCGGCCGCGTGCTGTCCGTCACCGCGGTCGGCGGCGACCTGACGCAGGCCCGCGAGCGCGCGTACGCCGCCGTGGACCGCATCGGCCTCGACGGCTCGCAGCACCGCACGGACATCGCCGCGAAGGCGGCTTCCGGCCGCTGACAGCGACCGCTTCCGGGCGGGGTCCCGGGCGGGCCACACCCTCGCCTGCCCGGCCCCCGATGTCACCCACCTCTACCCAAAGCCATTCCATCGAGTGACCGCTGGCCCAACCGGCTGACGAGGCCGAAACCCCCAACTAGGGTGCGGCGCACGGAGTTACGGCACCCGTGCGAGCCGCTCAGAACCAGACGGACCACCGGCATTGCGATGTCAGTGGCGGGTGCCATTGTGGGGGAGTGAGCAACGCCACCAGAGCTCTGCTGTGGGCCTCGGCCCCTGGCTGGGCTACAGGCAAGGGCAGCAGGGGGTGACATCGGTCGTGTCCGGTACGGGTGTGGAGATGGGTGCGCAGAGTGCGCGCTCCCGAGCCCTCGCCGTGCTGCGCATCCGCAGCAGGGCGACGGCGATCGCGCTGCTTCCCGCAGCCGCTTCCGTGGTGCTGCTCGCGGGTGGCACCACGGGTCATCTGGAGGGCGGGGGCTGGGATGTCGCGCGCGTGGTCGTGAGCGCGGTCGCCGTCGTCGTCCTGCTCGCGGCCGCCGCCGTCGCGCTCGTCGTGGCGCGCGCCCGCCCGGCCGTCAGTCCGACGATTCCGATCGCCGAGAAGACCGCTCCCGACCTGTACCGGATGGTGCGTGATCTGGCCGACCGGCTCGACGTTCCGGCGCCCTCGGCGATAGCGCTCACCCCGGACTGCGACAGCTGGCTCGAGGACCGTACGCATCCGGCCCACGGGCCGCCCGCGCGCCAAGGTCAGAGCCAGGACGGGGGCGGGGACGGTGGTGACGGCGGTGACCCCAAGGCGCCCGCCGCGCCCGTTCTCGTCATCGGGTCCCCCTTCCTGTGGTGGATGCGGGTGGGCGAGCTGCGTGCGGTCCTGGCCCCGGTCGTCGCAGGTACGGGACCTTCGGCGCACCCCGACATAGCGGCGGCCCGGCGCTTCATCCGTGGCCTCGACGCCGCGGTGGCGGTCTCCGCCGACGGCGGCCGTGGGCCGGTGGCCCGTGCAGTGCTCGGCGGCGTCGGCCGGGTCGCGCGGCTGCTGCTGACCGGCTGCCGGGTGCACGCCGCCGAGATGGAGCGCGGCGTCGCCGCGGCCGCGGCCGAGCGCGCGCAGGCGGTGGACTACGGCCTGCGGATCGTCGCGCAGGAGCAGGTCGGGCTCGCGTACGCGGGCTGGGACCGGCTGCTCACGCGGGTCGCGCTGCCGGCCTGGCGGATGGGCCGCTGGCCCGCCCGGCTCGACGCGGGCGTGGTCGCGGCGCTGACCGAGCTGTCCCGGCGCGATCGCCTCGCGGCGCAGAACGGGACCTTTGCCTCGCGGCTCGGGGAGCGGCCCGCGTGCGACCTGCTCGATGAGCCGGGCACGGTCGACGAGGCGGCGTCGCTGCTTGCCGCCCGGCTCTTCCACGGTGGGCCCGCCGAGCGTGGGCCCGACTGGGCGCCGGTGGACTGGCAGGAGTATCCGGACGAGGTCGTGGACCGGAAGTGGCGGATGGATGCGGCGCGGCTCCACCGGGTGATGGACGGGCTGGGCGTCCGGGTTCCCTCCGGGGGTGCGGAGGGGCCGACGTTGGCCCGGGTCCTGGATCACCTTTCGGTGGTGCCGGGCGGATCGTCCGCGCACACGCCTCGGGGCTCCGCCCCGGACCCCGCTGCTCAATCGCCGCAGGGGCTTGACTTGGCCGCGCCCAGCGCCGACGGGCTTGATGTGCCCGCGCCCAGCGGCGAGCAGGACGTGACCCCCCTCGACGTCCTCTCCGCCACGCTCGCCGCCGAGGTCGCCCGGGAGGAGAGTGAGCGGCCGGTGTCGGTGGCTCCGCCGGTGGGGCAGGGGAGTCCGGACGGGGCGTTGTGGGACGAGGGGGCGCTGCCGCTGTTTCCCTTGCAACCGCCGCGCAGCGGACGGGAGTTGCTGGCCGACCACGTCACCGCGATGGTCTGCTGCGCCGCCGTGGACACGGCGGGCGCGGCGCCGGGCCTGGACTGGCTGGACGGCCCGTCGCTCCTGGTCGACGGGGAGCGTACGGCCGACCTGACGCCCCGCGTGCTGAGCCTGGTGGAGGACGGTGACGTGGAGCCGCTCAAGGACTGGCTGACCCGTCGGGGCATCCGCGCGGAGAAGCCGGTGCGCCTGGTGTGAGGCGCCGCCCCGAAACCCGGAGGGAACCGTTCCACTCTCGTCAATTCACGACGAACGGTGACGGAGTGCGTGCGTAATGTGATGTGCTGGGACCGGTCGCGGACACGCGGCAGCGGGTGTGGGCTCGGGGGAGCGAGGGAGGGGAGCGCGCATGGGGCCGGACAGGGAGGGGCACCCGAAGGACCTGGCGAGCGAGGACATGCCCCCGCCCCGCGCGCGTACCACCCGCTGGGAATCGGGCGCGCTGGCGCACGCGGTCACGGACCCGTTCGGACAGGGACCGCTCCCCTGGCTGCGCGGAAGTGAGCACTATTTCGACGACACCGGACATGTCGTCCCTTGGTACGCCGACCATGTGCCGCGTCCCGGCGCGCGTGACATCCCGGCGCCCCGCACCAGCGGCCCCCGCACCGCCGACGACGTGCACCGCCAGATCAAGGGCTTCGCCTCGACCGGCGCCGCGGCCCCCGGCGAGGCGATCGACTTCCACGTCACGGTGGACCCGCCCCAGCAGTTCACCGTGGACGTCTACCGCATCGGCCACTACGGCGGCGACGGCGCCCGCAAGATCACCACGAGCCCGCGGCTCTCCGGCATCGTCCAGCCGGCCCCGCTGACCGCGGACCGCACGGTCTCCTGCCACCACTGGTGGCTTTCGTGGCGGCTGCAGATCCCGTCGTACTGGAACGCGGGCGCGTACGTCGCCGTCCTCACGACGCTCGACGGGTACCGCTCGCACGTCCCCTTCACGGTCCGCGACTCCGAGCCCGCCGACCTGCTGCTCCTGCTCCCGGACATCACCTGGCAGGCGTACAACCTCTACCCGGAGGACGGGCGCACGGGCGCGAGTCTGTACCACGCGTGGGACGAGGAAGGGCGGCTGCTCGGCGAGAGCGAGGCCGCGATCACAGTCTCCTTCGACCGCCCGTACGCGGGCGCGGGCCTGCCCTTGCACGTGGGGCACGCCTACGACTTCATCCGCTGGGCCGAGCGGTACGGATACGACCTCGCGTACGCCGACGCCCGCGACCTGCACGCGGGCCGCATCGACCCGACCCGCTACCGGGGCCTGGTCTTCCCCGGGCATGACGAGTACTGGTCGGCGAACATGCGCCGCACGACCGAGCTGGCCCGGGAGAACGGGACATCGCTCGTCTTCCTCTCCGCCAACACCATGTACTGGCAGGTGGAGTTGGGCGCGGCCCCGTCCGGCGTACCGGACCGGCTGCTCACCTGCCGCAAGCGCAGAGGCCCCGGAAGGCCGACGCTGTGGCGGGAGATCGACAAGCCGGAGCAGCAGCTGATGGGCATCCAGTACGCGGGCCGGGTCCCCGACCCGCACCCCCTGATCGTGCGGAACGCGGACCACTGGCTGTGGGAGGCGACCGGGGCGCACGAGGGGGACGAGATAGCCGACCTGGTGGCCGGCGAGGCCGACCGCTACTTCCCGCGTACGTCCCTGCCCGAGCACCAGGACCGCATCCTGCTCGCGCACTCCCCGTACCGCGACAGCGACAAGGCCCGCAGGCACCAGGAGACATCGTTGTACCGGTCGCCGTCCGGAGCGCTGGTCTTCGCATCCGGGACGTTCGCCTGGTCCCCGGCCCTGGACCGCCCCGGCCACGTGGACCCGCGGATCCAGCGGGCGACGGCGAATCTCCTCGACCGCATCTGCAAACGAGACTGAGCACACGCCCCCGTACGAGGCCCGTGGCCAAAACCCGCCCCCGCATACGGGAGAATCGGGGTACTCGCCCGCCCGTCTCCCACCACCGCCCTACTCGAGCCCTGCGGGCGCCCTTTGTCTTCAACCTCGGGGAGGAACCATGTCCGGATTCGTCGAAAAGCCCGAACCAGTGCAGGTGCCGGGCCTGGTGCATCTCCACACCGGCAAGGTGCGGGACCTGTACCGGAACGAGGCGGGCGACCTCGTGATGGTCGCCACCGACCGCATGTCGGCCTACGACTGGGTGCTGCCCAGCCCGATCCCGGACAAGGGAAAGGTCCTCACGCAGCTGTCCCTGTGGTGGTTCGACCAGCTCCAGGACCTGATCCCGAACCACGTCATCTCGCAGGAGCTGCCCGAGGGCGCCCCCGCCGACTGGGTGGGCCGCACTCTCGTCTGCAAGAGCCTCGACATGGTTCCGGTCGAGGCCGTGGCCCGCGGCTACCTCACCGGCTCCGGCCTGGTCGAGTACAACGCGTCGCGTACGGTCTGCGGCCTCGCCCTCCCCGAGGGCCTGGAGGACGGCTCCGAGCTGCCCGCCCCGATCTTCACGCCCGCCACGAAGGCCGAGGTCGGCGAGCACGACGAGAACGTGAGCTACGAAGAGGTGGCCCGCCAGGTCGGCGCCGAGACGGCCGCTCAGCTCCGCCAGTCCACCCTCGCCGTCTACAGCCGGGCCCGGGACATCGCGCGCGAGCGTGGCATCATCCTGGCGGACACGAAGTTCGAGTTCGGCTTCGACAAGGACGGCGCGCTGATCCTCGCCGACGAGGTGCTGACCCCGGACTCCTCGCGCTTCTGGCCCGCCGACCAGTGGCAGCCGGGCCGCGCCCAGCCGTCCTACGACAAGCAGTTCGTGCGGGACTGGCTGACCTCGCCGGCCTCCGGCTGGGACCGCAAGAGCGAGCAGCCGCCGCCCGCGCTCCCGGACGAGGTTGTCACGGCGACCCGCGCCAAGTACATCGAGGCGTACGAGCTGCTGACGGGCACGCCCTGGAACGCGTAGCAAGACGCAGCAACGAGAAAGGCCCCCGGTCAGAGGACCGGGGGCCTTTCTCTATGTGGAGCGAACGACGAGGTTCGAACTCGCGACCTCAACCTTGGCAAGGTTGCGCTCTACCAACTGAGCTACGTTCGCAAGCGCCGCTTGCGCGGTGCCGCTGCGCCGAAGCGCGACGCCAACTATACCCAACCCCGTTCGCGCGCGAGACGCACCGCCGCGTGACGGTTCTCGGCGCCGAGCTTCGAGACGGCCGACGACAGATAGTTCCGGACGGTCCCCTGGGACAGCGCGGCCCGCTCGGCGATCTCCGCGACGGGTGCGCCGTCGGCCGCGAGTTCGAGCACCTCGGCCTCGCGGGCGGTCAGCGGCGAGTCCCCTGCGGAGATCGCGTCGGCCGCCAACTCCGGGTCCACGTAACGGTTTCCGGCGTGCACGGTCCGAATGATCTCGGCGAGCCGCTGGGCGCTCACGGTCTTCGGTACGAAGCCGCGCACACCAGCGGCGAGGGCCCGCTTCAGGTGCCCCGGCCGCCCGTGGCTGGTCACGATCATGGTGCGGCAGCCGGGCAGTTCGTCCCGGATCGATGTGGCCACGCTCACACCGTCCGCGCCCGGCATCTGCAGATCGAGCACGGCGACGTCCGGCTTGTGGGCCCGCGCCATGGCGAGCGCCTCGGGCCCGGTCGCGGCCTCGGCGACGACGACCAGATCCTCCTCGAGCGCGAGCAGCGCGGCGAGCGCGCCCCGGATCAGGTGCTCGTCGTCGGCGAGCAGAACGCGCAGCGTCATCGGCGGGCCTCCTGTTCCTGCTCCCGCTGTGCGTCGGGCACGGCGGAAGCGGCGGGTGCGGCCTCCGGTGCCGCATGTGGTGCGGCCTCCGGTGCCGCATGTGGTGCGGGGGGCGTCAGCGGCACGGTGGCCTTCACGCGGAACACCTCGCCGCGCAACGTCGTGTTCCGCACCACTCCCGCCTCCAGCTCCCCGCCCACCGCGGCCAGCCGCTCCCGCAGTCCCGCGAGCCCCGACCCGGTACCGGAAGTCGATGGCGCGCCGCCGACCCCGTCGTTCTCCACGCTCAACACCACACCACTCGCAGCCACCTCCAGCTCCACACGGCAGGCCTTCGCATCCCCGTGCCGCAGCACGTTCGTCGTCGCCTCCCGCACCACCCAGCCGAGCGCGGACTGCACCTCGCTCGGCAGTCCCGCGGCGGACCCGGTCACCGTGCAGTCGATCCCGGCCGCGTCCAACACGCCTTGCGCACCGGCGAGTTCGGCCCCGAGGTCGGCCTCGCGGTAGCCCCGTACGACATCGCGTACCTCCTTCTGCGACTCGCGCGCGATGCGCTGCACCTCGATCATCTGCGCCACCGCGTCCTCGGTCCGCCCGCGCCGTGCGAGCTGCACCGCGAGCTCGCTCTTCAGCGCGACGACGGACAGGTTGCGGCCCATGACGTCGTGCAGATCCCGCCCGAACCGCAGCCGCTCCTCGGCGACGGCGAGCAGGGCCTTGGTCTCGCGGGAGCGCTCGGAGTCCCACATCACGGAGAGGGACCAGGCGGAGCACCGGAAGGTCAACAGGGCGAGAGCGGCTGTCAGGATCATCAACAGGGCCACGACCACGAGGCCGCCGGGCGAGGTACCGATGACCGCCGCGCCCGCGACACAGACCACGACGGCGACGGCGGCCCGTCGCACAAAGGACCGCACCGGCACCGTCAGCGCGTAGGCGCAGGTGAACGGCATGGGGGCGAACACCAGCGGCATGGTGATCAAGCCGTCCCGCACGCTGTCCGTGACGGTCAGCGCGACGATGAACCCGAACGCGATGACGGCCAGCGCGGCGCTGACCCCCGTCAGGGCCCGGGGCACGCGGCCCCGCCCCAGATACTGGTCGAGGGCGGTCAGCGCGTGCCGGTCGCCGACCACGCACTGCACCAGGTTCACGACGGCGAGCGCGCCACCGAGGGCGTACGGGACGGTGTCGTGCACCAGGCTGCCCGCAAGGCCGGACATCGACCAGGCCGCGAAGAACAACCAGTTGACCGTGCGCAGCGTGATCCGCGTCTGCCACTCGACCCGCTCGATCTTGCTCCGGTCCCGCCACCGCACCCGCACGTCGGCCCCTCTCAATGCCGCGGTTCCCACCGGAACCACCGTCGTACAGCAAACACCGCGAAGACCAGCCAGGCCACCGCCGTGACCAGCGCCTGCACCGTGTCGCCGCCCGACATCTCGCCGCTCCAGCCGCCCCGGACCAGCGAGAGCACGGGCGTCAGCGGCAACAGCTCGCACACGGACGCCAGGGTGTCCGGCATGACCTCCAGCGGGACGATGGTGCCCGAACCGAGCATCGTGACGAGGAGCAGCGGCATCGCCGCGACCTGCGCGCTCTCCACGCTGCGGCTGAAGACGGTGGTGAGCGCGGCCAGCGCGACACACAGCGGAACGGCCAACAGCAGGCCGAGTACGGCCAGTTGGGGCGCCTCGGGTGCGCCCGCGTCGAGCAGCACCGTGCAGGCCACCACCAGGACGACGACCTGCGCCAGGCCAAGGACGACGGCGGGCATCGCGGCGCCCGCGAGGATCTCGGTGTCCCGGAGTTCCCCGGTGCGCAGCCGCTTGAGGACGAGTTCCTCGCGCCGGGAGGCGTACACGCTGACCAGCGAGCTGTAGACCGCGAACAGCAGGGAGAAGCCGATCGCGGAGGACAGCACCATGGTGCCGGGGTTCAGTCCGGTGCCCTTCAGCCGCTCATCGGTCGCGGACGCGCTGATGCTGAACGGCAGCACCAGCGGCACGAACATGGCGGTGAACAGCACCCCCTTGCTCCGCCCGATGAGCGTCAACTCGGCCCGTGCCAGGGAGCCGAGCCGCCCCACGGTCGTGGTGGTCATCGTCGCCGTACTCATACCGCCATCTCCTTCGCGCGCCGCGGGCCCGCACTCTTCGCGTCCTGCGCGATCCGCAGGAACGCCTCCTCCAGCGAGGCGCCCCGCACATCGAGCCGCCGCAGTTCGACGCCCGCGTCCCTGGCCCACACGAGGAGTCCCGTGGCGGCCCGCTGCAGGTCATCGGTGCGCAGCCGGATCAGCCGGCCCTCTAGGTCGTGTGTGTCGACGCCGAGCGACCCCAGCGGCGGCAGATCGCCCACGAAGTACCCGTCGGGCAGCTCGAAGGAGATGTGGGAGGGCTGCGCGGCGACGACCTCGTCGACGCGGCCCTCGGCGGCGATCCGCCCCTCGTGCAGGATCGCGAGCCGGTCGGCGAGCTCCTCGGCCTCTTCGAGGTAGTGCGTGGTCAGCAGCACGGTGGTGCCCTCGGCGCGCAGCCGGCGCACCAACTCCCAGGTGTCGCGGCGCCCTTCGGCGTCGAGGCCGGTGGTCGGTTCGTCGAGGAAGAGCACCTCGGGCCGCCCGAGCAGCGCGAGCGCGAGGTCGAGCCGCCGCTTCTCGCCGCCGGACAGCTGCTTGACCCGGACCGACCCGCGCTTGCCGAGTCCCACCGCCTCCAGCGCCTCGTCGATCGGCCGGGCCCCGCTCGTGCAGCCGGCCCACATCCGTACGGTCTCGGTGACGGTCAGCTCGCTGGGGAATCCGCCGTCCTGCAGCATCACCCCGATCCGCGGCCGCACCCGGTCCCGCTCGCCGTACGGGTCGTGCCCGAGCACCCGCACCCGGCCACCGGCCGGGGCCGCGAGTCCTTCGATGAGCTCGACGGTGGAGGTCTTTCCGGCGCCGTTCGTGCCGAGGAGTGCGAAGAGCTCGCCGCGGCCCACGGAGAAGCTGACTCCGCGCACCGCCTCGAAGGAACTCTTTGTGCCGTCCCCGTACACGCGGCGCAGATCAGTGACTTCGATCACGCGCTCGTTGGTGGTCATGTCTCAAGCCTGTCGCCCGGCGGGGGCGGTCGGCAGTGCGCGCTGTCATCGGCCCGCATGACAAATGTCAGAAGGCCGCCGGACACGACGAACCGACACGACGAAGGCCCGGTCCATGAGGACCGGGCCTTCGTTCTCTGAGCGAACGACCGGGTTCGAACCGGCGACCTCAACCTTGGCAAGGTTGCGCTCTACCAACTGAGCTACGTTCGCACTGCTTGCATCAGCCTACCGTACCCACCGAAGTGTTCGGTACGCGATGCAGAGCGGGTGACAGGAATTGCACACTGCGCCTTCCCCCTGGAAGGGGGATGTTCTACTACTGAACTACACCCGCACGACTCCTTGGGGTTCGGCCCTGCGGCCTCGCCCCTCGGCGTGCTCCAGACTTTAGCCGACCCTCGGGGGTGCAGCGCAAGTCCGGTCGCCGAGAGGTTCCGGTCGGCGGGTGCGCGCGCTCAGTTGGCCGCGGCGAAGGCCTCGTAGACCCGCTTCGGGATGCGGCCGCGCGGCGGCACGTCGAAGCGGTTCGAGCGGGCCCAGGCGCGGACGGCGGCCGGGTCCGGGCTCAGATCGGTGCGCTTGTACGCCTTGCCGGTCTTCCCCGACCGCTTGCGGCCCGCCTCCAGGTAGGGGGCGAGGGCCTCGCGGAGCTGATGGGCGTTGGCCTTATTGAGGTCGATCTCGTACGACGAGCCGTCGAGACCGAATGCGACCGTTTCCGCCGCTTCTCCGCCGTCGATGTCGTCAGAGAGGGTGACCACGACACGCTGCGCCACGAATATCGGTCCCTTCGTCCAGCACCCCGCTTTGACGTGCGGTGATGCAGACTGTCCAGCTGTTGTCAGGCAATGCCCGGGCAATGCGGTGCCCCGAGTTCAGGCCGAGTGCCTGTATCTGCCAATTCCTTTTTACCCTGTCCGGCAATGCAGTGGGAAGACCAGTTAAAAGTCTCGGTGTGTCTCGCGAGGCTGTTATCCGGAGTCTTTCCCTTAATTTTCCGTGGCGATCTCATGTCGTTGCCATAACGTGATCCGCATCTCGTAGCTTCCTACTGTCTACGCGAGTAGAAAATTTGGGCAGGTACGCTGAACGGACCAGCTCAACCCACACACCGGGAGTGCCAGTGGCACGCGTCGTAGTCGACGTCATGCTCAAGCCGGAGATCCTCGACCCCCAGGGCCAGGCGGTGCAGCGTGCGCTGCCGCGCCTCGGTTTCGACGGCATCTCCGACGTACGTCAGGGAAAGCGTTTCGAGCTCGAAGTGGACGGGCCGGTGGATGACGCCGCTCTCGCCCGTATCCATGAGCTGGCGGAAACCTTCCTCGCCAACACCGTGATCGAAAACTTCACCGTCAAGGTGGAAGAGCCCGCGGTGGGGGCCGAAAAGTGACCGCTCGTATTGGCGTCGTCACCTTTCCCGGTTCCCTCGATGATCGCGACACCCAGCGCGCGATCCGGCTCGCCGGTGCGGAGCCGGTCGCGCTCTGGCACAAGGACAAGGACCTGAAGCAGGTCGACGCGGTCGTCCTGCCCGGTGGTTTCTCCTACGGCGATTACCTGCGCGCGGGCGCCATTTCGCGTTTCTCGCCCGTCATGGAGACGCTGATCGAGCAGGCGAAGGCGGGCCTTCCGGTCCTCGGGATCTGCAACGGATTCCAGGTCCTCACCGAGGCCCACCTGCTCCCCGGCGCCATGCTCGGCAACGACCACCTGCACTTCATCTGCCGCGATCAGAAGCTGCGGGTGGAGAACGCGGACACCGCCTGGACCGCCGACTACGACGCCGGGCAGGAGATCCACATCCCGCTGAAGAACATGGACGGCCGCTACGTGGCCGACGAGCGCACGCTCGACATGTTGGAGGCGGAGGGGCGGGTGGCCTTCCGGTACCTCGACATGAACCCCAACGGTTCGCTCCGTGACATCGCCGGCATCACGAACGCGGCGGGCAACGTCGTCGGTCTGATGCCGCACCCGGAGCACGCCGTGGAGCCCCTCATCGGGAGCGGCCGCACCGACGGCCTCCCGTTCTTCACCTCGATCCTCAAGAAGCTGGTCGCCGCCTCATGAGCCTCGACACCACAGAGAACGCCGCGAAGACTCCCGACGTCGAGCTGCCCTGGGCCGAACTCGGCCTGAAGAAGGACGAGTACGAGCGGGTCGTGGAGATCCTCGGCCGCCGGCCCACCGGCGCCGAGCTCGCCATGTACTCGGTCATGTGGTCCGAGCACTGCTCGTACAAGTCCTCCAAGGTGCACCTGCGCCAGTTCGGCGAGAAGGCGCCGCAGTCCGACGCGCTGCTCGTCGGCATCGGCGAGAACGCCGGCGTCGTCGACGTGGGCAACGGGTACGCGGTCACCTTCAAGGTCGAGTCGCACAACCACCCGTCGTACGTCGAGCCCTACCAGGGCGCGGCCACCGGTGTCGGCGGCATCGTCCGCGACATCATCGCGATGGGCGCACGCCCGATCGCCGTGGTCGACCCGCTGCGGATGGGCGCCGCCGACCACCCCGACACGAAGCGTGTGCTGCCCGGCGTCGTCGCCGGTATCGGTGGCTACGGCAACTGCCTGGGCCTGCCGAACATCGGCGGTGAGCTCGTCTTCGACGCCTGCTACCAGGGCAACCCGCTGGTCAACGCCGGTGCCATCGGCGTCATGCGGCACGAGGACATCCACCTCGCGAAGGCGTCCGGCAGCGGCAACAAGGTCATCATGTACGGCGCCCGCACGGGCGGCGACGGCATCGGTGGCGCCTCGATCCTGGCGAGCGAGACCTTCGACGACGCGAAGCCGTCGAAGCGCCCGGCCGTCCAGGTCGGCGACCCCTTCCAGGAGAAGCTCCTCATCGAGTGCACCCTGGAGGCCTTCGCCGAGAAGCTCGTCGTCGGCATCCAGGACCTCGGCGCCGCCGGCATCTCCTGCGCCACCTCCGAGCTGGCGTCCAACGGCTCGGGCGGTATGCGCGTCGAGCTGGACGACGTACCGCTGCGCGACTCCACGCTCTCTCCTGAGGAGATCCTCATGAGCGAGTCGCAGGAGCGCATGTGCGCCGTGGTCGAGCCGGGCAAGGTCGACCGCTTCCTGGAGATCTGCGAGAAGTGGGACGTCATCGCCACCGTCATCGGTGAGGTGACCGACGGCGACCGCCTGGAGATCTTCTGGCACGGCGAGAAGATCGTCGACGTCGACCCGCGCACGGTCGCGCACGACGGCCCGGTCTACGAGCGCCCGCTCGCCCGCCCCGACTGGCAGGACGCGCTGCAGGCCGACGACGCGGGCAAGCTGCCGCGCCCGGCGAACGGCGCGGAGCTGAAGGACCAGGTCCTCAAGCTCGTCTCCTCGCCCAACCAGGCGTCCAAGAAGTGGGTCACCCAGCAGTACGACCACTTCGTGCAGGGCAACACCGTGCTCGCGCAGCCCGAGGACTCGGGCATGATCCGCATCGACGAGGAGACCGGCCTCGGCGTCGCCATCGCGACCGACGGCAACGGCCGCTTCGCGAAGCTCGACCCGTACACGGGTGCGCAGCTCGCGCTCGCGGAGGCGTACCGGAACGTCGCGACGACCGGCGCCAAGCCCCTCGCGGTCTCCGACTGCCTGAACTTCGGTTCGCCCGAGGACCCGGCCGTCATGTGGCAGTTCGCCGAGGCCATCCGCGGCCTCGCCGACGGCTGCCAGCAGCTCGGCACGCCGGTGACCGGCGGCAACGTCTCGCTCTACAACCAGACGGGCGAGGCGGCGATCCACCCGACGCCGGTCGTCGCCGTCCTGGGTGTCATCGACGATGTCGCCCGCCGCACCCCCGTCGCCTTCCAGGAAGAGGGCCAGCTCCTCTACCTGCTCGGCGACACCAAGGAGGAGTTCGGCGGTTCGGCCTGGGCGCAGGTCGTCCACGAGCACCTCGGCGGTCTGCCACCGCAGGTCGACCTGGAGCGCGAGCGCCTCCTCGGCGAGATCCTCATCTCGGCCTCCCGCGACGGCATGATCGACGCGGCGCACGACCTGTCCGACGGCGGCCTCGTCCAGGCCGTGGCCGAGTCGGCGCTGCTCGGGGGCAAGGGTGCGCGCCTGATCGTCCCCGAGGGCCTGGACGCGTTCACGTTCCTCTTCTCGGAGTCGGCGGGCCGCGCGGTCGTGTCGATCCCGCGCAGCGAAGAGCTTCGCTTCAACGACATGTGCGGGGCGCGGGGTCTGCCCGTCACCCGCATCGGTGTCGTGGACGGTGACTCCGTCGACGTCCAGGGCGAGTTCGTGCTCACCCTGGACGAGCTGCGCGAGGCGCACGAGGGCACGATTCCGGCGCTGCTGGCGTAGCGCTTCCGCGTGTGACCTGGGCCCTGCCTGCCGGTACCGGTGGGCAGGGCCCCCGCCACGGGGCGCTGCCCCGGACCCCGCGCCTCAAGCGCCGGCGGGGCTGGAAAGGCCGGGGCTCCGCCCCGCACCCCGCTGCTCAAACGCCGCAGGGGCTTGAAATGCCCACCGCCGCCGGGGGCCCGGCTTTCCGTGGGTGATGGCCGTCTCCCCGCCCATCTCCCCCCCGCCCCCTCCGGGGGCGTCGGCACCACGGTGCCGCGTGCCGGTTACGGTGGCCTGGGCCATGGCGCCGACCCCGGTCGTAAGCTCGGGCCATGCCAACGGCCAAGAGGAAGCCCCGCGTTTACAACGTCGACAAGACCCGCACCGCCGTTCTGGCCCAGTTCGGCAACGTACGGAAGGCGGTCGAGACGCTCACGCCCGAGCACCTCGACGGTCCGACGCGGCTCGGGGACTGGACCGTGCGGGAGCTCGCCGCGCACATCACGATGGCGACGAGCGCTGTCGCCCGCGGGCTCGCCGCGGCCGGGCCGGGCAAGGCCGAACTCCTGCCGCAGGACTGGCCGATGACCTCGGCACCGCACGCGCAGGACATCGCCGAGTACGTGACCGGGCTCGCGGCGGACCACGACCTCGCCACGCTCTACGCCAACGCCGAGCAGAGCCTCGAACAGGCCCTCGCGGAGCACGAAGGCGACGCACTCGTCGCCAACCGCACCGGCCACATGACGCTCTCCGACTACCTGGCCACCCGCACCGTCGAGCTGATCGTCCACACCGACGACCTGAACGACGCCGTGCCGGGCCTCGACGTCCCGTACGACCGGCAGGCCCTGGCCGCTTGCACCCGGATCCTCGCCGACGCCCTCGCCACCAAGGCCCCCGGCGCCTCCACCGAGGTCCGGATCCCGCCGTACGCCGTCGTCCAGTGCGTCGAGGGCCCCCGGCACACCCGCGGCACCCCGCCGAACGTCGTGGAGACCGACCCGCTCACCTGGATCCGGCTGGCCACGGGCCGTACGAGCTGGTCGGCGGCGGTCGAGGACGCGCTGGTGAGCGCGAGCGGCGAGCGGGCCGACCTGGCCGGACTGCTGCCGATCATGGCGTGATGCGCACGGGACGCGCGGTCGGCCGGAACCGGAACGCGGACCGCCACGTCCCATTGCCATGCTCACGCTACGTACATCCCGTACACGTGCCCTGATCACCACCGCCGCCCTGCCGCTCGCCGCGCTGGCCACCGTGACCGCGTGCGGCGACCAGCAGGCGCCCGGCGCCAAGACGGCCGGGGCGGCCCCGATAACCGGCGTCCACTGGAGCGTCCAGAGCGTGACGGTGGGCGGGAAGACGACGAAGGCCCCGGGCAGCGCGTACCTCGAATTCGTCTCGGACGAGCGGGTGCGCGGCAACTACGGCTGCAACCACTTCGACGCCGAGGCGCAGGTCACCGGGGACAGCGTCGACCTCGGCAAGGCGAAGCGGACCATGATGCTCTGCGAGGGCGACGACGTCCGCGCCTTCGAGAAGACCCTGGCCGGCGCCCTCGCCACCAAGAACACGATCAAGTCCGCCGGCGACAAGAACGACCGGCTGACCCTCACACGGGCCAACGGCGACACCGTCACCCTCGCCGAACAGCGCGACGCCCAGCTGGTCGGCACCAAGTGGAACGTCACCAGCCTCAGCGCCGACGACACCACCCGCTCCCTGCCGAAGGCCGCGCAGGGCAGGGCCCGGCTCGTCTTCGACAAGGACGGCCACGTCAGCGCCCGCCTCGGCTGCAACAGCGGCCGCGCCAAGGCCACCGTCACCAACGGACACGTCACCTTCGGACCGCTGGCCGGCACCCGTATGGGCTGCATCGGAGCGGCCGCCGAGGTCGAGAAGACGATGCTCGACGTCCTGAAGAACAAGGCGTCGTACGACATCCAGGGTGACGCCCTCACGCTGAAGAAGCCGAACGGCTCCGGCATCGGGCTCACCGCCGCCGGCGGGTGACCGGACCTCAACACATCAGGACGGATACGGGAGCAGCTCTCCGTCCGTCTTCTCCCACACCGCCTTCAACTCGGCCAGCAGCTTCGGCTCGTCGGCCGACCGGTCCGCCTGCTCGCGCCGGTCGGCCGCGAGGTTGAACAACTGGTCGGTGCCGCCGGTGCCCCGGTAGTACTTCCAGTCGCCGCGCCGCACGGCCCGCTCCCCGCGCACCCGCCAGAACAGGTCGCGTTCCGCCAACTCCGCGCCGCGCAACAGATATCCGGCAAGGCTGGTGCCGTCCAGGGGGTACGACCTGTCGGCGCGGGCCCCACCGATCTCCAGCAACGTCGCCGTCCAGTCGGGGGTGAACACCGGCTCGTGGCTGACCTGCCCGCCGTCGATACGGGCCGGCCAGCGCACGATCGTCGGCACGCGGATGCCGCCCTCCTGGAGGGACGACTTGTTGCCGGACAGCGGCCAGTTGTAGGAGAAGCGCTCACCGCCGTTGTCCGAGGCGAAGAAGACGAGCGTGTCCTGCTCCTGTCCGGACTCCTTCAGGGCCGCCAGGACCTGTCCGATCGAGCGGTCCAGGTCCTGCACCATCTCCGTGTACTTCTCGACCGATCCGCCGTCGTCGTGGAAGAGGGCCCGCTGGTCGCCCGCCTTGATCTTCCGTACGACCTCGGCGCTCGCCTCCTCGTCCCCGTCGGCTATCCACGGCCAGTGCGGGGTCGTGAAGTTGAGGTCGAGCAGCCACGGCTGGTCACCGTGGTCACGGCGGACGTACTCGCTCGCCCGCTCGGTCAGGATCCGTGTGTAGTACCGCAGGTCCTTGTACTCGGCGTCGCCCTCCTTCACCTCGCCCTCGTAGAGGTCGTACTCGCCGCCGAGGCCCAGCTTCGAGTAGTACTCAAGGGCCCCGCCGAAGTTCCCGAAGAACTCGTCCCAGCCGGACTTGGTCGGCGAGTGGTCCGGCAGGTAGCCGCAGTGCCACTTGCCGATCAGCGCGGTCGCGTAGCCGGCGCCGCGCAGCAGCGAGGCGAGCGTGGGGTGGTTCGGGTCGAGCCCCACGGACCGGTCGGCGATCGGCTCCGCGAGCCCGCCCTTCGTACGGCCCGGATAGCGGCCGGTGTAGAGGCTGAACCGGGTCGGCGAGCAGGTCGCGGAACCGCTGTACGCGTCGGTGAACCGGACGCCCTGGCGTGCCAGGCGGTCGAGGTTCGGAGTCTTGATGTGCGGGGCGCCGTACGAGGAGAGGTCCGCCCAGCCGAGGTCGTCGCCCAGGATGAACAGGATGTTGGGCCGCCGTGACGCGCGTCCGGCGGCGGCCCTGAAGGGCGCCTCACGGGGCTCGGCCGCCTGTGCGGTGCGGCTCGTGGATCCGACTCCGGCGGCGGCGACGGTGGCGACGGCCGCCCCGCCGAGGGCGCGACGGGACAGGCGAGAGGCATGCGAAGGCATGGGGTCTCCGGGGTGATGGGGCCGCCGGGGCGGCATGCGAAGTACGCGCCTCAGCAGGGCGCGGATGCATGGAGGAGCGGCCCCGGCGCAGGGTGCGGGAGCCGCGGCCGACGTCGGACGGACGTCAGCGGCGGAGGAGGATCACACGCAGAGACAGATCGCGCTCGCGACACGGACCAGGTCGACGTGGCGGCGCTCCACAAGGGTGACCGCACGGTCACGGAGTGGCTGCATGGGCCAGGACTCTGCCGAGACTGACGTACACCTGTCAACCACGCGTCCCGCAGTGCGGACGAGGCGATGAGTTGAGTCACATCCGCCCCGGTCAACCCGCGTAGCCCCAGTCCCCAATTCGGACCACCGGGGGATCACGACTACACTCAAAGACGTGCCACGTGGTGACGGTCGACTCAATCACGACCTGCTCCCCGGCGAGAAAGGCCCCCAGGACGCTTGTGGCGTCTTCGGTGTCTGGGCTCCGGGTGAAGAGGTCGCAAAGCTCACTTACTTCGGGCTCTACGCCCTCCAACACCGGGGTCAGGAATCCGCGGGAATCGCGGTCAGTAACGGCTCCCAGATCCTCGTCTTCAAGGACATGGGGCTCGTTTCCCAGGTCTTCGACGAGACCTCTCTAGGCTCGCTCCAAGGTCATATCGCGGTCGGTCACGCCCGCTACTCGACCACCGGGGCCTCCGTATGGGAGAACGCCCAGCCGACGTTCCGTGCCACCGCGCACGGTTCGATCGCCCTCGGGCACAACGGCAACCTGGTCAACACGGCGCAGCTCGCCGAGATGGTCGCCGAACTCCCCAAGGAGAAGGGCCGCGCGAGTCAGGTCGCGGCCACCAACGACACCGACCTGGTGACGGCCCTGCTCGCGGGGCAGGTCGACGAGGACGGCAAGCCGCTGACCGTGGAAGAGGCGGCCGACAAGGTGCTGCCTCAGGTCAAGGGCGCCTTCTCGCTCGTCTTCATGGACGAGAACACGCTGTACGCCGGCCGTGACCCGCAGGGCATCCGCCCGCTGGTCCTCGGCCGTCTGGAGCGCGGCTGGGTCGTCGCGTCGGAGAGCGCCGCTCTCGACATCTGCGGCGCCAGTTACGTCCGCGAGATCGAGCCGGGCGAGTTCGTCGCCATCGACGAGAACGGCCTGCGAACGTCCCGATTCGCCGAGGCAAAGCCCAAGGGCTGTGTCTTCGAGTACGTGTACCTGGCCCGTCCGGACACGGACATCGCGGGCCGGAACGTGTACCTCTCCCGGGTGGAGATGGGCCGCAAGCTCGCCAAGGAAGCCCCCGCCGACGCCGACCTCGTCATAGCCACACCGGAATCCGGGACTCCGGCCGCGGTCGGCTACGCCGAGGCCTCCGGCATCCCGTTCGGCAACGGTCTGGTGAAGAACGCCTATGTCGGGCGCACGTTCATCCAGCCCTCCCAGACGATCCGCCAGCTCGGCATCCGTCTGAAGCTGAACCCGCTCAAGGAAGTCATCAAGGGCAAGCGTCTTGTCGTCGTCGACGACTCGATCGTGCGCGGCAACACCCAGCGCGCCCTGGTCCGCATGCTCCGCGAGGCCGGCGCGGCCGAGATCCACGTGCGGATCTCCTCGCCGCCCATCAAGTGGCCCTGCTTCTTCGGCATCGACTTCGCGACCCGCGCGGAGCTGATCGCCAACGGCATGACGGTCGAGGAGATCGGCACCTCGCTCGGGGTCGACTCGCTTTCCTACATCTCCATCGACGGCATGATCGAGGCGACCACCATCGCCAAGCCGAACCTCTGCCGTGCCTGCTTCGACGGCGAGTACCCGATGGACCTCCCCGACCCGGAGCTCCTCGGCAAGCAGCTCCTGGAGACGGAACTGGCCGCGGGTCCCGCGTCCACGGCCGCGTCCGACGCGATCCGTCGCCCGTAGGCCTCCTCGTTCTCGTATTCACCAAGCGAAAGATCCCAGGCAATGTCTGAGACCCAGTCCTCCGGTGCCTCCTACGCGTCCGCGGGCGTCGACATCGAAGCCGGCGACCGCGCCGTGGAGCTCATGAAGGAGTGGGTGAAGAAGACGCAGCGCCCCGAGGTCCTCGGCGGCCTCGGCGGCTTCGCCGGCCTCTTCGACGCCTCCGCCCTCAAGAAGTACGAGCGACCGCTGCTGGCCTCGGCCACCGACGGCGTCGGCACGAAGGTCGACATCGCCCGACAGCTGGGCGTCTACGACACGATCGGCCATGACCTCGTCGCGATGGTCATGGACGACATCGTGGTGTGCGGCGCCGAGCCGCTCTTCATGACCGACTACATCTGCGTCGGCAAGGTCCACCCCGAGCGGGTCGCCGGCATCGTGAAGGGCATCGCCGAGGGCTGTGTCCTCGCGGGCTGCGCCCTCGTCGGCGGCGAGACCGCGGAGCACCCCGGGCTGCTCGGCGCGGACGACTTCGATGTCGCGGGCGCGGGCACGGGCGTGGTGGAGCGCGACAACCTGCTGGGCCCGGATCGCATCCGTACGGGTGACGCGGTGATCGCCATGGCGTCCTCCGGTCTTCACTCGAACGGGTACTCGCTGGTCCGCCACGTCCTCCTGGAGCGCGCGGGGATGGACCTGGGCGAGCACGTCGAGGAACTCGGCCGCACGCTCGGCGAGGAGCTCCTGGAGCCGACGAAGATCTACTCCCTGGACTGCCTCTCGCTCATCAGCACCGCCAGGGTGCACGCCTTCAGCCACATCACGGGCGGCGGCCTCGCGGCGAACCTGGCCCGCGTGATCCCGGACGGCCTGCACGCCACGGTCGACCGCTCCACGTGGACCCCGGACCCGATCTTCGACCTGGTCGGAAAGAAGGGTCAGGTCGAGCGCCTGGAGCTGGAGAAGACGCTGAACATGGGCGTCGGCATGATGGCGATCGTGCCGCAGGAGTCCGTTGAGGTCGCCCTGGCGACCCTGGCGGACCGCGGCGTGGACTCGTGGGTGGCCGGAGAGATCGTCGAGCGCGGCGAGCACACCACCGGCGCCGAGCTCACCGGGGACTACGCCAAGTAGTCCCCGCGGGGGCGCCCTCGCCCCTTGCACGGACAGCTGTACGGACAGCACAAAACCCGGTCCGGCGTGGTGACCACCCCGGACCGGGTGAAGTGCAGCGACTGCGACGCCGCTGACGCGTTACGAGGTCAAGCGCCGCGGCGCTGTGACGAAGGACCGGACTCGCCGTCCTCGTCCTCATTCTCGTCGTACGTATCCGCGTAGCGGGCGTACGGGTCGTCTTCCTCGTCGTCATCCTCGAAAGGCTCGCCGTTCGGCGGCTGATTCGATACTGGATCCGACGTGGATGCGCCTAGCTCGTTGGCCAGACGCGACAGGTCTGTCCCGCCGCTGTTGTACTTCAGCTGGCGGGCGACCTTCGTCTGCTTGGCCTTGGCCCGGCCGCGCCCCATGGCTCGACCCCCTCGGTGATGGGGCTTCATGGCCCCAGAGTCTTGACACGCGTACATGATCTGGAACGGACTCCCCGCAGGGAGACCGGTCCGTAGGGCTTCCACGGTACCTGAGCCCACGCCCATACGGTACGTCGCCCGCAGGACGCGCCTGCGCGCAGGACCAGCCAGGAGCCCTTTCCTCGCTGGTCAGCTGCGATTTTAACCTCTTCCTGACGAGCGACCCGCCGAGGGGCGTGATGCTCGTTACGCACCGGACCTCATCAGCCCCGCCCGCGTGCCTCGGCCATCCGCTGCTCGGCGATCCGGTCGGCCGCCGCGGCCGGCGGAATGCCGTCGGTCTTCGCGCGAGCAAAGATGGAAAGTGTCGTGTCGAAGATCTTCGCGGCCTTCGCCCTGCACCGGTCGAAGTCGAAGCCGTGCAGCTCGTCGGCGACCTGGATGACGCCGCCCGCGTTCACCACGTAGTCCGGCGCGTAGAGGATCCCGCGGTCCGAGAGGTCCTTCTCGACGCCCGGGTGCGCGAGCTGGTTGTTGGCCGCGCCGCACACCACCTTCGCGGTCAGTACCGGCACGGAGCCGTCGTTGAGCGCGCCGCCCAGGGCGCAGGGCGCGTAGATGTCGAGCCCCTCCACGCGGATCAGGGCCCCGGTGTCGGCGGCGACCGCGACCTCGGGGTGCCGGTCGGTGATCTGCCGCACGGACTCCGCGCGGACATCGGTCACCACGACCTCGGCGCCGTCCTCCAGGAGGTGCTCGACGAGGTGGTGCCCCACCTTGCCCACACCGGCGACGCCGACCCTGCGGCCGCGCAGCGTGGGGTCGCCCCACAGGTGCTGGGCGCTGGCCCGCATGCCCTGGAAGACGCCGAAGGCGGTGAGTACGGAGGAGTCGCCCGCGCCGCCGTTCTCGGGCGAGCGCCCGGTGGTCCAGCGGCACTCGCGCGCCACGACGTCCATGTCGGCCACGTACGTACCGACGTCGCACGCGGTCACGTACCGGCCGCCGAGCGAGGCGACGAAGCGGCCGTAGGCGAGCAGCAGCTGTTCGCTCTTCACCGTGTGCGGGTCGCCGATGATCACGGCCTTGCCGCCGCCGTGGTCGAGCCCGGCCATGGCGTTCTTGTAGGACATGCCGCGCGCGAGGTTCAGCGCGTCGGCGACCGCTTCCTGCTCGGAGGCGTACGGATAGAAGCGCGTGCCGCCGAGGGCCGGGCCCAGGGCGGTGCTGTGGAGGGCGATGACGGCCTTGAGGCCGCTCGCGCGGTCCTGGCAGAGCACGACCTGCTCGTGGCCGCCCTGTTCGGAGTGGAAGAGGGTGTGCAGGACATCGCCGGTCGGATCGGTCACTGTGGTGACTCCCAAGTACATAGCGGCGGTTGAGCGGATTCCCGTGCGGGTGGCGGGCGTCCGACATGGTGTGTGAGCAAGAGATTAGAGCGTGGCGGTGCCCGGCATCGGCGCAGTGCGGAGGATCACCCTCTCGCGCCGCGTCACCGCCCTGTGACCGAGTGGGACGATGGGCAGTGTTTTCCAGTCGGTGGGTGGGGGAGGGAGCAGCCGTGCCCAAGATGTCCTCGGTGTCCGTCCCGTACGCGGCGTATCTGCGCGTGTACGAGCCCCTCGCAGCGTTCCCGCAGCCCGAGCGCGGTCATTGGGAGCGCTACGCGAAACGCGAGAGCCTCCCCTCCTATCAGGATGAATTGCGCCGTTCTTTGGCTGATCTGTTGCCCACGCCGCCGGTGCCCGTGCCGGTGCACGAGAGCGACGACGCGTTCGTGATCGTGATCGACGGGGTGGTGTGCGTCTGCCCCTGGCGCACCCGGCTGCGCGGCTGGCAGGCCATGGACGAGCTGCCCGGCGAGCTGCCGGCCCCGGTCCTGGACGCGGCGATCCCCCTGGTGGTGCGCCGGCAGTCGGCCGCCGATTACGACCGCTGGCTGGAGCGGAACCCCGACGCCAGGCCCTGGATCCGTACGTCCACGTGGCAGGTGCCGATCAACTGGTTCGTGCTGGTGTCGGACGGCGAGCGCGAGTACGAGCAGAAGAGCGACGAGGACGAGGCGGAGGGCGTCGGCGTCCCGCGGCTGCGCTACCGCACGCCGATGGTGCAGGCGAGGCGCCGGGTCGCGCGGAGTCTGAAGGCGCTGAAGGACTCGATCGAGGAAGGGCCGCTGATCGACGGCCTGGTAGATGTGGGGCGCTGGCTCGAGGAGTTCCACCCCCGTTCGTACGTCGAGCTCGACTACGGCGGGCTCGTGCACGCCCTGTCGCGGGAATTCCTCGAGGAGGACCACTCGGCGGCGGATGTGGCCGAGGGCATCGCGGCGCTGCGCGTCGGTGACGAGGACGGTGCGGGAGAGGCGTACGCGAGGCTTGTGGAACGCTGGCGGTCGGCGCGGGACAGGGAGTTCGCGAACTGAACCCCCAAGTGAGGCCGCTCACACAGACCTTCGGGACCTACGTCCCGATCCGGGCTTTTGCCTCAAGCGTGATGGACAGCACTTACGGGGACCTTGCGCCCATCACCCCTCCTCGTGCCAAAATAGGACAAGGAGTCCGGGGAGGGCTCCTTCCGTCCAACTAAGTCCAACCATGGACGGATTACTCGGTATTGCACTGCCGTTGGGGGGTCTGATGGCTCCTGATCGCTCTGTGACTGATCGTCACTGTGGCGTGACTGTCCGCTATGGCATGGTCCATCGGCTTCCGTCGCTGATGAACACCTGGGAGGGCAATTCCATCGGTTTGGCCGACGTGGCTGGACGGATGGTGTAGTTGTAGTGCCGAGGACAAGCCGTTCGTCCTATAACCGACTCGACTCGCGTCCGCCATTTCGGGCAACGCGGGTCAAGGTGCAGAATTTAGAGGAATGAACCGAGAAGGTTCGGTTCTCCGAGGAGGCCGCTCATGACCGCTCGCACCCCTGATGCCGAGCCGCTGCTGACCCCGGCTGAGGTCGCCACTATGTTCCGCGTCGACCCCAAGACGGTCACGCGCTGGGCGAAGGCTGGCAAGCTCACGTCGATCCGCACGCTCGGCGGACATCGCCGCTACCGCGAGGCCGAGGTCCGCGCACTGCTTGCGGGTATCCCGCAGCAGCGCAGCGAGGCCTGAGGCGCCGCATAGCGCAGCAATACGGGCGTTTCCGGGTCCCCCAACCTGCCGACGCCCACCCATAGCTCCACCCGACGCGGGTCCTGCCCCAACAGGACTCCTTCTTATGAAGAGCGCCGAGGCGTCATCTCAACTGCCTCATGCAAGCGTCGTTCGATCGCGCTGGACTCCGCCGGGTCCAGCGCGATCTTTTTTGTGCGCGCGGGCCGGCCCCTGGTGGGGGTTCGTGTGTGCCCCTGTGGCTCCCTGTCGGGGATGGTGCAATTGCACATATTAAATTGAGCCGTTGTAGGGAGGGGGTAAGAAACGGTGTTTCCAAAACAAGTTCGGTGACACCCGTCACAGGCCCTGTCGCTTGTTGCAGGTGACGCCCTTGCGCTAATGGGCTCCGGCCCCGGTGTGCACTTCCGCCCGCGACGTCGACTCTCCCCAGGCTGCCACCAGTTGAGGGCCCACAGGGCCGCCTTTGGTCACCCCTTCGAAGGACTTTCGCCCCCACCACCCTCGCAGGCCCTCCTGTGGCGCTACAGGGGCCTTCCTGGGGGCTCCCTGTGCGTACTCAAGCCCCGCCGCACCCATCAAGCCCCGCCGGCGATTGACGCGCGGGGTCCGGGGCAGCGCCCCGCAACCGCAACGAAAGAGGCCCGCACCGTTACGGTGCGGGCCTCATCTACTGCGGTCCTGACGGGATTTGAACCCGCGGCCTCCACCTTGACAGGGTGGCGAGCACTCCAAACTGCTCCACAGGACCTCGTTTCGCTGCGCTGTTACTGCGTTGCGCTGCGAGACAGGACTCTACAGCAGCCCAGGCCGTGCGGTCGAACTCACCGTGTGCGGTCGGCCGGTTACGGCACCTGAGCGTCGATCGCCTTCACGATCCGCTTGTCCGAGACGGGGTACGCCGTGCCCAGCGCGTGGGCGAAATAGCTGACCCGCAGCTCCTCGATCATCCAGCGGATGTCGAGCACCTCCTGCGGCACGGGCCGCCCCTGCGGCATCTGCTCGAGCAGCCACAGGTACTCGTCCCGCATCTCGTGGACCTTCTCCATGCGGCTGGTGTCCCGCTGGACGTTGGTCGGCATCTGCTGGAGCCGCCGGTCGGCCGCGACGAGATAGCGCATCAGGTCGGACAGCCGCCGCAGTCCCGTGGCCGTGACGAAGCCCGGCTTCACCAGGGCGTCCAACTGGGCGCGCACGTCCTGGAGGTTGGGCAGCAGCACCACGCTCTTCGTGGACTTCAGGCGCCGCTCACAGGCCTGCCAGGCCGCCAGCACCTGCTGCACCTGGCCAACCGCCTTCACCGTGGTGTCGACGATCTCCGCGCGCACCTTGTCGTAGAGCTTGCGGTACGACTCCTCGTCCCAGGCGGGACCGCCGAAGTCGCCGATGAGCTTGTCCGCCGCCGCCATCGCGCAGTCGTCGAAGAGCGCCTGCACGGAGCCGTGCGGGTTCGCGGACAGGGCGAGCTTCTGCGCGTTGCTCAGCTTGTCCGAGGCGAACTTGCCCGGGTTCACCGGGATGTTGCGGAGGATGAGCCGGCGCGTGCCCTTCCACATCGCCCGCGCCTGCTCGGCCTCGCTGTCGAAGAGCCGTACGGACACGGTGTCGCCGTCATCGACCAGCGCCGGGAACGCCTTCACGGGCTGGCCCGCGCGCCGGGTCTCGAAGACCTTCGCCAGCGTGCCGACGCTCCAGTCGGTGAGACCCCCCTGCTCCACGGACGGGCCGCCGGAGCGCTCGGCGGTGGACTTGGCCGCCTGCGAGATCGCCTGCCGCGCCTTCGGCTTCAGCTTGAGCTTCAGCGCCTCCAGGTCCTTGTCCTCGGCGAGCTTGCGGCGCCGCTCGTCGACGATCCGGAACGTGATCTTCAGGTGGTCCGGTACGCGGGTCAGGTCGAAGTCGTCCGCAGAGACCGGGACGCCGACCATCCGCTGGAGTTCGCGGGCGAGCGTCGTCGGCAGCGGCTCCTGGAGGGGCACCGCCCGGTTCAGGAACTCCTTCGCGAAGTTCGGCGCCGGAACGTAGTTCCGGCGGATCGGCTTCGGCAGCGAGCGGATCAGCTCGACGACCACGTCCTGGCGCAGACCGGGGATCTGCCAGTCGAAGCCCTCGTCGGTGACCTGGTTGAGCACCTGGAGCGGAATGTGGACGGTCACGCCGTCCGCGTCCGCCCCCGGCTCGAACTGGTACGTCACCCGGAACTTGAGCCCGCCCTGGCGCCAGCTGTCCGGGTAGTCGTCCTTGGTGACCGCCTCCGCCGACTCGCGGATCAGCATCGAGCGCTCGAAGTCGAGGAGTTCGGGCTCCTCACGCTGCTTCT
Source organism: Streptomyces sp. NPDC002754 (assembly GCF_053592315.1). Taxonomy (NCBI): domain Bacteria; kingdom Bacillati; phylum Actinomycetota; class Actinomycetes; order Kitasatosporales; family Streptomycetaceae; genus Streptomyces; species Streptomyces sp. NPDC002754. The sequence continues at coordinate 36,075 of NZ_JBSFVM010000026.1, forward strand.
GCTTCCACCAGGAGTCGAAGTGGGCGCCCGATACGACGTGTTCCGGGACCCGCTGCTCGTAGAAGTCGAAGAGAGTGTCGTCGTCCACCACGATGTCGCGGCGGCGCGCCCGGTGCTCCAACTCCTCGACCTCGGTGAGGAGTCGGCGGTTGTCGGCGAAGAACTTGTGGTGCGTGCGCCAGTCGCCCTCGACCAGCGCGTTGCGGATGAACAGCTCGCGGCTGACCTCGGCGTCGATCCGCCCGTAGTTCACCTTGCGCTGGGCGACGAGCGGGACGCCGTACAGCGTGACCTTCTCGTATGCCATCACGGCCGCCTGGTCCTTCTCCCAGTGCGGCTCGCTGTAGGTGCGCTTGAGGAGGTGCTCGGCGAGCGGCTCGACCCACTCGGGTTCGATCCTCGCGTTGACCCGCGCCCAGAGCCGGCTGGTCTCGACGAGCTCCGCCGACATCACGAACCGCGGGGGCTTCTTGAAGAGGGCCGAACCGGGGAAGATCGCGAACTTCGCGTTGCGGGCGCCGATGTACTCGTTGCGCCCGCGGTCGCGGCCCGCCTGCTTGGGGTCCTTCTGCGCGGACTCCTTGGTCTCCTTCACATCTTTCATGCCGATGTGCGAGAGCAAACCGGACAGGAGGGAGAGGTGGATGGAGTCGTCCGCCGCGGGGGTGTCGGCGTCGCCCAGATGGATGCCCATCTGCTTCGCGACCGTACGCAGCTGTGTGTAGATGTCCTGCCACTCGCGGATGCGCAGGAAGTTCAGGTACTCGCGCTTGCACATCCGGCGGAAGGCGGAGGAGCCGAGCTCCTTCTGCTGTTCCCGTACGTGACGCCAGAGGTTGAGGAAGGCGAGGAAGTCGCTCGTCTCGTCCTTGAAGCGGGCGTGCTGCTGGTCGGCCTGCGCCTGCTTGTCGGAGGGGCGCTCGCGCGGGTCCTGGATGGAGAGCGCCGCGGCGATCACCATGACCTCGCGCACGCAGCCGTTCTTGTCGGCCTCCAGGACCATGCGGGCCAGGCGCGGGTCGACGGGGAGCTGGGCGAGCTTGCGGCCCTGGTCGGTGAGCCGCTTGCGTACGTCCTTCTCCGCCGCGTTCAACGCGCCCAGTTCCTGGAGGAGTTGGACGCCGTCGCGGATGTTGCGGTGGTCCGGCGGGTCGATGAACGGGAACTTCTCGATGTCGCCGAGCCCCGCCGCCGTCATCTGGAGGATGACCGAGGCCAGGTTCGTACGGAGGATCTCCGCATCCGTGAACTCGGGGCGGGAGAGGAAGTCGTCCTCGGAGTAGAGCCGGATGCAGATGCCGTCGGACGTACGGCCGCAGCGGCCCTTGCGCTGGTTGGCGCTGGCCTGGCTGACCGGCTCGATGGGCAGCCGCTGCACCTTCGTACGGTGCGAATAGCGCGAGATGCGGGCCGTGCCCGGGTCGATCACGTACTTGATGCCGGGGACCGTCAGCGAGGTCTCCGCGACGTTCGTGGCGAGGACGATGCGGCGGCCCGAATGGCGCTGGAAGACGCGGTTCTGCTCCGCGTGCGAGAGCCGCGCGTACAGCGGCAGCACCTCGGTGTTGTGGACGACGGCGCCTTTGGAGCGGGCGTACTTCTTCTCCAGGGCGTCCGCCGTGTCACGGATCTCGCGCTCTCCGGAGAGGAAGACCAGGACGTCGCCGGGGCCTTCCTTCTGCAGCTCGTCGACGGCGTCCGTGATCGCGGTGATCTGGTCGCGGTCGGAATCGTCGCCGGCCTCTTCGAGGAGCGGGCGGTACCGCACCTCCACCGGGTACGTACGGCCGCTGACCTCGACGATCGGGGCGTCCCCGAAGTGCCGCGAGAAGCGCTCGGGGTCGATGGTCGCGGACGTGATGACGACCTTGAGGTCCGGGCGCTTCGGCAGCAGCTGCGCCAGGTAACCAAGGAGGAAGTCGATGTTCAGGGACCGCTCGTGCGCCTCGTCGATGATGATCGTGTCGTACGCGCGCAGCTCGCGGTCCGTCTGGATCTCCGCGAGGAGGATGCCGTCCGTCATCAGCTTCACGAACGTCGCGTCCTGGTTCACCTGGTCGGTGAACCGGACCTTCCAGCCGACCGCCTCGCCCAGCGGCGTGTGCAGCTCGTCGGCGACGCGCTCGGCGACCGTGCGGGCGGCGATGCGGCGCGGCTGGGTGTGCCCGATCATGCCGCGCACACCGCGGCCGAGTTCGAGACAGATCTTCGGGATCTGGGTGGTCTTTCCCGATCCGGTCTCACCGGCGACGATCACGACCTGGTGGTCGCGGATCGCCTCGGCGATCTCGTCCTTCTTCTGGCTGACCGGGAGCTGCTCGGGATACGTGACGTCGAGGGCCGCGCGGCGCTCGCGGCGGGTGTCCGTGCGGACGGCGGCCTTCTCGGCCTCCGCGTCGATCTCCGCGACGACGGTGGCGCGGGCCTCCGGCTTACGGATCTTGCGGGCGCCTTCGAGCCTGCGCCCGAGACGGTGCGCATCGCGCAGGGACAGCTCGGAGATCCGCCGCGCTACGGCGGCGAACTGATCGGCGGCGGGGGCAGGCTGGTTAGACATACGACCCCAAGGATCTCACCTCGGGGAAATGCGCGGCGACCGGTTTTGCGGCCGGTGCGCCGGGGCTGCCGCGGGCCGCGTCCGGATGTAGAGCGCCGACGCGTGGCTTAACGTGCGGATATGTCGCACTTGCCCGAAGGGCCGGAACCGGAGAAGGTACACCCGCCGCACGGCGAGCACGGGCGACCGCTGAGCGGGTCCGAGCGCTGGACCGGGTTCAAGGGCTCGCCGTTCTTCCCGGCATGCGTACTCGTCCTCATCCTGTCCGCGGCGGCCGCCCTGTTCGCCGGCTCGTACACGTACTCCATGGCGAACCCGACCCCGCACAACATCCCGACCGGGGTCACCGGCGCGTACGACCAGGCCAAGGGCCAGCGCTTCCTCGGCGCGATGGAGAAGGCGCTCGACGCACAGCTGGACCTGAAGCCCTACGCCTCCCGGACAGCGGCCCGCGACGCACTCGACGCCCAGAAGATCTACGCGGTCCTCGACGTACGGGGCGGCGGCTCGCGCGTCCACCTCGACGTCTCCGGCGCCTCCGGGGTCACCGTCGCCCAGGTCTTCGCCGAGGCGGCGCCCCCGGTCGGCAAGGCGACCGGCATCCCGGTGACGGTGAAGGACGTGAACCCGTTGCAGGGCGGCGACCCGCGCGGCCTCACGATCTTCTACATCACGCTCGCCGCGGTGATCATCGGCTTCGTCGGCGCGATCCAGCTCAGCGTGCACGCGCGCGGACTCAACCCGGCCGAGCGGATCGCCTTCACGATCGCCTACGCGCTGCTCGGCGGGTTTGCGGTGGCGGCGGTCGCGGACTGGGGGCTCGGCGCCGTCGACCTGCCCTTCGCCGAGTCCTGGCTGATCCTCGCGCTGACGATGTTCACCTGCGGCATGGTCTTCACGATGTTCAACACGTTCTTCCACCGCTGGGCGATGATCCCGACCTGGGGCCTGCTGGTCCTGCTCGGCAACCCGGCGTCCGGCGGCGCGGTCGCGCCCCCGCTGCTCCCCACGGTCATCGGCCGCCTCGGCCAGTGGCTGCCACCGGGGGCCTCGTACAACGCCCAGCACACGGCGGTCTACTTCCAGGGCAACCAGCACGTCTTCCCGATCCTGGTGCTGGTCGGCTGGTCCCTGGTCTCCTGCGCCCTCTTCTGGTTCTGGCGCCATCGCCACCCGGGCGGCCGGGGGACGGGGCCGCTGCACGCGGCACCGGTCTGACCTGTGAGGACACGGGAAACGCAATAGGCCCCGTCCGAAGACGGGGCCTAGTTCCTGTGGCTGGGGCCGGGATCGAACCGGCGACCTATCGCTTTTCAGGCGATCGCTCGTACCAACTGAGCTACCCAGCCACGAAGTTCACGAGGAACTTCAGCGGTCCTGACGGGATTTGAACCCGCGGCCTCCACCTTGACAGGGTGGCGAGCACTCCAAACTGCTCCACAGGACCATGCTGTTGCGTGCAACAGTGTTGCACACGGACTTACGTGCCCCCAACGGGATTCGAACCCGTGCTACCGCCTTGAAAGGGCGGCGTCCTAGGCCGCTAGACGATGAGGGCTATCGGCCCGCCTGCGCGCTTTGCAGCGCGTCGGGGACGTGAGAAGCATATGGGATGCAGGGAGCTATCGCCAAAACGGTTTACGGGGAGCTCTCGCCGGGGCTCGGCGAGGGGGTCGCCCCGGGTTGGTTCTCCTGTGGCAGATGGCGGCTGACCTCGGCCTTCGTCAGGCCCAGACCGCCGAGCCTGATCTCGTCCCAGGCCTGTAGACGCTTGCTCGTGCGGTCCAGATAGAGGACGGACGCCTCCACCGGATCGGGGTGCCCGTTCTTGTTGTCGATCGCGCGCAGGCCGCTGCCGCCGGTCGAGCCCTCGACGCGCAGCCGGGTGCCGAGCGGGAGCAGCTCCATCTCCTGGTGATGGATGTGGCCCGCCAGGACGAGCGGCACCTCGCCGTCCACCTCACGGGCCGCCGCCGGCTCATGGGCGAGCGCGATGTCGACCGGGGTGCCCGCCGCCCGCTGGTCGCGCAGCGCTGACGCGAGCCGGATGCCCGACAGACGCTCGGCCGGATCGCCCTGCGCCTTCGTCGCACGGTCCGGGGTGTACTGCGGGTCGCCCATACCGGCGAAGCGCAGGCCCGCGACCGTCGCAGCCTTCCCGTCGTCGAGGACGCGGACGTTCTTGAAGCGCTTCCGGTCGGCGAGGTACTTCTGCGTCGCGTTCTTCGAGTCGTGGTTGCCGCGGATCCAGACGTAGGGCACCTTCAGGTCCTTGATCGGGTCCAGGAACGCGTTCTCCGCCTTCGAACCGTGGTCCATGGTGTCGCCGGTGTCGACGATCGCGGAGATCTTGTACTGCTCCACGAGCGAGGCGATGATCTTCCACGACGCCGGGTTGAGGTGGATGTCCGACACGTGCAGGACCCGGATCGTCGAGGGGTCCGGCTGGTACGTGGGGAGCGTGGACGTCGCGTCGTAGAGCTTGGTGACGTTCGTGACGAGAAGGGCCAACTCCTTTTGGTACGCGTCGAATTCGGTCACGATCGAGCGGGCGCTGCCGACCACGGAGGGCGCCGAGGAGAGCAGTCCCGAGAACTTCGGCTCCAGGACGGACTCCGGGTTCCACGTCGCGTACGCCGTGCCGCCCGAGGCCGCGAGCAGGGTGAGCGCCAAGCCGCCGGCGGCCAGGGCGCGGCGCGGGCGGCGGTAGACCACGAGGCCGAGCGTCGTGGCGCCCGCGACCACCGCCACACAGGAGCGCAGGGCCAGGTCGACCGTGCCGTGCTCGACGTCCCGCGCCACCTCGTCCTGGAGCCCGGAGAACCGCTCGGGGTGGTCGACGAGGGCCTGGGCGCGGGCCGGGTCGAGGCGGTCCACGTCGACGTCGAGGCGGATGGGGGCCGTGTGCGAGTGCAGTTCCAGGGCGCCGAGCGGCGACACGTTGATCTTCGTACCGCCCGCGAAGGAGGGGCGCAGCGTCATCTTCGTGTCCATCGGCCCCACCGGCGTGCGCACGCTGCCGACGATCAGGAGGCCGAGCCAGGCACCGAGCAGTACGACGGCGACGAGACCCAGCGCGCGTACGTACGGATGCGGCGGGTGGACCAGCTCGATGACCGGGTGCGGGTGCCGGCCGCGGTAGTGGCGCAGGAGGGCCGAGGGCGCTCCGCGAACGCCCCGCGTGCGGCGGCGGACTCCACGTATGGCGGCGGCTGGCGAGCGGGCCATTGCTCCCGTATGCCCAAGTGCACGGGTGGATATGCGGGTTGTACCGGACAATGGCCGTGTGCTGGAGATGACGCGCGAGACGTTCGAGGAACTGGTCGCCGAGGCGCTCGACCGGATCCCGCCCGAGCTGACCCGACTCATGGACAACGTGGCCGTGTTCGTGGAGGACGAGCCGCCCGCCGAGGACCCCGGGCTGCTCGGGCTCTACGAGGGGACCCCGCTGACCGAGCGGGGTGAGTGGTACGCGGGGGTGCTGCCGGACCGGATCACGATCTACCGGGGGCCGACGCTGCGGATGTGCGAATCGACGGAGGACGTGATCGCGGAGACCGAGGTGACCGTGGTGCACGAGATCGCGCACCACTTCGGGATCGACGACGCGCGGCTGCACGCGCTGGGATACGGGTGAGCCCAGGTTCTGGGTGACGGGTGAGGCCCCCGCGCTGATTGTGGGGGCTTTGTGCGGTGCTGGCGCGGCGCGTGTCCTCGTACGGGGGACAGGAGTTGGGAACGGTACCCCCCCCATGGTGATCCCGTTGGTGACCCCGTCTCGTGCACCGGAGGTGCCCGCCCGTGCGCCAGCTGTCCGTATCGCAACGCGCCCTGTCGCTCAGTGTGCTCCGCCTGGGCCGGTTGGCCGCCACCACGGTGGCCGTCGCCGCGGCCGCCGGCTGCATGAGTGTGGGCGCCGACGGCGGCGGCGCGCCCACCCACTCCCCGCCGCAGCGCGGCTCCGGCGCCGTGCCCGACGGTGGCGGAGCAGCGGTCCCGGACGGCGGGGCGGACGTGGGCGCGCGGGGCGAGAAGGCCGCGGAGGTGCCCTCGGGGCGACCGGCCTCGTCCAAGGGCAGGGGCAAGGGCCCGGCCACGCCCTCGTCCGCGGCACCGAAGCCCACGAGGACGTCCGTCCCGCCCTCCGCGCCCACCTCGCCGTCCCGCAGCGCGTCGCATCGGCCCACGCAGCGGCCGAGCCCGCCCAGCGCGACGAGCACTCCCTCGCCCACGAAGTCGTCGCCCGCGCCCTCGTCGTCACCGCCGACCGCGGAGCCCTCGTCGTCGGCGCACGAGGAGACCGCGTCGGAGCGGGCCAGTGAACCGCGTCCGCAGGCCGGGTCGCCTGCCTGACCCGGAACCCGGGCCCCGGTGGCGTGTGATCGGCGTCTCAGGGAGCGGGTTTGCCTCCGGGGGTGGGGGGTGCGTATGGTGGTAGATCGTTTGATCCCATTTGCCCGGCGCCGTTAAAGAGAGCGCCGCGTGGCGCGTACTCTCCCTTGCCGTGGCTGGACCGCATTGAGGCGGTCGATTTGCTGAACTGCGAATACACGGAGTTGCGGGCGCGTGCCGAGACTCCGGAAGGTTTCGCATTTCGCATGTCAATTTCCACTGAGAACACTGTCGACCAGGCCGTCGAGAACGACATCGACACCACCGTCGAGACGGACGTCGACACCATCGTCGAGACGGATGTCGACGCGGTCGACATCATCGAGAACGACGAGCCCACCCTCACCTTCGCCGACCTCGGTCTCCCCGAGCCGGTCGTCCGCAAGCTCGCGCAGAACGGTGTGACCACCCCGTTCCCGATCCAGGCCGCGACCATCCCGGACGCCCTGGCCGGCAAGGACATCCTCGGCCGAGGCCGCACCGGCTCCGGCAAGACCCTCTCCTTCGGTCTGCCGACGATGGCCCGCCTGGCCGGCGCCCGCAGCGAGAAGCACAAGCCGCGCGCCGTCATCCTCACCCCGACCCGTGAGCTCGCGATGCAGGTCGCGGACGCGCTGCAGCCGTACGGCGACCAGGTCGGCCTGAAGATGAAGGTCGTCTGCGGCGGTACGTCGATGGGCAACCAGATCTACGCCCTGGAGCGCGGCGTCGACATCCTCGTCGCCACCCCGGGCCGACTGCGCGACATCATCAACCGTGGCGCCTGCTCCCTGGCGAACGTCGAGGTCGCCGTCCTCGACGAGGCCGACCAGATGTCCGACCTGGGCTTCATGCCCGAGGTCACCGAGCTGCTCGACCAGGTCCCGGCCGGCGGCCAGCGGATGCTGTTCTCCGCCACCATGGAGAACGAGATCAAGACCCTGGTCAAGCGCTACCTGAGCGACCCGGTCTCGCACGAGGTCGACAGCGCCCAGGGCAACGTCACGACGATGTCGCACCACATCCTCGTCGTGAAGCCCAAGGACAAGGCGCCGGTCACCGCGGCCATCGCCTCCCGCAAGGGCCGCACGATCATCTTCGTCCGCACCCAGCTCGGCGCCGACCGCATCGCCGAGCAGCTCCGCGAAGCCGGTGTGAAGTCCGACGCGCTGCACGGCGGCATGACGCAGGGCTCCCGTACCCGCGTCCTCGAAGACTTCAAGAAGGGCTACGTCAACGCCCTCGTCGCCACCGACGTCGCCGCGCGCGGCATCCACGTCGACGACATCGACCTGGTCCTGAACGTGGACCCGGCCGGTGACCACAAGGACTACCTGCACCGCGCGGGCCGCACGGCGCGTGCCGGCCGCACCGGCACGGTCGTCTCCCTGTCGCTGCCGCACCAGCGCCGCCAGATCTTCCGCCTCATGGAGGACGCGGGCGTCGACGCCGGGCGTCACATCATCCAGGGCGGCGCCGCGTTCGACCCGGAGGTCGCCGAGATCACCGGCGCCCGGTCCATGACCGAGGTCGAGGCCGAGTCCGCGGGCAACGCCGCGCAGCAGGCCGAGCGCGAGGTCACCGACCTGACGAAGCAGCTGGAGCGCGCCACCCGTCGCGCCGCCGAGCTGCGTGAGCAGGCCGACCGCCTCACCGCCCGCGCCGCCCGTGACCGCGGCGAGGACGAGGAGGGCGTGGCCGCCGCGGTCACCGCCGCGCAGGAGGCTGCCGCCGAGCAGGTCGCCAAGGCGGCTGCCGCCGCCGAGGAGGCGCAGCGCGCCGAGCGTGAGCGTTCGTACTCGGACCAGCCGCGTCAGCGCCGCGACGACCGGGGCAACTTCGAGCGTCGTGACAACCGTGGCGGCGACAAGGGCGGCTTCCGTCGCGACGACCGTGGCGGCGACAAGGGCGGCTTCCGCCGTGACGACCGCGGCGGTGACAAGGGTGGCTTCCGCCGGGACAACGACCGCGGCGGCCGCTCCTTCGAGCGTCGCGACAACGACCGTGGTGGCCGTTCTTTCGAGCGTCGTGACGACAACCGTGGCGGTGGCTTCCGCCGCGACGACCGTCCGTCCGGTGGCGACAAGGGTGGCTTCCGCCGCGACGACCGTCGTGACGGAGACCGCGGTGGCGACCGTGGTGGCCGTTCTTTCGAGCGTCGTGACGACCGGGGCGGCGACCGCGGCGGAGACCGTGGCGGCTTCCGCCGTGACGACCGTGGCGGCGACAAGGGCGGCTTCAACCGCGACGACCGTGGCGGCCGTTCCTTCGAGCGCCGTGACGACAACCGTGGCGGTGGCTTCCGCCGCGACGACCGTCCCTCCGGTGGCCACCGGGGCAGCGACCGTCCGTTCAACCGCGACCGCCAGGGCGACCGTCCGGCCACCGGCGGCCACCGCCCCTACGGCCGCCGTGACGACCGCGCGGGTTCCGGCTCGGGCTCGTCCTTCGGCCGCCGCGACGACAAGCCGCGCTGGAAGCGCAACGGCTGACCGTTCTTGACGTGACAGGGCCGCGGCCCCACTCCCTTACGGGGGTGGGGCCGCGGCCTTTCGCTGTTCCGGGCACGGGAGTTGGGCCTTGATCACCCGCATGCGGCGCCTCCGGCGAGGGAATCGCTGGGGGCATGACAAGTGATGCCAGCAGAGTCACTGACGGAGAGCAGCCGGCCGTGGCCGCGGGCTCCGACGAGGAGCGCCTCGCCCAGCTCGGCTACACGCAGGTCCTCGCCCGCCGCATGTCGGGCTTCTCGAACTACGCCGTCTCCTTCACGATCATCTCGGTCCTCTCGGGCTGCCTGACGCTGTACCTGTTCGGCATGAACACGGGCGGCCCCGTGCTCATCACCTGGGGCTGGGTCGGCGTCGGCCTGATGACCCTCTTCGTCGGCCTGGCGATGGCCGAGATCTGCTCGGCGTATCCGACGTCGGCGGGGCTGTACTTCTGGGCGTACCGGCTCGCGCCGGAGCGCAGCGCGGCGGCGTGGGCGTGGTTCACGGGCTGGTTCAACGTGCTGGGGCAGGTGGCCGTGACCGCCGGCATCGACTTCGGTGCGGCGTCCTTCCTCGGCGCGTACCTGAACCTCCAGTTCGACTTCGAGGTGACACCGGGCCGCACGATCCTCCTCTTCGCGGGCATCCTGCTGCTGCACGGACTGCTGAACACCTTCGGCGTACGCATCGTCGCCTTCCTCAACAGCGTCAGCGTGTGGTGGCACGTGCTGGGCGTCGCGCTGATCGTCGGCGTGCTCGCCTTCGTGCCGGACAGCCACCAGTCGGCGTCCTTCGTCTTCGGCGAGTTCGTGAACAACACGGGCTGGGGCAGCAGCGTGTACGTCGTCCTGATCGGCCTGCTGATGGCGCAGTACACCTTCACCGGCTACGACGCGTCGGCGCACATGACGGAGGAGACGCACGACGCGTCGACGGCGGGCCCGAAGGGCATCGTCCGCTCGATCTGGACGTCCTGGATCGCCGGCTTCGTGCTCCTCCTCGGCTTCACCTTCGCGATCCAGTCGTACGAGGGCGCGCTCAACTCGCCCACGGGCGCACCACCGGCCCAGATCCTGCTCGACGCGTTGGGCGCGACGACCGGAAAGCTGCTGCTCCTGGTGGTCGTCGGCGCCCAGCTGTTCTGCGGGATGGCGTCGGTGACGGCCAACTCCCGCATGATCTACGCCTTCTCGCGCGACGGAGCGCTCCCCTTCTCCCGCGTGTGGCACACGGTGAGCCCGCGCACCCGCACCCCGGTCGCGGCGGTCTGGCTCGCGGCGGCGGGCGCCCTCGTCCTCGGCCTGCCCTACCTGATCAACGTCACCGCGTACGCGGCCGTGACCTCGATCGCCGTCATCGGCCTCTACATCGCGTACGTCATCCCGACGTTCCTGCGGCTGCGCAAGGGCGACGCGTTCGAGCGGGGGCCGTGGCACCTGGGCCGCTGGTCCGGGTTCGTGGGCGTGGTGGCGGTGACCTGGGTCGTCGTCATCACGATCCTCTTCATGCTGCCGCAGGTCTCCCCGGTCACCTGGGAGACCTTCAACTACGCCCCGATCGCCGTCCTCGCGGTCCTCGGATTCGCGGGCACGTGGTGGGGCATCTCGGCCCGCCACTGGTTCCTGCGCTGACGCGCGGCCCCGGGAACCCGATACCCGATCGGCCTCCCGGTCCGGGCGGGCTATGCTCGGGGGTGCGTCGGCTCAGGTCGGCGTGTGGACCCTTAGCTCAATTGGCAGAGCAGTGGACTTTTAATCCATTGGTTGTGGGTTCGAGTCCCACAGGGTCTACGTGTGCGGGGGAGGGGATGGCCCCTCCGTCCTGCTGGGCAGCGCCCGGGTCGGCTTCGGTCGGCGCGGGCGCTGTTTTGTTTGTGGCGCACGGTGTGGGAGGACGGGGCGGCTGGGGGCAGGGAGCCGTGCAGCCACGCTCTCCGGCCCGCGGGACGCCATGGCCCACAGGGCGCTGATGCGCTGCCCCGAGGCCCACATCCCGGTGGCGGAGAGCCGATCACACAGACCGCGGTGCGGGAGCTGTATGAGGAGACGGGCCTGGTCGTGAAGCCGGAGGCGCTGAAGGTCGCCCACGTCATCCACGGGGCGTGGGGAGTTGAGGCCCCGAACGGATTCCTCACCGTCGTGTTCGCGGCGCACGAGTGGTCCGGCGAACCGGAGAACCGGGAGCCGCGGAAGCACGCGCAGGTGCGGTGGGTCGATGCCGACGTCATCCCCGAGGAGTTCGTCGATACGACCGACAGTGCGCTGCACCGCTACCTCGAGGGCGGTTCGGAAGTTTCCCTCGAAGGCTGGCACCAGTGACGGTGAGCGAGAGGGCCGTGTCCTGGCGGGGAATAGGGGATCGCTCCAGGTACTGAATTCGGCGCCGAGACCTTGCTCGGCGTCGTCTCGATTGCCGGACGCTCCGGAGTGGACCGGTCCAAGCCCACACCGGCAAGGAGGCCGGCGACCGGGTTGAAGCCGGCGATCGCCGTGTATGCCATGCCCTCCGGGATCGAGAAGAGGCCCGTGCCCAGGCCGGAGCCGACGTCGGCGGGCGTCGGCTCCGGCCTGCCGAGGCTTGGCTTTCGCCTGCGCCATGAGCGGGGGAGGTTCACGAGGCGAGTCCGCTGATCGCGTCTCCCAAGTACTTGGCTCCGAGCACGGTGAGGACCACCGTCATGATCGCGCTGTTGTGCTCGCCCATCCACGTCTTCCAGCCGCCGAGCACCGCGGCCGACCGGCTGCCGCCGAAGACGTACACGAGCAGGGGCAGCAGGACGCAGGTCGAGCCGATCAGGACGAACAGGACGCCGGCGACGGCCTTGCCGCCGCTGTTCGCCGGGCTGCTCGCGATGGAGGCAGCGCCGCCGACCGCGAGGACGAGGTTCTTCGGGTTGGCACCGGACAGCAAGGCCGCGAGGCCGGCCGCCTTGCCCGGGGTGAAGCGGTCGATCGCCCGCATCCAGCCCGGCAGCGTGTGCTCCTGTCCCTCCCTGGGGCGGTCCTTCCACTGCTTGGCGCCCATGAGCAGGAAGAGCACGCCGAGGGCGAGCTTGAGCCAGTACGTCCAGTCGGCGGGTGTACCCGCGTCGTCGGCGCCGGCGCCCGAGCCGGCGAGAACGACCACGGCGGTGATCACTCCGAGCGTGACCATCCACCCCAGCGTGAACGCCGTGCCGTTGATCTTGCCGCGCGGAGTGGCCAGCATCAGCACCACCGCGATCAGCGGAAGGGGGCTGATGGCGATGCCCACCGCCGACGCCAGCATCTGTCCGACGGCGTCACCCATCGCTGCCTCCTCCGTACCGGCCCCGTTCCACCCCCGCCACGGAAGGCGGTGTGCCCGAGCCTTTCCGCCGGCTCAGGGGGCCGCAACGGAGGCGGGGCCGAACGGATGACACCCTCCCGGCCACCGCACGATCGCGAGGCGCGGTTGCGGACCCACCGGAACGCGATGACCGTTATAGGGCTTATGCCCTCCTCTTGGTGTACCGGATCGGAGCCCGCATGGACGCGCAGACGTTGAAGCAGCAGATCGCCGCAGCTCACGAGAAGGCACGGGCCGACGAGGGGTACTGGCTCGGCATGGCGGCCTTCCGCTACGGCTTCCCGCTCCTGGAGATGCACCGCAGCCTGTGGGAGTGGCACGTCGACACCACGGCTCCGACGCACCTCGGCGCGATCAACGAGATCCACCACACCCCGCGCCGCGCGGAGCCGAAGGACACCTACTTCGTCACGCCGATCGTCGACGCCCCGTACTCGCGCACCTTCGTGGACCTGACCGGCGGCGCGGTGATCCTCACCGTCCCGCCCGTCACCGACCGCTACTTCACCGTCCAGCTCCTGGACATGTACACCAACAGCTTCGGCTACGTCGGTACGCGCATGGGCGACACCACCGGCGGCGACTACCTGCTGGCCGGGCCCGGCTGGCGCGGCACCGTCCCCGACGGCATCACCCGGGTCATCGCCGCCCCCACCCCCCTGGTCTGCCTCCTGGCCCGCGTCACGATCCTCGACGACGACGTCCCCGCCGCCGTGGCCCTGCAGAAGCGGATCGCCCTGCGCCCCGCCGACCCGGCCGCCCCCAAGCCCGACCCCTCGGCCAACCCGCCCGCCCGCGACTGGCGGGGCGAGGGCGGCGACCCGCTGGACTTCTACCGGATGCTCGCCGACTGCCTGAGCGCGAGCCCGCCGCCGGCCGCCGACGCCGGCGTCCTCGGCCTGCTCGCCCGCATCGGCATCACCCCGCACCACACCTTCGATCCCTCCCGGCTGCACCCCGCGGCCGTCGACGGCCTGCGGCGAGCCATCGCGGACGGACTGCGCGACCTGTACGCGGACATGCCGTTCGCCGGTCCGTCCCGCAACAGCTGGGTGATGGTCGACGTCGACACCATCGGCGACTGGGGCACCGACTACTTCTCCCGCCTGGAGATCGCCCAGATCGGCCTGCTCGCCAACAGCGCGAAGGAGGCGTACTACATCGGCGCCATCCTCGACGGCGACGGCGACCCGCTCTCCGGCGAGCACCGCTACGAACTGCGCTTCGGACCCCAAGACTTCCCGCCCGTGGACGCCTTCTGGTCGGTGACCATGTACCTCAACCCGCAGGGCTTCCTCGTCGAGAACCCGATCGGCCGCTACCACCTCGGCAGCCTCACCAAGGACCTCGCCTACGGCCCCGACGGCTCCCTCACCCTGTACCTCCAGCGCGAGAACCCCGGCCCGGACAAGGAGTCCAACTGGCTCCCCACCACCGAGCCCGGCGTCCTGTTCCGCCTCATCCTGCGCCAGTACCTGCCCACCCCCGACATCCTCACCGGCCGCTACGCACCCCCGGCCGTCATCCGCGTCGACCGCTGACCCTCCACCGCCCTCCCCTCCCGTGGCCCGGGCCGAGGGAACCAGAGCACGCGCATGTGCGAGCCGCCGCCCGTCTACCGGCGCAAGCAGGCGAACTCTCGGACGCCGCTTCGAAACGCGCTCACCCGGCGCAAGTGCTCCGCTCGGCCAGGCCGGCTCGGGCCGGTGGGTCCGCCGCTGGACGACACGGATCGGCCGAAGACGTGCCTTGGAGCCGACATCGATGACGACTGGGCAGCCGGCGCATGCGCTGCAGCCGACTCAAAGATCTTTAGGGACAGCCCTTAGCAGCCATTCAGGGCTGCGCGGCAGCCCCTGCAGTACATGGGGGTGTACCGCCCGTACCGGTGCATGAGCTGGCCACATCCGGCACACGGTCCCAGCTCCCACGGCTGGCATCCCAGCGCGGCTGCGGCGGCGGCCCGTTCCACCGGTGTTATCCGCGTCGCACCACGGGCGCGCCGCACCGGCATGCGCGGGAGCGTGATGCCACCGGTCGGCTGGTCGAGATCGCGAAGTGGGCGAGCGTCGCTGACGAACCACCCGTCTTCCCCTGCGTGACAGCTGCGATCGATCTCCTGCTCGGCGAACGTGATCACGTCGTCGTCCTCTTGGACCGGAGCAGTGGGCAGCGGCTCCTTCTCGCCGACCAGTTCCTCCCACCGTGCACAGTCGCCCGCCGAGACCCACATGTGCCGTCCAGCGCGACCGTTTCCTCGGCTGGGTACGTAGACGGGGACGCTCTCCCCTGTGGCACTCTGCACAACCAGGTCCTCGATGTGGACGGGATTCCTCTCCGGTAGGCAGAGCGCGGGCACGAACCAGTCCGCATGAATCTCGCCACAGTGGCTTGCCCCATCGCTCACGAGGCAGTGCCGCTCACTGCTCGGAACGCACTTCCAGACCTCAAGGTGGCGGTATCCACCTCGAATCAGCATCTCCTTGCCGTCGGCTATGTCCTTCCACGGCATGTCGTCGACACGGGCCCAAGGTGCGCGGTCTATCAGAGCAGCTGTCCTGTCCTTCGCCACCCACAGAGGTGTGATGCCGTGATCGACGGCATTGGCGGAACGCCGGAACACGGTGCTGGGGCTGAGTTGGTGGTACTGGATTTCCCAGCCGATTTGTTTGCCGCCAGGCCCCGTGACGACGGCGTCCGAGATGGTGCGTCGATTGGCCACGGGAACCTCGGACTCGGCCCCCAGCCCGTATCGCGCGGCGGTCTCGACGACCCGTTCCTTCGTCGCCTTGTGCTGCGCGCCTTCTGTTGGTGTCGCCTTGTGCGTGATGGGCAGGTGCGAGGCCACCAGTGGCCGTCGACCCCCGACACGACCTCGGCGCACGAACATCCACGGGGACTTTCCGCCTGTCTCCGCGAGGCACTCCCGGCCGTCGTGGTGGGCCAGGCACTCGAGCAGCTGGGGGTCTCGTTCGGAAATGCTCGCCGTGATCTCCCGCAGGAGATCGGGACGGTTCGGGTAGCCGAGGTCGGGTAACGACAGGTTGATCTCTATGCCATATCCGGTGTGCCACACGCCGTTAGCCATTCCTCCACGATAGGAACGCCCACTGACATTCAACAGGGCGCATATCAAGGAGAGATGGGTCTGGACAGCATGAAGGCCCGGTGGCGGAGGTCCGCCGCCGGGCCGAGGTCATTCTCGAACTCCCAGGCCACCATGGTGGCGAGTGCGATTTCTGTGGGGAGCGTCTCGCCCAGCGTGTAGACGCACAACTCTCCCGCGGGAAAGACCACTTCGGCTTCCTCGTCGTGCGACCACGGCCCCTCGCCGGGCGGGTTTCCCTTCCACGGTTCCACGCGCACCCGGGCATCGATCACGTTCGATGGAACAGTGCGCGTGAACCAGCCCTTCGGCAGGGCGCAACCAGTGCCCGGCCGGCGCATCCGGACAGTGGATGTCGCTCTCTCGCGAGGTCGTGGGTCGTGGTCACCCGGACAGCCCGTTCCCGGTCGCTCGCCCGCCCTCCAGGGCTCACGCTCGGAATCTCTGCCTCGGCGGAGAACCTGAGCGAGTAGAGGAGGAGCGGTCATGGCGAACGCGTCCCACAGTGCAGGGCGTCCTACGCGGACCCGCGACGACAAAGCCGGTGCCTGGGCTTCTGGCGGCACGATGTTCGCCGGCGTCCTGATGCTGGTGGAAGGCATCTTCGGGGTGCTCGGTGGTATCGCCGCCCTCGCCGAGAACGACGTCTACGCGCGCGTCGGCGACTACGTCTACAAGTTCAACCTGACCACCTGGGGCTGGATCCACCTGATCCTCGGCATCGTCGTGGCGCTCACCGGCTGCGGTGTGCTCAAGGGCCTCGACTGGGCCCGCGGCATCGGCGTGGGGCTGGCCGCCCTGATGATCGTCGTCCAGTTCATGTGGCTGCCCTACCAGCCGGTCTGGGCGATCGTGTCCATCGCTCTCGCCGTCTTCGTCGTCTGGGCGCTGTGCACCGACCACGGCCGGACGTCCACGTCCTCGTCCACGTCCTCGTCGTCCTGACTCGAACTGGGCGTCGGAACATCGGCCTTGATGACTGACCCGCGCCCTCCGCCGCGTGTCACCCGTCCGGCGCTCCCACGTGGCCCGACCTTCGGCCGAAAGCTTGGCTGAGCGCAGGCCGAGGGAAGGGGGAGGGAGCACATGACCGGGTGGCAGCGCCCTTCCGTGCGAACGTGGCTGAGAGGGCTCGGTCGGCCGAGTGGCGCGGATGCCACCTCCGGTGCGGTGACCGGTCTTTTCTCCATTCCCGAGGGCATGGCGTACGCGGCGATCGCCGGGTTCAATCCGGTGGCCGGGCTCTACGCGGGGGTGGTGCCCGCGATCGTGGGCTCGCTGACCTCCCGTACGGTCCTGATGGTCACCACCCTCACCAGCGCCATCGCGCTGACCTCGCAGAGCGTGCTGTCGGACGCCGGGCTCGATCCGAAGGACGCGGGCAACGTCGCCATGCTGACCGTGATGGTCGGCGTGGTCATGCTGCTCATGGGGGTGCTGCGGCTCGGCGCCGTCATGAGTTTCGTGTCGAACGCCGTGATGACCGGCTTCGCCACCGGCATCGCCCTGCAGATCGTCATCGGCGTACTGAAGGACGCCACCGGCTACAAGCCGCAGGGTCACAACAAGCTGTACCAACTGGGCGACTGGCTCGCGCACATCGGCGACTGGAAGGGCGCGGCGACCGTCGTCGCCGTCGTCACCATCGCCGTGTGGGCGGCGGCCCGCACCGTCAAGCGGCTCGAGGCCGTCGCTCTGTTGATCGCCATGGTCGTGGTGAGCGTCGGGGTGGCCGTCTTCTCCGTGGATGTGGAGTTGGTGCGCTCGATCGCCGGGATCCCGGGTGCGCTGCCCTCGTTCAGCGCGCCCGACTGGTCCGCGGTCCCGCAGCTGATCGCGGGCGCGTTCTCGGTGGCGCTCGTCGCGCTCGCGCAGGCGGCGGGCATCGCGCCGTCGATGCCGAACCCGGACGGCTCGCGCTCCGACGTCAACGGTGACTTCCGCTCCCAGGGCTACGCCAACCTGCTCGGCGGCCTCTTCCAGGCGCTGCCCTCCGGCGGCTCGCTGTCGCGCACCGGGGTCGCGGTGAGCGCGGGCGCGCGCACCCGCTGGGCCGGGATCATCTCGGGCGTCTTCCTCGCGCTGGTGGTGCTGGTGTGCGGCTCGCTCGCCGAGCGCATCCCCATGCCGGTGATCGGCGGTCTGATCCTGGTGGTGGGCGGCGAGCTGATCTGGGGCAAGCGCCGCGACATCCGGCTCGTCCTGCGGACGTCCCCGCTCTCCTCGGTGGCGATGATCCTCACCTTCCTCGCCACCACCCAGCTCCCGTTGCAGCAGGCCATCGTCATCGGCGCCGTCCTGTCCCTGCTGCTGTACTGCGCCCAGGCCGCCCGGCAGGCCAAGCTCGTCGCGCTGCGGCGGCAGGCGGACGGGCACTGGGCCACCGCCGAGCCGCCGCAGCGGCTCCCGGCCGGTGAGGTCACCGTCCTCGACTACGCGGGCACCTCGTTCTTCGCCGAACTCCCGCGTATCGAGAGCCAGTTGCCGGATATGACGGGGGCTCGCGGCGCCGTGCTGATCCTCGTCGTACGCACCCTGCCCGACGTGCCGTCGTCCGCCGTCATCAAACTCCTGGACCGGTACGCGACCAAGCTCGCCGACGCGGGAGGGCGTCTTGTCCTCGCCGGGGTCCAGCCCTCCCTGCTGCGGATCCTTCAGGCGTCCGGGCTGTACGAACGGCTCGGCGAGCGGGGTGTCGTCCCGGCGGGGCCGGAGCTGTTCGGGCCGCTGGAGACGGCCGTGGAGGACAGCCGCGCATGGATCGCCGACCGGTCGGCGACCGGCCCACCACCCACGGAGGAGTCATGAGCGAGCAGCACGTATCCGGCGAGCCGGCGGGTTTCTGGCCGCGTCAGGCCCGCGCCCTGTTCCCGCTCGTCCTGCCCGCGCTGCTCATCGGCATCGGCTCCAGCCTGGTCCTGCTGGCCATCAGCTGGGCCGCCGAGCGGCTCCAGGACTGGTTGTGGGACGCGCTGCCCGACGGGCTCGGCATCTCCGCCACCTCGGCCGGCTGGACCCTCGCCGTACTGACCGCGGCCGGTGTCGCCGTGGGCCTGATCGTGTGGAAGTTCCCCGGCCGCACCGGCCCCGACCCCGCCACCCGCGGCCTGGTCGATCCGCCGCTGCCCGCGTGGATCCTGCCCGGTGTCGTCCTGGCCGTCGTGATCGGCCTCGCGGGCGGGGTGAGCCTCGGCCCGGAGAACCCGATCACCACGGTCAACATCGCCCTCGCGTACGCCCTCGGCATGAAGGCGATGCCCCGTACGCCGGGCGCCGTCTGGGTCTCGCTTGCCGCCGCCGGGACCATCGGCGCCCTGTTCGGCACGCCGGTCGCCGCCGCCCTGATCCTCTCCGAGACCTCTGGCACACCCGACCCGCGCCCGCTGTGGGACCGGCTGTTCGCGCCGCTGGTCGCCGCGGGTGCCGGAGCCCTGACGACCGTACTGGCCGCGGACCCGGTCCTGTCCGTGGACGTCGCCCCCTACCCGGGCGCGCGGCTGATCGACGCCGTGTCCGCCATGGTCATCTCGGCGGCCGCGGCGATCGTGGGCCTGGTCGCCGTCTACGCCTTCCCGTACGTCCACCGTGTCTTCCACCTCCTCAAGCACCCTCTCGTCATGCTCACCGCGGGTGGTCTCGTGCTCGGCGCGCTGGGTGTGCTCGGCGGCCAACTGACCCTGTTCAAGGGGCTGGACGAGATGAAGGAGCTGACCTCGCATCCGGAGGCGCACGGCGCGGCGAACCTGCTGCTGATCGCGGCGGTGAAGCTGGTGGCGCTCGTCGTCGCGGCCTCCTGCGGCTTCCAGGGCGGCCGGATCTTCCCCGCGGTCTTCGTCGGCGTCGCGCTCGGCATGCTCGCGCACGCGCTCGTCGACGCCGTGCCCATCGCGCTCGCGGTCACCACCGCGACCCTCGGCGTGCTGCTCGCCACCACCCGGCAGGGCTGGCTGAGCCTGTTCATGGCCGCGACGCTCGTCACCGACATCCGGCTGCTGCCGCTGTTGTGCGTGGCGGCGCTGCCCGCGTGGCTGATCGTCACCGGACGGCCCGAGATGCTGATTCACACCCCAGCCGAAAAATCACCCCAAAGTGCACATGGCACCGCCTGATGCCGAGATGCATCCGACCGGCCGGCGAGCGGAGCAGGATATGGGCGCGAACCTCCCCTTCGAGGACACCACCGACTTCGACAACGCCGACCGGGGCTTCCTCGGCGCGCTGTCCCCGGGCGCGGTCCACGCACCCGACGGCCGTGTCGTCTACGACGCCGACGCCTACGCCTTCCTCAAGGGCGAGTGCCCCGACACCGCCAACCCGAGCCTGTGGCGCCAGGCCCAACTCGCCTCAATGCAGGGCCTGTACGAGGTCACTGAGGGCATCTACCAGGTCCGCGGCCTCGACCTGTCCAACATGACGCTGGTGGAGGGCGAGCGCGGCGTCATGGTCATCGACCCGCTGATCTCCGCCGAGTGCGCCGAGGCCGCCCGGTCCTGCGTGACCGGGCCTCAGGGCGTCGGGGGCCGGCTCGTCGTCGTGTCCTCCAGGCGGAGGTGGTCCAGGTGCACCACGCCGGTGAGGGCGCACCCGGTCAGGTCCACGTCCGTGAGGGTCAGGTGGGCGGCGTCGACGCCGTCGAGGGACTTCAGCCGCACCGTCGCGTCGCGGCCCGTGAGCGCCGCCTCGGACAGGGTGTCGCCCAGCGGGTCGGTGAAGGGCACCGGGTAGGTCACCACGGTGACCGGCTGTTCCAGGACTGCCCCCGCGAGGTGCACCGCGGCGCGGCGGATGCGCAGCGCCGCCGCGGACTCCCACCGCGTACGCCGGAACGACGCCTCGGCGGCCGCGATCTCCACGGTCACCGGCGCACCGAACACCGCGTTGTCGAGACGTACGGTGCCGCCGCACGCCAGCGGCCCGAGTCGCCGCACCGTGTGCAGCCGGGACCGTTCGAAACCGGCGTCGCCGACGAAAGTGGCCCCGCCGAAGTGGACGTCGCCGTCGAAGACCACATCGACGAACTCGGCGTCGCCGCCGAAACGCACCCCGCCGAACCGGGCGTCGCGGGCGAACGACGCCTCCCCGAACGACGCTTCGCCGGTGAACGCCGCCCCGCCGAACCACGCGTGGCCCGCGAAGACCGCCGAGCTGAACTCGACGCCGCCGCTGAAGGTCGCCCCGTCGAACCGGGCGTCACCGGTGAAGGTCACGCCTAGGTGTGTTTCGCCGTTGAAGGTGGCCCCGCCGAAGTCGGCGACGTGGGCGAACGAGGCGTCGCAGAAGTCGGCGCCGGCGTTGAACGTCGTCCCGTGAAGGTCGGCGCGACCCGTGAACGTCACATCGTTGAAGTCGACGTCCCCGTCGAAGGCCGCGCAGTGGAAGTCGACATCACCGACGAACGAGGCCTCTCTGAACACGGCGCCACCTACGTACGGGCCCTGCTGAGCCGGGTAGTGGAGGGCGGCGAGCAACTGGTCCAGCAGGTCACGGGTGAAGGGTGTGCCTCGGTGGTCGAGGTCGTCGCCGGGAGACACCGTGGCCAGATACGCGGCGCGCTCGGCGTCGTCCAGGTGGGCAAGACACACGGAGTGCCCGGCGACCTGTCTGCCCCGGCAGCCGACGGTCTCCTGGGCGATGGCACCCCGGCCGCAGTGCGGCCAGTCGGGCCGGGCGAGGGGCGATGTTTCCGGAACTGCGTCTGCCATGTTCTTCAGGACGGCGTGTGGGGCGGGAGGGTTGCCTCTGGGAGTGGGGGCCGGGGTTGCCCCGCCGGTACCGGGCCCCGGCACGGGAGGGGCTTCAGGCCAGGTCGTGGATGCTGTGCACGGTCAGGTCGGACGTGTCCAGCTAACAGATCACTGGCCGAGCTTCTCCGTCTGGTGCAGGCGCTCGGCATCCTCAACGGCACCCCACGCGCGTGCCCGTTCGAAGTGACGGCCTATACGCGCCGCACGTTCCTGCTGCTCGGCGTAGAAGCGCAGGGCAAGGTTGACCGCTTCCTTCTTGGTCCTGACCTTGGACAGGGCCATCGCCCGTTCCAGCGCATCATCGTCGATGTCGATCTGGATCACTGACACAACGCACCTCCCTGGCATCTTGGTGATGTGCTCCGACATGGCACGCGGCTTGAGAAGTGCGCACCTGAAACTGGGTGTTGCGGCGATCGCTGGAACTCAAGTCGCCGGGTGGGGCGCTGCTTCGTCCTCGGCCGATCAGGCCGCCTCGTGTGCCGAGAGCGTCAGGCTCGCGTGCTCTTCGTCTATGGCGATGTTGAGCGAGGCGTCGAGCCCCTTGGCCAGCTTGGCGAGGAGCGGCAGTGTGGGAACGGTGTCGGAGCCCTCGATACGGGAGACCTTCCCCTGGGTCAGGCCGCAGCGCCGGGCGAGTTCCTCCTGGGAGAGCCCCAGGGCCTTGCGCCGGTCGTGGACGACTTGGGCGAGAGCCATGGACAGGCTGATCTCCCGGTCGAGTTCCTTGAGCTCTTCGGACCGGTGATCGGGTTCCGCGAGCCGCTTTTCCCGAGCGAGCTTCCAGCGGCTGTGGCTCATTCCCACTCCTCCTTGTCGATGTCACGCTCGAAGACCTCGTGGGCGGGCCCGTGCTCGGACGCACAGGTCTTCTTGACCTGCTTGGCCCGATCCACCTCCGCATCCTCCCGCATCCTGGTCTTGCGGAACATCGTGAGCAGGACGACGCTCCGGCGGGGACTCAGCCAGTACGTGATGCGGTATGCCGTGCCGTCGATGGTTGGCCGTAGCTCCCGTACCCCCTCGCCCAGGTGACGGGCGTGGGGTTCGCCGAGCTCGGTCGGGTTGGCCGCCAGGAGTATCACCAGGCGCTCGACCTTCCTGTAGTGCCGGGCAGGCAGAGCCTCCAGCCAGGCGCGCACCTCGGGCTCGATCTCGACGTCGAACAGGTCGGTCATGTCGTTCACAGTATATGTTGTTGAAGGTATAAGTCGCGTGAGTGGCGTTCCTCGGCGAGGTGGAGAGGGGTTTCGGCTCGGTCACGGAGCCTGCGACCCGACGCTCAGCCGGTGGGGGTGGAGGCTGCGGTGAGGCCGGTGACCAGGGCCCGGAGGCCGGGCAGGTAGGTGTCCTGGGCGGTCAAGTCCGCCCAGCGGTCGGCGACTTCGGCCAGGCGGGGGACCTCACCCGGGTCGAGGTCGGCGAAGACCGTCTCCCGGTAGGTGGGGCGGTCGTCGGCCGAGCGGCGGCGCGTCGATGCCGCGCGGATCATGATTTCGCCGGCCGTGTAGTGCCAGATCGCGCGGTAGCCGTGCACGGCCTGATCGAGGGGCAGCCCGCAGGCGACGAGCCCGTCCACGATCTGCTCGACGAACCACAGCGCGCTTCGGGACAGCAGGTCGTCGGCGGTCAGGACGTCCACGATCCAGGGGCAGGCCGCCAGCACCGTATGGATCGCCTCCGCCGCCAGGACGATCCGCTCGCGCGGGTCATCGGGCAGGTCGGGGCGGACCAGGGTGCGCGTCGCGTGGTCGTCCAGAAGCAGCAGGAGCAACTCGTCCTTGTTGCGGACATGGTGGTAGAGGGCCATGGGCGTACTGCCGAGCTCCGTGGCCAGCCGCCGCATCGTCAGCCGCTCCACTCCCTCCTCGTCGAGGATCCGAAGAGCGTTCTCGACGATCGCGACGCGGGAGATCCGAGGCGGCCGGCCGGGGGTGCCGGGCTTCTTGCGGGGGGCGGAGGGGGGCGGCATGGGTCCCATCCTCTCCCCGGTATCGACAGCAGGGGGCACGCGGGTCTAGTTTTTATACATGTATAGAAACCGGCGAGGGCGTCCGGGGGCCGTACTGGCGGCCGCCGCTGTCGCTCAGTTCGTCTTCGCCCTGGACATGTCCGTGGTCAACATCGCGCTGCCCGCGGTCCGGATCGCGCTGGGATTCGCGCAGCTCGATCTGTCCTGGGTCGTGCACGTGTACGCGCTGACGTTCGGCGGGCTCCTGCTGCTCGGCGGCCGGGCCTGCGATCTGTACGGGCGACGGCGGCTCTTCGTGCTCGGCCTGGCGCTCTTCGGGGCGTGTTCGCTTGCCGGTGGTCTGGCTCAGGCGCCCTGGCAGCTGATCGCGGCGCGGGCGGGCCAGGGGGTGGGCGCCGCGGCGGCGGCACCGGCCGCGTTGGCCCTGCTGACCACCACGTTCCCGGAAGGCCCTCGGCGTACCCGCGCGCTCGCGGTGTGGAGCGCGGTGAACGCCGCAGGCGGGGCGCTGGGGGTGCTGGCGGGCGGGCTGCTCACCCAGTACGTGGGGTGGCGGTGGGTCATGCTGATCAACCTGCCCATCGTTCTGCTGGCCCTCCTGCTGGTCCCCGGGGGTGTGCCGGCAGGGGCGCCGTCCGGCGTGCGTGCGAGGCTGGACGGGCTCGGCGCGCTCCTGGCGACCGGCGGTGTCGGGGCGCTGGTGTTCGGCGTGGTCCGTACGGACTCGCACGGCTGGGCCTCCACGGACACGGTGCTTCCGCTCGCTGCCGCGGTCGTGCTGCTGGCCGCCTTCGTGGCGGTCGAGTCCAGGGCCGAGGCGCCTCTGCTGCGCCTGGGGTTGCTACGCAGCCGTTGGATCGTCGGCGCCAACGTGCTGGTTTTCCTTGCCGCTGCCGGGCAGTTCGCCGCTTTCTACTTCGTCTCCCTGTACATGCAGCAGGTGCTTGGCATGACGGCGGCCGCGACCGGCGCCGCTTTCCTGCCCTTCTCCTTCGGACTTGTCCTGGGGACCCTCGCCGCGACGCGCATCACCTCTTCACGTACGCCGCGTGCGGCGCTGGTGCCCGGCGCCCTGCTGGCGGCGGCAGGGCTTGCCTGGTTCGCCGCGATCCGACCCGACGGCTCCTTCGTCGTCGACGTTCTCGGCCCGTCCGTCCTGACCAGCATTGGCACCGGCCTCGTACTGGCCCCGGTCGCCGCCGCCGCGACCACCGGTATCGCCAGGGAGGAGGCGGGGATGGCTTCGGGCTTCTTCAACAGTTCCCGCCAACTCGGTGGCTGCGTCGGTCTGGCCGTCCTCGCCACGGTGGCGGCTCATCACACCGGATCCGCCACCGGCGCTGCCGCAGTGAACAGCAGTTACGCCGTGGGTCTCGCGATAGCCGCAGCGCTCTTCCTGCTCGCGGCGGTTGTGGCGACGTTTGTACTGCCAGGTCGACGGGGCGGGCCGCTGCAAGCCCACGCGTACGAGCAGCTCGAGCAGCCCGAGCAATCCGCACTAGCCGAGCAAGAGAAGCGATTGAAGGGAACTCTGTGATGACGATGAGTAGTACGCCTGCCCTGGACCTGTTTGCCTCCGCTCTGCTCTTCCATCCCGACGGAGACGTCCGTGCCGCCGAGCGTCAGATGGCCGGGAGCGACTCCGACGCGTGGCAGATCGCGACCTTCCACGTGGAGACGGACGCTGAAGTGCACGCCGACCACTGGGAGATGCACCCGGAGGCGGAGGAGGCGGTGTGCTGTCTGGCGGGCGGCGTGCGCCTCTACTTCCGCGCGCCCGCCGGGTCCGGTGAGCCGGAGGAGATGGTCCAACTGCCCTCCGGTAACGCCGCGATCGTGCCCCGGGGGCGCTGGCACCGGTTGGAGCTGGACGGCCTGAGCGACCTCATGTCGATCACGCTCAGGCGCGGCACGCGGCTTGAGAAGCGCGCCGATGCCGGTTGAGGGGAGTGTGGGTCAGGGGCCGGTGCGCTGCTCACCGCGCCGCCACCCCCGCCCGGTCCTCGGCGCAGCTCGGGCAGCGGCCCGCCTCCGGCCCCCGGTACGCCCGGTCGTAGGTGTCGCAGTTTTGGAGGGGGTGGATCACCGGTGGCGTGGTGTGTGGTGGGCGGAAGGGTGGCAGGGGTGGGAGCTGGGTCACCAGGCGGTGGGCCAGGAAGGCCGCCGGGTGGTGGATCGGGTCCGGTGGGAGGTCGCGGGTCAGGGCGTGGCGGGCCGCGTCGGCGGGGGCTTCACGTTCGAGCCAGGCCGCGACGCCCGGGGCCAGGTGGGCGGTGTCCTTCGCCGAGAGGAGGAGGCGGGGGTCGGCGCGGTGGAGGGTGGTGAGGAGGGCCGTGGCGCGGTCGATGAGGGCGGGGGCCGACGTCGACGGGTGCGGTACGTGGAGGGGTTTCGGCGGGCGCTTCGGGCGGCTGGGGGCCGGGGCCGCAGCGGGAGTCGGGCGGGCGCCCGGGTGGTTGCAGGAGATCGTGCGGGTCGTGACCCGGCCCTCGGGGGTGCGGCGGCGTTCGCGGCGCAGGTAGCCGTGGGCCTCAAGTTCCCGCAGGGCGGCGGAGATTCGCGTCGTTCCCTCGGGGAAGAGGGCCGCGAGGGTACGGATGTCGACGCGGGCGCCCGTCGGCAGTGACTGGATGTGGACCGAGAGGCCGATCGCCGTGAGCGAGAGTTTGCGGTGCTGGGCGAGGTGGTTGCCGATGACCGTGAAGCGGGCGGCGATCCGGGTGTTGTCGTGAAGGACCCCGGCAACGGGAGACTGCGCGCATGCGGGCGCGTTAGGGTGCTGCGTATCCATCGGGAAGGTTCTCTCTTCCTTGGTGGTCAGGCCCTCGCAGTGGGATGCCAGTCCCGGCGGGGGCCGTCTCATGTCTTCGGTTGTGTTGGGCGTGAGCGTATGGGGCGCAACCCGGCTTTGCGCAAGCTGAGTTGGGTTCGTTCACCCGACCGGGTGGCGGGAGGAAAGGTGGGGATTGGGTTGGGTCCTTTTCCCCCCGTCGTTCTTTGTTGGTTGATCGGCCGCGACACCGTGGTGCGGGTTATTGGTCGCCGGTCGCGGCTCATCCGCGTAGCCGAATCTCCGCCCAGACCGTCTTGCGCGGCGCCGGGCCCGTTGCCACTCCCCACCTGTCCGACAGCGCCTGTACGAGGAGCAGGCCTCGGCCCGAATCGCTGACCGCTGGCAGGAGGTCGGCGCGGGTGTCCGTGATCTCCGTGCGCAACGTGAACTCCGTTACGTAGAGCGCCACGCGGAAGTCGCGGCCGGGTACGCGACCGTGTGTTGTGGCGTTCGTCGCCAACTCCGCCACGATGTGCGCTGCCGCGTCCAGGTCCAACGGGAGGTCCCACGAGCGGAGTTGTTCCGTCACCAGGAGGCGCGCGAGACGGGCTCCGCGTGGTGTGGGGGACAGTTGGACGTTGAAGTGGTGGGTGATGCGCGGAAGTTCGGCCGCTTCTTGGGTCATGTCACTCAGCGTGGTCGCTTCCGCTTACAGTTCGGAGTGACTTGGCGGTTGCGTACGGTGACTGTCCAGGGGTTGTCCAGGGCTGTACGGGCTGTCCAAGGGGCGTGGGGCGATGAGCGGGATCACCGGGAGTGAGTGCGGGTCCGAGTCGGAGGACCCGGGGTGGGACGTCGACCCGGACGATGCCGAGGGGGTGGCCCTTGTCGCCACGGCCGGGCGGCAGTTGCGCAAGTGGCGGGAGGCCGCCGGGCTGCGGGTCGGCGAGTTCGCCGAGGCGATCGGGTACGGCGAGGGGATCGTCTACAAGGTTGAGGCGGGCAAGCGGATTCCTCGGCCCGAGTATTTGGACAAGGCGGACGAGGCGCTTGGGGCGCGCGGCATTGTGGCTGGGCTGAAGGACGACCTGCGGGAGGTCCGGTACCCGAAGAAGGTGCGGGACATCGCGGGGATGGAGGCGAAGGCCGTCGAGCTGTCGGTGTACGAGAACCACAACCTGAACGGTCTGCTGCAGACCCCGGAGTACGCGCGTGCGCTGTTCGAGATGCGGCTGCCCGCCTACGAGCCCGATGCCGTCGAACGGGCAGTGGCCGCCCGCCTCGCCAGGAAGTCCGTCTTCGAGAGATGCCCTGCACCAGCGCTCAGCTTCGTCCAGGAAGAGGTGACGCTCCGGCGGCCCCTCGGGGGCAGAATGGTCATGCGCCAGCAGCTCGAACACCTCATGGAGCTGGGGCGGTTGCGCACCGTTTCGATCCAGGTGATGCCGACGAATCGCGAGGAACACGCCGGAATGCAGGGCGAGTTGCAGGTGCTGAAGTTCAGTGACGGCACGGCCGTGGGGCGCTCGGAAGGGGCGTTCAGCGGGCGGCCGGTCAGGGAGCCGAAACAGCTCCGCATCCTCGAACTGAGGTATGGCATGATCCGGGCCCAGGCTCTCACGCCAGGGGAGTCGCTGGCCTTCGTCGAGAAAGTGCTGGGAGAGACATGACTCGCAAGATCTCCGCCGGGACCTCGTCCGAACTGGCCTGGTTCAAGAGCAGCTACAGCAGTAGCAGCAGCGAGGCTGATTGCGTCGAGGTCGCCCACGCCCCCGGCGCCGTCCACGTGCGCGATTCCAAGAACGCCGGGAACTCCTACCTCACCGTCGGCGGAGCCGCCTGGGTGGACTTCCTGCAAACGCTGGCCGAGTCGTGAACCTGGCCTGGTTCAAGAGCAGCTACAGCAGCGGAAGCGACGACCCCAACTGCGTCGAGGTCGCCCACGCCCCCGGCGTGACCCACATCCGCGACTCCAAGCACCCCCGGTCCCCCCACTGCACCGTCAGCGGCGCAGCCTGGACCGCGTTCCTCAGGGGCCGCGCCGAGGGCTGACCCTCCGTACCCCCCACACCGCCAA
Source organism: Streptomyces sp. NPDC002754 (assembly GCF_053592315.1). Taxonomy (NCBI): domain Bacteria; kingdom Bacillati; phylum Actinomycetota; class Actinomycetes; order Kitasatosporales; family Streptomycetaceae; genus Streptomyces; species Streptomyces sp. NPDC002754. Next base: position 64,494 of record NZ_JBSFVM010000026.1, read on the forward strand.
GCCCGCCGCGGCGACCGGCGCCAGTCTCCGCGTGACGAAACCCGTGCCGTCCTTGCCCAGGCCGTGGCCGGGCAACAGGCCTACGCGCATGGTGAGTTCGCGGTTGGAGATGTCGCGGAGGAGGGCGCGGAGCTGGTCGACCGTCGAGTTGCCGGCGACGATCAGTTCCAGGGCGCGGCGGGCCGTCTGCTCGCGGGAGAGGACGTCGCGGGCGAGTTCGACCATGACGTCGGTGAGGGCGTCCTGGAAGACGTCGAGGGCGGAGAGCTCGGGGGCGATCCGGCGGACCGAGCCCTCGATGTTCGTAATGGACTTGCCGAGCATGCCGATCATGGGGCTGGTGCGGATGCCCCGCTGGGCCGCGCAGCGCAGGACGTCGGTGAGGGCGATGCCGAAGTCGAGGTCTTCGAGGGCCGCGGAGGTGATCAGGGGGACCAGGCGTGTCATGTCCTCCTGGAAGCCGAGGAGGTCGGCGAAGGGGGTCGCCCGGCCCATCTCCGTCCAGGCCGACGCGAGGCCGCGGGCGTCGTTCTGGGCGAGGCTCGTGAGGACCATGATGCCGAGGGAGCTGAGGTTGCGGTCGATGCGGCCGACCATGCCCCAGTCGATGAGCGTGGCCCCGTGCTCGGGGTGGACGAAGACGTTGCCGGGGTGCGGGTCGGCATGGAACATCCGGTCGACGAAGTAGCCGCGGTACATGAAGGCCAGCAGGTCGCGGCCGATTCGGAGGCGTTGGGTGGACGAGAAGGTGGAGAGGTCCGCATTGTTGAGTGAGGCGCCCGGGGCCATGCTCTGCAAGAGGACCCGGGGTGTCGCCAGATGGACGTCGGGGACGTGGATGCGCTTGAAGTCGCGGGCCATGCGCCGCGCCTGCACCATGTGCTTCGCCTCGGCCGTGAAGTCCAGCTCCGGCCGCATGCAGTCGAAGATCGCCTGAAGGGTCGCCTCGACGTCGAGGACCGTGTCGATACGGGGGACGGCGCGGCCCGCGATCCTGGCCGCCCGCCGCAGATGGGTCATGTCGGCGTACACGCGGTCCCGGGTGCCGGGCCGCTGCACCTTGAGCACGGCGGTCCGGCCGTCGGCGAGGACCACCCGATAGACCTGCGCGAGGGAGGCGGAGCCGAGCGGGGTGTCCGTGTCGATCTCGCGGAAGCGGTCCCGCCACCGCCGGCCGAGCTCCTGGCACAGGACCGGCTCGAAGACGTGGAACGGTTCGCTGTGCACGGAGTCCTGGAGGCCCCCGAGTTCGGTGAGCACCGCGTCGGAGACGACGTCGGAGCGGGTGGCCAGGATCTGGCCGACCTTCACCCAGAACGGGCCCAGCTTCTCGATCGACTCCCGGATCCGCCGGGCCCGGCGGCGCTGCCCGGCCAGTTCCGTCCGCTCCACGTCGATACGTTCACGGGAGGTGAGGACGTCCGTCACGAGCAGGGCCATCAGACGGGCCATCGCACGGTTGCGGCCCGCGCTCACCGCAGCAGACCCTTTGGCAGGGCCTCACGCGGCAGGCACGCCGCCAGCAGGTCGAAGATCGTGTCCAGCGTGCAGTCCGTGTCGGTCGTCTCGTGCCGCACCCGCAGCCGTTCACCGGCCTGCAAACGCGCGCGCAGCTCCGGAAAGGACACCGTGGTGCCGTCGGCGGCGTCCGTCAGTACACCTTCCGCCGTTCGGATCAACTCCCGTACGGGGGACGGGGGTTGCTCGTCCGCCGTCACGGGTTGTACCTGCCGAACAGCTGCGCCCCCGCCTCGACCTCGTCCCGAACGGTGAAGTACAGGGCCAGCGCGTCGAGGAACTCCGCCCTGGTGATCCGGCCGTCGCCGTCCACGTCGATCTGCTTGAAGCCCCGGTTGAGGTCGGCCGGGTGCAGCTTGGGCCCGAAGACCGTGCGGTACTCGGTCATGTCCAGGTGGCCGCTGTGGTCGCTGTCCACCGCGTCGAAGACGGCGCCCATCGCGTCGAGCAGCCCGCTCCACAGGCCGAGCGCCGTTCCGTCGGCCCCGGCGAGCGGCGCCGCAAGGAACTCGGCCCGGGAGACGCGGCCGTCGCCGTCCGTGTCCAGTTCCGCCGCCAACTGTTCCCACCAGGCGTAGAAGGCGTCGTAGACCACCTGTTCCGATGCCTCGGTGAGTTCCAGGGGCCAGCAGACGCCGCGTGCCATCGCCCCGAGGTCCTCACGGGTGAGGTGGCCGTCCCCGGTCTGGTCGAGGACGTCGTCGAAGAAGCGGCCCACGCGCACCGGGCGCGGTTCCCCGGCGCCCCGGCGCCGCCCGGCCGGTGCGCTGCGCCGGGTCTGGCCCGGGATCAGCGGGCCGCCCCGCATCGCGGCCGTCGCGAGCGGCAGGTATTTGCGGTCCGCCCGCTGTGTGCCGAGCACCCTGCGGGCGGTGCCGTGCAGCAGCCGGGACAGGGCGCGGTCGCGGCGGCGGGCGGTCACACCGAGGGTGCGGCGGTACGGCTCCGGCAGGTCCGCGCGCAGGACGCAGCCCATCACGGCGCCCGCGAAGACCCGGACGACGTGCCACAGCGGCGCCGGGCAGCGGGCGAGGAAGGACGGCGGGGGCACGGTCGCGTACAGGGCGCCCATGAGGTGGCGCGCCTCCGTGTTGTCCTCCAGGACGCTGCTGAGCATGGCGTCGACGTGGCCGCGGCAGGCCACGAGGTCGCGCGGGACGGCGCTCTCGTCGATGCCGAACGCGAGGATCACCGGCCGCCACTCGTCGTACAACCGGGCCTCGTCCGCGGGGGACAGCGGGTGGCCGGCGAGCCGTTCCATCGCGACCATGGCGTCGAACAGCGTGAGCATGATCCAGGTGCGGCTGGGGTCGTGGAGACCGTCGTAGCGGCGGCCCTGGTCGTCGGTGCCGTTGATGTGCCGGTGTACGCGCCCGATGCGGGCCACCTCGCATTCGCGGGTGTTGGCGTCGCCGTAGACGAGGCGCATCAGGCTGTCCAGCGTGAGTTCGAGCCGGTGCAGTGGGCGGGTCCGGTACGTGGAGTGCTGGGCGAGGGCGGCGCCGCCGGCGGGGAGCGCGGCTTCGAGGATCAGGGCCCGGCCGGTGACGAGCAGCATTCTGCGCTGGCCGAACAGCTGCCAGCACAGTGAACCGGGGCCGGGGAGCTGGCGGTTGGTCACGTGGAACCTCCTGCGGTGCGGCCTGCGGCGCCTGGTGGCACCGCCGACACACTCCCTGCGGAGAGCCTTCTGTAAACACCGGCCTTTTGCCTTCGCTTACGTTCCCGAGCGCGTCGGAGGTCGTCGGAAGCCGCCGCTCCGGCATGGGGCAAAAGGTGTGTGAACTCTTAAACCACCAATATTTAACGGGAGTTCGGGAGGCGATGACTACTCGTTCGAGGGACGCTGTGCGGTGCGGATTTTCATCTGCACATAGCTGAGAGGCCGTGGGGGTAGGACGGCTCTGCCCATCGAGTGCAGCCGATACAGCGAGTACAGCGAGGCGGATGTGCATGATCGACACGCAAGTCATCGAAACCCTGAAGACCACGAGCAGGACGTTCTTCCTGCCCATCATGCGGCTGGACGGAGACCTGCGGGACACCGTCGCCGCCTACTACCTCGCCAACCGGGCCCTCGACGAGATCGAGGACCATCCCGCGCTGACCCCCGACGCCAAGATCGAACTGCTCGGCGGCATCAGCCGACTGCTTCAGCGCGAGAGCCTCTCGGCCGCGGATGCCGACGCGCTGATGCGACCGTATGAGGACCAACTCCCACCCGTTACACGGCAGTTCCACGACTGGGCGGTCCGCCTCCCGGCGCCCGAGGTCGCGCCGCGCCTGTGGGACTCCCTCGCCACGCTCGCCGACCGCATGGCCGACTGGGTGCGGGCCGACTTCCGGGTCCGGAACGTCGCGGACCTCGACCGGTACACCTTCGCCGTGGCGAGTTCCATCGGCATCACGCTGTCCGACCTGTGGGCCCGGTACGCCGGGATCGTCACGTCGCAGTCCGGCGCGGTGGCCTTCGGCCGCGCCGTGCAGGCCGCCAACATCACCTGGAACCACGCGGACGACCTGGAACGCGGTGTCGACTTCTTCCCGGTCGGCTGGACACGGTCCGACATGTGCGCGTACGCACACCGCCACCTGTCCGCGGCGGACGCGTACACGGACTCCGTGCCCCCGGGCCCCGTCAAGGACTTCTGCTCTCTGACACTGGACATCTGCCGCACCACCCTGGACGCGATCCAGCAGGGCACCACCGTGGACAGAACCACGATCTCCGCCCTCGCCGACCGGTACACGATCCCCACCCAGTACCTGCCCCACCCGACGGAAAGCCCGTGAACCCCGACGAGGGGCTTGGCAAGCCTGGTCGCGATTCACGTATCTGAACGTCGAGCAGGTGCGCCCAACCGACACCCGCCTCGTGAGTGGGCTCGACGCCGGCTCCGTCTGATCGTCGATCTGAGCGCGGTGACCTTCGCGGACGGCAGCATCCTTGAACCGCTGTGCGAGGCACGGGCCGACAGCCGGGCGCGGCACGGTTGGACCCGGGTCGTCCACACCAGCTCGGCGCCGCGGGGAGGAAACCGCTCACGGATCGAGGAGCAGGACACTCCGCGGCGGCCACAGCGGGTTCCCGTACGAGCCCTGCGGGGCGTCCCGCCACCCCCAGGACCGCAGTGCCGCATGGGTCCGTACGTCGTCCCGGTCGACCAGCGTGATGCCCCTGGAGTGACCGTGGTCGACGAGGAGCCGGCGCTGCAGACGCCGGGCCAGATTCCAGCCCTGATGCGGGGACTGCACCCGCGTCCGACGCGGGACCACGATTTCGCGGACTTCGAAAAGCCCCGTGCGCAGCGGGAAGCCGTAGGCGCACGCCGTCATGCTCGGGTTCTCCGCGACCAGGAGGCCGAAGCCGGGACGCCGGATGTCGATCACCAGGCGACGTAGGAAGGCGCGCGTCGGCCGGTCACATTGGCCCGCCTCCGCACAGTAGTTGGCCGCGTACAACGCGCCCAGTTCCTGGAGCCGATCGGCGATCTGTCCCCGGGGCAACGGATGAATCCGCTCCGCCTCCAAGGGAGAGGGGTCCTGCTCCCTGTGCCGCGGGGGCGCCGGGTCGGCGGACGGCCGCACCGCACGCCTGCTCATGAGACCAACTCGCGCCCTGCGTACGGCAGCGGCCGCGGAAAAGCCCCTGACGGAAATCCGCAGAACATCGTCAGGGGCCACTCCGGCGAGAGAACGCGCTCCCCCCTCGGCGTCTCCTCGCTTGCCTCGTCCCCTGCGACTCCTGAACGCGGGAGTGCACCGGTGGTGGCTGTCCGGAGGGGCGCGGCGCCGAAGCCGCGCGTGTGGAGATCGCGGGTCCGGCCGTTTTCGGGACCGCACCCGGGGGCGCGGGGCACGTAAAGGGTGAACCTACCCGTCATCAGGCTCGACTTGCGGCTGCTGTTCTTCTGGATCGAGTTGTTGGGGGCGAGTTGGGACCCGGCCCGGCGCGGGGGCCCGCACGGCCCCGTCGATGGTTCGGTGCGAGGGGGCATGGATGCGGCTCCTGCCGACTGCCGTGCGTGGACCTGGCCCGACGGTACGGAGAGAGTCACCCACCGTACTCCTGCCCGACCGGAAGCGGACGGGACGTACGCTGGCGCCACCGGGTGCTCCTCGTACGCCGACCCCGTCGGTGTCGCTTCCGGCGCGCCACGACACCGGGCTCGCCGTCACGTCGGCCCGTAGAAGGGTGTGCGTCATGAACGCACCCGCCGCCCACCGCAGTTCGACAACCTCCGGTCGGCCCGACGCGTACCCGCCCGCCCGACTGGCCCTGCGCCCGCCGACCTTCCCGCCGGGGCCGGTGTGCGGAGCCTGGTGGCCCCGCACCGACGACCTGGCCACCGAACTGGCCGCCCTCACCGATGTGTTCGACGCGTCACGTGGACTCGTGACCCGGATCGCGTCCAGCCGGGGAAGCTGGCGGAAGGAGCCGCGCATCCTGCCCGTGACGGGCCACACGGTCACGGCCACCTGGTGGTGCGCGTCCGGCTTCGACCCGTACACGATCCGGCTCTTCTCCCACGGTGCCGGTCGCTGGGACCTGCTCGTCGTGCCACCGCACACCGGGGCCGACGCGGCCGCCCGGCTGATGCTCGCGGCGGCCGACCCGGCGCTGCGTCTCACGGGGACCGCGTTGCTGGCGGCCGAGGGCGCCTCCACCGGTTGACGGACCGCCGTGGACAGGCGCGGCCGTACTCCGCACCGGCCCCGGCCGCAGGAGTACTGTTGACGTACCAAGGGCATTTCGTACTCCGGCACCCACGCAGGTCTCGTCCTCGGTGAGCAGTGACCTCGGGGACGCTTGCCGCGTCGCTCCGAAGACGGGTTCGCATGATGACCGCGACCACCACGTCCATTCACACCGCCCTTCCGCCTCCGAGTTCCGCCGCGCGTGTGGCGCTCAAGTCCCCGACAGGCCGAGGCCTGCTCGACGGCGCGTGGTGGCCTCGTTCACGCGACCTGGCCGCCGAACTGCCCGGCCTGGCGGATGCACTCGATCCGCTGTGGGGCCGGATCACACGCGTCGCCGTCAACCCGATGCTCTGGCCCGTCGTCCCGCGCAAGGTGACCGTCCACAACCGCGTCATGAGGATCGGTTGGTTCACGCCCGAACTCGACCCGCACAAGCTGCTGTTGCTCTCCAACGGGGCCGGACGCTTCGACGTTCTGGTGATCCCGCCCGAGACGGATGCCGCGAGCGCCGCCCGGCTCATGCGCGCCGCCTGCGCCACGGACGGCCCCCCGCTCACCGCCACCGATCTCATGGCCGCCGAAATCGCGCACCTCCGTGACGCCGCCGTACTCGACCGGCCGCAGAGCGCGCAGGAGTCGTGGGAGTACGAGGGCGGTGCGACATCCACCCACGCCCTCCCCACGGCCGCGGGGCGGTGAGGACCATGGACGCCGCACTCATCGCAGCCGCACTCCTGCTGCTGATCACCATCGGTGCCTACCTGATCCACCGGCTCAACGCGCAGCAGGGGGGAACGACCACCCGGGCGCGCCGCCACCGCGACCGCACCACGCACAAGCCGGCCCACTGAGTCGGGCCGGGGCGGAGGGACCGCGAGGGGAGTCCGGATGGACGAGGTGTATCTGCGCAGGCTCACCCGATGGCAGGCCGAACAGCAGCGGGAGGGGATCGCCGATGTGTACGTCACGGCGTACCGCGGTGCGGCCGGGGCCGAGTACCGGGACCGGGCGAGCTTCCTGGGCCGCTTCGAGCAGCATGTTCGGCACGACGGGTTCGACATGACGGTCGCCGACGCGCCCGGACTCGTCGGCTGCGCCTACGGGTACCGCCTGGAGCGCGACGGGGCATGGTGGGCGGACCTCCCCGTCGAGGTGACACGGCAGACGGAGGAACTCGCCGCGTCCGGACGGGTGTTCGCGCTGGCCGAGCTGATGGTGTTGTCCGGGCACCGCCGCCACGGTGTAGCGACCCGCCTCGGCGACCTGCTGCTCTCCCGCCACACCCAGGACCTTGTGGTGGCCGGTGTGGGCGGGAACAGGCGCGCGGCCGGCGTCGGGCAGCTGCTCCGGGCATGGGGCTGGAAGGAACTGCCCGCCTCGGGGCCGGGCGCCGGGGAGTCGGGCCGGGAGGTGTGGGCGCGCGGGCCCCTGCGGTGAGCGGCCACGCTGCGCGAGCGGCCGCGACCAGCCCGCCCCCTGACCGGCGCAACAGAAACTGCGCCACCGCTGAGGACACGTCAGGCTGCCATTGATCCGACCGGAGGTGTTGCATGGCAGCGGGCGCACGGGTGCGACGCGTTCTTCTGGGGGGCCTCGTCCCCCTGCTGGTGGTGGCCGCGACGGCGTGCGGCGGGGCCACGCGGACCGACTCCGACGTGGGTGCGCACCCCGAACACCGGCCCTCCGGCGGGCCGTTCGCGCACCCGGGCGTCCTGGTCGGCAAGGGACAACTGGCCGCCGTCCGTGACCACGTGGCCCGGAAGCAGGAGCCGTGGATCTCCGCGTACAAGGAGATGAGCGACAGCAAGTACGCCGACCTCGACTACAAGGCCAAGCCGTACGCGACCGTGGAGTGCCCCTTCGACGCCGAGACCGGGCAGGGCTGCGTCGAGGAGCGGGAGGATGCCATCGCGGCGTACACGCAGGCGCTGCTGTGGAACGTCACCCGCGACAAGGCGCACGCCGCCAAGGCCGTCGAGATCATGGACGCCTGGTCGGACAAGGTCACCGGGCACACCGCGGACAACGCGGGGTTGCAGGCCGCCTGGGCCGGCACGTCCTGGGCGAAGGCCGCCGAGCTGATGCAGTACACGTACAAGGACTGGCCGGACGGGCAGGAGCTGAAGTTCCAGCGGATGCTGCGCGAGGCCTATCTGCCCGAAGTGCGGGGCGGATCCGCCGACTTCAACGGCAACTGGGACCTGGTGATGGCCGACGCGACGATGAGCATGGCCGTCTACCTGAACGACCAGTCGGCCTTCGACCAGGCCGTCGGGCACTTCCGCGCCCGCGTCCCCGCGTACTTCTATCTCTCCAGCGACGGGCCGCTGCCGGTGAAGCCGAAGGGCAGCGACATCGACACCCCGAAGGAACTGCGGACGTACTGGTTCGGGCAGAAGACCTTCAAGGACGGGCTCGCCCAGGAGACCTGCCGCAACTTCAAGCACGCCAGCTACTCCCTCGCCGCCACCTCCCACATGGCGGAGACCGCCTGGCACCAGGGCGTCGACCTGTACGGAGAGGTGAAGGAACGGCTCGCCGCCGCGCTCGAACTGCACTCCAAGTACCAGCTGGGCACCAAGGCCCCGTCCTGGCTGTGCGGCGGCAAGGTGCAGCGGGACATGGGGCCCGACACGGAGGTGGGCCTCCAGCACCTTCAGGGGCGGCTGAAGATGGACCTCCCGCAGACCGAGAAGCTCACCCACAAGCAGCGGCCGGAGGGTACGGACGACCTGTTCGTGGCGTGGGAGACCCTCACGCACGCCGCCGCGTGAACGGTCACGGGAAGCGATTCGCGTTCACTCCCCCTGATGGCGTAGAGTTGTGAACACAACGGCGCGGGGTGGAGCAGCTCGGTAGCTCGCTGGGCTCATAACCCAGAGGTCGCAGGTTCAAATCCTGTCCCCGCTACTGAAGACCAGAGGCCGGAATCTCACTGAGATTCCGGCCTCTGGTCATTTGTGTTCCGTTTCCGCCCCCGCCCGCGCGGTCACCCGTGTTGCGCACGTCACGTTCCCCACCCGTACGGCCCACCCCTGCTCGCCCGCACGCCCCCGTGCGGGAACTCTTGGTGAGACGCCGGAAGCTGGCAGGGAACGGCAGGAGACGAGTGGTGGGGCAGCGAACAGGAGGCACCAGCGGGAGACGGAGGCGGCACGGCTCCGACACCGTGAGCACCCGCCTCTTCCTGCGGCTGCTGCCCCTGCTGCTCATCATCGGCGGTGCGATCTACGAGTACGTCACCCCCAAGGGCTTTCCCGGCGCCCCTTTGTTCAGCGCGGCGCCACTGGTCGCCGCCCCGTTCTTCTCGCTCGGCGCGACGATCCTGACGGGCGTCGTGTCGATCGTTGCGATCACCGCCGTGCACCTGCGCTTCACGGAGAACCTCGACTCCGTGTTCGTCACCGAGGTCGTGACCGTGGCCACCGTCTGCGTCCTGGCCTGTGTGATCAACCGGATCGTGTACCGCGGTTACGAGCAGCTGGCCTCCGCCCGCGAGATCGCCCAGGCCGCGCAGCTCGCGGTGCTGCCCCGGCCGCCCCAGCGGCTCGGCGGCTTCGTGATCGCGGCGCGCTACGAGGCGGCGCAGGCCGGCGCGTTCATCGGCGGTGACCTGTACGCGGTCCAGGACACTCCGCACGGCATCCGGATCATCGTCGGCGACGTACGCGGCAAGGGCATGGGCGCGGTCGCCGCGGTCGCCGTCGTCATCGGCGCGTTCCGGGAGGCCGCCGAGCAGGAGGGCTCCCTGGAGGCCGTCGCCCAGCGCCTGGAGCGGGCGCTGGCCCGCGAGGGCACCCGGCGCAGCGGCATCGACGACTTCGAGGGCTTCACCACGGCCGTGCTCGTCGAGATCCCGCACGGCGTCGAACTCGTCCGCGTCCTCAACCGCGGTCACCCCAGCCCGCTGCTGCTGCTCGGCGACGGCACCGTACGCGCACTCGACCCGTGCCAGGCGGCGCTGCCGCTCGGCATGAGCGAACTCGGCAGCTGGCCCGACCGGGCCGTCGAGGCGGCGTTCCCGTCCGCGGCCACGCTGTTGCTCTACACCGACGGGCTCTCCGAGGCGCGCGACCCGAGCGGCCGCTTCTACGATCCGGCGGCCCGGCTCTCCGGACGCGTCTTCCCCGGACCCGATGAACTCCTCGCGGCCCTCGCCGTGGAGGTGCGCGCGCATACCGGCGGCGGGACGAAGGACGACATGGCGCTGCTCGCCGTGCGGCGGGGCTGAGGGGCGGGGCTGTTGGGCGGGCCCGAGTTTCTTGATCGTTGTTACCTGTGGTAGCCGACCGTAGTCGAACGGCGCCGCTCCGCATAACAATTGACGCACCATCACTTGCGCGGACGTTTGCGAGGCTCTGCCAACTCGCCCCGATCCGCCCGCTCGTGTCCCGATAAGTCCTGGCCAGAGTCGTGAACGATCAGTGGGAAGCGCTTGGAATTATTGTCTGCTGTCTATTAACGTTCGATAACGCAGCGCGGTCGTCCCAGCCGTCACAAGAGACAGCTCCGTGCGCACACGCTTAATCCCGCAAGGGAACCGGGGAACCATCAACTTGGGGTGAATCGGACATCGTTGAAGCTCGCGATGTCGGTAGGAGACCTTCCTGCTCCGAACCCGTCAGCTAACCCGGTAGGCGAGAAGGAAGGAAAGGAGAGCGCCCCCGTGGCGTCGAACCGGCCTGCCCCAGACTTCTTCTACGGACCCGAAGACGACTTCGGCGTCGAGCAGGAGACCTGGGAGGAGTGGAATCCCACCGAGGAGTCCGTCTCCCCCGTCCGCGGCAGGCATCGCACAGCCCGCCGCCGTGGTGGATTCGCTCGTAGCTCCACTGTTCTCGGCGTCGGCGTGGTCGCCGCCGTCGGTGCGGGCGGCATCGCCACCGCACAGGGCGGCAAGCCCGCGGTCCACATATCCATGCCCGACCTGTCGGCGGTCAAGGACTCGCTGCCCGCGGCCAAGTCGCTGCCGGGCGTGGGCTCGTTGATGTCCGACGGCTCGGACTCCGATTCCGACTCCGGCGCCACGGCCTCCCCGCTGAGCGGCGCCGGTATCACCCAGGCCGAGGCCGCCGACGGGCAGACCGGCGCGGGCGAGGCGCTGCGGGCCCGCATCATGCAGCAGGCCGAGACGCAGCAGGACGCGGCCGACGCCACCGCGAAGCAGGCCGCGGAGGAGGCCGCCGCGAAGCAGGCGGCCGTCGAGGCCGCGGCCAAGCAGGACGCGGCCAAGGCCAAGGAGCTCGCCGAGAAGAAGAAGGCCGAGGCGGAGGCCCGCCGCAAGGCCGAGGCCGAGCGCCTCGCCAAGCTGGCCAAGAGCTTCAAGCTCCCGGTCGCCTCGTACACGCTCTCCGGCACCTTCGGCCAGCCCGGCTCCATGTGGTCCTCCGGGTACCACACGGGCCTCGACTTCGCCGCCTCCACCGGTACGCCGATCCGCGCCATCCACTCCGGCACGGTCACGGAGGCCGGCTGGGCGGGCGCGTACGGATACCGCACGGTGCTCACCCTCGACGACGGCACCGAGCTGTGGTTCTGCCACCAGTCCTCGCTCAATGTCAGCGCGGGCCAGAAGGTCAGCACCGGCGATGTCATCGGCCGCGTGGGCGCCACGGGCAATGTCACCGGGCCGCACCTCCACCTGGAGGTCCACCCCGGCGGGCAGTCCACCGGCGTCGACCCGGCGTCGTGGCTGCGCGAAAAGGGCCTCACGCCCTGAACACGTGAACTCCGGCGGTCCTGGCGCTCACCCCCCGACGTCAGGGCTGCCGGTTTGCCCATTCCTGGGTCTCTTGAGGCGATTTTCGGCGCGGTCGCGGAATACCGTATTCCGTACGGGTGTTGAGTCGGGGCATGACTTCCTCTCCTTCTCTGCGCAAGCTCGGCACCTCCGACCTCGAGGTCTTCCCGCTGTCCCTGGGTGGCAACGTGTTCGGCTGGACCGCCGACGAGGCCACGTCCTTCGAGGTGCTCGACGCGTACGTCGCCGCGGGCGGCAACTTCATCGACACCGCCGATGTGTACTCGGCGTGGGTGGACGGCAACCGGGGCGGTGAGTCGGAGACCGTCATCGGCAAGTGGCTGGCCTCGCGCGGCCGCCGCGACGACGTCGTCATCGCCACCAAGGGCGGCCACCACCCGGAGTTCCAGGGCCTGTCCGCGGCCAACATCAAGGCCGCGGCCGACGCCTCCCTGAAGCGCCTCGGCACCGACCACATCGACCTGTACTACACGCACTACGACGACCCCGAGGTGCCGGTCGAGGAGATCATCGGCGCCCTTGACGAACTGGTGAAGGCGGGCAAGGTACGCCACATCGCCGCGTCGAACATCTCCGCGCAGCGCCTCCAGGACTCCCTCGACCTCTCCGACCGCGAGGGCCTCGCCCGTTACGTCGCGCTCCAGCCGCACTACAACCTAGTCTCGCGCGACACGTACGAGGGTGAGCTGCAGGACGTCGCCGCGCGCGCGGGCCTCGGGGCCGTGCCGTACTACGCACTCGCGGCCGGCTTCCTGACCGGCAAGTACCGGGCGGGCGTCAAGGTCGACAGCGCGCGGGCCGCCGGTGCGGGCAAGCACCTGGAGACCGAGCGCGGGCAGAAGGTGCTCGCCGCCCTCGACGAGGTCGCGCAGGCGCACGACGCCGAGATCGCCACGGTCGCCCTCGCCTGGCTCGCCGCGCAGCCCACGGTGACGGCGCCGATCGCGTCCGCGCGGAAGGTCGAGCAGCTTCCGGGGCTGCTCGCGGTGGCGGACGTGGAGCTGACACAGGCGGAGCTCGACCGGCTCACGGCGGCGTCTCAGTAGCGGTACGGGTTGTCGTAGGTGTACGCGGTATATGTGGTGTAGGCGGGGTGCTGCGCCGGGGGGCCCGCGTACGCCGGGGGCAGCCACATCGGCGTCGCGATCTGGGAGCCGTACGCGAGCGCCGGGCGCGCGGAGTGGCGCCGCGCCCACAGTGCCTCCAACAGCTCCCGTTCCCGTACGACGTAGTCCGCGCCGGCCCTGCCTCTGCGGCCGCGGTGGCGAAGCAGCGCGAGGGATGTCGCGAGGTCCTCGTACTCGGCGACGGCCGTCGCGGCCGGCCGGCCGCCGTAGTGCGTGGCGAACTCGCGGGCCAGGCGCCGCGCCTTGAGCGAGCCGAGCGCGAGCGGGTCCGGCGGGGCGAGCCAACCCGCGGCGACGTAGGCGGGCAACTCCTGGCGGATGGTGCGCAGCTCACGCTGGCGTACGTACACCGCGAGCCAGGTGAGCACGCCGAACACCGGCACCATGAACGCGGCGTACACCGCGAAGAAGCCGTACTCGCCGAACGAGGACGAGCCGTTCCAGAACGCGTGCATGCCCATCGCGGCGAGCAGTCCCGCGAGCGGGAGCAGCATCCGGCGCAGTCGGCCGCGGCCCGGCGCCATGGCGGCGGCGATGCCGAAGCCGATGCCGGTGAGGACCGTGAACAGCGGGTGCGCGAACGGGGACATCACGACGCGCACGAAAAAGGTGGCGGCGGTGACCGAGGTCAGGCCAGGACCTGTGCCGGCGAGCTGGTCGGTGCCGAAGGCGTTGCCGAGATAGAGGATGTTCTCGGTGAACGCGAAGCCGGTGGCGGTGACCCCGGCGATGACGACGCCGTCGACGATTCCGGTGAAGTCCCGTCTGCGGAACAGGAAGACGAGCAGCACGGCCGCCGCCTTCGCGGACTCCTCGACGACCGGGGCGATGACGGTGGCACCGAGGGTGTCGGCGCTCGACGGGTCGGCGGTCGCGGTCTCGATCCAGCGGGTCGCGAAGCTGTTGGCGACGATCGCTATCAGCGCCGCCGCGCAGGCGCCCCAGGCGAAGGAGAAGATCAGGTTCCGCCAGGGTCCCGGCTGTACGCGGTCCAGCCAGCGGAACGCGGATATGAGGAGGGGGACGGGTAGCACGGCGAGCCCGAGCCCCACCAGGAACCCCTCGGTGCCGGTCTGCTCGCGGACCAGGGCGAGGATCACGGCCCCGGAGACCGCGAGCAGCGTCGCAAGCGCGGTGGCCCGCACGCCCTTCCGCTCCCACCAGCGCCGATGCGGAACCGCGCCGCTCGGGTGTGCGCCGAGGACGTGGTCCTGCGGATGCGGATAGACGGGATACGAGGCCACCAATTGACCCTAACGAGGGATACGCCGCGCCGCGACGGGGCGTATCGAGCACTTCGAGATTCAAGCCCCTGCGGCGTTTGAGCAGCGTGGTCCGGGGCGGAGCCCCGCGGCCGCAACGCCGGTTCCCGCTCAGGGCCGGAGGCCTCGGCGGAACAGCAGGTCGTGCACCACGTGGCTCTTGTCGAGGCCCTTGCCCTCGAAGCGGGTGAGCGGACGGAACTCGGGCCGAGGCGCGTACCCGCCGCCCTCAACCGTGTTCTCGTAGTCGGGATGGGCGGTCAGCACCTCGAGCATCTGCTCGGCGTAGTCCTCCCAGTCGGTGGCGCAGTGCACGATCGCGCCGGGCTTGAGCGGGCCGGCCACCAGCGAGAGGAACTCGGCCTGGATCAGCCGCCGCTTGTTGTGGCGCTTCTTGGGCCAGGGGTCGGGGAAGTAGACGCGCAACCCGTCGAGACTGTCGTCCGGGAGCATGTCGCGCAGCAGCACGATCGCGTCACCGTTCGCCACCCGTACGTTGTCGACTCCCGCGCGGGCCGCCAGGTTCAGCAGATTGCCCTGGCCGGGCGTGTGCACGTCGACCGCGAGGATGCCGGTCGTCGGATCGTCCTGCGCCATCTGCGCCGTGGCCTCGCCCATGCCGAAGCCGATCTCCAGGACGACGCGCTCGACACCGGGGAACATCTCCGCGAGGTCGAGCGTGCGCCGCCCGTCGATGTCCAGGCCCCACCTGGGCCACAGCCGCTGCAGGGCGTCCGCCTGCGCGTCGGTGACCCGGCCACGGCGTGGCTGGAAGCTCCGGATGCGGTGCTCGTGGTGCGACTCGGCAGGGTCGGGCCGCGGCCCCTCGGGAAACCGGGGCTCATTGGGGCGGGCGGCGGACACGGAAGTTTCAGACGACTCAGACACAGTGCGACGATTTTACGGGCACCCGGACGTGGGTCGGTCTTTCACTTTCAAGCCCCTGCGGCCATTCAAGCCCCGCCGGCGCTTGAGGCGCGTCTTTTAAGCCCCTGCGGCGATTGAGGCGATCAAGCCCCTGCGGCGATTGAGCAGCGGGGTCCGGGGCAGAGCCCCGCGACCGCAACCCCGGCGCTGCCTCACAGCAACGCGAGGACCCGCCCCGCGATCTCCCGCCCAATCGGCAAAGCCGCCGTCGCCGCAGGCGAAGGCGCATTCAACACATGAACCGCCCGCACACCTTCACGTATCAAAAAGTCATCCACAAGCGTCCCGTCCCGCAACACCGCCTGCGCCCGCACCCCCGCCGCCACCGGCACCATGTCCTCCGCGACGACCCCGGGCACAAGCCTCCGCACCGCCTTGGTGAACGCCGACTTCGACAACGACCGGTGGATCTCCCCGGCCCCGTAACGCCAGTGACTGCGCGCCATCCGCCACGACCCCGGCCAGGCCAACGTCCCGCCCACCTCGCGGGGCCGCACGACCCCCCACCCGTAGCCCTCACGCGCGAGCGCCGGCACCGCGTTGGGCCCCACGTGCACGCCGCCGTCGATCCCCCGCGTCAGGTGGACCCCGAGGAACGGGAACGCCGGATCCGGCACGGGGTAGACGAGCCCGCGCACCAGGTCGGGACGGCCGAGCTCGAAGTACTCGCCGCGGAACGGCACGATGCGCATCTCCGGGTCGTCCCCGGTCAACCGCGCCACCTCGTCGCACCGCAGCCCCGCGCAGTTGACGAGCACCCGCCCGCGCACCACGTCCCCCGCTCGCGTCCGCACGGCGATGCCCCGGTCCGCGCGCCGGTCGACCTGCACGACGTCCGCCCCGTACCGGATCTCGGCCCCGGACGCCTCGGCGAACCGCTCGGCGACCGCGCTGTAGTCGACGATCCCCGTCGTCCCCACGTGGATCGCGGCGAGGCCGCGGACCTCCGGCTCGTACTCCTGGATCTGCGAGGCGCCGAGCTCGCGCACCGGAATCCCGTTCTCCCGGCCGCGCTGTACGAGGGCGTGCAGGCGGGGCAGTTCCTCGCGCTCCGTGGCGACGATCAGCTTCCCGGTTACCTCGTGCGGGATCCCGTACTCCGCGCAGAACTTGACCATCTCGGCGGCGCCGCGCACCGCGAAACGGGCCTTGAGCGAGCCGGGCCGGTAGTAGATCCCGCTGTGTATGACCCCGCTGTTCCGCCCCGTCTGGTGCCGGGCCGGGCCTTCTTCCTTCTCGAGGACGACGACCCGGGTACCCGGCGCCGCCCGCGACACGGCATACGCGGTGGAGAGGCCGACGATTCCCCCGCCGACCACCAGTACGTCCCCGTCATACGCAGCCGCCCCCACGGGCCTCACCTCCACTCCCGACACACTCAGCATCTTGCCCGACCCCACTGACAATCGGCGCCGCACGGCCGGGATTCACGTTGCGGTCGTTGTCCTCCTACGTCACGGGGCTCTGCCCCGGACCCCGCTGGCTCTCGTTCGAACGGCGGGGCTTGAATCAGCTACGCCGGAGCCATCAGCAGCGGGCGGGCCCGCTCGCGGAGCTCCACCACGCGTGGCTCGTCGCCGTACGGTTCCAGGCGGTGCAGGAGGTCCTTCACGTACTCCGTGGTGCGCGCGGACGAGATCCGTCCGGCGACCTCGAGCGCCCGGGTCCCCTGCTCGCACGCGGCGTCCAGGTTCCCCGACTCCAGCTCGGCCACCGCCGACACCACGAGACGTAAGCCGTGCGAGCGCACGAACTCCTCCGTGGGCTTCGACAGCGCCTGCTCGGTGAAGCGCCGCACCTGACGGGGCGCCTTCAGATCGCGGTAGCACTCCGCCGCGTCCGCGGCGAACCGGTCGTACGAGTAGAAGCCGAGCCACGAAGGGTCTGTGTCGCCGTCACGGGCCCGCTCCAGCCACCCTTCGGCGGCCCGCAGCGCGGCCCCGGCCGCGTGCCCGTCGCCGGTGCGCGCGTGCGCGCGTGCCTCGATGAGCCGGAAGAAGCTCATGGTCCGGGCCGTCGCAAGGCCGCGGTTGCGCTCGATGGCGGCCTGCGCCAGGTCGACGCCCTCGTCGCCGAACCCCCGGTAGGTCGCCTGTAGCGACATGGAGGCGAGTACGTACCCGCCCAGCGGCACGTCCGCGGCGGCACGCGCGAGCCGGAGCGCCTGGATGTAGTAGCGCTGCGCGGCCTCCTGCTGCCCGGTGTCGAACGCCATCCACCCGGCCAGGCGCGTCAGTTCGGCCGCCGCCCCGAACAGCGAGCGCCCCACTTCGTCCGAGTACGAGGCGAGCAGCAGCGGCGCCGCCTCCACCCGCAGGCACTCCGGCACCATCGACGAACGCCAGTCACCGCCCCCGTACTTGGAGTCCCAGCGCCGCGCGTCCTCGGCGGCCTCGCGCAGCTTCTGTACGTCGCTGTGGCCGACCTTCTGCGGCGAACCCTCCTCTACGTGGTGCGCTTCTCGCGCCACGGAGGAGTCGGCCGGGGTTATCAGCCAGCGGGACGCGGGCGTCGCGTACGCGCTCACGGCGAACGAGCCGGCGAGCGACTGCCAGATCCCGCCGCCCGCCCGCCGCCCGGCGAGGTCGAGGCGGTACAGCTCCGTCACGGACTTCACCGCCGCCCGTACGTCACGCGGGAAGGCCAGGCCCACCTCGGGCGCGGGATCCGCGTCGGCCAGGCCGATCTCGTGCAGCGGCACGGGCCGGCCGAGCTTCTGCCCTATCGCGGCGGCGATGAGGTGCGGGGCGGCGCCCTGCGGCACCATGCCCTTCGACACCCAGCGCGCCACCGACGTCTTGTCGTAGCGGAGCGTCAACCCCCGTTGCGAACCAAGGTCGTTGACACGGCGGGCGAGGCCTGCGTTGCTGATTCCCGCGAGGGCGAGGACGGCGCCGAGCTTTTCGTTCGGCCCGCGTTGCTCCCTGGACATGAGCCACCCCTCGACACAGACGGCTGCCGCGCCCGGCACCACACCGTCTGTTTCGGCCTGGCATAACCAC
Organism: Streptomyces sp. NPDC002754; assembly: GCF_053592315.1. Taxonomy (NCBI): domain Bacteria; kingdom Bacillati; phylum Actinomycetota; class Actinomycetes; order Kitasatosporales; family Streptomycetaceae; genus Streptomyces; species Streptomyces sp. NPDC002754. The sequence goes on from NZ_JBSFVM010000026.1 coordinate 82,792, forward strand.
GCGGCATTCGTACACACAGCGTAGTTCGCCGCATCCCAAGCGTTAAGGGTCGGCATTCCGGATGGCGGGATTGTTGTCCGTACGGAAGTACGGCGCAGGCCACGCCGTGTGACCGTGTGCTCCGGGCATGGTGCCGTGCGCCTGTGCGTGCGCTCTTACCCGGACGGCAGGGCGGCGGTTGCATGGGACCTGCGTGGGTCGGCCCGCTGTACTGGATCCGGTGGGCTGGGGGACACCGCCGCCTACATCCCCGCGGGCGGCGGACCGGTCCGGGAGGCGAACTCCGCCTCCCGGACCGTGCGTTGCGCGCTGTGGCCGAAGCGGGGTGTTCAGCTCCGGCCACCAACAGCCGATTTGGCCGAATCTCGCCCCTGGAATCCGAACTCGCCCGGGTAGTACCACGGTTCAACCACGGCTCAAAAGGGGCGCATTAGGGGGAGCGTACGCCTGTTCCCGCTCGGTCCTTCCCTTCGCCGTGTCCCCTCCTTGGGGCCGCCTTCGTGGCAGCATGGGTTCCCCTGTGTTGTCCACAGCCTGTGGAGGCGACGATGCGCTGGTTGGTGGGGTGGAGCAGTGCCACCTCCGGGCCCGTTGCCCTCGGTTCCGCGGGTGCCACGGGAGCGGAGGGCGAAACCGTACACCCGGTGGGCTCCCAACTCCTGTGGGGCGACCCGGATCCGCTGTGGGCGGTCGGTGACTGGCGCCCCGACGAAGTACGCATCGTGAAGGCCGACGACCGGACGCGGGTCGCGGTCCTCGGCGTGTGCGGCGCCTCCGACGAGCAGCTGAGGGTGGGCCTGTTCGCGGCGCGCGGCGGCGCCCTGCGCCACCTCACGGCCTGGCCCGGCAGCTACACGGCCGTGGTCCAGGTCGGCCGCCGCATCACGGTGGTGGGCGACCTCGCGGGCGCGCGCCCGGTGTTCCACACCCCCTGGGCGGGCGGCACCGCGTACGCGACGGCCGCGCTCCCGCTCGCCGACCTCATCGAAGCCGACCTGGACGTAGGGCACTTGGCCGCGCTCCTCGCGGCGCCCGATGTCCCGGAGGCGCTGCACGACTCGACGCCCTACCAGGGCGTGCACCGCATCCCGCCGGGCCACGCGCTGATCCTGCGCGCCGGGGCCCGCGAGATCGCCGGCTACGAGCCCGTGGCGTCCCTCGCGGTGGGCGCGGGCGCCGTCGACCCGGAGAGCGCCGTGGACGACGTCAGGGACGCCCTCGTGGAGGCCGTGCGGACCCGCCTCGCGGCGCCCCGGCACGTGCCCGGCACGGACCTGGACCCCGGGCCCGTGCCCGGCATGGGCCCCGCCGAGCGCCGGGCCGCCCGCGGCATGCCCGTGCCCGGCATCGGCGCCGACGTCTCCGGTGGTCCTGCGTCCGGCACCCTCGCCCTCCTCGCGGCGGGCCTGCCCGGCATGCCCGGCACGGTCCTCGGGCACGGCACGGGCGCGGGCGAGCGGCTCCTGGCGGTCACCTTCAACGACCGCTCGTCGCGGGCGGACCAGCACGAGGCGGAGCTCGAGAGAGCCGGGGCGCTCGCCGCGAACCCACGCCTCCACCACGTAGTGGTGGCGGCAGGCGAAGAGGCGCTCCCGTACGCCGAGTTGGATGGACCGCTCACCGACGAGCCGAGCCCGTCCCTCGTCACGGCCGCACGCCACCGTGCACGCCTCGTCTCCGGCAGCGCCGACCACTTCACCGGCTACGGGGCCCGCCAGGTCCTGGACGCCCACCCGGCGCGCCTGGCCGACCTGCTGATGGACCGGCAGCGGCGCCACATGATGCGCCCCATGGCGGCGCTCACCAAGGCTGACGGCTCCCTCACGGTGCCGGCGCGCGTCTACGGAGCGGCAAGAAAACTCGCCCGTACGCCCTACAAGGCGGGCCTCGAAGGGCTCTCCAGCCGACTCCTCCAGCGCAGTTTCGAGGAACCGGGCGGTGCCGTCGGCGCCTCGCTCGCCGCCCTCGCCTGGGCCAGACCGGGGCCCGCCGCGCGCTGGCTGACCGGAGAGGCACTCGCTGAAGTATCGGTTCGCCTCCACGACGGCAAGACCCGTCCGGGGCCGGGTCCCGGCCAGCGCCCCGGAGAGTTCCGCGCCCGCGCGGTCCTCGCCCGGCACGCCGCGGACCTGCGCATCCTCGAACAGGCCGCAGAGGTCCGCTTCCAGCGCCTGCACGCCCCCTTCCTCGACAACCAGGTCGTCCGCGCCTGCCGCGCCCTGCCCGAGGCGCTGCGCGTCCAGCCGGGGGCCCGCGCCGACATCCTGCGCCGGGTCCTCGAAGGCGCGGGCGTCAGCGAACTGCCACCCGGCTGGGGCGCCCCCTCCCACGCCTCGTCGTCCGCCGCGACCCGCGCCGGGCTCCGCCTCGCGGCGGAGCAGCTGATCGGCCTCTTCGACACGCCACTGCTCGCACAGACGGGTCTGATCGAGGCCCGCGTGGTCCGCAAGGCCCTGCGCGCCGCGGCCGACGGCGAACCGCTGCCGCTCGACGGCCTGGCCGACCTGGTCGCCCTCGAACTGTGGCTGCGCCGCCTCCTCTCCCGCCGCGGCACCTGCTGGACCGGCACCCCGGCACGCGCGCGTGCGGTGCCGACGGGGAGCGTCGTCCCCGAGCGCGCACTGGGAGCGGGGCCGCGGTAACCCCGCCCCGGGCAAAAACTGGGCCGTCCCGCCGCCGAGCGGCGACAATGCCTCAGTGCAGTACAAAATCCTGGGCACCACACAGGCATACGACGACGAGGGCACACCCGTGCCCGTGGGCGGCCCGCGGCTGCGCGCCCTGCTCACGGCCCTGGCCCTGCACGCCCCGAACACCGCCCCCACCGAAGCGCTCATCGACGACGTCTGGGCCGGAGACCCGCCCGCCGACGCCCCGGCCGCCCTGCAGGCGCTGGTCGGCAGGCTCCGCCGCGCACTCGGCAAGGAGGCGGTCACCTCCGAGGCCGGCGGCTACCGCCTCGCCGCGGGCCGCGGGAACATCGACCTGTACGTCTTCGAAGGCCTGGCCCGCGAGGGCGTCGCGGCCCTTGCGGCGGACGCCCCGGAGGCCGCCGCCCGGGTGCTGCGGGACGCGCTCGCCCTATGGCGCGGCCCGGCCCTCGTCGACCTCCCCGACCACACGGCTGCCACCCGCTACGAGGCCCGCCGCCAGGACGCCGTCCGCGCGCGCGTGGAGGCGGACCTGCGCCTGGGGCGCGCCCTCGACCTCGTACCGGAGCTGCGGGAGCTCACCGCCGCGCATCCGTACGACGAGCCGCTGCGGGGCCTTCTGATTCGGGCGCTGCGGGACTCCGGTCGGAGGGCGGATGCGTTGGCCGCGTTTGAGGATGCGAGGGGTGTGTTGGCGGAAGGGTTGGGGGCGGATCCCGGGCCCGAACTGGCCGCGCTGCATGCTGAGTTGCTGGCGCCTGCCGATTCTGCCGCCCACCCGGGGTTGCGGCCTCGGGGCTCTGCCCCGGACCCCGCTGGCTCTCGTCCACAGGCGGGGCTTGAAAAGCGAGGGCTTGACGTGCCGCAGGGGCTTGAGCGGCCCCCGGCTCGAACCGGGAATCTTCGGCCGCGGCTGAATTCGTTCGTTGGGCGGGAACCTGAACTCGCCGCCATCCGTTCCCAATTGCGAGGAGCACGTCTGGTCACCCTCACGGGGCCGGGCGGTTCCGGCAAGACCCGGCTGGCGGAGGAGGCAGCGGCACCGCTGTCCCAGGCCTGGCTGGTCGAGCTGGCGCCGCTCGACGATCCGCTGGCGGTGCCGGGCGCGGTGGTCAGCGCACTGGACCTGCGTGAGACGGTCCTGATGACGAACGAGTTGTCGGGCCCGCAGACCGATCCGACCAGCCTCCTCGTAGAGCACTGCGCCCACCGCAGCCTGCTCCTGATCCTTGACAACTGCGAACATGTCATCGGCGCAGCGGCCCAGCTCGCCGAGACCCTCCTCACGCGCTGCCCCGGCCTCACGATCCTCGCCACCAGCCGCGAACCCCTCGGCGTTCCGGGGGAGTCCGTGCGCCCCGTCGAGCCGCTGCCCCCGGACCCCGCCCACCGCCTGTTCGCCGAACGGGCCGCCGCGGTCCGCCCCGGCTTCGACCCCAGCCAGGATCAGGCCGCCGTCGCCGAGATCTGCCGCCGCCTCGACGGGCTGCCGCTGGCCATCGAGCTGGCCGCTGCCCGCCTCAGACTGCTCACGCCCCGCCAGATCGCGGACCGGCTCGACGACCGCTTCCGCCTGCTGACCGGCGGCAGCCGCACCGTGCTGCCCCGCCAGCAGACCCTCCGCGCGGTCGTCGACTGGTCGTGGGACCTGCTCGACAAGGGGGAGCGCAGCACCCTGTGCGAGCTCTCGGTCTTCGCCGGCGGCTGGGACATGGAGGCGGCGGAGGCCGTGTGTTCCACGGACGAGGTCGCCGACGTCATCGGCTCCCTCCTGGACAAGTCCCTGCTCGTCGCCGCACCCCACCAGGAGCAGCGCGGCGCGGGCATGCGCTACCGGATGCTGGAGACCATCCACGAGTACGCGACGGAGCGTGCCGCGCAGGCCCCCGAGCTCCTGGCAGGGGCCGAGCGGCGGCACATCGCCCACCTGCGCGCGCTGGTCGAGGCGGCCGACCCCAAGCTGCGAACCGCCGAGCAACTCCCGTGGATCCAGCGCCTGGAGGCGGAGCTGGACAACATCCGCGCGGCGCTGACCCGCGTCACGTCCGGGCCGGGGCCCGTCGACCTGGAGTCGGCGATCGCCCTTGCCCTGCACATGGGTTGGTTCTGGTGGCTGCGCAACTACCGCCACGAGGGCTCGAACTGGGTCGAGCGCATCATGAAGATGCTGCCGGACGGCGAGCTACCGGAAGACACCGAGGACCCGATGTACTGGCCGCAGATGAACCTGCGGCTGCTCTCCCTGTTCCTGCTCTCCGAGATCTACCCGCAGAGCGCGGTCGCCGATGGGGAGCAGCGTGCATACGCGCTGCGCGTGCAGGCCGTCTTCGCGCCGCCCAACCCGGAAGGCGCCCGCTTCCCCGGCATCATCTGGCCGTTCACGCTGTTCCTGCTCGACGGCCGCGACGTGCGCACCGACCTGGACGCCGCGGTCGCCAACTGCCGCCGTTTCGGGGGCGACTGGGAGCTCGGCGTCACCCTGATGTTCCGCGCGCACATGGCCGTCGACATGCCGGGCAACATGAGCGGCGTCGACGACGACCTCGCCGAACTGCGGGGTCTGAGCCGCCGGGTGGGCGACCGCTGGATGCGGGCCCAGGTGTGCAGCGCGGCGGGCGAGGCCGCCATGGGGCGCGGCCGGTTCGAGGAGGCTAGGGGCGAGTACGAGGAGGCGCTGATGCTCGCCTACGAAGTGGGGGCGCACGCCGAGTCGCCGTTCCTCATGGCGCGCCTCGCGGAGATCTCCTTCCGCGCGGGCGACCGGGCCACCGCGCAGAAGACGCTCGACATGGCGACCGACGAGGCGGAGCGGTACGGGGTGGTGGACACCGCCGCCTTCGCCCGGCTGCTGCGGGCGTATCTCGCTCTGGCAGACGGTGACGTGGCCGGCGCGCGTGAGCACTTCGACGCCTCGTGCGCGGTGGCCGAGGGCGGCACCCCGCCGCCGCAGTTCGTCGCGGCCCTCGGTGTGGTCGACGCGCGCGTCACGGCGGCGGAGTCGGGGCCCGGCGCCGGCCTGCGGAAGGTGGTCCGCCTGCTGCGCGCCGAAGTCCTGGGGCAGACGGCCGAGTTGGTGACCGCGGGCCTTGTCGACGTCGGAGCCGCACTGCACGCGCGCGTGGGCGACATGGCACGTGCGGTGCGCCTCTTCGCGGCAGCCGACGTGATGCGCGCCGGTCTGCCGAGGGCGATGCCGGAGCGCGAGGAGTACGAGGCCGTGGAGTCCCGCGCGCGGGCCGAGCTGGGCGCCGTACGGTACGAGGCCGAGCGTGCGGCGGGCGGCGCCCTCACGCACGAGCAGCTCCTCGCGGAGCTGGACACCGGCGCCGATACGGGTGGCTGACGCCGGGTGATCAGCTACAGGTGAAGCGGGACTCCGCCCAGTCGGCGACCGCCACCGAGTCGGCCGGGCTGTTCGGTTCGGTCACGAGCCGGATCGACTTCGCCCCGGCCACGTTCACATGAACCGGCACAGCGGGGTCACGGCCCTTGACCACGGACGAGCTCCAGGCCCGCGCCCCGTCGACGTAGACGGAGAACCGGACGGCGCCGAGACCGAGCGTCATGTCGTCGACACCGGCATGGGCGTCGTACGCCGTGCAGCTTCGGTTGAGGTCGATGGTGACGGATGACCGGGAGTGCACCGACACCCCGTTCGCGTACTGCTTGTCGGCGATCGACATGCCGTAGCGCTGCCACACCCAGCTGCTCTCGCCGAGGCGGATCTCCGGCTTCGAGCCGTCCCCGACAAGGTCGTGCTGCAGCTTGTTCACCTGGTAGACGGCCGGGGCGGGTGGAGGCGTCGGCGTCGGTGTCGGCTTCGTCGGCGTCGGTGTCGGCTCGGGAGCCGGCGGCTTCGGCTTCGGAGGTGTCGGCTTGGGCGTGGGCTTCGGGGTCGGCTTGGGGGAGGGCTTCGGCGGCGTCGGCTTGGCCACCGGGGGCTTCGGCTCCGGCGTCGGCTTCTTCGGTTCGGGCTTGGGCTTCTTCGGCTCGATCGGCTGCGAGGCGGGCGGCGGCGCCTGCTCGTGGGCCTCCGGTTTCGGCTTCGGGTCTCCACCGGTGAGCGCCATGGCCAGCGCGACGGCGGTGCCGGCAGCCACCACACCGGCCGCGATCCCCGCCTTCGCGGGGGCGCCGAGCCCCTCGGACGCCGCGCCTCCGGCGGCGCCGCCGCTCGAGGAGCCGCCCGTCGCCGCGGCCGCACCCGCTCCGGCCGCGCCCGCCGCACTCGCGGCGCCACCGCCGATGAACGCCGCGGCCTTCGCGTACCCGGCCGCGCCGAACCAGCCGATGACCGCGATCGGTACGACACCGGGGATGCCGCCGGCGACTTCCTTGATCTGGCCGGCCGCGAGCCGGCACTTGGCGCACTCCTCCATGTGCTTGCGCAGGCCCCGCTCCGCCCGCGTGCGCAGGCTGCCGCGCGCGTAGGCGCCGAGCCGGTCCGCGTAGCGTGCGCACTCCTCGGACTGGGTGAGCGTGGTCGAGACATGGGCCTGGAGGTAGGCCTCCTTCAGGCCCTCGCGGGCCCGCTTGGCGAGCACGCGCGTGCCATTGGCGTCGAGCCCGAAGAGCGTGGCGACCTCGCTGGGCGACTCCTCCTCGACCTCCGTGTGCCACAGCACGGCCTGCCAGCGCTCGGGCAGCGAGCGGAAGGCCTGCATGGCCATCGACTGCTCGGCCTCGTGCATCGCGAGGACGTCGGCGCCCAGGTCGAGCGTGTCGTCGTCCATGGCCTCGGACGAGCGGGCGGCCTGCGTGGCGAACACGGCGAAGTCGTCGACGAGGTGCTCGCGCTTGGCCGACTTCGTCCAGCCCGCGGCCACGCGGCGCACCGTGGTCAGCAGATAGGCGCGCATCGCGTGCTCGGGACCGCTGCCGCTGCGCACCGCCTGCAGGGTGCGGGCGAAGACCTCGGCCGTGAGGTCGTCGGCGGTGTGCCCGTCGCGGCAGCAGGTGCGGGCGTAGCGGCGCACGGCGGCGGAGTGGCGGCGGTACAGCTCTTCGTAGGCGCCGTCGTCGCCCGCGCGCATGCTGGCGATCAGGTCGGCATCGGAGGACGGTGCCTCGCCGTCGACCACGCCGGGTGAGCCGCTCTCGCGCTGAGGCGGCACGGATGTCTTGATGTCCGGTGTCTGGATGTCCGCCGTCTGGATGTCCGGCTGCTCGGGGGGCGTGCGCCCCGGACCGCCCTGGCTCGGTACCTGCCGCGAGGGCGGGCTCTCGGCGCTCGTCCCGCCGCCCTCGGGCCGCTGCTCGTCCCGCCCGTCAACGCTCATTGCGGAATGCCCCCGACCGCCCACTCTGACCCGATCACCGGGAAAGAGTGTCACACGCACGGGCCCCCGAAGTAGCTGCTGCACCGCAACCACTCATCCGTGGAGATTTCGCGTGCTCGACCCCTAAGGATCACCCGTTCGGGGAAGCATCAACCACCGTGCCGTTCAACGGGAGTTGACCGCGAGTGACGGTGTGGTCGACTCGCGGTCACTCCCTCGGTTCGGTGAGGATCCGGCCCGTTGTTCCGACCGGTCACGCCGGCCGGGACCGCAGCCCTTCGAGCAGGATGTCGAGCAGCCGGGCGGAGGCCGCCTCCTGCTGTACGGCGTCCGGAAGCGACGGGGCCGCCGTCGCGATGACCAGCAGTACGTCCGACACGGTCACATCGGCGCGCAGCTCACCGGCCTCCCGGGCGCGGTCCACGAGCCGCCCCACGACCTCGAGGAGCGCCGCGGCCCCCGAGTCGTCCGATGGCAGGCTCTCGCCGCCGACCGCCGGCTGTCGCTCGACGAGCCGCAGCTCCGGTGTCGCGGCACGCTGCTCGGGAACGCGCGGCTCGTCGAGCACGCCGTCCTCGGAGTCGGCTACCCCCACCCGCAGTACCTGCGGAGGCAGCAGCCGCCCCGCACCCGAGGCGACCGAGGTCCGCAGGAAGCGCGAGAGCGCCGACCACGGCTCTTCCTCCTGGCCGAGCGCCGTGCGCGCCTGGTCGGTCAGCCGCGCGGTCTCCTCCTCGGCTATCCGCCGCACCAGTACGTCCTTGCTGGGAAAGCGCCGGTAGACCGTGCCCACCCCGACGCGAGCGCGACGCGCCACGTCCTCCATGGGCGCCCCGTACCCCAGCTCGCCGAAGACCTCCCTGGCGGCGCGCAGCACATGCTCAAGGTTGCGCTGTGCGTCCACACGAAGCGGCGTGGAGCGCGAACTGTCGCCCGCCCCCCGCCCGTTGGCCCCCGCGACCGTGCCAGAGGGCGCGACGGTAGAGGTCGAGGTCCAATGAGAGTCCTGAATGTGCATATGTGTTCCCCCGGTAATGACGTCTCCCCCCGGAGACACTCCCCGCCATTGTCTGTCGGAGCCGGAGGAACAGACAGCGATTTCCGGGACCGCGTCCCCATCGCCCGCGTATCCCCCCAGACACCCCGACAAGAGACGAACATAGTTGAGCCGGGGGCAATTCAGAAGGGGCAGGTTCCGCACCGGGTGCCCCTCGAAAGAAGTACGTGCGGGATTTCGCCATGACGGCCTTGCCGCTCTCCACCCCGGCCCAGGGCCCCGCTTCGGACGCTGACCTGGGCACCTCCCGCGCGCGCGGGTCGACAGCCGGGCCAGGAGGGGTACTTCTGGTCGTCATACAAATGGTCGAGGCTGTGGACAAACGCAGGGGGCCGATGCGTCATGGGAGGGTGAGGACTGCAATCTTCCGGGGGACGACCCCCGTACCCCCGAGGTGTACGCGCATTGTTGTAGTCGGCGGCGGTTACGTCGGGATGTACACGGCTCTGCGACTCCAGAAGAAGCTCGGACCGGAGCTCAAGAGCGGTGCCGTGGAGATCGTCGTGATCACCCCCGACCCGTACATGACCTATCAGCCCTTCCTGCCGGAGGCGGCCGCCGGATCGATCTCGCCGCGCCATGTCGTCGTCCCGCTGCGCCGCGCGCTCGACCTGTGCCAGGTGATCGTCGGCGAGGCGCACTCCATCGACCACGCCAAGCGCACGGCCACGTACACCACGCTGGCCAGCGACGAGGAGGGGACGGGCGCGGCCACCCTCACCTACGACGAACTGGTCCTGGCGCCGGGCTCCGTCTCCCGCACGCTCCCGGTCCCCGGGCTCGCCGAATTCGGCATCGGGTTCAAGACCGTCGAGGAGGCCATCGGCCTGCGCAACCACGTCATCGAACAGCTCGACATCGCGTCCTCCACGCGCGACCCGGCGATCCGTGACGCGGCGCTCACCTTCGTCTTCGTAGGAGGCGGCTACGCGGGCGTGGAGGCGCTCGGAGAGCTGGAGGACATGGCCCGGTACGCGGCGAAGTACTACCACAACGTCAAGGCCGAGGACCTGAAATGGATCCTCGTGGAGGCGAGCGATCGGGTCCTGCCCGAAGTGGGCCCGGAAATGGGCCAGTACACGATCCGCGAACTGCGCGGCCGCAACATCGACGTACGCCTGGAGACCCGGCTCGAATCCTGCGAGCACCGCGTAGCGGTGCTCAGCGACGGCTCCTGCTTTCCCACACGTACGGTCGTGTGGACGGCCGGCGTCAAGCCGAGTCCGCTGCTCGCCGCCACGGACCTGCCGCTGAACGAACGCGGCCGCCTCAAGTGCACCGCCACGCTCGCCGTCGACGGCGCCCCGCACGCGTGGGGAGCGGGCGACGCCGCGGCGGTCCCGGACATCACCGCGGACGAGCCCGGCAAGGAGTGCGCGCCCAACGCCCAGCACGCGGTGCGCCAGGCCCGCACCCTCGGCGACAACATCGCGGCATCCGTGCGCGGCGAACCCCTCACCGACTACGAGCACGCGTACGCGGGTTCGGTGGCCTCACTCGGACTGCACAAGGGCGTCGCGCACGTCTACGGTCGCAAACTGAAGGGCTACCCTGCCTGGTTCATGCACCGCGTCTACCACCTCAGCAGGGTGCCCACCGTGAACCGCAAGGCCCGCGTTCTGACCGAATGGACGCTCTCCGGTCTGTTCAAGCGAGAGATCGTCTCGCTGGGCTCGCTGGAACAGCCCCGCGCCGAGTTCGAACTCGCGGCCGGAGCGGTCCCTCCTACGGACCCATCTGGCGGACCCTCCCGCGACACCCCACAAGGGCCCCCGGAAAACCCGAAGGGGTCGCCCTGAGCGTCCTGTTGACGCCCCCGACGGAGCACTGCTGACCGGAGCGCGGAACCCCCGCTCGCGGACCGGCGTCTGACGTTTGTCAGTACGGTCCGCCAGACTGGTCCACGACCCTGGGCGGGCCCCTCGCCCACCCTCGACCCCACGAGGCTTTTCCCCTGTGAACTTCACGCGCTGGAGCGCCCGGCTCCCCGGAACGCAGCGCCGCGCGGTCCCCGCTGCCCGCGCCGAGCACCTGTCCGAAGAGGCGCCCGGCGAGGAGGGCGGCGTCGACGAGCTGCCCGTACGCGAGGTCCTCGACCGCATCCCCGCCCTCGTCGCCCTGGTGCACGGCCCCGAGCACCGCATCGCGTACGTCAACGACGCCTACGTAGCGGCCTTCGGCGAGCGCACCGCGGGCGAGCCCGCCCACGAGGCGCTGCCCGAGCTCGACGAGCTCAGCCTGCTCCCGTTCCTCGACCAGGTGCTGCGCAGCGGCAAGCCCCGCACGGTCAAGTCCCGCAAGACGTCCGGCGGTCGCTCGTACACCGTCACCTGCACCCCGCTGGAGACCGCGGAGGGCCCCGGGGTGCTGATCTTCGCGGCCGATGTCACGGACCACGCGGAGGCGGCGGAGCGCCTGCGCACCAGCGAGAGCGAACAGCGCGAGACGGCGGTCACGCTCCAACGCTCCCTCCTGCCACAGGAGTTGGAGGAGCCGGACGACCTGCGGATCGCGGCCACGTACCAGCCCGGCGGCACCGAGGCCGCGGTCGGCGGCGACTGGTACGACGTGATCACCCTCGGCGGCGGCCGCACGGCCCTGGTGATCGGCGACGTCATGGGCCGCGGCGTCCGGGCGGCCGCGGTCATGGGCCAGCTCCGCACGGCGGTCCGCGCCTACGCGCGCCTGGACCTGCCCCCGCACGAGGTACTCCAACTACTGGACGGCCTCGCTACGGAGATCGACCCGCACCAGATCGCCACCTGCGTCTACGCCGTCCACGACCCGAACGAGGGCAGCCTCGTCTACGCCTCCGCGGGCCATCTGCCGATCCTCGTACGCGACGAGAACGGCACGATCCACCGCGGCGACGAGCCCACGGGGCCGCCGCTCGGCACCGGCGGCTGGCTGCACGCCTCGGGCTCGGTGCCGCTCGGCTCCGGGTCCACGGCGGTCATGTACACCGACGGCCTGGTGGAGCGCCGCGACGAGGACATCGACGAGGGGGTGGCCGCGCTCGAGAACGCCCTGGCGGGCGCGACCGGCACGCCCCAGGTGGTCTGCGACCGCCTGATCCGCGCGGCCGGTGTCACGGCCGATCACGACGACGACGTCGCGGTCCTGGTCGTTCAGCACCCGGCCCGCAAGGGCACCGACGGCGAGCGCTTCCGCAACGCGGCGCTCGAACTGCTCGGCGGCGTGGAGGCGGCTCCACGCGCGCGTGCCTTCGCGTCCGGCGTCCTCACCAGCTGGCGCTTCGCCGACGAACTCCACGACGTGGGCGTCCTCGCGGCCAGCGAACTCGTCGCCAACTCCCTCCAGCACGGCACCCCGCCCATGCGCCTGCGCCTGCGCCGCACGGACCGCCGCCTGATCATCGAGGTGACCGACGGCGACGACCACCTGCCGCGCCGCCGCCGCGCGGAACCGGCGGACGAGGCGGGGCGTGGCATCGCGATCGTCGCCACGATCGCCTCGAACTGGGGCTCGCGGCGCACGCCGGGCGGCGGCAAGGCGGTGTGGTGCGAGTTCGTGCTCCCACCGGGCAAGGCCGGGGGAGCGCTTCCGGCGTGACGTCTCAGCCGGACGTGGCGGCTGCGGGCTCAGGCGAGCTCTGCATCACCACACGGCTGCCGGCCAGCGACGGCTGGTCCTGCACCGGCGTGAGCCGCTTGCCGAGCCGCAGCGCGAGCACGGTGACGGCCAGCGAGAACAGCACGAACGTCACGATGTACGGCCCGTGCAGCGCGGCGCCCATCGGCCCGCCCACGGCAGGCCCGACCGCCAGCGCGAGCTGCTTCACCAGCGCGAAGGCCGAGTTGTACGACCCGACCATGCCGGCCGGAGCGAGATCGGCGACGAGCGGCGCCACGGTCGGCGACAGCATCGCCTCACCGAGACCGAACAGCGCGTACGTGGAGATGAACGCGGCGGTCGCCATCGCCTGGCTCCCGTGGCCGATCCCCGCGTACCCGGCCGCCAGCCACGCCACAGTCCAGATGAGCCCCACGGCCGCAATCACCCGCGACCGCTTCCGGCGCTCGACCAGCTTGAGGACGGCGAACTGGGCGACCACGATCATCGCCGTGTTGGCGGCGAGCGCGATCCCGAGCGTGGACGCCGAGATACCGGCCGCCTCGACACCGTAGGCACTCAGCCCCGACTCGAACTGCCCGTAGCAGGCGAAGAACAGCACGAACCCGAGCACGCACAGCTGCATCATCGCCCGGTGCCCGAGCAGCGCCCGCATGCCGCCCTGGCCCTCGCCCTTCGGCACGGCCTCGCCGAGCGCCGGCGAATGCGGCATCCGTACGGTCAGCACGATCCCGGCGAGCACCAGGAACATCACGGCCTCGATGGAGAAGAGCAGCAGGAAGCTGTCCGGCCTGGACTCGTCCACGATCTGTCCGCCGATGAGCCCGCCGATGCCGAGGCCCAGGTTCTGCAGGAAGAACTGTGTCGCGAACGAACGGGTGCGCGTCTCCGGCGCCGAGCACCACACGATCATCGTCGCGAGCGCCGGCTGCAGCACCGCGGTCCCGGCCCCCAGCACCGCGGCGGCCACGATGGCAGCCGACTCGTACGTGGCGAACCCGAGACCGACCGCTCCCACGGACGCCACGACCGAGGCCGCGACGAGCACGGGCAGCGGCCCGCGCCGGTCGATGGCGCGGCCGGTGAAGGGGAGGACGACCAGGGCGGCCATGGCGAAGGCGGCCAGCACGATCCCCGCCGCACCGGCCCCGAGCTCTCGGACCTCCGCCACGTACACGTAGAGGAACGGAACCGTGAAGCCGATGCCGAACGCGCTCAGCGCGCTGCCCACCTGAATTCGGCGCATCGCGGCGCCCATCGCCCTGGTCACTTTCACCTGGCCTTTCGCTGGTCGGGGCCTTACCCCTGAAGACTTCGAAGCTAAAGTTAGAAGCTAAAGAGTACACACCCAAGGACTTCAACGCCAACGACAGCCGTGCCATACTGCGCGGCATGGCGGACACCCCAGGCGTACGGGCGACCGAGCCGACGCTCGAAGAGCAGATCGCCGCGTACCAGCGCGAGTTCCAGGCCCTCGACCCCCAGGTCGAGCAGATCGTCTCGGCGCTCGGCAGGCTCAACCGTCGGATGAACGTGGCGTACGGACGCCAGACCGCGGAGATAGGGATCAGCAACACCGATTGGGAGGTCCTCAAGGCCCTCGTCCTCTCCGGTGCCCCCTACCGGATGGGCCCCGGCGACATCGCCAAGCGCCTCGGCCTGACCCCCGCCGCGATGACCCACCGCATCGACCGCATGGTCCAGGAGGGCCTGGTCACCCGCGACCGCGACGAGAACAACCGCGTCCGCGTCATCGTGGAGCTGACCTCGGAGGGCCGCGAGAAGTGGCTGGAGGCGATGCGCCTCGCGTCCGTCTTCGAGGAGGACCTCCTCCAGGACCTCACGCCGGCGGAGCGCAGCGCCCTCGGCGAGGTCCTCACCCGTCTTCTACGTCGCGTGGAAGACGCCCAGCCGGACGCCGGCGGCCGCCTCAACGACCTCGACTGAAGCCGGACCGGGGGAGGGTTGACACGGCCTTCCCCGATCCGTAAGGTACTTCGGGTTGCCACGGAGCCGTAACGGTTCTTCGGTAGCCATCCGCCGCTCAAGCGGCATCCAATCTCAGCACGATCACCCCACCGGGATTCTGTTCGGCATGCCCGAATTCAATTCCGAACCCCCGATTAGCTCGGGGGCCGGGAATCCGCTAAAGTTTGGAACGTCGGAACGGCCCAACAGCCGGGAAGACAAGCCCCTCTGACTGGAAATCAGGCCCGAAAGGATCTGATAGAGTCGGACTCGCCGGAAAGCCGAAAGGCCGGAAAGCGAAGCGGGACCGAGGGAAATCGGCCGGTGAAACGGTCTGATAGAGTCGGAAACGCAACAACAGCAAGACCGAAGGGAAGCGCCCGGAGGAAAGCCCGCGAGGGTGAGTACAAAGGAAGCGTCCGTTCCTTGAGAACTCAACAGCGTGCCAAAAATCAAC
>NZ_JBSFVM010000027.1:0-92421 GCF_053592315.1 Streptomyces sp. NPDC002754
GCGTCCGTGGCGAGCGCGCGGGCCAGGCCCACACGCTGCTGCATACCGCCGGACAGCTCGTCGGGGAAGGACTTCTCCCACCCCTCCAGACCGGCCAGACGCAGCGCCTCGATCGCCCGCTCCTCGCGCTCGGCGCGCGGAACGCCCTGCACCTCCAGGCCGTAACCCGCGTTCTCCATGACGGAGCGGTGCGGGAACAGCGCGAAGTGCTGGAAGACCATGCTGATCTTGTGGGAGCGGACCTCGCGCAGCTCCTTGGGAGCCAGCGTCGTCAGGTCCTGCCCGTCGAACGTCACCTGTCCCGACGTCGGGTCCAGGAGTCCGTTGAGCATCCTGAGCAGGGTCGACTTGCCCGATCCCGACAGGCCCATGACGACGAAGATCTGACCGGGCTCGACGGTGAACGACGCGTCGATCACGGCGGCCGTGGTTCCCTCGGCGCGCAGCTCCTCACGGTCCGCGCCGCCGCGGAGCCTCTCCACAGCCTTCTGTTGTCGCCCACCGAACACCATGTAAAGGTGTTCGGCCACCAGTCTGGAGGACACACCGACCTCTATTCTCTTTGACCTGTGAAAGGTTGAAAAGCCATACACACGGCTCAAGGTCGCGCCTGCCCCCGTCTGACCAGCGCAAACAAAAAGTGCCGGTCGAGATAATCTCGACCGGCACTCCGTGAGTGTCCGAGGGGGGACTTGAACCCCCACGCCCGATAAAGGGCACTAGCACCTCAAGCTAGCGCGTCTGCCATTCCGCCACCCGGACAAGGTGCGCTCGACACGGGGCGTACCCCGCGGCGACACCTCAACAATACCAAGGTTTCGGAGTGGCTTTCACGTGCGTATATCGGTGCCCTACCGGACACGGAGCGTTACTTCTTGATGCCGATGCCCTTCGGGTTCAGGTGGGCGATGTGGCCGCTCTCCGTACCGGCCGACGGGTCGATCACGCAGTCGATGAGCGCGGGGCCGCCGGAGGCGATGGCCTCGGTGAGGGCGGCCGTGACCTCGGCGGGGGTGGTGGCCCGGTAGCCCTTGCCGCCGAAGGACTCGATCATCCGGTCGTGGCGGGCGGCGCTCATGAGGGTGGTGGGGGCGGGGGCGTCGGTGATGGTCTCGTCGCCCTTGTAGACGCCGCCGTTGTTCATGATCACGGTGACGACCGGCAGGTGGTAGCGGCAGATCGTCTCCAGCTCCATGCCGCTGAAGCCGAAGGCGCTGTCGCCCTCGATGGCGACGACGGGCGCTCCGCCGCTCTCGACGGCGGCCGCGATCGCGTAGCCCATGCCGATGCCCATGACTCCCCAGGTCCCGGAGTCGAGGCGGCGGCGCGGGTGGTGCATGTCGATGACGTTGCGGGCGATGTCGAGGGTGTTGGCACCCTCGTTGACGATGTACGTCTCCGGGTGCTGGTGGACGACGTCGCGGACCGCCTTGAGCGCACCCATGAACTGCATGGGGTGCGGGTCGGCCTCCAGGCGCTTGGCCATCTTGGCGACGTTCTGCGCGGAGCGGTCGCCCAGTTCCTCGCGCCAGGCGGTCGACGCCGCGATCTGGCCGGGCTTGGTGCGGTCGGCGAGCTGGTCCAGGACCGACTCGATGTCACCGACGAGCGGGGCCGCGATCGGCTGGTTGGAGTCCAGTTCCCGGGACTCGATGTCGACCTGGATGAATTTCGCGTCCGGGTTCCAGCCGCGTTCGCCGTGGTTGAGCAGCCAGTTGAGGCGGGCGCCGACCAGCATCACGACGTCGGCCTTCTTCAGGGCGAGGGAGCGGGCCGTCGCCGCCGACTGCGGGTGGTCGTCGCGGAGCAGGCCCTTCGCCATCGACATCGGTACGTACGGGATGCCCGTGGACTCGATGAGGTTGCGGATCTTGTCGTCCGCCTGGGCGTAGGCCGCGCCCTTGCCGAGGACGATCAGCGGGCGCTCCGCGTTCTCCAGGAGGTCGATCGCGCGGTCCACCGCCTCGGGTGCGGGCAGCTGGCGCGGGGCCGGGTCGACGAGGCGGGAGAGGGTCCGCTCCCCCGCCTCCTTGTCCATGACCGAGCCGAGGACCGCCGCCGGGATGTCGAGGTAGACGCCGCCAGGGCGGCCGGAGATCGCCGTGCGCAGGGCGCGGGCGATGCCGCGGCCGATGTCCTCGACGCGGCTGACGCGGTACGCGGCCTTCACGAAGGGCTGGGCGGCGGCGAGTTGGTCCATCTCCTCGTAGTCGCCCTGCTTGAGGTCGACGAGGTGGCGCTCGCTCGACCCGGAGATCTGCACCATCGGGAAGCAGTTGGTGGTGGCGTTGGCGAGGGCGACCAGGCCGTTGAGGAAGCCGGGGGCCGAGACCGTGAGCGCGATGCCGGGCTTCTTGGTGAGGTAGCCGGCGATCGCGGCGGCGTGGCCCGCGTTCGACTCGTGACGGAAGCCGATGTAGCGGATGCCCTCGGCCTGCGCGAGGCGGGCGAGGTCGGTGACGGGGATGCCCACGAGTCCGTAGATGGTGTCGACGTCGTTCTTCTTCAGGGCGTCGACGACGAGGTGGTAGCCGTCGGTGAGCTCGGTCGGCGCGTCGGCTCCTGCCGCGGCCTCGGCGGTTTGGTCGGCGGTCGAGTCAGCGGTCATGATCCGAGTTCCTCCTTGGACGGGTCTCCTGTTCTCACCTTCGACAGGCGGCGGCGCCTCGTCCAAGACCCATCGGCTTCCAGGCGATAACCGGCGTCTATCGAGAGTCAAGCGTGCGCCAAATCCCCTGCTGGGGTGGGTCTTTGGGGGTTGATAAGCGGTTGCTATCGGGTGTTCGTGAGTGCGTATTGGACGTGTGCGGCCGCTGACCGCACGCTCGCTGAGGACGGGAGGTGGAAGGCATGGCCACATCGGCCCTGACCGTCACGGGGCTCGCCGATCTCCTCGACCGGCAGGCCCGTGCGCGGCCCCACGCCCCGGCGCTCGTCGTCGGCGCCGAGCGGGTTCCCCTGTCGTACGAGGCGTTGGACGCGCTCGCGGACCGGATGGCGGAGCGGATCGTCGGGGCGGGGCTGAGCGCCGGTGATGTGCTCGGTCTCGTCGCGGGCAATACCGCGGAGTTCGTGGCCGCGTTGCTCGGGGCGGGACGTGTGGGGGTGGTGGCCGCGCCTCTGGATCCGGGTCTTTCGGATGCCGAACTCCGGTTTCGGGTTGGCGAGTTGGGGGCGCGCGCCGTACTTGGCGCCGATGGGATCGCCGGTACCGACGCGGCACCGCACAGGAGGCAGGAGGACGCGCTCGTCCTGTTCACCGCGGGGGCCACGGGGCGTGCCCGCATGGTGCCGCTCACGCACACCAATGTGGCGGCGTCCGTCCACAACGTCTGTGCCACCTACGCGTTGGGGCCCGAGGACGCGACCGTCGCGGTCATGCCGTTCTTCCACGGGCACGGTCTTTTCGCGTCGCTTCTGTCCACGCTCGCCAGCGGGGGGCGGGTGCTGCTGCCCGCGGGTGGGCGGTTCTCGGCGGAGACGTTCTGGGCGGATCTGCGGGCGGCGGGGGCGAGTTGGTTCACTGCGGTGCCGACGATCCATGAGGCGCTGCTCGATCGGTCGTCGGAGGCGGCGGACCTGGGCGGCGTGGGTGACCTGGGTGACCTGGGAGCGCCGCCGCCGTTGCGTTTCGTGCGCAGTTGCGGTGCGTCGCTCAACGCTGCGTCCCAGCGGGCGCTTGAGCGGATGTTCGGGGCGCCGCTGCTGTCCGCGTACGGGGTGACCGAGGCCGCGCACCAGATCGCCAGTGAGCCGCTGCCGGAGCGCGGGCCGCTCAAACACGGGACGGTGGGGCGGGCGACCGGGGTACGGCTGCGCGTCGTCGACCGGGACGGGAGGGTGTGTCCGGCCGGGGTGCGGGGGGAGGTGTGGGTGTCGGGGCCGAGCGTGGCGGGTGACGGGTGGTTGCGTACGGGGGACCTGGGGTCGCTCGATGAGGACGGGTATCTGTCCCTTGCCGGACGGATCGAGAGCCTGATCGTGCGGCGGGGGCTGACGATCTCCCCGGAGTACGTGGAGGATGTGCTGGCCGGGTGCCCGTCGGTCGCGGAGGCGGCGGTGTTCGCGGTGGGTGGGGAGGGGATTGGGGCGGCGGTTGTGGTGCGGGGCGGAGAGTGTGTGGAGGTGGGTGAGGTGTTGCGGTACTCGCGCGAGCGGTTGGCTGCCGCCGAGGTGCCGGATCGGGTCGTGTTCGTGTCCGGTCTGCCTCGGACTGCGCAGGGAGGGTTGGACCGGGGGGCGGTGCGGGAGCGGTACGGGTGAGTCGACGTCACGGGGCTCTGCCCCGGACCCCGCGCCTCAATCGCCGGCGGGGCTTGATGTGCCCGTACCGCCGCACCGGCTCGAAAGGCCTGCTCAATCGCCGCAGGGGCTTGAATAACCGACCCCCGCCGGGCTCGGATGATCCACTCCCCGCCGGGCTCAGATGATCCAATCGCCGGCGGGGTTTGATCTATCAAGCCCCGCCGGCGATTGAGGCGGTCTTTCCAGCCCCGTCGGGGATTGAGGCGATTCAGCCCCGCCGGCCGATGGGCACTTCAAGCCCCGCCGGCGATTGAGGCGCGGGGTCCGGGGCGGAGCCCCGAGGCGTCGGCCGCGGTGCCGGTTGCTCAATCGCCGCAGGGGCTTGGGCTGCCGACCTGGGCCGGGACCCGGTGGGCGAAGACCTCGTCCAGGTTCAGGGCTGTCGCCGCGTTGACGAAGGCGCGGGCCGCCACCGAACCCGGCGTGCCCGCGTGGATGGCCACCGAGACCTGGGCCCCGGCCTCCGGGTCGACCAGTGGGAGCGCTCGTGTACGGCCGTCCACCGGCATCGCGCGGAGCCATGTGTGGGGCACGACGCTCGCCCATTCACCGCCGCCCACATGTGCGTACAGGGAGGCGATGGAGTCGGTCTCGACCTGTGGGGTGACCTCCAGGCCCTTGTTCGCGAAGACCTTGTCGATGATCTGGCGGATGCGCATGTCGGGTGTCAACAACGCCAGGGGGAGTTGCGCCGCGTCCGCCCACGTCAGGCTTCCGGTACTGGACTTGAACTGGTCGTCCGGAACCAGGAGGAGGTAGCGCTCCTGGTAGAGGGGGACCACTTGGAGGCCCTCCTGGTCGTCCGGGTCGAAGTGGGCGATGGCCACGTCGAGTTCGAAGTCGCGGAGCTGGCGGTGGAGCTCCTTCGTCGACAGACGGGAGCGGACCTGGACCTTCGCCAGGGGGTGCGCCGAGCAGAACGCGCCGACCGGGAGGGCCAACGTCGTGGACGCCGTGGGGTCCGTGCCCAGGCGGAGCGTCCCCGTGATGCCCGACTGGACCGCCGCCACCTCCGCCTTGAACGCGTCCTGTTCCGCGAGGATCCGTTTCGCCCACACCACCAGGCGCTCGCCCTCCGGGGTGAGGCCCTGGTAGTTGTGGCCGCGGTTGATCAGCGTGACGTTCAGCTCGCGTTCCAGCTTGGCGATCGCCGCCGAGAGCGCGGGCTGGGAGACGTAGCAGGACTCGGCGGCGCGTGCGAAGTGGCGTTCACGGGCCACCGCCACGAAGTACTCCAACTGCCGGAACAGCATGTACGTCTCCTCTGCCACGTGATCTTCATCCGTAGCGTGCTACGGCAGCACGGTGCGTGCCAATAGGTCGGTCGCCGCGTGGATGGCACGCAGCGTGGGTGCCTCGGCGCCGGTGATGTCGGCCATCTCCACGACCGCCGTGACGATCGCGTCGAGCTCCAGCTGCTTTCCCGCCTCCAAGTCCTGGAGCATGGACGTCTTGTGGGCGCCTACGCCCTCGGCTCCGCGCAGGCGCTTCTCGATGGAGATCTCGGGTGTCGAGCCGACGCGGGCCGCGATGTCGAGGATCTCCTCCATGACATGAGCCACCATCGCGCGTGTCAGGGGGTGGCGGCACATGTCTGTCATGGTGGCTCGGGTCAGCGCACTGATCGGGTTGAAGGCCGCGTTACCCATCAGCTTGATCCAGATGTCGTCGCGCAGGTTCCGCTCGACGGGGCACTTGAGGCCGCCCGCGACCATGGCCTCGCTCAGGTCCGTGCAACGGCGCGAGACACTGCCGTCCGGCTCGCCGATGGAGAAGCGGGTGCCTTCCAAGTGCCGTATGACGCCCGGGGATTCGATGACCGTGGCTGGGTAGACCACGCAGCCGATCGCGCGCTCGGGCGGCAGTACTTTGCTCGTCGCGCCGCCCGGGTCGACCGCCTCGATGCGGCGGCCCTCGTACGGGCCCGTGAGGCGGTGGAAGTACCACCACGGGACGCCGTTCTGGCCGGCCACCAGCGCGGTGTGCTCGCCGAGCAGCGGGGCGACGAGCGAGCCGCACGACGGGTACGAGTGGGCCTTGAGGCCGAGGAACACGTAGTCCACGTGGCCGATCTCGCTCGGGTCGTCGGTGGCATGCGGGTGGGCGGTGAAGTCGCCGCGCGGGCTGAGCACGCGGACGCCTTCGGCCTGGATGGCGCGCAGATGGTCCCTGCGGGCGACGAGGTGCACATCCGCGCCGCCGCGGTGGAGGGCCGCGCCCACGTACGCGCCGATGGCTCCGGCGCCGACAACTGCGATCTTCATCGTGGTGCCTCCTGGCTTCGAGGGTGTGGAGGTACGCACATGTCACCGGGCGCGCGCCGCACAGCACGCGGAACCGACGACACATGGAGAAGTGGGTGCGGCCGCCGCGCGTGCCCTGGCGCGCGGCGGCCGCTGGGAAGGTGGCCGGGACGGTCTCAGCGCATGAGTTTCACGGCCGAGACCACGAGCGGATCGAGGCCGCCCGCTCCGTCGTCCACGAGCGCGTAGAGCCGCGTCCGCATCCTCGGGTCCCAGAACCGGGTGAGGTGTCCGGCGATCGCCTCCGCCGCGGCGGCGTCCGGAAGGTGGCCCTGGTGGGCGGCGATGTCGTTCGCCATCCGGCGTTCCGCCGGGACGGTGTGTGCCCCGTCAGTGTGTGTCATGTCAGTCCACCACCGTGACGAGTTCCTCGGCGCCCTGCTGTTCCGCGAGTGCCTTGGGCGCGAGGCCGACCTGTACGGCTGTCACCTTGTACTCCGGGCAGTTGGTGGCCCAGTCGGAGTTCTCCGTCGTCACCACGTTCGCGCCCGTCACCGGGTGGTGGAACGTGGTGTAGACGACGCCCGGTGGCATCCGGTCGGAGATCTGCGCGTGCAGCGCCGTCGCGCCGACGCGGCTGGAGAGGGTGACGAGGTCGCCGTCGGTGATGCCGCGCTCCTCCGCATCGTGGGGATGCACCTCCAGGATGTCCTCGGGGTGCCAGGCGACGTTGCCGGTGCGGCGGGTCTGCGCGCCGACGTTGTACTGGCTGAGGATGCGGCCCGTGGTGAGGACCAGCGGGAAGCGGCGCGTGCTGCGTTCGTTGGTCGGTACGTAGGAGGTGACCACGAACCTGCCCTTGCCGCGCGTGAACGCGTCGACGTGCATGGTCGGTGTGCCCTCGGGGGCCTCCTCGTTGCACGGCCACTGGATGCTGCCGAGCTTGTCGATGAGGTCGAAGGAGACACCGGCGAAGGTCGGGGTGACCGAGGCGATCTCGTCCATGATCTGCGACGGGTGGTCGTAGTCCATGGCGTAGCCCATGGCGGTGGCGATCTCGCACACGATCTGCCACTCGTGCTTGCCCGCCTTCGGTGGCATCACCGACCGCACCCGGTTGACGCGCCGCTCGGCGTTGGTGAACGTGCCGTCCTTCTCCAGGAAGGAGGCGCCGGGCAGGAAGACGTGGGCGAACTTCGCGGTCTCGTTGAGGAACAGGTCCTGGACCACGACGAGTTCCATGGCTTCGAGGGCCGCCGTGACGTGCTGGAGGTTCGGGTCGGACTGGGCGATGTCCTCGCCGTGCACGAACAGGCCGCGGAAGTCGCCGTCGATCGACGCGTCGAACATGTTGGGGATGCGCAGGCCCGGTTCCGGCAGCAGCTCCCGGCCCCACAGGTTCTCGAAGACACCCCGCACGGCGTCGTCGGAGATGTGCCGGTAGCCGGGCAGCTCGTGCGGGAAGGAGCCCATGTCGCAGGAGCCCTGAACGTTGTTCTGCCCGCGCAGCGGGTTGACGCCGACGCCGTCGCGGCCGATGTTTCCGCAGGCCATCGCCAGGTTGGCCATTCCCATGACCATCGTCGAGCCCTGGCTGTGCTCGGTGACACCGAGGCCGTAGTAGATCGCGCCGTTGCCCGCGGACGCGTAGAGGCGGGCCGCCGCGCGCAGGTCGGCGGCGGGGACGCCGCTGATCTCCTCGGTCGCCTCGGGGCTGTTCTCCGGGCGGGCCACGAACTCGGCCCACTCCGCGTACCCCTCGCAGCGCTCCGCGACGAAGTTCTCGTCGGTGAGGCCCTCGGTGACGACGACGTGTGCCATCGCGTTGACGACGGCGACGTTCGTGCTGGGGCGCAGCTGGAGGTGGTGCTGGGCCTCGATGTGCGGGGTGCGCACCAGGTCGATGCGGCGCGGGTCGACGACGATCAGACCGGCGCCCTCGCGCAGCCGGCGCTTCATCCGCGACGCGAACACCGGGTGTCCGTCAGTGGGGTTGGCGCCGATGACCATGATGACGTCGGCCTCGGCGACGGAGCGGAAGTCCTGGGTGCCGGCCGATTCGCCGAAGGTCTGCTTGAGGCCGTAGCCGGTGGGCGAGTGGCAGACGCGGGCGCAGGTGTCGACGTTGTTGTTGCCGAAGGCGGCGCGGACCATCTTCTGGACGACGTACACCTCCTCGTTGGTGCAGCGGGAGGAGGAGATGGCGCCGATGGAGCCCGATCCGTACGTGCCCTGGATCTCGCGGAAGCGGCGCGCGACGGTACCGATGGCCTCGTCCCACTCGACCTCGCGCCACGGGTCGGTGATGCGCTCGCGGACCATGGGCTTGAGTTTGCGGTCGGGGTGGGTGGCGTAGCCGAAGGCGAAGCGACCCTTGACGCAGGAGTGGCCCTCGTTGGCGCCGCCGTCCTTGTGGGGGACCATGCGGACGAGTTCGTCGCCGCGCAGCTCGGCCTTGAACGAGCAGCCGACACCGCAGTACGCGCAGGTGGTGACCACGGACCGGGTCGGCATGCCGAGGTCAACTACGGACTTTTCCTGGAGAGTTGACGTCGGGCAGGCCTGGACGCAGGAGCCGCAGGACACGCACTCGGAGTCCATGAACGACTCCCCCGCGCCCGCCGACACCTTCGACTCGAAGCCGCGCCCCTCGATGGTGAGGGCGAACGTGCCCTGCACCTCGTCACAGGCGCGGACACAGCGCGAGCAGGCGATGCACTTCGACGGGTCGAAGTCGAAGTACGGGTTGGAGGTGTCCTTCTCGGCGTCGAGGTGGTTGGCACCCTCGTAGCCGTAGCGGACCTGGCGCAGACCCACCACGCCTGCCATGTCCTGGAGTTCGCAGTCACCGTTGGCGGGGCAGGTGAGGCAGTCGAGCGGGTGGTCGGAGATGTAGAGCTCCATGACGCCCTGACGGAGCTTCTCCACCTTCGGGGTCTGCGTCTTCACCGACATGCCGTCCGCGCACGGCGTCGTACAGGACGCCGGGGTGCCGCGCCTGCCGTCGATCTCGACGACGCACAGCCGGCAGGAGCCGAACGCCTCCAGGCTGTCGGTGGCGCACAGCTTCGGTACATCGATGCCCGCCTCGGCGGCAGCCCGCATCACGGATGTGCCCTCGGGGACCGTCACCTGTTGTCCGTCGATCTCCACCGAGACCGTGGCCGCTCCGGGGCGTTCCGGAGTGCCGAAGTCGGGTTCCTTCAGAAGCGTCATGCCTGGCCCTCCGTTCGAGTGTTGCCCCGCTGTACGGGGTGGATCTCCAGGAGCCGACGGTCGCCGCGGCCGACGAAGTCGTCGGCGAAGTGCGCGAGCGCGCTGCGCACGGGCATCGGGGTGAGCCCGCCCATGGCACACAGTGAACCATCGGTCATCAGCTCGCACAGGTCCTCGAGCAGCGCGAGATTCTCGTCCTGCTGCTCACCGGCCACGATCCGGTCGATGACCTCGACGCCGCGCACCGAACCGACCCTGCACGGCGTGCACTTGCCGCAGGACTCCTCGGCGCAGAACTCCATCGCGAAGCGGGCCTGCGCCGCCATGTCGACGGTGTCGTCGAAGACGACGACGCCGCCGTGCCCGAGCATCGCCCCGGCCTCGGCGAGCGCCTCGTAGTCCATCGGCAGGTCGAGCCGTTCCTCCGGCAGATACGCGCCGAGTGGCCCGCCCACCTGCACGGCGCGCACGGGTCGGCCGCTGAGGGTGCCGCCGCCGTAGTCCTCGATCAGCTCGCGCAGGGTGATGCCGAAGGCGGTCTCGACGATGCCGCCGCGCTTGATGTTGCCGGCGAGCTGGAAGACCTGGGTGCCGCGGGAGCGGCCGACGCCGAGGTCCTGGTAGGCCTTGGCGCCGTCGGCGAGGACGACGGGGACGGTGGTGAGTGTGAGGACGTTGTTCACCACGGTCGGCCTGCCGAAGAGGCCCTCGATCGCGGGGATCGGGGGTTTCGCGCGGACCATGCCGCGCTTGCCCTCCAGGCTCTCCAGCATGGAGGTCTCCTCGCCGCAGATGTACGCACCGGCGCCGACGCGGATGTGAAGGTCGAAGTCGAGGGACGAGCCGAGGATGCCGGCGCCGAGCCAGCCGCGGCCGCGGGCGATGTCGATCGCGGCGCCCATCGTGGCGATGGCGTCGGGGTATTCGGAGCGGATGTAGATGTAGCCCTCGCGGGCGCCGACGGCGTGGGCGGCGATCGTCATGCCCTCGATGAGGAGGAAGGGGTCGCCCTCCATGACCATGCGGTCGGCGAAGGTGCCGCTGTCGCCCTCGTCGGCGTTGCAGCAGATGAACTTGGTGTCGTCAGCGCAGTCCAGCACCGTCTTCCACTTGATGCCCGCCGGGAAGCCGGCGCCGCCGCGACCGCGGAGCCCGGAGTCGGTGACCTCGGTGACGACGTCGGCGGGCGGCATCTCCAGGGCCGCGCGCAGCCCTTGGAGGCCGCCGTGGGCCTCGTAGTCCTCGGGCGAGAGCGGGTCGGTGATGCCGACGCGGGCGAAGGTGACGCGGTTCTGCCGTGCCAGCCAAGGGAGTTGGTCGACCGGGCCGAGCCGCAGCGGGTGGTCGGCGCCGTCGAGCATTCCGGCGGCGAGGAGGTCGGGGACGTCGTCGGGGGTGACCGGACCGTAGCCGATGCGGCCTTCGGGGGTCACGACCTCCACGAGGGGTTCGAGCCAGAGCAGTCCGCGCGAGCCGTTGCGGACGACGTCGACTCCGAACCCGCCGTCGATCGCGGCGAGTTGGAGTTGCTGCGCCACTTCGTCAGCGCCGACGGAGCGGGCCGCGGCGTCACGGGGGACGTACGCGGTCGTCATGCCGTCCGAAGTCACGTGGTCGGAAGTCACCTCTCACACCGTCCCGTTGAGGATCGCGCCGAGCCGGGCCGGGGTCACGCGCCCGTGCAGCCCGCCGTTCGCCTCCACCGAGGGGCCGAGCGCACAATTGCCGAGACAGAAGACCTGCTCGACCGTGACACCGCCGTCGGCGCTGGTGTCGCCGAGCGTCAGGCCCGACTCCCGTACGTGGCTCAACAGCCGGTCGGCACCCAGGGCCTGGCAGGCTTCGGCGCGGCAGATGCGGACGGTGGAGCGGCCCGCGGGCTCGCGGCGGAAGTCGTGGTAGAAGGTCACCACTCCGTGCACGTCGGCCCTCGACAGGTTGAACTCGTCGGCGAGGACGGGGATCGCCTCCTGCGGTACGCACCCCAACTCGGCCTGCACGGCGTGGAGTACGGGCAACAGCGCGCCGCGCTCGCCGCGGTGCGCCACTGCCGCCCTCCTGACCACGCTCTCGACCGACACGTCCGTCCCGCTGGTCGTCATGATCGCTCCGCCTTCCGTCATGCGGGCCTCCGGCGCGGGTGCAGGAGACCCAGGCACTACCCCATACAGACTTCTGTATACAGAAGCCCGGTGTAAAGGAGTGGGACGAAATCGAGCGGAGTCGATCGGCCGACTTCCGTACACCGGGCGGGTGTTCACGAGGCCACGAGCGCGGGCTCCTGGCCCGGCACTGTGTCCGCCGCGGCGGCCAGTTCGGTCAGCCACGGCAGCACAAGTTCCCGCACCAGCCGTTCGCCGTCCCCGTCCTCGCCGAGCAGGGCCGAGGCCGGTACGCGCACGGGGTCGGCGCAGACCGTCGAGGTCGCGCTGCCGCTCGGCCCCGGTCCCGCGGCCCGGGCCGGCACGTACAGATCGGGGGCGTGGGCCGGGACCAGCCACAGACTCCGGCCTCCGGGGCCGACCTCGGAGGGCCCGGCCCCGGACGGCCCAGTCCCGGACGCCCCGGCCCCGGACAGCCCGCTCGACCAGACGTAGCTGTCGGCCTCCCCTGCCGCGACCACCTGGCGCTTGCGGCCCCGAAGGGTGACGACCTCGCCGGTGCGGCGCGCCGCGAACTCCGGCCCGTCCTCCTCCAGGGCGAGCGAGCACAGGTGGCGCCCGGCGGCGATCTCGGCGCGCACCCAGGCGCCGCCGTGCGCCTCGACGACGGCCACCGCAGCGTAGTGCGAGCGGAGCACGGCCGCGGCGGCCGGACAGACGCGGGCGACGCGCGCCACGACATCGGCGGCCTCGGCCAACCCTCGCCCGCCGCCGCCGAGTTCGGGGGCGACGGTAAGGCCGAGGAGTCCGGCGCGGCCGAGCGCAGTGACGCCGGAGCGGGGGAATCTTCCTTGTGTGCGGGCCGGTTCGCCGCCGGATGCAACGGCGCCGGTCAGGACGTGATCGAGTGCGGTGCGGTACGACACGGGGCGACCCCCTCGTCAGCGATACATGAAGCGGCACATGAGCTGCCGCGATGCGGCGCAGCAATTGCATGCGGTTGGTTGGGTGGAACGGGGCTACGCGGTGATCTCCCGCAACAGCCCCGTCCGAACGTCGAAGACGAATCCGCGGACGTCGTCGGTGTGCGGCAGGAAGGGCGACGTGCGCACCTTCCGCAGGGACTGCCGCACATCCTGGTCGACGTCGGTGAAGCCCTCCACCGCCCACGTCGGCCGCTGGCCGACCTCGCGTTCCAGCTCGTGCCGGAAGTCCTCGCTCAGCGATTCGAGACCGCATCCTGTGTGGTGGATCAGCACCACGCTGCGGGTGCCGAGCGCCCGTTGGCTGATGGCGAGCGAACGGATGGTGTCGTCGGTGACCACACCGCCCGCGTTGCGGACGGTGTGACAGTCGCCGAGTTCCAGGCCGAGCGCGGCGTGCAGGTCGATCCTGGCGTCCATGCAGGCGACGACGGCCACCTCGAGGACCGGGCGGGCGTCCATGCCGGGATCGGTGAACGCGGCGGCGTACCGTTCGTTCGCCTCGACGAGGCGGTCGACCACGGTGCCGTCCATCTCAGATGACACCCTGCTCGACAAGTTGCGCCAACTCCGCGGCATCCAAGCCGAGTTCGTCGGCGTAGATGGCGGAGTTGTGCTCGCCCAGGAGCGGGGAGCCGGAGATGGTGGTCGGCGAGTCGGAGAGTTTGAGCGGGTTGCCGACCGTGGTGTACGAGCCGCGTCCCGAGTGCGGCACCTCGACGACCATGTCATTGGCCACCAGCGACTCGTCCTCGATGATCTCTTTGGTGGAGAGGATCGGGCCGCAGGGGACGTTGTGGGCGTTGAGCTTGTCCAACACCTCCCACTTGGGGAGCGTCGAGGACCACTCCTCGATGAGCTGGAACATCTTGCCCAGCTTCGGAAGGCGCGCCTCCGGCGTCGACCACTCCGGGTCGTCCGCCATCTCCGGCCTGCCTATCAGCTCGGCCATCGGCTTCCAGCCGACGGGCTGGACGATGACGTAGACGTAGTCGTTGGGTCCGCCGGGTGCGCACTTGACGGCCCAGCCGGGCTGTCCGCCGCCGGAGGCGTTGCCGGAGCGGGGCACCTCGTCGCCGAAGTCCTCGTTCGGGTACTCGGCCAACGGTCCGTGCGTGAGGCGCTGTTGGTCGCGCAGCTTGACGCGGCACAGGTTGAGGACCGCGTGCTGCATGGCGACGTTCACGCGCTGCCCGCGCCCGGTGCTCTCGCGCTGGAAGAGCGCCGCCAGGATGCCGGCGACGGTGTGGATGCCGGTGCCGGAGTCACCGATCTGCGCGCCCGTGGCCGTCGGCGGTCCGTCCTCGAAGCCGGTGGTGGCCATCGAGCCGCCCATCGCCTGGGCGACGACCTCGTAGGCCTTGAAGTTGGTGTACGGGCCGTCGCCGAAGCCCTTGATGGAGGCGTAGATGATGCGGGGGTTGATCTCCTGGATGCGGTCCCACGTGAAGCCCATCCGGTCCACGGCGCCCGGTCCGAAGTTCTCCACCATGACGTCCGAGCGGCGGATCAGCTCCGTGAGGATCTCCTTGCCGCGGTCACTCTTAGTATTGAGGGTGATGCTCCGCTTATTGGAGTTGAGCATCGTGAAGTAGAGGGAGTCGACGTCCGGGATGTCACGCAGCTGTTTGCGCGTGATGTCACCGGTCGGCGCCTCCAGTTTGACGACGTCCGCACCCAGCCACGCCAGCAACTGGGTTGCGGACGGGCCCGACTGAACGTGCGTCATATCGAGGACCCGCACGCCCTCAAGAGCCTTGGTCATGATCGACACCCCATCTCTTCGCTTGCGCGTTCGGAGTAAGAAGGTCGGGACGGATACCACTCTTCATACAGTATTCGTCGACTGTATGCAATCCTTGGCGACAGCGAGAACCGGACGGTGCAAGGCAGTTGGGCCGCTGCTTCGCCCGCCTACTTCGCCCTCTGGTGGTACGACGTGCGCGTGTGCTCGGTGTGCGCGCGCATGACCTCCGCCGCGCGGCCCTCGTCCCGGTTCGCGAGCGCCGCGATCAGCTCCCGGTGCTCCGCCCAGGACTGGTGGCCGCGCTGCCGCGCCACCGGCGTGTAGTACCAGCGCACCCGGCGGTCGACCTGTGCGGCCAGCTCCGCGAGAACCTCGTTCGCCGCCAACTCCATTACCGTGCCGTGCAGTTGTGCGTTGAGCGCGACCGCCGCCTCCACGTCGTCCGCCGCGACCGCCCGCTCCCCCGCCTCGCACAGCTCCTCCAGCGCGGCGACCGCGGCGGCGTCGGCCTTGCCCGCGGCGAGCCGTACCGCCTCCGTCTCCAGGAGCTGGCGGACCCTCAGGAGCTGGTCCGCCTCGTCCTCGGTCGGCTCGTGCACGAACGCGCCCTGCGCGGGCCGCAGATCGACCCACCCCTCGGTACTGAGGCGCTGCAGCGCCTCCCGTACGGGCTGCCTCGACACCCCGAGCTGCACCGCGAGTTCCGTCTCGACGAGGTGTGCGCCCGGCGGCAGGACGCGGGTGATGATGAGTTCGAGGAGCGCGCCGTAGACCCGCTCGCGCAGCGGTCCCGGCCGGTCCAGCTTGGGCACCGCACCCTGTGGCAGTCCTGCGGTCGGCAACATCGCGCCCCTTCCGTCCTGCGTCCACGGTGTCTCGATCCACGCTTCTCGCATGGGAGTTGTCGTAGTTCTTGCCGAGGGCAATCCGAGCCTGTACACAGTATCCGGTCGACACATCGTGTGCGCGGGGCGGGCGAGAACTCGCCCCGCGGCACGGCGGCGGGGTCCACGTGCGGCGGGGAGCGCCCCCTGCGCCACGCGGGACCCCGCCGCAGCTGCGTCTACGTCAGGGCATCAGCTGGTACTCGGGGAAGTTGCCCGGCAGCCGCTCCCCCTTCGGCCCTTCGGTGACCGCGCGGACCAGGAGTTCGCCGCCCACGAACGCGCCGCGCCACGACGCCCCGAAGCCGCCGAACAGCTCGTCCCGGTCCCCGCGCGAACGCGGCTTGCCGTGGCCGACCTTGAACGCCCGGATCTGCGGGGCGAGCCGCTCGTACGTCGCCTCGTCGTCGGTGGACAGGGTGGCGACGAGGGCGCCGTTGGACGCGTTCATCGCCGCGAGGAGTTCCGCCTCCGTGTCGACGAGCACGATGGTGTCGACCGGGCCGAACGGCTCGGCGTGGTGCAGCGGCGAGGACGGCGGCGGGCCGAGCAGTGTCACCGGATGCATGTACGCGCTCGTGTCCTGGCCCGGCAGGAACAGCGCCGGGTCGGGGTCGGCGCGGTGCAGCGGGACGGCTCCGCGGTCGATCGCCTCCGCGACCTGGTCGTGCAGTTCCTTCGCCTTCGCCGCGTTGATGAGCGGCCCGAAGTCCAGTGCCGGGTACGGGTCTTCGGGGTGCTCGACGGCCAGCGGGTGGCCGACGCGCAGGGTGCGTACGGCGGGCAGGTAGGCGGCGAGGAAGTCGTCGAAGGCCTCGCGCTGCACGACGAACCGCGGGTAGGCGGTGCAGCGCTGCTTCCCGTAGTCGAACAGCTTGGGCAGGGCGGCCGTCAGCCTGTCCCAGTCGGTGAAGTTCCAGATGCCCCAAGTGTTGAGGCCCTCCTGCTCCAGGATGTGCCGCTTGCCGAGGTCGGCGACGTCCGTGGCGACCGCCGCGCCCGTGTCCCGGCCGCCGACGAAGGATACGCAGCCGATCTCCGGCGCCCGCACGAGCGCCTCGGAGAGCTGCCCGCCGCTGCCGCTGACCAGCGTGACCGGGATGCCCTCGCGGGCGGCGAGCGCGCAGGCCAGGGTGAGGCACGAGACACCGCCGTCGGTGGGTGTCTTGGCGATGACCGCGTTGCCGGCCAGCGCCTGGACCAGCATGGCGTGCACGAGCACGCTCATCGGGTAGTTCCAGCTGGCGATGTTCGACACGGGTCCTGCGAGCGGGGTGCGCTCGCCGAGGATGTCGTCGATGCCGTCGACGTACCAGCGCACGCCGTCGATGGCGCGGTCCACGTCGGCCTGCGCGAGCCGCCACGGCTTGCCGATCTCCCAGACCAGGAGCAGGGCGAGGAGTTCGCGGTGCTCGGTGAGGGCGTCGAGGGTCGCGGCGACGCGGGCGCGCCGCTCGGGAAGCGGGACGTGCCGCCAGGCGCGGTGCTGGTCGAGGGAGGCGCGCACGGCCTGGTGGGCAACGTCGGCGTCGAGTCGGGGCGGGCCCGCGATGGGGCTGCCGTCGACGGGGCTGGTAGCGGGCAGGGCGCGGCCGTCGGCCTGCCAGGCGCCGTCCCACAGGTTCAGGACGCGGTCGTCGCGGAACGCCTCGGGGGCGACGGCGAGACAGCGCTGCCAGGCGTCGGCCCAGGACGTACCGGACTTGAGGGTGGGTGTGTTGAGGGTGATTGCCATGGTCTTCGGTCTCCGCTCACGTTGCACAATCGGGGCGGGGGAACTTGATGGCTGGTGGTGCTGTGGACGGGAGGTGCCCAGCGGACACCTCCCGTATGCCAATAGCCTTACGTAGATGGCCAGTTGGCGCCTATGAGAAGCGTCACTGCCCGTCGGCGAGTCGGTCCTGGACGAGTCGCGCCGTCTCCGTCGGTGTCGATCCGACGCGGACGCCGGCCGCTTCGAGCGCCTTCTTCTTGGCCTCCGCCGTACCCGATGAACCGGAGACGATGGCGCCTGCGTGGCCCATCGTCTTGCCCTCGGGCGCGGTGAATCCGGCGATGTAGCCGACGACGGGTTTGGTGACGTGCTCGCGGATGTGAACCGCGGCCCGTTCCTCGGCGTCGCCGCCGATCTCCCCGATGAGGACGATGAGTTCGGTCTCGGGGTCGGCCTCGAACGCTTCGAGGCAGTCGATGTGCGTGGTGCCGATGACGGGGTCGCCGCCGATGCCCACGCACGTCGAGAAGCCGATGTCGCGCAGCTCGTACATGAGTTGGTAGGTGAGGGTGCCGGACTTGGAGACGAGTCCGATGCTGCCCGGCTTGGTGATGTCGGCCGGGATGATGCCCGCGTTCGAGGCGCCGGGCGAGATGAGCCCCGGGCAGTTGGGGCCGATGACGCGGGTGCCCTGCTGCTTCGCGTACGCCTGGAAGGTCACGGCGTCGTGCACCGGGATGCCCTCCGTGATGACGACGGCGAGCGGGATGCCCGCGTCGGCCGCCTCGATCACGGCACCCTTGGCGAAGGCCGGCGGGACGAAGACGACGGTGACGTCGGCTCCGGTGGCGGCCATGCCCTCGGCGACGCCGCCGAAGACGGGGATCTCGCGTCCTTCGAGGTCGACGCTGCTCCCGGCCTTGCGGGGGTTGACGCCGCCGACGACGTTCGTGCCCGCCTGGAGCATGCGGCGGGTGTGCTTCATGCCCTCGGCTCCGGTCATGCCCTGGACGAGGACCTTGCTCTCCTGGGTCAGGTAGATGGCCATGTCCGTTCTCCTCAGCGGGTGTTGGTGGCGAGGGAGAGGTCCGCCGCCTGGCGGGCGGCGCCGTCCATGGTGGTGGCCTGCTCGACCAGCGGGTGCGCGCGCTCCTCGAGGATGGTCCGGCCGCGCGCGGCGTTGTTGCCGTCGAGGCGGACGACGAGCGGCTTGGTCAACTGGACGTGCTCCAGGGCCTGGACGATGCCGTCGGCGACCGCGTCGCAGGCGGTGATGCCACCGAAGACGTTGACGAAGACGGACTTCACGGCCGGGTCGGAGAGGATGACGTCGAGCCCGTCCGCCATGATCTGCGCGGAGGCGCCGCCGCCGATGTCGAGGAAGTTGGCGGGCTTCGCGCCGCAGCCCGCGACCACGTCGAGGGTGGACATGACGAGCCCGGCGCCGTTGCCGATGATGCCGACCTCGCCGTCGAGCTTGACGTAGTTGAGTCCCTTGGCGGCGGCCCGCGCCTCCAGGGGCTCCTCGTGGTCCGCCTGCTCGTCGATGCCCCAACGGGCTTTGCGGAAGCGGGCGTTGTCGTCGAGGGTGACCTTGCCGTCGAGTGCGAGGATCTGCCCCTGCGCGGTGCACACGAGTGGGTTCACCTCGACGAGCAGCGCGTCCTCGCGGGTCAGGACGTCCCACAGGCGGACGAGGACGTCGACGGTCTGCGGCGGCAGTCCCGCCGCCTCGGCGATGCGGGCCCCGACGGCGGAGGTGACACCCACGGCCGGGTCGATGGGGATCCGGGCCACGGCCTCGGGCCGGGTGGCGGCGACCTCCTCGATGTCCATGCCGCCCTCGGCGGAGGCGATGGCGAGGAAGGTGCCGGCCGCGCGGTCGAGGACGTAGGAGACGTAGAACTCGGCTTCGATGTCGACGGGTTGGGCCAGCATCACCCTTCGTACGGTGTGGCCCTTGATGTCCATGCCGAGGATCTGGCGCGCCGCCAGTTCGGCGGCGGCCGGGTCGGCGGCGAGCTTGACGCCGCCCGCCTTTCCGCGTCCGCCCGTCTTGACCTGCGCCTTGACGACGACGCGACCGCCGAGCCTGCGCGCGAACTCGCGTGCCTCCTTGGCGGATTCGGTGACCTCGGCCCGCGGGACGGGGATGCCGTGCTCCGCGAACAGGTCCCTCGCCTGGTGTTCGTACAGGTCCATTTTGCGGCTCCTGTCTCAGTTCCTGCTTCAGCCACTGATTCGGCTACGGAAAGGAAAAGTGCTGCACGCCCCCTGGACACCACCCACTCAATGCGGGATACCAGTTTTCATACAGTATTCGGCGACTGTATGCAATGTACGAGCCGACGGTGGACCGACCGTGGACCAGTAGCGAGGTGAGTCGTTCGTGACCAAGGCACTCGAGGGTGTGCGCGTCCTGGACATGACCCATGTCCAGTCAGGCCCATCCGCCACGCAGATGCTGGCGTGGCTGGGTGCGGACGTCGTCAAACTGGAGGCGCCGACCGGTGACATCACGCGCAAACAGCTGCGTGACATCCCGGACGTCGACTCCCTCTACTTCACGATGCTCAACTGCAACAAGCGGAGCATCACCCTGAACACCAAGACAGAGCGCGGCAAGGAGCTGCTCACCGAACTCATCCGCAGGTCGGACGTGTTGGTGGAGAACTTCGGACCCGGCGCCGTGGACCGGATGGGTTTCACCTGGGACCGCATCCAGGAGATCAACCCCCGCATCATCTACGCCTCCATCAAGGGCTTCGGCGACGGCCCGTACACCAACTTCAAGGCCTACGAAGTGGTGGCCCAGGCCATGGGCGGCTCCATGTCGACCACCGGCTTCGAGGACGGGCCGCCCCTCGCGACCGGCGCACAGATCGGCGACTCCGGCACCGGCATCCACACCGTCGCCGGCATCCTCGCCGCCCTGTTCCAGCGCGAGAACACGGGGCGCGGACAGCGCGTGAACGTCGCCATGCAGCACGCGGTCCTCAACCTGTGCCGCGTCAAGCTACGCGACCAACAGCGCCTGGCACACGGCCCGTTGGCCGAGTACCCGAACGAGGACTTCGGCGACGAGGTGCCCCGTTCCGGCAACGCCTCCGGCGGCGGACAGCCCGGCTGGGCCGTCAAGTGCGCACCCGGCGGGCCCAACGACTACGTCTACGTCATCGTCCAGCCCGTCGGCTGGAAGCCACTCACCGAGCTGATCGGGCGGCCCGAACTGACCGAGGACGCCGACTGGGCGACACCCGAGGCACGCCTTCCGAAGCTGAACAAGATGTTCCAGCTCATCGAGGAGTGGTCCTCGACGCTCCCCAAGTGGGAGGTGTTGGACAAGCTCAACGCCCACAACATCCCCTGCGGCCCGATCCTCTCCACCAAAGAGATCATCGAGGACGAGTCGCTGGTCGCCAACGAGATGGTCGTCGAAGTGCCGCACTCGGGACGCGGCTCCTTCAAGACCGTCGGTTCCCCTCTCAAGCTCTCCGACTCCCCCGTCGACGTCACCTCCTCCCCGCTGCTCGGCGAGCACAACGCGGAGGTCTTCATCGGTGAACTCGGCCTCGGGGACGAAGAGTTGCACCTGCTTAAGTCGAACGGAGTGATCTGATTGATGGCCGAGGAACGTGAGCTCAAGGTACGGGCGCTGCTCGATGCCGTACGGGCCGAGGGACGTACAGCGCTCACCGCGCCCGAGGGAAAGGTGATCGCCGACGCGTACGGGATCGCCGTCCCCGGCGAGGAGCTCGCGACCGATGCCGACCAGGCGGTGGCGGCCGCGGCCCGCTTCGGCGGACCCGTGGTGCTCAAGATCGTCTCGCCCGACATCCTGCACAAGACCGACGCCGGCGGCGTCATCGTCGGAGTGGAGGGCGAGGCCGCCGTACGGGAGGCGTACCAGCGGATCGTCGACAACGCGCACGCCTACGCGGCCGATGCCCACATCACCGGCATCCAGGTGCAGGAACTGCTGCCCACCGGGCCCGACACCCAGGAGGTCATCGTCGGGTCCGTCACCGACCCGACCTTCGGCAAGGTCGTCGCCTTCGGGCTCGGCGGCGTCCTGGTCGAGGTGCTCAAGGACGTCACCTTCCGGCTCGCGCCGGTGACGGCGGACGAGTCCCTCGACATGCTCGACTCGATCAAGGCCGCGGAGGTGCTGCGCGGAGTGCGCGGCGCCAAGGGTGTCGACCGGGAGGCACTGGCCGAGCAGATCCGCCGAGTGTCCCAACTGGTCTCGGATTTCCCGGAGATAGCCGAGGTCGACCTCAACCCGGTGATCGCGACCCCGAAGGGCGCGCTCGCCGCCGACATCCGCGTCATCCTCGCCGAAGGCGAGCCGAAGAAGCGGCGCACGTACACCCGGGAGGAGATCCTGGGCACGATGCGACGGCTGATGGAGCCGCGCTCCGTCACCGTGATCGGTGCCTCGAACGAGCAGGGCAAGATCGGCAACTCGGTGATGCGCAACCTCATCGACGGCGGCTTCTCCGGCGAGATCCACCCGGTGAACCCGAAGTCCGACGACATCCTGGGCCGCAAGGCGTACAAGAGCGTCACGGACGTCCCCGGCGACGTCGACGTGGCGATCTTCGCGATCCCCGCCAAGTTCGTGGCCTCGGCACTCGAGGAGGTGGGTCGCAAGGGCATTCCCAACGCGGTGCTCATCCCCTCCGGGTTCGCCGAGACCGGCGAGCAGGAGCTCCAGGACGAGATCGTGGCCATCGCCGAGCGCTACGGCACCCGCCTCCTCGGCCCGAACATCTACGGCTACTACTCGACGTGGCAGGACCTGTGCGCCACGTTCTGCACGCCGTACGACGTGAAGGGCGGCGTCGCCCTTACTAGTCAGTCCGGCGGCATCGGCATGGCCATCCTGGGCTTCGCGCGCACCACGAAGACGGGTGTCTCGGCGATCGTCGGGCTCGGCAACAAGTCGGACCTCGACGAGGACGACCTGCTGACCTGGTTCGGCGAGGACCCCAACACCGACTGCATCGCGATGCACTTGGAGGACCTCAAGGACGGGCGGGCCTTCGTGGCGGCCGCGCGCGAGACCGTGCCGAAGAAGCCGGTCGTCGTCCTGAAGGCGGGACGTACCGCGGCGGGCGCCAAGGCGGCCGGTTCGCACACGGGCGCGCTCGCGGGCGACGACGCCGTGTACGAGGACATCCTCAAGCAGGCCGGTGTCATCCGGGCACCGGGCCTGAACGACATGCTGGAGTACGCGCGGGCGCTGCCGGTGCTTCCGACCCCCAAGGGCGACAACGTCGTGATCATCACGGGGGCGGGCGGTTCGGGTGTGCTGCTCTCGGACGCGGTGATGGACAACGGGCTCCAACTCATGGAGATCCCAGACGACTTGGACGCGGCATTCCGCGCGTTCATTCCGCCCTTCGGCGCCGCCGGCAACCCCGTGGACATCACGGGCGGCGAGCCCCCGTCGACGTACGAGGCGACGATCCGGCTCGGGCTCGAGGACCCGCGGATCCATTCGCTGGTGCTCGGCTACTGGCACACCATCGTCACCCCGCCCATGGTGTTCGCGGAGGTGACGGCGCGCGTCGTCCAGGAGTTCCGGGAGCGCGGCATCGAGAAGCCCGTGGTGGCCTCGCTGGCCGGCGACGTCGAGGTCGAGGAGGCGTGCCAGTACCTCTTCGACCGGGGTGTCGTCGCGTACCCGTACACGACCGAGAAGCCCGTCGCGGTGCTCGGCGCGAAGTACAAGTGGGCCCGCGCGGCAGGGAAGTTGGGGGGCGCTCGATGACGTAGGCGAGCGGCGGGTCCGGTCGGCGGTGTGCGCCGACCGGACCCAGGACCCGTGCGCACACGAAAGACATGTGGACAGGGGGCGCTGCCCAGTTCTTTCGACGCAAGGGAAACGATCGACATGACAACAACCGATCTGCCGAATTCCGTCCCCTACAGGGAGGTGACGGACGCCAACGGCCGGATGTACCGGGTTGGCGAGACCGACATCGACATCATGGGTCGCGGGCGCAAGTGGATGGTCATCCTGCCCTGGGTGGGCATGATGGGCATCTCGTCAGCGGAGTACGCGTTCGCGTCCGCCGAGGACACACTGCACACCGCGCACCATTGGAACAGCGGACACATCTTCTGGATGATGACCGTCTGGATCTTCTTCCAGGCCGCCGTGGCCATGCCCGCGGGCAGGCTGCGGGAGAGCGGCAAACTGGCGGCCCGCTGGGCGATGATGCTCGGTGCGGCCGGCACACTGCTCGGCTATCTGTCGCTGGCCTACGCGCCGCACGTCATCGTCGCGTACATCGGCTTCGGCATGTTCAGCGGTATGGGCGCGGGCATGGTGTACGCGACCTGCGTCAACATGGTCGGCAAGTGGTATCCGGAGCGCAGGGGTGGCAAGACCGGCTTCGTCAACGGCGGTTTCGCCTACGGTTCGGTGCCGTTCGTCTTCCTCTTCACCGGGTTCATGGACCTGACCAACTTCCGTTGGGTGCTGGTCTCGGTGGGTGTGCTGCTCGCCGGGGTGGTCGCCGTGGCCGGCTACTTCTTCAAGGATCCGCCGAAGAACTGGTGGCCGGCGAACGTCGACCCGCTCAACCCGCCTGCGGACCCGCGAGCCCGCAGGTCCCTGGAGAAGAACCCGCCGGCCGTCAAGCAGTACAGCCCGTCGGAGGCGTGGAAGACCGGCCGCGTGGGGCTGATGTGGTTCTGTCTCGCCTGTACGTCGGGCGTGAACATCTTCGGCATCGCCTTCCAGGTCGACATCGGCAAGGAAGCGGGCTTCGCGGGCGGCATCGTGGCGACCGCGATGTCACTCAAGGCGGTCGTCAACGGCACCGGTCGCGGTGTCATCGGCTGGCTCTCCGACCGGTACGGGCGCAAGCAGTGCCTGCTGGCGGTCTGCGTGATCCTGGGCCTGGCCCAGTTCGGCATCATCTGGTCGGCGTCGGAGCAGCTCCTCGCGATGTTCCTGATCTTCTCCGCGATCTCCGGCTTCGGTGGCGGCGCGATCTTCCCGATGTTCGCGGCCCTGACCGCGGACTACTTCGGGGAGAACAACAACGCCACCAACTACGGCATGGTCTACAGCTCCAAGCTCGTCTCAGGGCTCGGCGCGGGCATGGGGTCCGTCGTCGTCGGCGCCTGGGGGCACTCCGGTGCGTTCATCCTGGCCGGCTGCATTTCGTTCTTCGCCGGCTTCGTGGCCATCTTCCTGTCCCCGCCCGGTAGGCCCAAGAACCGTGGGATCCGCCCCAACCCACAACCCCTAGGTGAGGAGATGGCTTGATATGACAGCGGAACCTGTCTCCGCTAGTAATACGGCACCGGCTACGGGGAGCCGGTACCGAGAAATCACCGATGAGCACGGCCGGATCTACCGGGTGGGCGAGACCGACCGCGACATCCTCGGCCACTCCCGCAAGTTCATGGTGTATCTGCCATGGGTCGCGATGATGGCCATCAGTGTCTCCGAGTACGCCTACGGGTCCGCCGAGGACACACTGTCGTCGGCACACGGCTGGACGCAGTCCAACACCTTCTGGATCCTGAGCATTTGGGTGTTCTTCCAGGCGGGTGTGGCGTTCCCGGCCGGCTGGCTGCGGGAGAAGGGCATCATGCCGGCCCGCCGGGCCATGTATGTCGGCTCCTTCATGTGTCTCATCGGGTTCCTGGCCCTGTCACACCTCCACAACGTGTGGCTGGCCATCCTCGGATTCGGCGTCATCGGCGGGCTCGGCTCCGGGTTCGTGTACGCGACCTGCATCAACATGGTCGGCAAGTGGTACCCCGAACGCAAAGGCGGCAGGACAGGTTTCGTCAACGGAGGCTTCGCCTATGGGTCGCTTCCGTTCATCTTCATCTTCAACTACGCCTTCGACACGTCGAACTACCACCGTGTGCTCGACATGATCGGTGCGTACGTACTGGTCGTCGTGCTGGTGTGCGCGTTCTTCTTCCGGGACCCGCCGAAGAACTGGTGGCCCTCCGAAGTCGACCCGCTGGCGAAGTCGGGCAACAGCAAGACCCAGGCGGCCCTGGCCAAGAACCCGCCCGCGGTCAAGCAGTTCACGCCCATGGAGGCCATCAAGACGGGTCAACTGCCGCTGATGTGGCTGAGCCTGGTCCTGACGGCAGGTGTGTCGATCTTCGGCATCTCCTTCCAGGTCGACTTCGCCAAGGAGGTCGGCTTCGGTCCGCTCGTGGCCGCGTCGTCGATGGGTGTCATGGCGGTCATCAACGGGGTCGGCCGTGCCGTGGTCGGCTGGATGTCGGACATCTGGGGCCGCAAGGCGAGCCTGATCCTCGTGATCGTCGTTCTCGGACTCGCCCAGTTCGGCATCATCTGGGCGGGCGACATGCACAGCGAATGGCTGTTCCTGGTCTTCGCGTTCCTGTCCGGCTTCGGTGGCGGCGCGTTCTACCCGATGTTCGCGGCGCTGACCCCGGACTACTTCGGGGAGAACTTCAACGCCACCAACTACGGCCTGGTGTACAGCGGGAAGCTCGTCAGTGGTCTGTTTGGCGGCGGACTCGGCTCGATGGTGGTCGGCGCCTGGGGTTACAACGGGGCGTACGCCCTGGCCGGCGGGATCTCCATGCTGTCGGCGCTCGTGGCGCTGCTGTTGCGGCAGCCCGGTCGGAACAAGAAGGCGGTGTCATTGACATGATCACGTAAAGCGCGTCCGTAACAGTTGAGTGGGGCCCGGCCATGTCGGCCGGGCCCCACTCATGTGGTGTGCGCTATTTCCTGAGTGCGGCCAGGTTGTCGTAGCCGATACGGGCGTGGGTCAGGGACTGGGCGGGGACGGTGGAGCTGGGCGCGTTGTCCTGCTCGACCATGGGGTTGCGGTAGTTGCGGGCGCCGACCCGCTTGAAGAACGTCCGGTAGTCGATGACACCTTCGCCGAAGGGCACCATGTCGTAGCCCTCTCCGCTGGTGTCGTTGCGGGTGCCGTCCTTCGCGTGGAAGAGCGGGTAGCGCGCGTTGTGGGCGACGACGAGGGCGGCCGGGTCGAAGACCTTCTCGCGCGTGGAGCCGTCGTGCGCGGTGTAGGTGTGGAACTTGTACTG
The DNA here is from genome assembly GCF_053592315.1 of Streptomyces sp. NPDC002754. Classification (NCBI taxonomy): domain Bacteria; kingdom Bacillati; phylum Actinomycetota; class Actinomycetes; order Kitasatosporales; family Streptomycetaceae; genus Streptomyces; species Streptomyces sp. NPDC002754. Next base: position 26,264 of record NZ_JBSFVM010000027.1, read on the forward strand.
GGCCACGTGCGCCCAGAAGATGTCCATCTCCAGCCACACCGACTTCGGGTCGCTGATCCGCAGGAAGTACTCGAGCTTGCGGATGCCGGAGCTGCGGGTCGGGCGACCCTGGTCGTCGAGCGGCCCTCCGTCGATGAGGAATCCGTACGCCGCGTCGTGGTTGTGCGTGTAGAGCTTGAGGCCCGCGCGGTCCGCGATCCGCCCCAGCGCGTTCCACTTGTCGGCGGCGACGTCCCAGTCCGCCTTGTACGAACTGCCGGTGGGGTCGCCGCCGGTGCCCATGTGGTCCATGCCGAGGATGTTCGCGATCTCCAGATGCTTCTTGAACTGGTCGGTGTCGGCCTGGGTGAGCGGCCAGGACGACGGGATGAAACCGTGGTTGCCCTGGGCGCGCAGGCCGTACTCGTCGAGCCAGGAGCGCAGCAGCTTCGCGCCCGCGACGGACTCCAGGTTCGCCCCTCCGGGCGCGTTGGCGTGCTGGCCGTACCCGGCGAACTCGACCTGCTTGTAGCCGTAGCGGGCCAGCTCCTTGAACACCTCGCGGAATCCGGAGGGCAGGGTGCTGGTCAGCGGATCGCGGCCGGTGGCGTCGCGCACGGTGTAGAGGATGATGCCGCGCTTGTCCGCGGGTACGAGCCTGGTGCCGAGGCCGCCGCCGGAGCTGGTGGCGGTGCCGGTCGCCGGCTGGGCGAGGGCGGGGGCCGCGCCGAGGACGGGCGCGGCGATGGCGGCGCCTGCGACCGCGGTGCAGGTGCTGAGGAAGCGGCGGCGGTTGATGCCGAGGCGCGATCTGAGGGCTTCGTCGGGGCCTGCTGCCGCATCTGCGGCGGTGGTGCGGTGGAGTTCGGTCACGGGTGCCTTCTCTCGGTCCGGGCGTTGTCAGTGGCGTGTGCTTCACTCTCTGTAACTGCTTCTGCTCCTCCGGCCAGAGCGAGGAGCAGGGCTTTCACTTCGGTGGCCGCGACGCGGCCGGAGAACGCGTGGGGGGTGGAGCACAGGATGAGCGGACCTTCTTCATCGCTCGTCGGGAGCCGTCCGTGGCTGCCGCGAATAGGCGAGGCGTCCAGCGGGACGACGGCCATGCGGTAGCGCATGCCGAGCTTCTTGCGGGCGAGGGCGGTGGCCGCCTTGACCTTCACATAGGGGTCGAGGGGGTCCATGAAGAGTTCGACCGGGTCGTAGCCGGGTTTGCGGTGGATCTCGACGAGCTGCGCGAAGTCGGGCGCGCGGGCGTCGTCGAGCCAGTAGTAGTACGTGAACCAGGCATCGGCCTCGGCGATCGCGACGAGTTCGCCGGAGCGCGGGTGGTCGAGCTGGTGCGCCTTCTTGCCCTCGTCGTCGAGGAGTTGCTCGATGCCGGGCACGTCGGCGAGCGCTTCCCGGGTGGCGTCGAGGTCCTCGGGCCGGCGTACGTAGATGTGCGCGATCTGGTGATCCGCGACGGCGAAGGCGCGGGAAGCCATCGGGTCGAGGTACTCCATGCCGTCCTGCGTGTGCACCTCGAGCAGTCCGGCGCGGCGCAGCGCCCGGTTGATGTGGACGGGGCGGTCGGCGCGGGTGATGCCGTACTCGGACAGGGCGACGACGGTGCGGCCTTCGGCGCGGGCGTCGTCCAGGAGCGGGGCGAGGGCGGCGTCGAGATCGGCGGCCGCCCGGTGGGAACGCGGGTCGTCTGGGCCGTAGCGCTGCAAGTCGTAATCGAGATGCGGGAGGTAGCTCAGGATCAGGTCGGGGTGACGGGTGTCCAGGACGTGCCGGGTGGCGTCGACGATCCACTGGCTCGAGACGAGGTCGGCGCCCGGACCCCAGAAGTGGAACAGGGGGAACGTGCCGAGCTTGTCGGTGAGTTCGTCGTGCAGGGCCGGGGGCCGGGTGTAGCAGTCGGGTTCCTTGCGGCCGTCGGCGTAGTAGACGGGACGGGGAGTGACGGTGATGTCGGTGTCGGCGCCCATGGCGTACCACCAGCAGATATTGGCGACCGTGTAACCGGGGTGAGCCCGACGGGCGGCGTCCCACAGTTTGTCCCCGGCGACGAGCCCGTTGTGCTGCCGCCACAGCAGCACGTCACCGAGCTCACGGAAGTACCACCCGTTGCCGACGATCCCGTGCTCGGCGGGCATCGCGCCGGTCAGAAAGGTGGACTGGGCGGCGCAGGTGACGGCGGGCAACACGGTCCCGAGCGGGGCGCGGGAGCCGTCCCGGCCGAGGCGTTGAAGGTTGGGCATGTGATCGAGCAGACGGGGGGTGAGACCGACGATGTCGAGGACGAGGAGAGGGGTGGGCATCTCCGCCCCCTGAGCACTCTTAAGCCCCTGCGGCGATTGAGCAGGCCCTTCAAGCCCCCGCGGCGCTTGAGCAGGCCCTTCAAGCCCGCGCGGCGCTTGAGCAGGCCTTTTAAGCCCCTGCGGCGATTGAGCAGCGGGGTCCGGGGCGGAGCCCCGTGGCGTGGGGGCGGCGCCGCGCCGGGCATCCGACGACTGACCGGAGGTCATGGCAACTCCTTGAGGCCGAGGTCGGTCAACAGATCACGGGCCAGGGCCAGTTCCGCCGCAATGCCATCGGCCAACTGCTGCCGCCCACGCGGCCGCAAGGCCACCGGCAGCGCCTGCCACGTGTAGGTCTCGACCTCCAGGTGACGGGTGAGCGGACGCGCACCACCGACGAGGCGGACGAGCGCGTCCTTGAGGACATCGAGTGTGGAGGTGAGAGGCGCGGCGGGAGCCGCGTGCAGCGGTACGTGGAAGTGGGCCCGCCAGGGCACCCCCTGCGGCAGACCACCCCGCCCACCGCCAGCCAGGGCCTCGCCGAGGTCGTCGACGCCATGCAGGGCGCCGTCGGCACAGGCCCGGGTCTGGTGCAGGAAGCGGGGCTCGTCGAACGCGGCGAGCGCGGCCCGGACTTCGGGCAGATGGGGCTGTTCGGCATGGAGCGCGGCGGAGAGTTGCGCCTTCACGACGGGGATGTGGGCGGCGCCCAGGGCGTCGAGCGCGGTGTCGGGTTCTTCAAAGGAGGTGGCGAGGTGGCAGGTGTCCAGACACAGGCCGATACGGTCGGTGCGGGCGACGTCGGTGAGGGGGCCGATGGCGTCGCCGGTGGTCTCGACGGTGCAGCCGGGTTCGGGTTCAAGGCCGACGCGGATCGAGTGGCCGGTCAGCTCCTCGATGGTGTCGAGGCGTTCGGCGAGGGTGCGCAGGGCGTCACGGGCCCGTTCGGCGCGCGGCGGATCGTGCGCGGTGCGCCAGGCGAGCGGCAGGGTGGAGACGGTGCCCTCGGTGGCGTCGGCGGGCAGCAGGGCGCCGAGCAGCCGGGCCAGGTCGACGGTGTGGGTGAGGCGCTCCTCGTCGGCCCAGTCCGGCTTGTAGACGCGGTACTTGACCTCCGCCGCGCCGAACCCCTCGTAGGGGAAGCCGTTGAGGGTGACGACCTCGAGGCCGCGCCGGTCGAGTTCGGCGCGCAGTCCGCGCAGCGCGGTGGGGTCGGTGACGAGGGCGCGGGCAGCGTCCCTCGCGAGCCACAGGCCGATGCCGAGTCGGTCCCTGCCGAGGCGCTTGCGCACGGGTTCGCAGTGGTCGCGCAGTTGGGCGAGGACGCCGTCGAGGGTCTCGGCGGGGTGCACGTTGGTGCAGTACGCGAGGTGGACGGTGGAGCCGTCGGGGTGCCGGAAGCGCATGGGTCACTCACCGCCGCGCAGGACCGAGTTGCCTTCGTGGGTAGCGGGTTCCGTCGCCGGGACGTCGAGTCGCAGGCGGTCGCTGAGCCCGTAGAACGCGACCGGGTTGCGCCACAGCACGTGGTCGACGTCGTCGGCGGTGAAGCCGGTGGCGAGCATGGCGTCGGCGACCTTGCGGGTCTTGAGCGGGTCGCTGTTGCCCCAGTCGGCCGCGGAGTTGACGAGGACCTTATCCGGCCCTTGGACGCGCAGGATCTCCACCATCCGCTCCTCGTCCATCTTGGTGTCCGGGTAGACGGAGAAGCCGAGCCAGGCGCCGGAGTCCTTGGCCTCCTTGACGGTGGTCTCGTTGAGGTGGTCGATCAGGACCCGCTCGACGGGCAGCGCGGACTCGCGGACGACGTCGAGGGTGCGGCGAAGCCCGGCGAGCTTGTCGCGGTGCGGGGTGTGCACGAGGGCGGGCAGGCCGTGGTCGGCGGCCAGTTGAAGCTGGACGGCGAGCGCGGTGTCCTCGGCGGCGGTCATGGAGTCGTAGCCGATCTCGCCGACGGCGACGACGTTGTCCTTCACGAGGTAGCGGGGCAGCGCGTCCAGGACGGGGGTGCAGCGCGGGTCGTTCGCCTCCTTGGGGTTGAGGGCGATCGTGCAGTGGTGCGCGATCCCGTACTGGGCGGCGCGGAAGGGCTCCCAGCCCAGGAGGGAGTCGAAGTAGTCGTAGAAGGAGGCGGGCGACGTGCGGGGCTGGCCGAGCCAGAAGGCGGGTTCCACCAGGGCCCGCACCCCGGCGGCGTGCATCGCCTTGTAGTCGTCGGTGGTGCGCGAGGTCATGTGGATGTGGGGGTCGAAGATGCGCATCAGGACTCCTTGCCGTGGGGATCGGCCCGGTTCTCCGTCAGGGGCTCGGGCGCGGTGCGGGCCAGGACGCGGTGCAGGTCGTCGGGGACGGGGCGCCCGGCGGCGGTGCGCTCGTCGGCGAAGTCGGCCAGCATGCGGGCGAGTTCGCCGTCGCCGCGGGCGCGGTCGGTCAGCAGCGCCACGGCGTCCACCGGTACCCCGGTGAACAGGCACTTGAGGACGGCGTGCCGCCACGCGTGGGCGGGCAGGTGCGTGGCGGCGTACGGCCCGACGGCGGCCGCCACCAGGCGGGTGTCGTTGGCGCGCAGGGCGTCCTCGACCAGCGGGAGGGCGTCCGGGCCTGCCACCAGGTGGGGCAGGGCGAGCAGTACGGCGCGGCGTTCGGCGGCGCTGCCCTGGGTGTACAGCGCGGCGAGCGTGGCGGTGTCTGCTCTGGCGGCGTGCAGCAGCAGGAGCCGGGCGGCGTCCGCGTGTTCGTCGCCGGCGCGGCGGCCGGCTTCGGCGAAGCGCAATTGCCATGCCGGGAGGGGGTGTTCGCGCGCTTCGTCGGCTGGGTGCGTGGCCGCGTCGGTGAGCGCCGCGTGCAGCCAGGCGCGGGCGGTGTCGTCCAGCGCGGCGTCGAGCCGTTCACGGACGACGCCGAGGGCCGGGAGGGAGACGGTGTCGGTGTCGTACGTCATGGGGTACCTCCTCGCAGCGCCGACGGGGTCACAGCACGCAGGAAGTCGATTGATTGGGAGGCCAGTTGGGGGCCCGCGTGGGAGTGGCGGGGCAGTTCGACGACGGTCAGGCCGCGGTAGCCGGTGGCGGCGAGGGCGTCGAGCACGGGCGGGAAGTCGATCTCCCCTTCGCCGAACGGCAGATGCTCGTGGACGCCCCGGCGCATGTCCTCGATCTGCACATGCCGCAGCCAGGGCGCCGCCGCGCGGACGCAGTCGGCGGGAGGCAGCGGCTCCAGGCACTGGCAGTGCCCGATGTCGAGGGTCAGGCCGAGCGCCTCGGGGCTGCCCAGGTCGCGGCGCAGCCGGTGGAAGTCGGCCAGCGTGGCGAGGAGATGGCCGGGTTCGGGCTCGATGGCGAGCGGCACACCGGCGGAGTCGGCGGCTTCCAGTACGGGGGTGAGCGCTGCGGCGAGGTGCTTCCACGCGGTGTCCGGGTCGGTGCCGTCGGGGGTCACGCCGCTGAAGCAGTGCACCGCGTGGGCGCCCAGGTCGGCGGCGGCCTGGGCGGCGCGGACGAGCAGTCGGATACGTAGGGCCCGGGCGTCGGGGTCCGGGTCGAGGAGGGAGGGGCCGTGTTTGCGGCGTGGGTCGAGAACGTAACGGGCGCCGGTCTCCACGGTGACCGTGAGCCGGTGCCGGTCAAGGGCGCGGGCCACCTCGCGGGTGCGCGCCGCAAGGTCCGGGGCGAGCGGGTCGAGGTGCATGTGGTCGAGGGTGAGCCCGACACCGTCGTAGCCGAGGTCGGCGAGGAGGCCGAGGGCGTCGTCGAGGCGCAGGTCGGTGAGGCCGTTGGTGCCGTAACCCCAGCGGGGCGGGAGCGCGGCACGTTCGGGGCCGGTCGCGGTCATGTGACGCTCACCTTCTTCGCGAAGCGGCGGGCGAGCGGAGCGAGGGCGAGGGTGGCCAGGGCGCTCACGGGGGCGCCGGAGCGGGCGGCCAGCGCGGACTGGAGGGGGACGAGCGCGCGAATCCCGGCGCCGACGGCGCGCTGGGTGAGCGGGGGCGAGGGGTTGAGCGCGGCGTGGAAGAGGGGGCGCAGGGCGGTGGCGGCGTATGCGGCGACGGGGAGGACGAGGGTGCCCCGGCCGTCGCCCCACGCCAGGCGGGGGCCCCTCCCCTGCGGGGCCAGGAGCGCGGCGGCGATCGCGGCACCCGTGGCCAGGGCCGTCAAGGGCCCGACGACGGAGCCACCCTGGGCTTCGCTGCGGGAGACGGTGGTGACCGCGGTCGCGTGGGTGGCCAGGGTGGCGGCCGCGGCGAGCACCGGCACCAGGGCGCCGCGCACCCCGGCCGAAGGCGCCATCGCCCCCGCAGGGGCTGTCGCCGCCGCAGGCACTGTCGCCGCCGCAGGCACTGTCGCCGCCGCAGGCACTGTCGCCGCCGCAGGGGCTGTCGCCGCCGCGCCCATGAGCAGGTCCAAGCCGCGGGCGGCGCCCATCGCTGCCGGGCCCGCCGCGGTGTGCTTGAGGTGCAGGTCGTATGCCCACACCGTCGCCGCGAGGGCCGTCGCCAGCGTGCCGGTCGTCCGGCCGGCACGGGAGGCCAGGGCGAGGCCGGTGCCGGTCAGCGCTCCCGCCGCGATCAGCGCGTGGCCCGGGCGGATGCGTCCGGAGGGCAGTGGGCGGTGCGGGCGGTCGCGGGCGTCCTCGTCGCGGTCGGCCCAGTCGTTGAGCGCCATGCCCGCCGCGTACAGGCTGACGGAGGCGCCGACGGCGAGGAACGTGCCGCGGGTGGGCCGGGCCCCTGCCGCGGCGGCCCCGGCCAAGGCGTCCCCCGGCACGGTGAACAGGGCCGGGAGCCGCAGGAGTTCGACCCACGCCCGGCCTCGCGACGCCGGCCCCCGCTCCCCCACCCCCTCCCCACTCACGCCGCACCGTCCCGCAGGCGCTCCGCGAAGGAGAGAAGGGACTCGTACTGGCGGTCCAGGTCGGAGGACGCGCCGGGGTCGGGATCCTTGAAGTAGAAGCCCAACTCGGGCCGTGGGCCGGTCAGTCCGGACTCCGCGGCGCTCAGCAGCAGGCGCACGAGGTCGAGGACGAGGGGCGCGGCGAGGGCCGAGTCGCAGCCCTGCCACGTGGTCTGCAGGGTCATCCGCGCGCCGAGGAAACCGTCGAAGGCGATGTGGTCCCAGGCCGTCTTCCAGTCGCCGAGCGCCGGGACGTCGTCGATGTGGACCTCGCCCTGCGGGACGGCGCCGAGGGTGTCGGCGAGGACGCGTTCCTTGCCGGCGTTCTTCGCGGCGGCCGCGGCCGGATCGGCGAGGGCGGCGCCGTCACCGCCGCCGAGGAGGTTGGTGCCGGACCACGCGCGCACGTCGAGCGCGCGCTTGCGGAACATCGGGCCGAGCACGGACCGCAGCAGCGTCTGCCCGGTCTTGCCGTCGCGGCCCGCGTAGGGGACGCCCGCGGTGTGCGCCGCGTGCTGAAGAGAGAGGTGGTGGAGTCCCGTGGAGGGGGTGAAGTTGATGTACGGAAGGCCGGCGCGCAGGGCCGCCGCGGCGTACAGGGAGCTGGCCGGGAGCTCGTCCCCGCGTGGTGGCGCCTCGGTGGAGGCGACGTTCACGACGACGGCCCCGGCCAGGGCGTGGCGTCGTACGAAGGACTGGATGTCGGCGGTGAAGGCGGCGATCAGCTCGTCCTGGGGGCGGCCGTCGCCGGGCAGCGGTCGGCCGGGCACGATCTCCCGGTCGGCGGCGGCGAGTTCGGCGCCCACCGCTCCCGGAAGTCCGTGCGGCAGCACTCCCCCGGCGGCGAGCTGTTCGGCGCGCTTGGGGAGCGGGCAGTCGAGGGTGTCGTGGCCGCCGAAGACGAGGGACGTCAGGGACGGCAGGCCCACCGTGGTGAACGGCTCGGTCTCCGTGACCATGCCGGACGGCGAATGCAGCCCGGCGCCGATGGCGGCGCACCCCGCGATCGCCGTGGTGGCGACGGAGCCGCGGGCCCCGACCAGCCACACACCGAACCGGGGGCCGGGCGGGGACGAAGGGCAGGACGGTCCGGCGGACATGGGCAGCCTCCTAGTCGAACGTGAAGCCATGCGTGGAACCAGTCGTGAAGCCATGCGTGCGCATCTGCGCGAACCAGCTGGGCGCGAACCACCTGGGCGCGAACCCGCTGGGTGCCCCGCCGTTCCCGGCGGGGCAAGACGGCGGGCGGGGGTCCGGCGTCCCTCGCCCGCCGCCGTCCTAGTCCCCCGCTCCGGGCAGCGCGCCCGAGTTGGACGCAGGGTCGAGTTCCTTCAGGCGGATCTTGCGGAAGGACACCTGGTCGGAGTCGCCGTGGTTCTGCAGGCCGATGTAGCCGTCGGTCAGGCTCCGCTCGGGGTCCTTGTTGGTGAAGTCGTTGATCTTGACTCCGTTGAGGAACAGCTCAAGGTGCTCGCCCCGCACCTTGACCTCGTACGAGTTCCACTCCCCCGGCGGCTTCAGGGTCTTGTCGCGGGCCGCGAGGTCGGCGGACTGGAAGGAGTAGATCGCGCCGGTGGTGCGGTCGGGTGCGTCGGTGGCGTCGATCTGGATCTCGTAGCCCTTATCGACGGCCGACCAGGGGTCGTCGGAGGCCGGAAAGCCCACGAAGACACCCGAGTTGTCGTCACCGTCGGCGCTCGCCATCTTCCAGTCGAGCTTCAGGGAGTACGAGTGCAGCTCCTTGGCCTGGTACCAGAGCAGACCCATGCCGCCTTGGGAATTGAGCGTCCCCTTGGCCGGGTCCACGGCGAAGCCGCCGGGCCCCGCCTGCTTCCAGCCGTCGAGCGTCTCGCCGTTGAAGATGTCCCGGTAGCCGGTGTTCGGGCGGCAGTTGGCCGCGGCCAGCCCGGTGACGTACTTCAGGCCGCCGCGCAGATGGCTGCGGAACGCGGGGTCGGCGTAGGACTCCTTGGTGTGTCCGCCGCCGGTGTAGAAGGAACGCCCGCCGCCGTAGTTCTGGCACCAGGCGATCGGATGGTCGCCGTTCATGGTGCCGCCGGTGTACGTCGTCTCGTCGAGGGACGCGAGTACATGGACGTTCTCGCGCGGGTTGGAGCGGTAGTTGTACCACTCGTCGGTGCGCTGCCAGGCGTCCGGCAGCCCGCGGGTCGCCGGATGCTTGTGGTCCTCGACGCGGACCGTGGCCGGCTGGATCGCCGGATGCCCCTGGAACCAGGCGCCGACGAGGCCGCCGTAGTAGTTCCAGTCGTACTCGGTGTCGGCGGCGGCGTGCACGCCCAGGTAGCCGCCGCCCTTGGCTACGTAGCCCTCGAACGCCTTCTGCTGGGTGGCGTCGAGCACGTCGCCGGTGGTGGAGAGGAAGACGACGGCCTTGTACCGGGCGAGGTTGCCCGGGGTGAAGGCGCTCGCGTCCTCGGTGGTGTCCACGGCGAGCTTGTCGGCGGCGCCGAGTTCCTTGAGGGCGGCGATGCCCTCGGGGATGGAGTCGTGCCGGAACGCGGCGGTCTTGGAGAACACCAGGACCCGGTCCCGGGCCCGGGCGCCCTCGGGCGCCGAGGTGGCCGGGACGGTGAGCCCACCGACGAGCAGGGCGGCGGCGGCCGTCGCGAGGCCGATGCGTACGGAGGTGCGCATGCTGTCCTGCTCCTCTCAGCTCGTGGTGAAGGTGAAGTCGTCGATCTCGAACAGGTTCTTGTCGCCCGAGCCCTTGAAGACCAGGAAGAGCGTGGTGCTCTTGGTGGTCTGCTTGCTGATGGACGTGGTGACGTCCGCGTACGTCTCCCAGGAGCCGGTGGGTGCGACCTTGGCGCTGCCGACGAGCCGGCCGGTGGCCGAGCCGGTGCGGATCTCCAGGGTGCCGCCACTGCCTGCGGAGGCGACGCGCGCCTTCAGGGACTTGGCGTTCCCGATCGCGTACGGCTTGAAGGAGATCCAGTCGCCGTTCTCGATGGTGCCGACGGCCTTGCCGCCGTTGGCCGCGTCGTGGCTGACGACCGACACACCCTTGGAGTCGCCGTAGTGCTCGGCCTGGCGGTGCTTCTGCTGGGTGACGTGCTGGTCGTGCGTGGTGAGGGCGGGCTGACCGTTGGCGCCCTTGTCGGTGTACTCGGCGTCGAAGACACCGAAGACGTTGGCGTTCGGGTCGTGCTCGCTGTCGGCGCTGGTCTGGATGGTGCCGGAGCAGCCGGTGGCCGAGGTGATCGGGTGGCCGTGGCTGTCATGGCCGAGGATGTGGGTGACCTTGACCTTGGAGCAGTCGATCGCCCCGTCCTCCGGGTCGGTGACCTTCACCTTGAAGGGAACCTTGTCGCCGAAGGTGAACAGCTGGCCGTCGGCGGGCAGTTCCAGGGTCACCTTGGGCGCGGTGTTGCCGACGGTGAGGTGCACATCGGCGCTGCCGGTGCGTCCCGTGGAGTCCTTGGCGGTCACGGTCGCGGTGTAGGTGCCGTTCTTCTTGTAGGTGTGGCTGGGCGAGGCGCCGGTACCAGTGGTGCCGTCGCCGAAGTTCCAGGAGTACGTGAGCGCGTCACCGTCGGCGTCGGACGCCGTGGACGTGAACCTGACCTTCAGGGGAGCCTGGCCGGACGTCTTGTCGGCCTTGGCGTCGATGGTCGGCGAGTGTCCTTCGGTGGCGTTCTCGATGCGGTACAGGGCGGAGTTCTCGTCGCCGCCGAACCAGGAGAGGCCGTAGTCGAGGACGTACAGCGCGCCGTCGGGGCCGAAGGCCATGTCCATCACCTGGGTGCCGGTCCAGGGGAACGGGTTGATCGAGGAGACCTTGCCGTCCGCGTCCTGCTCGATCCGCTTGATCCACTGCCGGCCGAACTCACCGGCGAAGAAGTCCCCGTCGTACGCCTCGGGGAACTTCACCGGGGAGGTGTTGGCGGAGTCGTACCGGTAGACGGGGCCTGCCATCGGGGACTCGGAGCCGGAGCCGAACTCCGGGAGGGAGCCGCCGTCGTAGGGGATCCAGGCGGCCTGCGCGGGCGGCAGGTCGGTGAGGCCGGTGTTGTGCGGCGAGGTGTTCTTCGGCGCCGCGCAGTCGAACTTGGCGCCGGAGGCCTGCGTCGCGAAGTCGTAGTCCACGTAGGCGTCGTTGTTCCCGGTGCAGTACGGCCAGCCGAAGTTGCCGGCCTTCGTCACGCGGGCGAACTCGACCTGTCCGGCCGGGCCGCGGGTGTCCGACGCGGTGCCCGCGTCGGGCCCGTAGTCGCCGACGTAGACGGTGCCGGTGGGCTTGTCGACGCTCATCCGGAACGGATTGCGGAAACCCATCGCGTAGATCTCGGGGCGCGCCTTGTCGGTGCCGGGCGCGAAGAGGTTGCCTTCGGGGACGGTGTACGAGCCGTCGGCCGCGACCTTGACGCGCAGGATCTTGCCACGCAGGTCGTTGGTGTTGCCGGACGAACGCTGGGCGTCGTAGGCCGGGTTGCGGGTGGTGCGCTCGTCGATGGGCGTGTAGCCGTCGGAGGCGAACGGGTTGGAGTCGTCGCCGGTCGACAGGTACAGGTTGCCGTCCTTGTCGAAGTCGATGTCGCCGCCGACGTGGCAGCAGATGCCGCGCGACGTCTGGACGTCGAGGACCTTCTTCTCGGACTCCTTGTTCAGCGTGCCGTCGGTGTCGAGGGTGAAGCGGGAGAGCCGGTTGTAGCCGTCGAAGGGGGCGAAGTCGGCCGCGGTGCCGTCGTTGGGGGCGTCGCCCGCCGGGGTGTTCAGCGGGGGCGCGTAGTAGAGGTAGATCGCGCGGTTCTCGCTGAAGTTCGGGTCGACGCCGACGCCCTGGAGGCCCTCTTCGTCGTGGCTGTAGACGTCGAGTTTGCCGGCGACCTTGGTGGTGCCGTTCTCGTCGGTGAGGCGCAGCACGCCGTCGCGCGAGGTGTGCAGGACCTTGCGGTCCGGCAGCACGGCCAGCGACATGGGCTCGCCGACCTCCTCCGCGCCCTTGGCGAGGGTGACCTGCTGGAAGTCCTCGGCCGCGGCCGTGCCGGCCACGGGTGCGGGGGCCGCGGCAGCCGAGAAGGTGAGCGAGGCCGCGGCGAGCAGGGTGCCGGTGAGCAGGGCGAGTGCGTTGCGGGTTCTCAGGCGTTTCCTGTGCACGGGTTCCTCCGGACAGAGGGGCGGGTCGTGCGTGACGCCGGGGCGCGCCGTCACCCCGGGGGGATCTGTGCCGTGAGTGCCATGTGTGTGCGGTGTGTGCGGTGTGCGCCGTGCGTGCGTTCGGGGGAGGACGCTAGTCGCGTTTGTCCCGCCCGAACAGCCCTTGTACAGCTGCGAGTTGAACTTTTTCCTACTTCAGGACAAAGCCGTTTTCGGGCGCGTCCGACCGGCCGCGCGACCATCGGATCGGGTCGCGCGGCCCGGGCTGCCGACTCAGCTGTTGAACGCCGCGTCGAAGGACGCCGTGGGCGGTTCGTAGTCGAAAGCCTTGAGGCGGGCCAGTGCCTCGGGGGCGCCCTGGAGGCGGTCCATGCCCGCGTCCTCCCACTCGACCGAGATGGGCCCGGAGTAGTCGATGGAGCGGAGCATGCGGAAGACGTCCTCCCAGGGGACGTCCCCGTGCCCGGCGGACACGAAGTCCCAGCCGCGGCGGGGGTCTCCCCATGGGAGGTGGGAGCCGAGGCGGCCGTTGCGGCCGTCGAGGCGCTTGCGGGCCTCCTTGCAGTCGACGTGGAGGATGCGGTCGCGGAAGTCGTAGAGGAAGCCGACGGGGTCGAGGTCCTGCCACACGAAATGAGAGGGGTCGAAGTTGAGGCCGAAGGCCGGGCGGTGGTCGACCGCTTCGAGCGCCTTGTGCGTGGTCCAGTAGTCGTACGCGATCTCGCTCGGGTGGACCTCGTGGGCGAAGCGGACGCCCTCGGCGTCGAACACGTCGAGGATGGGGTTCCAGCGTTCGGCGAAGTCCTCGTAGCCGCGCTCGATCATCGACTCGGGTGCGGGCGGGAACATGGCGACGAGATGCCAGATGGCCGATCCCGTGAAGCCGATGACGGTGTCGACACCGAAGGCGGCGGCCGCGCGGGCGGTGTCCTTGATCTCGGCGGCGGCCCGCTGGCGGACGCCCTCGGCCTCGCCGTGCCCCCAGATGCGGGAGGGCAGGATCGCCTCGTGGCGTTCGTCGATGATGGCGTCGCAGACGGCCTGCCCGACCAGGTGGTTGGAGATGGCCCAGCACTTGAGGCCGTACTTGTCGAGGAGGGCGTGGCGGCCCTTGACGTAGCCGGGGTCGTCGAGGGCCTTGTCGACCTCGAAGTGGTCGCCCCAGCAGGCGAGTTCGAGGCCGTCGTACCCGGCGTCGCGGGCGATGCGGCACACGTCTTCGAGCGGCAGGTCGGCCCACTGACCGGTGAAGAGGGTGAACGGGCGGGGCATGGATGGCTCCTCTCGGGTCGGGGGCTCTCAGGCCGGTACGGCGGTGTAGACGGAGTTCTTGGCCGCGCTCTCCTCGACCGCCGCGAGGACGCGCTGCACCTGGAGTCCGTCGGCGAACGACGGCCGGGGCTGGGCGCCTTCGGCGATGGCGGTGACGAAGTCGCGTGCCTGGTGGGTGAACGTGTGCTCGTAGCCGAGGCCGTGGCCGGGCGGCCACCAGGCCTCCAGGTAGGGGTGGCCGGGTTCCGTGGCGAGGATCCGGCGGAAGCCGGCGCGCTCGGCGGGCTCGGTGTGGTCGTGGAAGGTCAGTTCGTTGAGGCGCTCCAGGTCGAAGGTCAACGAGCCGTGGGAGCCGTTGAGTTCGATGGTGAGCGCGTTCTTGCGGCCGGTCGCGAACCGGGTGGCCTCGAAGGAGGCGAGGGCGCCGGAGGCGAACCGGCCGGTGAACAGGGCCGCGTCGTCGACCGTGACGGGCCCGGTGCCGGCGTCACCGCCGCCGGCCGCCGAGAGGCCGGAGGACGCCCCGTCCAGGAGCGGCCGTTCGCGCACGAAGGTCTCGGTGAGCGCGGAGACGCCGGCCACGGGTTCGCCCGCGAGGTACTGGGCGAGGTCCACGGCGTGCGCGCCGAGGTCGCCGAGGGCTCCGGAGCCCGCGTGCGGTTTCTGGAGCCGCCAGGTGAGCGGGAAGCCCGGGTCGACGAGCCAGTCCTGGAGGTAGTGGGTGCGGACGTGGCGCAGGGTGCCGATGCGGCCGTCCGCGACCATGCGGCGGGCGAGCGCGACGGCCGGGACGCGCCGGTAGTTGAAGCCGACCATCGCCAACTGGCCGTTGACAGTGGCCCGTTCGGCGGCAGCCGCCATGACCTCCGCCTCCTCCACCGAGTTGGCGAGGGGCTTCTCGCACAGCACGTGCTTGCCTGCCTCCAGGGCGGCGACGGCGATCTCGGCATGGCTGTCGCCGGGGGTGCAGATGTCGACCAGGTCGACGTCGTCCCGGGCGATCAGCGCCCGCCAGTCGGTCTCGGCCGCGGCCCACCCGAGCCGGTCGGCCGCGGCGCGCACCCCCGAGGCGTCGCGGCCGCAGATCGCGGCGAGTTTGGGCGTGAGCGGCAGGTCGAAGACGTGGCCCACGGTGCGCCAGCCCTGCGAGTGGGCGGCGCCCATGAACGCGTACCCGACCATGCCGACACCCAGGGCGGGCCGTCCGTCGACCCCGTCGTGTCCGTTGCTGCCTGCCATACAGAAGTCCTCCTCGTCCGCGCGGTGTTCGCTGGCCCTCCAGTCGTACGGACGAGGCTCACTTGAAGCCGGTGGGCATGTACTGGTCGACGTTCTTCTTGTCGACGACGGCCGAGTACAGGGTCATGTGGGCGGGGATCTCGAACTCGGCGATGCCGCTGATGCCCCTGCCCTGGCCGAGCGCGCGGGCCAGGTCGATCGCGGAGGCGGCCATGGTCGGCGGGTACAGGACGGTGGCCTTCAGCACGCCCCGGTCCTGTTTGATCTCTTCGAAAGCGGAGAGGGCGCCCGCGCCGCCGACCATCAGGAAGTCGTCACGCCCGGCCTGCTTGATGGCGCGCAGGGCGCCGACGCCCTGGTCGTCGTCGTGGTTCCACAGGGCGTCGAAGTTCTTCTGCGCCTGGAGGAGTTGGGCCATCTTGGTGTTGCCGGACTCAACCGTGAACTCGGCGGCCTGCCGGGCCACCTTCTTGATGTTCGGGTAGTTCTTCAGGGCGGCGTCGAAGCCCTCGGTGCGCTGTTTGGTGAGTTCGAGGTTGTCGAGCCCGGCGAGCTCGACCACCCTCGCGTTCTTCTTGTCCTTGAGCTGCTCGCCGATGTAGTGACCGGCGCTCAGACCCATGCCGTAGTTGTCGCCGCCGATCCAGCAGCGGTACGCCTGCGGGCTGTTGAAGATGCGGTCCAGGTTCACGACGGGGATACCGGCGCGCATCGCCTTCAGGCCCACCTGGGTCAGCGCCTTGCCGTCGGCGGGCAGCACGACGAGGACGTCGACCTTCTTGTTGATGAGGGTCTCGACCTGGCCGATCTGCGCGGCCGTGTCGTTGGAGCCCTCGGTGGACTCCAGGGTGACGTCCGCGTACTTCTTGGCGCGTTCCTTGGCGTTGTCGTTGATGGCGTTGAGCCAGCCGTGGTCGGCCTGCGGGCCCGCGAAGCCGATGGTGACCTGCTTGCCCTTCTTGTCGTCGGCGACCGGCTGGTCGGCGGCCTTCTTGTCGTCGCTCTTGTCGCTGGGCTCGTTGCTGGTGCAGGCGGTGAGCAGTCCGCCCGCGGTGACGGCCGCGGCCGCGCCGAATATCAGTCCTCGGCGGCTCGTTGTCTCTGGCATGGCGTGTCCCTTTCCGCGTTTCAGTGGGAAGTGCTGGCCGTGCGCCGCTGCACCAGGACCGCCACGACGATGATGGCGCCCTTGGCGATCTGCTGGACGTCGCTCTGCAGGTTGTTCAGCGCGAAGATGTTCTGGATCGTGGTGAAGATCAGGACGCCGAGGACGGAGCCGATGATGGTGCCGCGGCCGCCGGTGAGCAGGGTGCCGCCGATGATGGCGGCGGCGATGGCGTCGAGTTCGTAGAGGTTGCCGTTGGTGTTCTGGCCCGAGCCGGAGAGCACGATCAGCAGGAAGGCCGCGATGCCGCAGCACAGGCCGGAGAGCAGGTAGAGATAGAGGCGCTGGCGGCGTACGTCGATGCCGGCGAGGCGGGCCGCCTCCGCGTTGCCGCCGACGGCGACGGTGCGGCGGCCGAAGGTGGTGCGGTTGAGGACCAGCCAGCCGATCACGGTGACCGCGACGAACACGAGCACCAGGGGCGGGATCCCGAGGACGTACGAGTCGCGCTCGCCGAGCTTCAACACACCTGGCACGGTGACCATTTGGGTCTTGCCGTCGGTGATCTGCAGGGCGAGTCCGCGGCCCGAGGCGAGCATCGCGAGCGTGGCGATGAACGGGACCATGCCGCCGTACGCGATCAGTACGCCGTTGACGAGGCCGCAGCCGACGCCGACGAGTATCGCCGTGAACAGGACACCGGCGAAGCCGTACTCCTGGGTGGCGACGGTCGTGGCCCAGACACCGGCGAGGGCGACGATCGCACCGACGGAGAGGTCGATCCCGCCGGAGATGATCACGAAGGTCATTCCGACGGTGACGACGCCGATGACGGAGGCCTGGGTGAGGACGAGTTGGAGGTTGTCCGCGTCCAGGAAGGAGTCCGGCTGCGTGATGCCGCCGATCACGACCAGGGCGGCGAGGACGCCGAGGAGCGAGAGCGTACGGATGTCCATCCGGACGACGCGGGGACGGCTCTTGACCGGAGCGGTCTCGGGGGCCGCCGGGCTGGCGGCGGGGGCGGGGTGCGTCATGACGCCAGGTCCCTTCGGGGGCGGGTGGTGCGGGGTGTCTTCGTCGTACTCTCCGCGGCGCACGTCATCGCGCTCCCTCCAGGACCAGGTCGAGGACCGCGTGTTCGTCCAGGTCCGTGGCCGGGGACTCGTGGACCACGCGGCCCTCCCGGAGAACCAGCACCCGGTCGGCGAGGCCGAGCACTTCGGGCACCTCGCTGGAGACGAGGAGGACGGCGAGGCCCTCGTCGGCGAGGCGGCGGATCACGGCGTACAGCTCGGCGCGAGCGCCGACGTCGACGCCGCGGGTCGGCTCGTCGAGCAGCAGCACCCGGCAGCCGCGCAGCAGCCAGCGCGCGAGCACGGCCTTCTGCTGGTTGCCTCCGGAGAGCGTGCGCACCGGCACGGAGGGGTCGTCGGGGCTCAGGGAGAGTTCGCGGGTGGCGCCGCGTGCGGCCTCGCGCTCCCGGCCGCGATCCAGCCAACCCCCGTACGAGAAGCGGGACATGGAGGAAACCGAGACGTTGCGGGTGACCGATTCGAGCATCATCAGGGCCTGCGCCTTGCGCTCCTCGGGAGCCAGCCCGAGCCCCGCACGAACGGCGGCGCGGACGCTCCCGGTGCGCAACGATCGCCCACCGACGTGGATCTGACCGGCCGTCGGTTTGCGGGCCCCGTAGATCGTCTCCAGGATTTCGGAGCGCCCGGAGCCCACGAGCCCGGCGAGGCCGACGATCTCGCCGGGGCGGATGTCGAGGTCGAACGGTGCGAACTCCCCGCTACGGGTGAGGCCTTGGACCTTCAGGAGGGTGTCGGTACGCGGCCCGGAGTTGGGCCGGTCCGGGAAGACGTACTCGACGTTACGGCCCGTCATCAGGGAGATGATGTCGCGAGTCGCGGTCCGCTCGGCCGGCAGCCCGACCGCCACGGCGCGACCGTCCTTGAGGACGGTGACACGGTCGCCGATGCGGCGGATCTCCTCCAGGCGGTGGGAGATGTAGACGACGGCGACGCCCTCGGCGGTCAGGTCACCGACGATCCGGAAGAGATTGTCGACCTCGTCGGGATCGAGCGCCGCGGACGGCTCGTCCATGACCATGAGCCGTACGTCGTGGGAGAGCGCGCGGGCCATGGAGACGATCTGCTGGTGGGCGGCGGACAGGTCACCGACGAGCCGCTCGGGGTCGATCTCCGGGTGGCCGAGCCGCAGCAGCAGCGCGGCCGTGTCAGTACGGGCCGCACGCCCCCGTACGACGAACCCGCCGGAGGTCGGCTCGTGCCCGAGGAAGACGTTCTCGGCCACGGACAGGGCCTCCACCAGGTCGAGTTCCTGGTAGATGGTGGCGATGCCGAGCCGCATCGCGGCGATCGGTGAGCGCAGCGCGACCTGTTCGCCGCGCCAGGTGATGACACCGTCGTCGGGCTGGTGCGCCCCGGCGAGGACCTTGATCAGGGTCGACTTTCCGGCGCCGTTCTGGCCGAGCAGACAGTGCACCTCCCCGGCCTGGACCTCCAGGTCGACGCCGTCCAGGGCGCGCACGCCGGGGAACGACTTGGTGATGCCGGACATGGTGAGCAGCGGTGGTGCAGAGGCCGTATCGGGTCCCATGACGGTTCCCCTCGGGGCGGGTGCGGACCGGTTTCAGGGCAAAATCGGGCAAGGCAGGGCTGTGCGCCGTACGGGAGGTGCGTGGAGCAGCAGTGCTTACGCGGGTGAGAACAGGTGATCGCTGATCAGTCGGGCACCGCCGGTCACTCCGGCGGTGGGCCCCAACTCCCCAAGCACAATGGGGAGATTGCCGGTCGCCAGGGGGAGCGACTGACGGTAGACCTGGGTGCGTACGGCGGCCAGCAGGGTGTGGCCGAGCCCGGTGACACCGCCGCCGATGACGACGAGCCCCGGGTTGAAGAAGCTGACGAGTGACGCGATGACCTGCCCGGTGCGGTTGCCGCCCTCACGGATCAGGTCGAGACAGGTGGTGTCACCGGCCGCGGCGGCCGCCGCGACATCGGCGGCGGTGAGCCGGCCCGCGCTCTCCAGGCGTGCGGCGAGTTCCGCGGAGCGCCCGTCGCGGGCGGCGGCCTCCGCGTCACGGGCGAGCGCCGCACCGCTGAAGTGCGCTTCCAGGCAGCCCTTGTTGCCGCAGGCGCACGGCCGGCCGTCCTGCTCGACGCGGATGTGCCCGATGTCGCCTGCCGACCCGGTGGTGCCGCGGTGGACCTCGCCGCCGACGACGATGCCGCAACCGATGCCGGTACCGATCTTGACGCAGAGGAAGTCGCTCGCCTGGCGGGCGACGCCGGCGTGCTGCTCCCCCATCGCCATCAGGTTCACGTCGTTGTCGACCATGACGGGGCAGCCCAGCTCCTGGCTGAGCGCCTCGCGGACCGGGAAGCCGTCCCAGCCGGGCATGATCGGCGGCGCGACCGGCACACCTTCGGGGAACCGCACGGGCCCCGGTACCCCGATGCCCGCGCCGTCGAATCCCTCGGCGAGCCCGGACGCCCTCAACTTGGCTGCCATGGCGAGGACTTGCTCGAAGATCGCGACGGGGCCCTCGCGTACGTCCATGGGCTGGGCGATGTGGCCGAGGATCTCCAGCTCGGCGTTGGTGACCGCGACGTCGACCGAGGTCGCGCCGATGTCCACGCCGAGGAAGCGGAGCGAGGGGGCGA
Organism: Streptomyces sp. NPDC002754; assembly: GCF_053592315.1. NCBI lineage: Bacteria > Bacillati > Actinomycetota > Actinomycetes > Kitasatosporales > Streptomycetaceae > Streptomyces > Streptomyces sp. NPDC002754. The sequence continues at coordinate 45,840 of NZ_JBSFVM010000027.1, forward strand.
GCCGGACGTTGTGGGAGCGGCGACCGCCGCGCGAGGCGGCGAGTCCGTCGGCGACCACGAGTCCGGTGTCCAGGAGGCGGTCCACCTCGACGGCGAGCCGCGACCGGGACAGCTCCACCTGATCGCCCAGCTGGGCACGGGAGTTGGGGCCTGCGTCGCGCAACAGCCGCAGCAGGCGCGCCTGGTGCGCGTTGGCGGGTCGAGCCGTCATACGTCTCACGTGCCCCTCCCGCCGCTTTGGGCCTCAATGGGTGGTGGTGCCGTGCGCCCTCGTTCGTCTTTCGATGGGGAACGTAGCAGCGCCCACCCGGCGCGGGAAGAAGTTGCGCGGGAATCGTGCACAACTTTCTCCGGCAACAGGACAAAGACTGCCGCCGGACTCGGGGAACGGCCCCCGTTCAGGCCCTGCCGGACCTCACCCGACCCCGTCAGGCCCCGTCGCGGTGGTGGTACGTCTCGCGGGTGTGCTCGGTGTGCGCCCGCATCACGGCCGTGGCCTTCGCCTCGTCGCGCGCCGAGATCGCCGCGATCAACTGCCGGTGCTCGATCCAGGACTGGTCACCGCGCTGCCGGGCGACGGGCTGGTAGTACCAGCGCACCCGGCGGTCGACCTGGCCCGCGAGCTCACCGAGGACCACGTTGCCCGCGAGTTCCATGACCTTGGCGTGGAACTCCGCGTTGGTGGCGACGACCAGGTCGACGTCCCCGTCGACGACGGCCCGCTCACCCTTGGCGCAGAGCGTCTCCAGCTCGTCGATACCGGTCTTGCCCGCGTTGGCCGCCGCGAGTCGGGCGGCCTCGGCCTCCAACAGCGTACGGACGCTGAGGAGTTGGTCGGCCTCGTCCTCCGTCGGCTCGTGCACGAACGCGCCCTGCGCGGGGCGCAGGTCCACCCAGCCCTCGGTGTTCAGTCGCTGCAACGCCTCGCGCACCGGCTGGCGGGAGACCCCGAGATGGCCGGCGAGTTCGCTCTCGACCAGGTGCTGGCCGGGCTGCAGGGCGCGCGTCGTGATCAGTTCGAGCAGCGCCTCGTAGACCCGCTCGCGCAGCGGTCCGGGGCGCTCCAGCTTGGGCACCGCCCCCTGCGGCAGTCCTGTGGACAACATCGCGGTCCCCCTCCTGTGCTTCGAGCATCCGGCAAACCGGCTCCGGCGATTGCCGGATTGGCTTTGGAATACAGTTTACCGAGCGCAATCGCTACGGCTAGGGCGAGTCGACCTCGTCACATTCTGTATGCCGGTGATACGCGACAAGGTCACGGGCAGCGCACGACCTGCCCCGCGTACGAGAGGTTGCCGCCGAAGCCGAAGAGCAACGCGGGTGCGCCGCTGACCAGTTCGCCGCGCTCGACGAGCTTCGACAGGGCGATCGGCACGCTCGCGGCCGAGGTGTTGCCGGAGTCGACGACGTCCCGGGCGATCACCGCGTTCAACGCGCCGATCTTCTCCGCGAGGGGCTCGATGATGCGCAGGTTGGCCTGGTGGAGGACGACCGCGGCGAGGTCCTCCGGTCCGAGCCCGGCCTTCGCGCAGGCCTCGCGGGCCAGCGGCGGCAGCGAGCGGGTGGCCCAGCGGTAGACGGACTGGCCCTCCTGGGCAAAGCGGGCCGGCTCGCCCTCGATGCGTACGGCGTCGCCCATCTCGGGGACCGAGCCCCACAGGACCGGGCCGATCCCCGGCTCCTCGCCCTCGGCGCACGGCTCGACGACCACGGCGCCCGCCCCGTCCCCGACCAGGACGCACGTCGAGCGGTCGGTCCAGTCGGTGACGGCGGACATCTTGTCGGCGCCGATGACCAGGGCGCGGCGGGCGGCCCCGGCGCGCAGCGTGTGGTCGGCGGTGGCGAGGGCGTGCGTGAAGCCCGCGCACACGACGTTCAGATCGAGCGCCGCCGGGGACGGGATGCCCAGGCGGTGGGCGACGCGGGCCGCCATGTTCGGCGAGCGGTCCACGGCCGTGGAGGTCGCGACGACGACCAGGTCGATGTCGGCCGCGGTCAGTCCCGCCGCGGCCAGCGCCTTGGCGGCGGCGTGGGCGGCGAGCTCGTCGACGGGCTCGTCGGGGCCCGCGATGTGCCGGGTACGGATACCGACACGACTGCGAATCCACTCGTCATTGGTGTCGACCATGCCCGCCAGCTCCTCATTGGTGAGGATCCTGGCGGGCTGGTGGTGCCCGATGCCGACAATGCGCGAACCGACCATGGAGGCCCCCTCGTGAGCTGCGGACCCTCCAGTCTGGTCAGCGACTCACGAGTAACCGGTGGCGGCCTGTGACAGGAAAGTGCCGTTTCACTTGGAGACTTCTGATGGAGACGCCAGACCGGTTACGGGCATTCACCCGGTGAACAACTGTGTGGCCTTTTGCACCAGTTCGTACACTCCGTACGCGAGCGGCAGCCCGACCCACAGCCAGGCGAGGGTGATCAGGCCGCGCCGCTCAGGCGCGCTCCTTGCGGTCTCCGGCGGCGGTGTCGTTGTCATCTGCGGGCTCCCTGGGGGCGGGGACTACGTGGTGGCGGGCGTGCACGGGACGTACCAGTTCATTGGCGATGAAGCCGACGACCAGCAGCCCGATCATGATCATGAGCGAGAGGCCGTACAGACCGGCGCCGTGCTTGCCCGCGCTCTCCTGGCTGTCGGCGACCCAGTTGACGATGAGCGGGCCGAGGACGCCCGCCGTGGACCAGGCAGTGAGCAGCCGGCCGTGGATGGCGCCGACCTGGTACGTGCCGAAGAGGTCCTTCAGATACGCGGGGATCGTCGCGAAGCCGCCTCCGTAGAAGGAGAGGATCACGAGGGCGCACAGCACGAAGAGGGGCTTGGAGGAGTCGCCCCACAGGACGATGAGCAGGTACATCAGGGCGCCGACGCCGAGGTAGACGCGGTAGATGTTCTTGCGGCCGATGAGGTCGGAGGTCGAGGACCAGCCGATGCGGCCCGCCATGTTCGCCGCGGAGAGCAGTGCCACGAAGCCCGCGGCCGCGGAGACGGACACCGGGGTGCTGGTGTCGGAGAAGAAGTCCGTGATCATCGGCGCGGCCTTCTCCAGGATGCCGATGCCCGCGGTCACGTTCATGGTCAGGACGACCCACAGGCACCAGAACTGGGGCGTGCGGATCGCCTGCTTCGCGGAGACCTGCGGGCCGCTGAGTGCGGCCTCCTCGGCGCGCCCACCCGGCTGGGCCTTCGGCCGCGGCACCCGGATGAGCAGCACGCCGAGCGTCATGAACACCGCGTACGCGAGCCCGTGGACGAGGAAGGCGAGCGCGATGCCGCCGCTGTCCGCGCCGAAGGACTCCAGCATCTGGGCGCTCCACGGGGACGCGATGAGCGCGCCGCCGCCGAAGCCCATGATCGCGATGCCGGTGGCCATGCCGGGCCGGTCGGGGAACCACTTGATCAGCGTGGAGACGGGCGAGATGTAGCCGATGCCGAGGCCGATGCCACCGACGAAGCCGTAGCCGAAGACGATCAGCCAGTACTGCTCCGTGTACGCGCCCAGCGAGGAGAGCAGGAAGCCGGAGGAGAAGCAGACGAGCGCGACGGTCATCGCCCAGCGCGGCCCGTTGCGCTCGACGAGCGTGCCGCCGAAGGCGGCCGACAGGCCGAGCATCACGATGCCGAGCTGGAACGGCAGCGCGCTCTGCGTGCCGCTCAGCCCCAGCGCCGACTCCAGGGGCGGCTTGAAGACACTCCAGGCGTAGGCCTGACCGATGGAGAGATGGACGGAGAGCGCGGCGGGGGGAACGAGCCAGCGGCTCCATCCGGCCGGCGCGACGGGGGGCTTCATGATCCCGAACGGTAGGCAGTCACAAGGCCGTTGGGAAGCCCCTTTGCGCAGCCCCTTGTCGACGAACCCGCCGACTTCCATACTGTAGGCAATATCCCGTCACGGCTGGTGCCGGGCCGGGCACCGCCCCGCGCCATCGGTGCAGGAGAATGGGAGCCATGGGACGAGTCACGGAACGACGCAAGGTGATCCGGATACGGGACGGACACGTCTCCACGCGGCCGGACACCCTTGTCGCCGAGGAACCGCTGGAGATCCGGCTGAACGGCAAGCCGCTCGCCATCACCATGCGCACCCCGGGCGACGACTTCCCGCTCGCGGCCGGCTTCCTGGTCAGCGAGGGCGTCCTCGCCGGCGCCGACGACCTGCGGAACATCGTGTACTGCGCGGGCGCCACGGAGGACGGCAGCAATACGTACAACGTGGTCGACGTCCGGACCGCGCCAGGCCTCGTCCTCCCCGACATCACCCTCGAACGCAACGTCTACACGACCTCCTCGTGCGGCCTGTGCGGCAAGGCGAGCCTCGACGCGGTGCGCACCACGGCCCGGTTCCCGATCGCCGACACTCCCCCGGTCCGGCTGACACCCGAGCTGCTCGCCTCGCTCCCCGACCGGCTGCGTGAGGCCCAGCGCGTCTTCGACCGGACCGGGGGGCTGCACGCGGCGGCGCTCTTCGACGAGGAGGGGCGACTCGTCGACATCCGCGAGGACGTGGGGCGGCACAACGCGGTGGACAAGCTTGTCGGCCGCGCCCTGCAGAACGGCGAACTGCCGCTGTCCCGCTCGATCCTGATGGTCTCGGGCCGCGCCTCCTTCGAGCTGGTGCAGAAGGCCGTGATGGCGGGCATCCCCATGCTCGCGGCGGTATCGGCCCCCTCCTCCCTCGCGGTGGACCTCGCGAGCGAGACGGGCCTGACCCTGGTCGGCTTCCTGCGGGGCAGCTCCATGAACGTGTACGCGGGCGAGGACCGGATCGTCCTGGAGGCGGCGGTCGCGCAGGGCTGATCCGGCGTGGGACCTGGGCTCACATCCCCGCGACCCGCCGCAGCATGTCCATGAACCGCTCCCGCTCCGCCGCCGACAGCGGCGCGAGAAGCTCGTCGCCCGCGGCGCGCGCCGCCACTGCGCAGGTGTCGACGAGGCGGGCGCCCTCGGCGGTGATCGTGACCGCGTTCTTGCGCCGGTCCCTGGGGTCGGGCGCGCGCTCGACGAGGCCCGCGGCCTGCAGGTCGTTGAGGACGCCGACCATGTCCTTGGGGTCGAGCCCGACGCCGCGCACGAGATCGGCCTGGGCTACAGGACCTCGGTCGGACACCGCGCTGAGCACCACGTGGTGCCACATCTTCAGCCCCTTCTCGGCCAGCGCGTCGGCGACGAGCGCACGCCCGCGCGCGGCGGCCCGGCCGAGCAGCCAACTGGGCAGGTCACGGATGACGCCGGGGGCGGTGGGTGGCGGGCTCGACGAACTCATGCGGCCACCGTACCGATAAACGTTGGCCTTCCCAATGAAATCCGCGTAGCGTCATTACCGTTGGGAGCCCCAATGAAATCCGACGGAACGCGGAGGTGGTCACGTCCATGCGTCGTGTCCGGTACGAGCACAGCGGCGGGCCCGAGGTCCTGTTCCTGGAGGAGGCGCCCGTTCCCGAGCCGGGACCCGGTGAACTCCTCGTGCGCGCCGAGGCGATCGGGGTCACGCTGCCCGTCGTCCGCAAGGTCCGCGAGGCGTGCGAGCCGATCGCGCTCGGCGGCGAGATCGCGGGCGAGGTGGTCGCGCTCGGCGCAGGCGTGACGGGGTACGCGATCGGGGACCGGGTCACCGGCCTCGTCTTCGACCATGGCTACGCCGACTACGCGCCGCTGCACACCGCGAGGGCCTCCCCGATCCCGGACGGCGCGAGCGCGGTCGACGCGGTGGCGCTGGTGCGCAGCGGGCTCGTCGCGTACGGGGCGTTGCACGCCGCGCGGCCCGAGCCCGGCGAGGCCGCCCTGGTGACCGCGGCGGCGAGCGGCGTGGGCCATCTCGCTCTGCAATTGGGCAAGTTGAAGGGCGCACGGCGGTCGGTGGCGGCGGTCTCGGACGCCGGCAAGGCCGAATTCGTGCGGGCGCTCGGGGCCGACGACGTGGTGACGTACGACGCCGAGTCCTGGGGCGAGCCCGTCGACTACGCGCTCGACGCGGTCGGCGGCGCGCTCCTGAAGCCCGCCGTGGCCGCGCTCGCGCCGCACGGCAGGCTCGTGGCGTACAGCTCGGGCGGCGGCACCGTGGAGGCGTACGACCTGCTCGTGGGTGCGAAGTCGGTGATCGGTTTCCAGATGCGCCTCATCGCGCGGGGGCAGCCGGAGACATACGAGCGGTGGCGCACGGAGCTGTGGGAGCTGTTCCTGACGGGGGCTCTGAAACCGGTGGTCCACGGGGAGTTCTCGTTGGAGGACGCCGCGAAGGCGCATGCCGTGATCGAGGGACGGGCCAACACCGGGAAAGTCGTGCTCGTACCCTGACCTGCGGTCGGCGCCGCGGTTCAACCGCCTCGCCTTCGCCGTCAACGCCGAGACGTGGAACGGCAACCGGGTCACCGCGAACCGCCGTCGCACTGATGGTCAGCGGCGACGGCGCCTTGACTGCCACGGTCGTGCTTGCGACCCGGCCCCTCGGGGTCCACGCCCCGGACCCCGCGCCTCAATCGCCGGCGGGGCCTGCTTCTGGACCAGCAGCACCGCGCACATTAACGTCACCTCGCGTGCAGGGGCATGAGCAGAGGACGACGCGGCGCGGCCGGCGCAGGCCGGGGGCGCCGTTGCTCGCGCTGCTCGCCGCGCTCGTGCTCGTGCTGATCGCGCTCGTCGCCCTCCCCGGCCGGGAGGGCGATGCGCGTTGTGGGCCCCGGGGGGTCACCTCGTGGTCCGCGGACACCCGGCTCACCGGTGAGTTCGCCCGGTACGGAGACGATGCCGCGCGGCTCGACGACTGGACGGGGGGCGACGGCACGCACTCCGTGCGGCTGCCGGACGGGCGGTTGTTGTGGCTGTTCTCCGACACGTATCTGGGTGCCGTGAACCAGCCCCCCAACCCCGCCGGACAGCCGCACCCCTGGCGGACCGCGGAGGCGCCCTTCGTCCGCAACTCCGCGGTGGTGACGGACCGTTCGGGACGGCTCGACCGGACGCTCGCGGCGCCGCTGTTCCCGGACACGGCCGCGGGCGAGTGGCGCTGGCCGGTCGCGGCGCGCGTCGAGGAGAGCGGCGGAAGGAAGGTCGTACGGGTGCTGCTGTGGACGCGGGCGAAGGGCACGGGACCGTACGTCTTCGGGGTGCCGAACGCGACCGAGGTGGCCACCCTGTCGCTGCCCGACCTGCGCCTCGAAGGCATCACCCAGGTCCTGGACCAGCGTCAGGTGCGGGATCCGGCGCGGCGCGTGCTGTACGGGACGACGGCCGTGGACCACCAGGGCTGGACGTATGTGTTCGGAGCCGACGACGGGGAGAAGGCCGTGCATCGCGCGTACGTGGCACGGGTCCCGCAGGGCCGCCTCGGGGACGTACGGGCATGGCGGTACTGGGACGGCGAGCGGTGGGGCACGCGCGCCGCGCCGGTCCTGGGCGACGGCGGGCGTCGCGGCGTGGGCACCGCCTTCTCCGTGGTGCGGGACGCCGACACTTACGTCCTGTTCACGACGGCGGCGGGCGCGAAGGGGCTGACGGAGGTCACCTCGTACTGGGCCTGTTCACCGGCCGGGCCCTGGCACGGCCCCGCGAAGGCGTTCACGCCGCCGCTCCCCCGCGACGGGGCGACGCCCTCGCGCGCGGCGGCGTACAACCCGCAGGCGCACCCGGCGTTGAGCGGCGGCGGCCGGCTCGTCCTGAGCTATGACGTCAACTGGCTGGACGCCGCGCCCGCCGCCGCACAGGCCGAGCTCAGCCGGAACGTGTCGCTGTACCGACCGCGGTTCGTGTCTCTTCGGCTCGGCCCTCCAGCGGCTCGCTGAACTCCGGCTCCTCGGGGTCCCGGGAGCGGCGCTTGGCGATGACCGCGCACACCATGAGCTGCATCTGGTGGAAGAGCATCAGCGGCAGCACCGCGAGGGAGGCGTGCGCACCGAACAGCACGCTCGCCATGGGGAGCCCCGAGGCGAGGGACTTCTTCGAGCCGGCGAACTGGATGGCGACGCGGTCGCCGCGGTTGAAGCCGAGGGCCTTCGCTCCGTACCAGGTCACCGACAGCATGATCGCGAGCAGCACCGCCTCCACGACCAGGAGTCCACCGAGGCGGACCACGCTGACCTGGTGCCAGATGCCCTGCACCATGCCCTCGCTGAACGCGGTGTAGACGACGAGCAGGATCGAGCCGCGGTCGACGTAGCCGAGGATCTTCTTGTGGCGTGCGATGAACCCGCCGACCCAGCGGCGCAGCAACTGGCCCGCGAGGAACGGCACGAGGAGTTGCAGCACGATCTTGATGAGCGAGTCGGCGGAGAAGCCGCCCCCACTGTTGCCGAGCAGCGCGGCCGCGAGCAGCGGCGTGAGGACGATGCCGGCGAGCGAGGAGAAGGAGCCGGCGCAGATCGCCGCCGGGACGTTGCCGCGTGCGATCGAGGTGAACGCGATCGACGACTGGATCGTCGACGGGACGAGGGTGAGGAAGAGGAATCCCTCGAAGAGGTTCTGCGGCAGCAGTACGGGGACCAGTCCGCGCGCCGCGAGGCCGAGCAGCGGGAACACGATGAACGTACAGGCGAGGACGGCGACGTGGAGCCGCCAGTGACGCAGTCCGTCCATCGCCTCACGGGTGGAAAGGCGCGCCCCGTAGAGGAAGAAGAGGAAGGCGACGGCCGCGGTGGAGGCACCGGACGCGACGTCGGCGGCGGCCCCTCGGGCCGGGAGCAGTGCGGCGAGGCCCACTGTCGCGATCAACGCCAGGATGTACGGGTCGATCGGCATCCAGCTCGGCCAGGTCAGGCGTTTCATTGGTTCCTTGCTCTCGGTTCATGTCGTGCCCTCTCCATGGTCCTCCTCAAGGTCTTGATCGGGAATCCTGCATACCGCTCTGACTGTGATCGCGTCGCGTGATGAGCGGGGGTACGGTTCGGGGCATGTACGAGCCGGGCCACCTCAGGACGTTCCTCGCCGTCGCACAGACGCTGAGCTTCACGCAGGCCGCGCGCCGCCTTGGCCTGCGGCAATCGACCGTGAGCCAGCATGTGCGGCGCCTGGAGGACGCGACCGGGCGCACGCTCTTCACGCGGGACACGCACTCCGTGGAGCTGACGGAGGACGGGGAGGCGATGCTCGGATTCGCGCGGAGGATTCTGGAGGTGCACGAGCAGGCGGCGTCGTTCTTCACGGGGACGCGGCTGCGCGGCCGGCTCCGGTTCGGGGCGTCGGAGGACTTCGTGGTGACTCGGCTGCCCGAGATCCTGGAGTCGTTCCGGGCCGAACACCCTGAAGTGGACCTGGAGTTGACGGTCGAGCTGTCGGGGACACTGCACGCGCAGCTGGACGCGGGGAAGCTGGATCTGGTGCTCGCCAAGCGGCGCCCGGAGGATCCGCGCGGCGAGTCGGTGTGGCACGACCGGCTGGTGTGGATCGGTTCCGAGCGGCTCCGCATCGACCAGGACCGGCCCGTCCCGCTGATCGTCTATCCGCCGCCGGGGATCTCGCGCGCCCTGGCCCTCGAGGCGCTGGAGCGGTACGGCCGTGCGTGGCGGATCGCCTGCACGAGCGGCTCGCTGAACGGGCTTGTCGCGGCGGCGCGGGCCGGACTCGGCGTGATGGCCCACTCGCGCGGGCTCATCCCGCCGGGCCTCGTACGGGTGCCGGACCGGGTGGGCCTTCCGGAGCTGGGCGAGGTCGACTTCGTGGTGCGCAGCGCGGCACGGGACGAGAGCGAGCCCGCGCGGGCGCTCGCGCAGGCGATCCTGGCGGGCGGGGACCGGCTGCACCGGAGCGCCCGCTAGTGCCCGTCGGCGCAGTGGTAGCGTCCAGCGGAACTGACCGCTCCGTATAAAATCCCGGGCGGTGACCAGGGGTGACCTCTTTGCACAGATCCAATGGAGGCCCGTGAAGAGCGCCGGGAGATTACGCTCCCGAAACTTACTGCGGCGTAAATATTCTGCCCAGCTCCACCCGTTGTGGCCTGTTATAAACGCCTGACCTGTGCAAATTCCGCGCACCTTCCGCCCGTTGCAGGCACTCCCGCGAAGCCTTCCGGTCAGGTACCGTCACCGACGCTGTGCGGAGCGCCACAAGGAGCAACTTTGCGTGAGTTCACCAACCCCCCTGTGGCGTCGGCGCCGCTCGTCGGCGGCCTGGCCGACGCCGTGTTCGATCATGCCCTGGACGTACCGGGGCATATAGCCCTGGCCCGTAAGGACCGGCACGACAAGTGGCAGGACGTCACGTCGGCCCAGTTCTGCGACGAGGTGATGGCCCTTGCCAAGGGCCTGCTCGCGCAGGGCATCCGGTTCGGCGACCGTGTCGCGATCATGTCGCGCACCCGCTACGAGTGGACGCTGTTCGACTTCGCGCTGTGGACCATCGGCGCCCAGGTCGTCCCGATCTACCCGACGTCCTCGGCCGAGCAGGTCTTCTGGATGCTGTACGACTCCGAGGTGACGGCGGCGGTCGTGGAGCACGAGGACCACGCGATGACGGTCGCCACGGTCATCGGGCGGCTGCCCCACCTGCACCGCCTGTGGCAACTCGACGGCGGCGCCGTCGACGAGATCACCGGTTCCGGCACCCACATCGACGACGAGACCGTGCACCGGCACCGCCGCGCGATCACCCCCGAGTCGACGGCCACGATCATCTACACCTCCGGCACCACGGGCCGCCCCAAGGGCTGTGTGATCTCGCACGGCAACTTCATGTACGAGGCCGACACCGTTGTCGCGTACTGGGAGCCGGTGTTCTCCTCCAAGCGCGACCGCACGCCGGCCACGCTGCTCTTCCTGCCGCTGGCCCACGTCTTCGGGCGGATGGTGGAGGTCGCGGCGATACGCGGTGGCGTGAAACTGGCCCACCAGCCGGAGCTGCGGGCGTCCGCGCTCATGCCCGACCTCCAGTCCTTCAAGCCGACCTTCATCCTCGCCGTGCCGTACATCTTCGAGAAGGTGTTCAACGCGGCCCGCAGGAAGGCCGAGAACGACGGCAAGTCGGGGCCGTTCGAGAAGGCCATCGAGTGCGCCGTGAAGTACGCGGACGCGCAGGAGGCGAAGGCCTTCGGTACGGGCCCCGGCCCCTCCGCCTCGCTGCGCATGCAGCACTCCGTCTTCGACAAGCTCGTCTACTCCAAGGTCCGCGCGGCGATGGGCGGCCGGGTGCGGCACGCGTTCTCCGGCGGCTCGGGCATGGACCGCAAGCTCGGCCTGTTCTTCGAGGGCGCGGGCGTCTCCATCTTCGAGGGCTACGGCCTCACCGAGTCGACGGCCGCGGCGACCGCGAACCCGCCCGAGCAGACCCGCTACGGCACGGTCGGCCAGGCGATACCCGGCTCGTCCGTGCACATCGCGGACGACGGCGAGGTGTGGATCTACGGCGGGAACATCTTCCAGGGCTACCTCAACGACCCGAAGTCCACCGACTCCTCCCTGTACGACGGCTGGCTCGCCACCGGTGACCTGGGCGCCCTCGACGAGGACGGCTACCTCACCATCACCGGCCGCAAGAAGGAGATCCTCGTGACCTCCGGCGGCAAGAGCGTGTCGCCGCAGCAGCTGGAGGAGCGGGTGCGTGACCATCCGCTGATCGCGCAGTGCCTGGTCGTGGGCAACGACCGCCCGTACATCGCGGCGCTCGTCACCCTCGACACCGAGGCCGTGGACCACTGGCTCGGCATGCGCGGCAAGCAGTCGATGTCACCGGCGGACCTGGTGCGCGATCCGGATCTGGAGACGGAGGTGCGGCGTGCGGTGGTGGCGGCCAATACGCTTGTCTCGCAGGCCGAGTCGATCCGGACGTTCCGGATCCTGGCGCATCAGTTCACGGAGGAGCACGGGTTGCTCACGCCGTCCCTGAAGCTGAAGCGCAAGGCGATCGAGCAGGCGTACGCGGCGGAGGTCGACGCGCTGTACGGGACGCTGTAGCCGGATCAAGCTCTCCCCCCTGCGGGCGCTTTAGCGGGTGACCCAAATCAAGCCCCCGCGGCGATTGAGCGGCGGGGTCCGGGGCAGAGCCCCGCAACCTCAGCCCCATCGGCGTTGCGCTCACGGGGCTCCGCCCCGGACCCCGCTCCTCAATCGCCGGAGGGGCTTGATTGGCTCATCCGCCCCGGAGCTTGAACGGCTCGACCGGCACGAGGGCTTGATCTGCTGACGGGTCGTCAAATATAGGCGTCCCGGTTATTGACGGTTCATCAGGTCCCCCACAGAATCACCCTCACTCCGACGGAGGGGGACCGACCGTGTCGCGACCGATCCGCGCCATCACCACCACCGTGGCCGCGCTCCTGCTCGCCACCGCCTGCAACTCCACCGCCAAAAGCGGCAACAACACCGCTGGCGGCCAGGGGAGTTCGGTCCGCGGCGTGAGCAACGACCGCATCAAGGTGGGCGGCATCGTCTCCATGACGACGTCGAGCGGCTACAGCAAGAAGGACACCGACCTCGGCGCGCAGGCCCGCTTCGACCGGGCCAACGCCGAGGGTGGCGTGAACGGCCGCACGATCGACTACCTGGGCGCGGAGGACGACGGCCAGGACCCCGCGAAGAACCTCGCGGCGGCCCGCAAACTCGTCCAGCAGGACAAGGTGTTCGCGATCTCGCCGATGAGTTCGGTGACGTTCTCCGGGGCGGACTTCCTGCAGAAGCAGAAGGTGCCGACGTTCGGCTGGGGCACACTCCCGTCGTTCTGCGGCCCGACGTACATCTACGGCTACGGCGGCTGCATGGTGCCGATGCCCGGCGGCACCATCTCGCAGACCTGGCCGGAGGGGCTGAAGAAGGTCACCGGCGGGGCGGAGGGCAAGACCGTCGCGATCCTCGCCAACGACAACGACGCCGGCACCTTCGCCATCCGCACGTACAAGCAGTCCTTCAAGTCGGCCGGTTACAAGGTGAGTTACGCGAAGGCCACGGTCCCCGCGACCGCCGTGCCGAGCGACTGGTCGGCCTACACGAAGGAGTTGCTGCGCAGCGACGGCGGCAAGGCGCCGGACGTGGTCGTCTCCGTGATGCAGACGCCGTACAACATTGGCCTGTTCACGGCCGTCAAGCGCACCGGGTACAAGGGCGTGCTCACCGACCCGACGGACTACGACCCGGGTCTCCTCGCCAAGAAGGCGACGAAGCAGGCGCTCGACGGGGTGCACGTGCTGCTGTCCTTCGAGCCGTTCGAGGCGTCCACGCCCGGGATGAGGCAGTTCAAGGCCGACATCAAGAAGGCGTCCGGGGGCAAGGAGATTCCCCTCAACATGCACATGATGACGGGGTACATGAGCGCCGATCTCTTCCTCTCCATCGCGAAGAAGGCCGGGAAGAACCTGACGGTCGAGTCGTTCCAGAAGGCGGCGAACGGCTTCTCGGACACCGGGACGCTCGTCGGTGACCGGGCGCTGCCGCGCGGGCGCACCGAGTCGTTCGGCTGCGGGGCGCTCGCGCAGCTGAAGGACGGGGCGTACCGGGTGTCGTCCTCGTTCAAGTGCTATCCGCCGATCCCCTTCAAGTAGGCCTACAGGGACGGGTGTTCACGTGACGGATCTGCTTGCCTTCGTGCTGAGCGGGCTCGTGTCGGGTGCGCTGTACGCGCTGCTCGCCACGGGGCTCGTGCTCTCCTACTCGGCCTCCGGCCTCTTCAACTTCGCGCACGGCGCGACCGCCTATCTGTGTGCGCTCGCCTTCTACGAGCTGCACTCCGGCTTCGGCTGGCCCGCCGTGCCGACGGCGCTGCTGCTCGTCCTCGTCGTGGCTCCCCTGCTGGGCTGGGGGCTCGACCGGATGATGTTCCGGAAACTGGCGCGGGTCGGGGAGACCGCGCAGATCGTGGCGACCATCGGGCTGCTCGTCGCGCTGCCCGCGCTGGGCCTGTGGATCGTCGAGTTGTTGGAGGACGCGGGCGCGCCGGTGAAGCCGGCGGAGAATCAGTTCGGGCTGCCGGGTGTCGGGCCGAGTCCGGCGAAGAACTGGCAGCTGATGGACGGGGTCGGGATCGACTCGGACCAGCTGATCACGTGGGTGACGACCGCCGTCGTCGCGCTCGGGTTGTGGATTCTGCTGCGTCATACGGCACTTGGGCTCAAGTTGCGGGCGTCCGTCGACAACCGTTCGCTCGTCGAGCTGCGCGGGATCAGCTCCGACCGGCTCTCCTCGGTGGCGTGGATGCTGTCCTCGGTGCTCGCGGGGCTCGCGGGCGTCCTTGCCACTCCCCTGCTCGGGCTCTCCTCGCACGACTTCACACTGTTCCTGTTCGTGTCGGCGACTGCCGCCGTGCTCGGCCGCTTCATGTCGATCCCGCTGGCCTTCGCGGGCGGGCTCGGGCTCGGGGTGCTGCAGAACCTGGTCGCGGGGTACGCCACGTTCGCGGAGAAGATCACCGGGTTCCGTACGGCGGTGCCGTTCCTGATCCTGTTCGCCGGGCTGCTGCTGCTCACGCGGCGGCAGCGCACGGCGGGCACGGTGGCGAGCGACGCGCCGCCGGTGGACTTGTCCGCGGGGCGTTCGTGGCTGCGGCGCTGGGGGCCGTGGGCGGCGGCGGCCGTGCTGCTCGCCGTCGCCTTCTACACGGTGACGACGCCGTTCTGGAGCGGGATCCTCGCCCAAGGGCTGGCGATCTCCCTCGTGTTCCTGTCGTTCACCGTCGTCACCGGCCTCGGCGCGATGGTGTCCCTTGCGCAGGCCGCGTTCGTGACGGGCGCCGCGCTCGTCGCGGGCCTGCTGATGAGTCACGGCGTGCCGTTCATCTGGGCGGCGCTCGCCGGGACGTGCGCCGCGGCGCTGCTCGGCGCGCTCGTGGCACTGCCCGCGCTGCGGCTCGGTGGCCGCTCGCTGGCCCTCGCCACGCTCGCGCTCGCCTTCCTGGCGGACCAAGTCCTGTTCCAGCTCGGCTGGTTGAGGAACGGCGACACCGGCTGGGAGATCCCGCGCGCCGTCGCGGGCCCGCTCGACCTCGGCGACGACCGGGCGATGGGCGTGGCCATGGTCGTGCTGTGCACGGCGGCCGTGGCGGGGTTGAGCGCGCTGCGCGGTTCACGGGCGGGCCGGGCCATGCTCGCGGTGCGCTCGGCACCGGCCGCGGCGATGGCGTCCGGCATCTCGGTGATCCGCACGAAACTGCTGCTGTTCACGATCTCGGCGGGGCTCGCCGGGTTCGGCGGCGTGATGTACGCGTCGTACAACACCCGTATCACCGCGACCGACTTCACGGCGATGACCGGGCTCATCTGGCTCGCCGTGGTGGTCGCGGCGGGTGTGCGGAGGCCGCAGTTCGCGGTGGTGGCGGGGCTGAGCTTCGCCGTCGTACCGCATCTGATCAGCGACTACCTGACCGAGTCGGTGCAGCTCCCGGTGATCCTCTTCGGTCTCGCGGGCCTCGCGCTCGCCAACGATCCGGACGGCTACTGCGCCGCGATCCCGGCCCGCCGCCACCGCCGCAGGACCGCCACCGCGAACGTCGTCCACGACGTGCCCGCGCCGACTCCCGACCCCGATGCCGCGCTCCAACTCGCGGGCGTACAGGCCGGATACGACGGCGCCCGCGTCCTCCAGGGCGTCGACCTCACGGTCCGCCCCGGCGAGATCGTGGCACTCCTCGGCCCCAACGGCGCCGGGAAATCGACGACGTGCAAGGTCGCGGCAGGCCTCATGACACCGCTCCAGGGCGAGGTGTACGTCGCCGGGGACGCGGCGGGCCGACAGGGCGCGGTCCGCCGGGCGCGGGCCGGGGTGGTGCTCGCGCCGGAGGGCCGCGGCATCTTCCCGTCCCTCACCGTCGACGAGAACCTGGCGCTCCAACTACCTCAGCAGAGCGACCGGTTGACGGTCTACGAGCGGTTCACCGGGCTCGCGGCGCGGCGCGACGTCACCGCGGGCTCGCTCTCCGGCGGCGAACAGCAGCTCCTGGCGCTCGCCGCGCTGCTGCACCGCCCGCCCCGCGTCCTCATCGCCGACGAGCCCTCGCTCGGCCTGGCGCCGCGCGTAGCCGACGAGGTGTACCGGCTGCTCGCCGAACTCCGCGACGCGGGCACGGGGTTGCTGCTCGTCGAGGAGAAGGCGTCGGAGATCCTCGGCGTCGCGGACACCGTGGCGTACCTCGCGCAGGGCCGCGTCACCTGGTGCGGGCCGCGCGAGAAGGTCGAGGCCGAGCGGCTCACGGAAGCGTACCTCGGGATCGCGGCGACCAAGGAGGCCGAACACTCATGAGTCACGTACTCGAAGCCGAGAACATCGGTGTGCGCTTCGGCGGTGTACGGGCCCTCGACGGGGTGGGCCTGCGCCTCGCGCCCGGCGAGGTCTGCGGGCTCATCGGGCCGAACGGCGCGGGCAAGACGACGTTCTTCGACGTCGTCTCCGGGATCCACGGGCCCGACGCCGGCCGGGTGCTGCTCGACGGCGCGGACGTCACACGGCGTTCCCCCGTCTGGCGGGCCAGGCACGGAATGCGTCGCACGTTCCAGCGCCAGCAGCTGTTCGGGCAGCTCACGGTCGCGGACAACCTGCTGGTCGCGCAGGAGTGGCGGCGCGGCGGGGCCGACGACGAGCGGGCGCGGGCCCTCCTGCGCGACTGCGGCCTCGACGAGCTCTCCGGTACGTACGCGGGGACGCTGCCGGTCGGCCGGGCCCGGATGCTGGAGCTGGCGCGGGCGGCCGCCGACCGGCCGCGCGTGCTGCTGCTCGACGAGCCCGCCTCCGGCATGACGGCGCAGGAGCGCGAGCTGCTGGCGACGACGGTGCGACGCCTGGCCGGGGACGGCTGCGCGGTGCTGCTCGTCGAGCACAACGTGGCCTTCGTGATGGAGCTGTGCTCACGGGTCGTGGTGCTCGATCTGGGTTCGGTGCTCGCCGAGGGGACTCCGGAGGTGATCCGGGCGGACATGCGGGTACGCGAGGCCTACCTGGGGACACAGCCCCCGGCGCGAAGCTCTCATACCTGACTGTCATGCTGGTGTCACCCACAGGAATGCGTGTACGCCCGTGATCGTTGACCATGGGAGTACCGCATGTGCAGTGCCACCCATCACCGGACGAAAAAGGATCGACACCTCGTGAGCAAGGTTCCCCCGATCATCCTGAACAACGGCGTCGAGATGCCTCAGCTCGGCTTCGGCGTGTGGCAGGTGCCGGACGACGAGGCCGAGACCGCCGTCACGACGGCGCTGGAGGCCGGGTACCGCAGCATCGACACCGCCGCGATCTACGGCAACGAGGAGGGCACCGGCAAGGCCATCGCCGCGTCCGGTGTGCCCCGCGAGGAGCTGTTCGTCACGACGAAGCTGTGGAACGCCGACCAGGGCCACGACTCCACGCTGCGCGCCTTCGACACCTCGCTGGAGAAGCTGGGTCTCGACTACGTCGACCTGTATCTGATCCACTGGCCGCTGCCGTCCAAGGGCCTCGCCGTGGAGACGTACAAGGCCTTCGAGAAGATCCAGGCGGACGGGCGCGCCAAGTCCATCGGCGTCTCCAACTTCCTGCCGGAGCACCTGGACAAGCTGACCGCCGAGACCTCCGTGATCCCGGCCGTCAACCAGATCGAGCTGCACCCGCACCTCCAGCAGCGCGCCTCCCGCGAGCGGCACGCGGAGCTGGGCATCGCGACCGAGGCCTGGTCGCCGCTCGGCCAGGGCAAGGGCCTCCTGGAGGTCCCGGCCATCATCGCGATCGCGCAGAAGCACGGCCGCACACCCGCGCAGGTCGTGCTGCGCTGGCACATCGAGCTGGGCAACGTGGTGATCCCGAAGTCCGTGACGCCGTCGCGGATCAAGGAGAACATCGACGTGTTCGGCTTCGAGCTCGACACCGAGGACCTCGGCGCGATCTCCGCGCTCAACGAGGACCGGCGGCTGGGCGGGGACCCGGCGACGTTCGACGTGGCGTAACACCTCATGAGAAGGGGGCCCGGCACGTGTGCCGGGCCCCCTTCTCGTGCGCGTACGCTCCTCAGCCCGCCTTGACCGCCGTGTGCACGGTGTGCGCTGTCAGCAGGAAGACGTCGTCGCGCAGGTACAGGCTCTGCGAGTCCTTCGGGTCCATCAGGCGCTGCATCGTCGCGATGTCCTCGGCCGGGAGGGCCTCCGCGAAGACCTCCAGGCGGCGCTTCCACAGGTCGACGACGGTCTCGCGGGCCTCGCCCGAGAGCGGTGCGGGCAGGTCGAGCAGGAACGTGCGGCTGACCGCGTTCGTCAGTCCCGCGTCGGTCAGCAGCTCCGCCCAGTTCTCCGTGTCCTGCTTGGCGCCGGGCAGCTTCGCCCGCATGTCGCCGAACCACTCCTCCTCGATGGCGTCGGCCCGTGCCTGGAGGCCGGGCCTGCCGAGGCCGAAGTCGCGCGGCAGGCAGCGCTGCGGCAGACCGCCCTCGACGAGCGCGAGGGTACCGCCGGGCGCGAGCCGCCCCGCGAGCGCGGCGACCGCGGCCCGCTGGTCGCCCACGTGGTGCAGGGAGCGGGCGGCCCAGATGAGGTCGGCGGACGGCAACTCGTCGATGCTGTCCGGGAGTTCGACCCGCAGCGTGCCCGTCCGCCCGGCGATCCCCTGCTGCGCGAACCGCTCCGTGGCGCGGGCGAGCAGCTTCTCCTCCGGGTCGGCCGCGATGACGCGGGCCTCGGGGAAGGCCTCGGCGAGGTGCAGCGAGACGGCCCCGGGGCCCGCGCCCGCGTCGACGATCAGGCCGGTACCGGCGGACCGGGACGCGCGGAGCCAGGAGAGGGCCTGCGTGTAGAGCGGCTCGTACACGGAGGCGTTGCGCTCCAGCATGGGGATCATGTCGGCCCAGTCGATGTCCGTGTGGTCGTGGTGACCGTGCTCGCCGCGCTGACCGTGCTGCTGCTCGCCGTGCTCTTCGTGCTGGTGGTGGCCGTGTGCCATGTCGGGTGTCGCCGCCCTTCGTGCCCGTGTGTCGTCCGTCGCCCCCAGGGTGCGCGGACGACATACGGACAGGCAAGCCACCTTGCCGAGTCGGCAATATCGGCCGGTTCCGACTACGGCAGCCGGGGTGTCGTCACCGCGGGCCGCGGGGCCGTCGGCATCTTGTCGCCGATGAAGAAGCTCGGGTGCGGAGGCTGGTTGTAGGCCGTGTTCTGCCAGGCCAGGGCCGTGCGGTACTGCGTGTCGTGGAGGAGCGTCGTGATGCGGGTCGAGGTCTGGACAGGCGTCGAGTAGACGCGCAGCGCCGTGTTGTCGGTGGTCGGCCAGACGACTTCCTCGCGCCAGTCGCCGAGGATGTCACCGGAGAGGGCGGGCGTCGCCTTCGTGCCGTTGTTGGAGTGGACGCCGGAGCCCGTCAGGAGGCGGGTGTCTGAGGACGTGCCGTACTTGTCGATGTGTGTGCCGTCGAGGAGTTCGCGGGTGGTGTCACCGTCCCACCAGGACAGGAAGTTGGTGGAGGACGGCTTGTGGGAGTTCACGACCGTGCCCTTGGTGTCACGGACGCCGGACTCCGCCGAGGACCAGGACTCGGCGCCCGCGCTGCCGGACCAGATGTCACCGGACACACCACGGCCGTTGTCACCATTGGTGCCTGTCTTCCAGATGACACCACCGGTCTTGGCGTCGGCCATCCAGGAGGACGGCTTGGAACTGTCCTCGTCGACCTTGAACTCCTCCAGGCCGGGCCGCGAGGGATCGAGGTCGCCGACGTGCATGGCGTCACCGTGGCCGTTCTTCGTCGTCCACAGCGCGGACCCGTTGTCGTCCACCGCCATCGCGCCGTAGACGATCTCGTCCTTGCCGTCACCGTCGACGTCCGCGACGGACAGCTGGTGGTTGCCCTGACCGTCGTACCCCTTACCGGAGTTGGTGGACGAGTCGGTGTCGAAGGTCCAGCGGCGGGTGAACTTCCCGTCCCGCCAGTCCCAGGCCGCGATGACGCTCCGCGTGTAGTAGCCGCGCGCCATGACGAGCGAGGGACGGGCGCCGTCGAGGTAGGCGGTGCCCGCGAGGAAGCGGTCCACCCTGTTGCCGTACGAGTCTCCCCAGGAGGACACCGTGCCGCGCGCGGGCACGTAGTCGACGCTGCCCATGGCGGCGCCGGACTGCCCGTCGAACATGGTCAGGCACTCGGGCCCGGACAGCACGTACCCGCTCGAATTGCGGTGGTCCGCCGAGGAGTTGCCGAGGACGGCCCCCTTGCCGTCCTTCGTGCCGTCGGACGTCTTCATGGCGACTTCGGCCTTGCCGTCGCCGTCGTAGTCGTACACCTGGAACTGGGTGTAGTGGGCGCCCGAGCGGATGTTCCTGCCGAGGTCGACGCGCCACATCCGGGTGCCGTCGAGCTTCATCGCGTCGACGATCGTGTTGCCCGTGTAGCCGGACTGCGAGTTGTCCTTGGCGTTGGTGGGCTGCCACTTGAGGACGAATTCGAGGACGCCGTCGCCGTCGAGGTCGCCGACGGACACGTCGTTCGCCTCGTAGGTGTAGGAGACGCCGTCGGGGGTGGTGCCGCCGGCCGGCGGGGTGATCGGTACGTCCTTGTAGCCGGAGCGGAGCTGGATGGCGTGCGCCGAATCGGCCTGCTCCGTGCCGTTCACGACGGCCCGCACGGTGTAGTCGGCGGAGCTGGGAGCGCCGTCGTGGAAGAAGTTCGTGGAGCCGGTGACCAGTGCGGAGTTGACCTTCGTACCGGCGCGGTAGACGTTGAACGCCACGTCGTCCGGGTCGGTGCCGAGCCACCTCCAGCTGACCAGGTTCCCGGCGTCGGTGTGCACGCTGACCAGGCCTCGGTCCAGCTTCTCGGCCTGGCGGGCGGTGGCGGCGGAGGCGTTGTCGTCGGGCAGCAGCGTCAGGGCGGCGCCGGCGAGGGTGGCGGCGGTTGTGGCGGCGAGGAGAAGGCGGCGGCGTCTGCGGTGGGAGCGGGGCATCGGGGCTCCTGGGGGGGGATGGGTTGACGTCTTCTTACGAACCGTCAGTTGCCGCCGTCCGCAGATGGGTTGCCGGTCTCCGTGCCCGCGTACACGCGCGCGAGCGCCCGCGCCGTCGCCGCGATCCGGTCACGCAGCTCGGCCGGTTCCAGCACCTCGATGTCCGCGCCGAGGCGCAGGAACTCGTCGTGCGCGTGGCCGACAGACTCGATGGGCAGCCGGGCGCTCAGCCTGCCGTCGGCCTCGGTGCGGCCGGTGGCGCGCACCGCACGCGCTGCGGCCCCTGTGAGCCGGTCGGCCGCGCCGGGATCGAGGCGCACGACGGCTTCGGCGGTGTGCAGGCGCCGGTGGAAGTCCGTCTGGTACGCGGCCCAGAACGCGGCCAGGTCGAACCCCTCGGGCGCAGCGAACTCCTCGCCCGTCGTGCGGAGTTCGAGGATCTGGTCGACGCGGTAGACGCGCGGGCCGCCCGCCCCGGCCGACGCCACGACGTACCAGCGGCCGGCCTTGAGCACGAGCCCGTACGGCTCCAACCGCCTTTCCACGTCGGTCGGTTCCCGCCAGCGCCGGTATGTGACGTGCAGCGCGCGCCGGTTCCACACCGCCTCCGCCACCGCGGGCAACGCCTCGGCGGTGCCGTCGTCCTCCGCGTACCAGCCCGGCGCGTCGAGATGGAAGCGGGCGCTGATCCGGTCGGCGTACGGGCGGAGTTCGGCGGGGAGCGCGGCCCGCACTTTCAACTGGGCGGCGGCGAGTACGGGCCCGAGCCCGAGGTCGGCGGCCGGCCCCGGTACCCCGGCGAGGAACAGCGCCTCCGCCTCACCGGCGGTCAGCCCGGTGAGCCGGGTGCGGTATCCGTCGACGAGACGGTAGCCACCCGCGTGCCCGGAGTCCGCGTAGAGCGGGATTCCGGCGGCGTGCAGCGCCTCCACGTCCCGGTAGACGGTGCGGACGGACACCTCCAGTTCGGCGGCGAGTCGGTCGGCGGTCATCAGGCCTCGGGTCTGCAGCAGAAGCAGGATCGAGACGAGGCGGCTGGACTTCATGAGCACTTCACTGACACAGGATGTCAGGGAAGCGGTCCTACCGTCCCGGCATGGCTTTCGAGGAGAAGTACCTGACCGTGCCGCCGCCCGTGGAGGTGGCGGGCCGCCGCATCAAGCGCTACCACGTGACAGCCGACCCGAAGGGCATCGCGCCCGAGGTCGCGGAGGCGGCGTACGCGATCCTGCCCGAGCTGCTGCCGGAGCCGGACGGCACGCCGCCCGCCGCATTCGTCGTCCTGCACCGCGGCGGCGACGACGGCGCGTACCTCAACGCGTACAGCTGGGCGTGGGACAACGCCTTGCACTTCCGGGGCGCCGCGGCGGGCCAGCCGGCGCTCGGCTGCCCGGACCGCGACCCGACCCACTTCGTCCTGCCGGACCGGCAACTGATCGGCTGTGTATGGGAATTGCCACCTCTCCTGCACGAACGGGACGCGTGGGTACGGCACCTGCTGGCGCCGGAACGCCCCGACCTGGACGCGTACGTCCGCGACACCTTGCCCGCCGGCACGACGGGAGACCGCGACCGGTGACGACGACCGCGCACGACTTCGACTTCCTCTTCGGCGAGTGGGACGTCGCCCACCGCCGCCGTGCCGACTTCCTCGACCCGGACAGCGACTGGGAGGAGTTCACCGCGAGGAACCACTGCTGGAGCCTGTTCGGCGGCGCCGCGAACATCGACGAGATGCCGGTGCCCGCACAGGGCTGGACCGGACTCACGCTCCGCCTGTTCGACCCGGCGACCCGAACGTGGTCCCTGAACTGGTCCACCGACCGCACCGGCCGCCTCTCCCCGCCCGTGACCGGCAGCTTCGCGGACGGCGTCGGCCTGTTCCACGGGGACGACACACACGACGGCCGTGACGTGCGGGTCCGCTTCACGTGGTCCGGGATCAGCGCGACGGGCGCGCGCTGGGAGCAGGCGTTCTCCGTCGACGGGGGGAGGAGGTGGCTGACGAACTGGGTCATGGAGTTCACACGGCGGGACGGGCCTGCTCTGGCACCGGTTCAGACCGAGAACGCCAGCAGGGTGTAGACCGGGGCCGGCCGTGCCGTCTGCGGGTCCGGCAGTGCCTCCAGGCGTGCCGCCAGGTCCTCGCCGCCCTTCGCGTACATCCGCCCGGCCCGCACCTCCCGGGCGAGCTTCGCCGGCACCCGGCCCTGGCCGTGGCCGGTGAAGGTGGCGGCGCCGCTCGGGCGCAGGCCGTGCCCGGCTGCGAGCTGCGTGATGCGCGCGGTGGCGTCGCTGGGCGGGCGGCGGCCGGCGTGGGGGGCGACGAGAGCGCAGATGTCGCTGCCGACGAGGTGTGCCGCGGCCTTGTCGACCGTGGTCACGAACACGCCGCCGGGGCGGAGCACGCGGGCGGCCTCGGCGACGACGGGTGCCGCGTCGTCGAGCAGGTGCAACAGCCAGACGGCGGTGACCGCGTCGAACGTGCCGTCCGCGCTGGGCAGTTGGCGGGCATCCGCCTGGAACGCCGCGCCGGACAGGCGGGGGGCGGCGGCCCTCAGCATGCCGGCGGCGCGGTCGACACCGATCGGGCGCAGGCCGGTCCTACTCATCTGCCGGGTGACGATTCCGGTGCCGCAGGCGAGGTCGAGGAGCGTGCGGGCGGCCTCTGGCAAGAGTCCGAGCACGGCTTCGGCGGCTGCCTGCGCGCGCGGCTCACCGCCGCGGGTGGCGTCGTACCGCTTCGCTTCCTCGTCGTAGTCCAGCACGCGGGGACTGTAGCCCAAGAGAGGCCCCCACCCCGCCCCTTCCCGAAACCGGGGCTCCGCCCCGGACCCCGCTCCTCAAACATCGGAGGGGTTTAATCGGTGTGCACCGCTGCCAGCTTCTCCACCCGTTCCGCCAGCGCGAAGTCCTTCGCCGTCAGTGCCCCGGCCGCGTCGTGGGTGGTCACCGCGAGGGTCACCGTGTTGTAGCCGAGGGTCAGGTTCGAGTGGTGGTTCAGGTCCTCCTGGGTCTGCGCGATGTGCACGACCAGCGCCGTCGCCGCGAAGTGCGAGCCCAGGCGGTACGTGCGCGTGAGCGCGCCGTCTTCCACGGACCAGCCCGGCAGCTCGGCGAGGCGGTCTTCGATGTCCTTCTGGGAGAGCGGTTCAGTAGGCATGCCTCCAGCGTGCCACCGGATCCGGTTACGGTCTCCTCATGACGTCAGAAGTGGGTGCCCTGCTGCGCGGCTGGCGGGAGCGGCGCCGGGTCAGCCAGTTGGAGCTCGCGTTGCGGGCGGAGTCGTCGGCGCGGCACATCAGTTTCGTGGAGACGGGCCGGTCGCGGCCCAGCGAGGGCTTCGTCCTGCGGCTCGCCGAGCACCTCGACGTACCGATGCGGGAGCGCAACAGCCTTCTCCTGGCAGCGGGTTACGCCCCGCGGTTCAAGGAGACCCCGCTGGACGACCCCTCGCTCGGCATGCTGCGCGAGGGACTCGACACGCTGCTGCGCGGCTACGAGCCGTATCCGGCGTTCATCGTCGACGCGACGTTCAACGTGATCGCGGCGAACGGCGGCATCGCCCTGCTGATGTCCTCGGCGCCCGAGCACCTGCTCACGGAGCCGCTGAACGCGATGCGCCTCACCCTGCACCCGGAGGGCCTCGCGCCGCGGATCAGGAATCTGCGCGAGTGGCGGGGGCATCTGCTGGCGCAGATGGAGCAGCAGATCGCGCTGACCAGGTCGGAGCCGCTGCGGGAGCTGTACGAGGAGGTGGCGGCGTATCCGCTGCCGCCGGACGCGGCCGGGGACGAACCCGTCGCGCCCCTTCTGCCGTACTTCGCGCTGCCAATGGTGATCGAGCACGAGGGGCATGTGCTGTCGTTCGTGTCGTCGATCTCGACGTTCAACACGCCGCTGGACGTGACTGTCGCCGAGCTGGCCGTGGAGACGCTGCTCCCGGCCGACCCGGCGACGGCCGCCTACCTCCGGTCGTCGCTGGGCTGACCGCGCAGCGCGGCGTACTGGAGCGCCGCGAACGCGGCCACCACCACGGCCTGCAACGACCCGTAGAACAGCCCGGCCGTGCTCGGGTCCAGCCAGGCGAACAGGGCGACGAAGCTGAGCACCGTCCAGGCGAGGTTGACCTCGATCACGGTGCGCACGCCGAGCGCGGGCGGGCTGCTGCGCGCGGCGAGCGCCCCGACCGCGGCGGCGTACAGGACGAGGCCGGCGCCGAGTCCGAGCAGCAGCCCCGGATCGATGCCGAGGAAGCGGCCGATCGGCCCGGCGGCGGCGACGTAGGCGAGGCCGTTGAGGCCGGTGCCGAGCGCGTCGGCGGCGAGCAGGCGGCGCAGCCAGGTGGTGCGGGCCTGCTCGGCCGGTGTGGTGGTGAGCGTGGTGGCGGACATGGGGGTCACCCTCCGTGAGCGGGTCGGTGGCACCACCCTGCCCGCGTCCGGGTGGCGGGTCGATTACGTCCGGGGTAATGGCCGGGCCCCCACGCCGCCTACTCGTACGGATGCGGTCGAGGTGTGGGGCTGACATATCGCCATTAGCGTTCCCAGAACGGGATATCGAGGGAGCTAACGGTGACGGACACGACGCGCACCCCGACCGAGCCGGACGCCGCGCTGCTGCGCGCGGGACGGTTCTTCCGGCGCGGGACGGCGGCGCCCGACCTGCACAGTGTGCAGATCAAGGGCGGCCGGGACGGTGACGTCTTCTATCGGGACCGCTGGAGTCACGACAAGGTCGTGAACTCCACCCACGGCGTGAACTGCACCGGCTCGTGCCGGTGGAAGGTGTATGTCAAGGACGGCATCATCACCTGGGAGACCCAGCAGACGGACTATCCGAGCGTGGGTCCCGACCGGCCCGAGTACGAGCCACGCGGCTGCCCACGCGGCGCCGCGTTCTCCTGGTACACGTACTCGCCGACCCGTGTGCGCTACCCGTACATCCGGGGCGTGCTCGTGGAGATGTACCGGGAGGCGAAGGCGCGGCTTCACGATCCGGTGCTGGCGTGGGCCGACATTCAGGCCGACCCGGAGCGGCGCCGCAGGTACCAGCAGGCCCGCGGCAAGGGCGGTCTGATCCGGGCCACCTGGGACGAGGCCGTGGAGATCATCGCGGCGGCGCACGTGCACACCATCAAGACGTACGGGCCCGACCGGATCGCCGGCTTCTCCCCCATTCCCGCGATGTCGATGGTGTCGCACGCGGCAGGGGCCAGGTTCCACTCGCTGATCGGCGCCCCGATGCTGTCGTTCTACGACTGGTACGCGGACCTGCCAGTGGCCTCTCCGCAGGTGTTCGGCGACCAGACGGACGTCCCGGAGTCGGGTGACTGGTGGGACGCCGCGTATCTGATGATGTGGGGCTCCAATGTGCCGGTGACCCGCACTCCCGACGCGCACTGGATGGCCGAGGCCCGGTACCGGGGCCAGAAGGTCGTGGTCGTCGCGCCCGACTACGCGGACAATGCGAAGTTCGCCGACGAGTGGCTGCACCCGCACCCGGGGACCGACGGCGCGCTCGCGCTCGCCATGGGGCATGTGGTCCTCAAGGAGTTCTTCGTCGACCGGCAGACGCCGTTCTTCACGGACTACGTGAAGAAGTTCACCGACCTGCCGTTCCTGGTGACGCTGGAGGAGCGGGACGGCGGGTACGTGCCGTCGAAGTTCCTGCGCGCCACCGACCTCGGCCAGGGCGGCGAGGGCGCCGAGTGGAAGACGGCCGTGCTCGACGAGGCGACGGGTCAGCCGGTCGTCCCGAACGGTTCGCTCGGCTTTCGCTGGACCGAGTCGGGCAAGGGCAAGTGGAACCTCGAACTGGGCAATATCCAGCCGAAGTTGAGCCTGCACGGTTCGGATGTGGCGAGCGGCGTGGAGGTGCTGCTCCCCCGCTTCGACACCGACGGCGGCACGCACGGGCAGGGCCGCGGCGAGGTCGTGCGGCGCGGGGTGCCGGCGACGCGGCTCGGCGGGCAGGAAGGGCCGCTGGTCACCACCGTGTTCGACCTGCTGCTCGCGCAGTACGGCGTCGGGCGCGAGGGCCTTCCGGGCCAGTGGCCCACCTCGTACGACGACACTCAGACGCCCGGCACCCCGGCCTGGCAGGAGATCCACACCTCCGTACCGGCCGCCAAGTGCGTAAAGATTGCACGGGAGTTCGCGCAGACCGCCGAGAAGTCGCGCGGGCGCTGCATGATCCTCATGGGCGCGGGCACGAACCACTGGTTCCACTCCGAGACCACCTACCGGGGCTTTCTGTCGCTGCTGCAACTCACGGGCTGCCAGGGCAGGAACGGTGGCGGGTGGGCGCACTACGTGGGCCAGGAGAAGTGCCGTCCGGTCACCGGCTGGGCGTCGCTGGCCTCCGCCAACGACTGGTCGCGGCCGCCGCGGCAGATGATCGGTACTGGGTTCTTCTTCCTCAACACCGACCAGTGGCGCTACGACCGGTTCAGCGCGGATGTGCTCGCGTCGCCGCTCGGGAAGGGCGCCTTCGAGGGCATGACGGGCGCCGACGCACTGGCCCTGTCGGCGCGTTCGGGCTGGATGCCGTCGTATCCGACGTTCGACCGCAGTTCGCTCGCGCTCGGTGAGCAGTCCGTGGAGGACACGGTCTCCGAACTCAAGGCGGGTTCGCTGAAGTTCGCGTGCGAGGACCCGGACGCGCCGGAGAACTGGCCGCGCGTGATGACGCTGTGGCGGGCGAACCTGCTGGGCTCGTCCGCGAAGGGCGCCGAGTACTTCACCAAGCACCTGCTGGGCACGCACTCCTCACTGCGGGCCGAGGAGGCCTCCCCCGAGGAGCGCCCCACGACGGTGACCTGGCACGACGAGGCCCCCGAGGGCAAGATCGACCTGCTCACCTCGCTCGACTTCCGGCAGACCTCCTCGACACTGCTCTCGGACGTGGTGCTGCCCGCCGCGACCTGGTACGAGAAGCACGACATCGCCTCGACGGACATGCACCCCTACGTGCACTCGTTCACGCCCGCCGTGGACCCGCCGTGGCAGGCGCGCAGCGACTTCGACACGTTCAAGTCGCTCGCCCACAAGCTCAGCGAACTGTCCGCCCGACACCTGGGCGTACGCAAGGACTTGGTCGCGACACCGCTTCAGCACGACACGCCGGGGGAGATCGCGCAGCCCGGCGGCGTCGTACTGGACTGGCGCAAGGGCGAGTGCGAGCCGGTGCCCGGCAGGACGCTGCCGAACCTCACCGTGGTCGAGCGCGACTACACGGCGATCGGCGCCAAGTTCACCGCGCTCGGCCCGCTCGTCGAGCAACTCGGCCTGCCCGCGAAGGGCATCGTGCTCAAGCCCGACCAGGAGGTCACGGAGCTGCGCGCGAGCAACGGCACGGTACGCGGTGGCCCCGCCGACGGCCGCCCCGCCCTCGACACGGCGGTCAAGGCGGCGAACACCATTCTCGCGCTGTCCGGCACCACCAACGGCCGCCTCGCCACGCAGGGCTTCCACACCCTTGAGGCCCGTACGGGCCAGGAGATGGCGCACCTGTCCGCCGAGCACGAGGGCAAGCGCGTCACGTACGCGGACACGCAGGCCGCGCCCGTCCCGGTGATCACCTCGCCGGAGTGGTCGGGCAGCGAGTCCGGCGGGCGCCGCTACACGGCGTTCACGCTCAACACCGAACACCTCAAGCCATGGCACACCTTGACGGGACGTCAGCACTTCTTCATCGACCACGACTGGATGCACGAGCTGGGTGAGGCGATGCCGATCTACCGGCCGCCGCTCGACATGAACCGGCTGTTCGGCGAGCCACGGCTCGGACCGGACGGCGAGAAGGAGGTGACGGTCCGTTACCTCACTCCGCACAACAAGTGGTCCATCCACTCCGAGTACCAGGACAACCTGTTCATGCTGGCGCTGTCCCGCGGCGGCCAGTCCATCTGGATGGCCCCGCAGGACGCCGAGTCGATCGGCGTCAAGGACAACGACTGGATCGAGGCCGTGAACCGCAACGGCGTCGTCGTCGCCCGCGCGATCGTCTCGCACCGGATGCCGGCGGGCACGGTCTACATGCACCACGCGCAGGAGCGGACCGTGAACGTGCCCAAGGCGGAGACGACCGGCAAGCGCGGCGGCATCCACAACTCGCTCACCCGGCTGATCCTCAAGCCGTCCCATCTCATCGGCGGCTACGCGCAGTTGAGCTGGGCGTTCAACTACCTCGGCCCGACGGGCAACCAGCGTGACGAGGTCACGGTCATCCGCCGCCGCTCCCAGGAGGTCCAGTACTGATGCGCATCATGGCTCAGGTCGCGATGGTCATGAACCTCGACAAGTGCATCGGCTGCCACACCTGCTCGGTCACCTGCAAGCAGGCGTGGACCAACCGCAACGGCATGGAGTACGTCTGGTTCAACAACGTCGAGACCCGCCCCGGTCAGGGCTACCCGCGCCGCTACGAGGACCAGGAGAAGTGGCGCGGCGGCTGGGAGCTGAACAAGAAGGGCGCGCTCAGGCTCAAGGCCGGCGGCCGGTTCAAGAAGCTCGCCGGGATCTTCTCCAACCCCAAGCTCCCGGAGATCAAGGACTACTACGAGCCCTGGACGTACGACTACAAGAACCTCACCGACGCCCCGCTCGGCGACGACTACCCCGTCGCCGAGCCCCGCTCCCTCATCAGCGGCAAGCCGATGAAGATCGAATGGTCCTCCAACTGGGACGACAACCTGGGCGGCGCGACCGAGCACGGCGATCTCGACCCGATGGTGGAGAAGACCCGCGAACAGGCCGCGGAGAAGGTCAAGTTCCAGTTCGAGCAGACCTTCATGTTCTATCTGCCGCGGATCTGCGAGCACTGCCTCAACCCGTCGTGCGTCTCGTCCTGCCCCTCCGGCGCGATGTACAAGCGGGTGGAGGACGGCATCGTCCTCGTCGACCAGGACTCGTGCCGCGGCTGGCGGATGTGTGTCACCGGCTGCCCGTACAAGAAGGTGTACTTCAACCACCGGACCGGCAAGGCCGAGAAGTGCACGCTCTGCTATCCGCGCCTCGAGGTGGGCCTGCCGACGGTCTGCTCCGAGACCTGCGTGGGCCGGCTCCGCTACCTCGGTGTGATCCTCTACGACGCCGACAAGGTGACGGAGGCCGCCTCATCGCCCAACGAACACGACCTGTACGAAGAGCAGTTGGGCATCTTCCTCGACCCCGAGGACCCGGCCGTGCAGCGGGCCGCCGAGGAGGCGGGCATCCCGTACGACTGGATGGAGGCCGCGCGGCGCTCGCCCGTGCACGCGCTCATCAGCAAGTACAAGGTGGCGCTGCCGCTGCACCCGGAGTACCGGACGATGCCGATGGTCTGGTACATCCCGCCGCTCTCCCCCGTCGTCGACGCGCTCACCGAGACCGGGCACGACGGCGAGGACCACGCGAACCTGTTCGGCGCGATCGACACACTCCGCATCCCGCTCGAATACCTGGCGGAGATCTTCACGGCGGGCGACACCAAGCCGGTGCGTGCCTCGCTGGAGAAGCTGGCCGCGATGCGCTCGCACATGCGGGCCATCAACCTCGGTGACCTGCCGGACAGTTCGATCGCCGACTCCGTCGGCATGTCGCCGGTGGAGATCGAGGAGATGTACCGGCTGCTCGCCATCGCCAAGTACGAGGACCGGTACGTGATCCCGACGGCCGCGGTCGGTGACGCGGAGCGCCTCGAGGAGTCGGCGCTGCCGTCGGACACCTGCTCGCTCGACCACGAGGGCGGGCCCGGCATGGGCGGCGAGGGCCCCTTCGGCGGCGACTCCGGGACGACCGTCGCCGACGGCCGCAAGCTGCTGCCCGTCGTCTCCGTCGAGAACTTCCAGCTCAGCAAGGAACGGCAGACCGCCGACAGTACGGACAGCACCCACAGTCCAGACAGCATCGCCAAGGAGGAGACACCATGACCGACCGCACCTCCCTGCTCCTTCAGGCGTCCGCGCTCTGCCTCACGTACCCGGACGAGGAGTTCTACCAGCGGCTGCCGCTGATCCGTGCGGCGGCCCCGCCGCTCGCCCCCTTCGTCGAGCACGCCGAGGCCACGCCGATGCAGGACCTGGCCGCCCACTACGTCCAGGTCTTCGACTTCAAGAACCGGCACAGCCTGTACCTGACGTGGTGGCGCGACGGTGACACCCGGCGGCGCGGCATGTCCCTGGTGCGGATGAAGGAGGTCTACCGGGAGCACGGCATGGAGTTCACCGGCGAGGAACTCCCGGACTTCCTGCCCGCCGTCCTCGAATTCTCCGCGCAGGAGGGCACGTTCCTGCTGGAGGAGAACCGTGCGGGCCTCGAACTGCTGCGGTTCGCCCTCACCGACCACGGCACCCCGTACGCCACTGTCCTCAACGCGGTGTGCGCCGCCCTGCCCGGGGCCTCCCCCAAGGACCGGGCCGAGGCACAGGCCCTGGCACGGTCGGGGCCGCCCCAAGAGGACGTCGGACTCGAACCCTTCGCCCGCCTTCCCCTCCTCGAGACGGAGCACGCCCGGTGAATACGGCGATCTGGGGCGGCCTGCCCTACGTAGCGTTCGTCCTGCTGATCGCGGGAACGATCTGGCGCTACCGCTACGACAAGTTCGGCTGGACGACGCGCTCGTCGCAGGTCTACGAGTCGAAGCTGCTCAACATCGCGTCACCGATGTTCCACTACGGCATCCTCTTCGTGCTGGTGGGACATCTCGTCGGCCTGTTCATCCCGGAGTCGTGGACGGAGAAGGTCGGCGTCAGCGAGCACACCTACCACATGTTCTCGCTGATCGGCGGCACGTTCGCGGGTGTGCTCGCGCTGGCCGGCATCGCGATGCTGGTCTACCGGCGACGCACCAGGGCCCCGGTCCTTCGCGCCACGACGCGCAACGACAAGGTGATGTACGTGTTCCTGCTCGGGGCGCTCGTCCTCGGCATGGTCGCCAAGCTCACGCATTCCAGCGGCACCGGCTACGACTACCGGCAGACCATCGGCCCGTGGTCGCGCAGCCTGTTCACGCTGAGCCCGGACGTGGCGCTGATGGACGGAGTGCCCGTTCTCTATCAGATTCACGCAGTAGTGGGCATGCTACTGATCGCACTGGTACCGTTCACCCGGCTCGTGCATATGTTCAGCGCGCCGGTGCAGTACCTGTTCCGCCCGTACGTCGTTTACCGCAGCCGCGACCCGCGGCGCCTCGGCGCACGACCGGAGCGTCGGGGGTGGGAGCGCACCGGCTCCTAGGCCCTGGGGAGACGTACAAAGGTGAGTGAACGTCGGCCCGCGCCCACCGTGGGTCAGGTCGTCCTCGGTCGTCGGCTGCGTGACCTGCGCGAGGCCCGCGGGCTCAAGCGCGAGGAGGCGGCCCGGCCGCTGCGCGTGGCGAGCGCGACGATCCGCAGGATGGAGACCGCCGAGGTCGCGCTCAAGATCCCCTACGTGCAGATGCTGTTGGAGCTGTACGAGGTGCCGGAGCGCGAGATCGAGGCCTTCGTGGCGCTCGCCGAGGACGCGAACCTGCCGGGCTGGTGGCAGCGGTTCCACGACGTGCTCCCCGACTGGTTCAGCCTGTACGTCAGCCTGGAGGGCGCGGCCTCGATGATCCGCGCCTACGAACCGCACTTCGTGCCCGGCCTGTTGCAGACCGAGGCGTACGCGCGGGCCGTCTTCCACGCCGGCACGGTGGGCCGCTCCCGGCCCGAGGAGGTCGACCGGCACATCGACCTGCGCATGGCCCGCCAGTCGCTGCTCGACCGGGAGGACTCGCCGCACCTGTGGGTCGTCATGGACGAGACGGTGCTGCGGCGCCCGCCCGGCGGCCCCGATGTGCTGCGCGGCCAGCTCGACCGGCTCATCGAGGTGTCCGAACGTCCCCATGTGACGCTCCAGATCGCCGAGTTCGCGTCGGGGCCGCACCCCGGCACGTTCGGCCCGTTCACCCTGTTCCGGTTTCCGGTCAGGGAGCTGCCGGACATGGTCTACAGCGAGTACGTGACCGGGGCCCTGTACCTGGACGCGCGGGACGAGGTCGGCATGCACCTGGAGGTGCTCGACCACCTGGTGGCCCAGGCGGCCGGGGCGGCGCGGACGCTGGAGATCCTGAACGAGGCGCGGGACGCGCTGGGTTGAGCGGTCAGGTCTTGTTGTCGTCGTCCACGATCTCGGCGTCGACCACGTCGTCCCCCGGGGGCGCGTCCTGGCCCTGCGTCGGCGGCGCGTCCTCCTGGGACGACGCGGCCGCCTGATACATCGCCTGACCCATCCGCTGGCTCACCTCGGCGAGTTTGCGAGCCCCCTCGCGCAACTCCTGCGTGGTCGGCTCCTTGGACTCCAGTACGGTCTTCAACTCCCGTACAGAGTCCTCCACTTCGGTCCGCGTCTGGACGGGGACCCGCTCCTCGTTGTCCCGGACGAAGCGCTCCGTCTGGTACACGAGCTGCTCCGCCTCGTTGCGGACCTCGGCCGCCTCACGGCGCGTGCGGTCCTCCTCGGCGTGCGCCTCGGCCTCCCGCATCATCCGGTCGATCTCGTCCTTCGGCAGCGCCGAGCCACCGGTCACCGTCATCTTCTGCTCGCGCCCCGTGGCGAGGTCCTTGGCACCTACGTGCATGATCCCGTTGGCGTCGATGTCGAAGGTGACCTCGATCTGCGGCACACCGCGCGGCGCGGGCGGCAGACCGGTGAGGTCGAAGACACCCAGCTTCTTGTTGTACGCGGCGATGTCCCGCTCGCCCTGGAAGACCTGGATGCCGACGGAGGGCTGGTTGTCGGCGGCGGTCGTGAAGCTCTCCGAACGGCGGGTGGGAATGGTGGTGTTGCGCTCGATCAGCTTCGTCATAACCCCGCCCTTGGTCTCGATGCCGAGGGAGAGCGGGGTGACGTCGAGCAGCAGTACGTCCTTCACGTCGCCGCGGATCACACCGGCCTGGTACGTGGCGCCGACGGCGACGACCTCGTCCGGGTTGACACCCTTGTGCGGGTCCTTCCCTGTGAGTTCCTTGACGAGTTCGGTGACGGCGGGCATGCGCGTGGACCCGCCGACCAGGATCACGTGGTCGATGTCCTTCAGCTCGACGCCCGCGTCCTTGACGGCCTGATGGAAGGGCTTCTTGCAGCGGTCGAGCAAGTCCCCGGTGAGTTCCTGGAGTTGAGCGCGCGTCAGCTTCTCGTCGAGGTGCAGAGGGCCCGCGGCAGAGGCCGTGATGTAGGGCAGGTTGATGTTCGTCTCGCTGGACGAGGACAGCTCGATCTTGGCCTTCTCGGCGCCCTCGCGCAACCGCTGCACGGCCATCTTGTCGCCGGCGAGGTCGATGCCGTGGGCGTTCTTGAACTGCCGCGCGAGATGGTCGACGATCCGCTGATCCCAGTCGTCGCCGCCGAGTTGGGTGTCACCATTGGTGGCCTTGACCTCGATGACACCCTCGCCCATCTCCAGGAGCGAGACATCGAAGGTGCCGCCGCCCAGGTCGAAGACGAGGACCGTCTGCTCGTCGCCCTTGTCGAGTCCGTACGCGAGCGCGGCGGCGGTCGGCTCGTTGACGATGCGCAGCACCTTCAGGCCCGCGATCTCGCCGGCCTCCTTCGTGGCCTGGCGCTGCGCGTCGTCGAAGTACGCGGGCACGGTGACGACGGCCTCGGCGACGTCCTCGCCGAGGTACGACTCGGCGTCGCGCTTGAGTTTCTGCAGGACGCGGGCGGCGAGCTCCTGGGCGCTGTAGCGGTGACCGTCGATGTCACCGGTGTCGGGAAAGCGCCAACTCCCCTCCCCCATATGCCGTTTGACGGAGCGCGCGGTGCGCTCGACGTTCGTCACGGCCTGCCGCTTGGCGACCTCGCCGACGAGCACCTCGGCGCTCGACGACCTGGCGAAGGCGACGATCGAGGGCGTGGTGCGCGCGCCCTCCGCGTTGGCGATGACGGTGGGTTCACCGCCCTCGAGCACGGCCACCACCGAGTTCGTCGTACCGAGATCGATACCTACCGCACGCCCCATGACGCGTCCCCATTTCCGCATTCTCCGCGAAGGCCCGCTCACGTCCGGATCCAGCACAGGGCGTGAGCGGGCCTACGTCAAGAGCGCGGTGGACGCTCAGCCGTCGAGCTTGGCGGCGAGGGTGATCGTCGTGCCGGTGAGGGCCTGGCTCACGGGGCAGTTCTTCTTGGCGTCCTCCGCGGCCGCCTGGAAGCCCTGCTCGTCGAGGCCGGGGACGGTGCCCTCGACGGTGAGGTGGATGCCGGTGATGCCCTCGCCCGGCTGGAACGTGACGTCCGCGGAGGTGACCAGCTTGGTGGGCGGGGTGCCGGCGCCGGACAGGCCGTTGGAGAGTGCCATGGAGAAGCACGAGGAGTGCGCGGCGGCGATCAGCTCTTCCGGGCTGGTCTTGCCGTTCGCCTCCTCGGCGCGGGACGGCCAGGAGACCGGCTGCTGACCGATGCCGGACGAGTCGAAGGTGACGGTGCCGGTGCCCTCGAAGAGGGTGCCTTCCCACACGGTGTGGGCGGAGCGGGTCGTTGCCACGGGGGGTCCTTTCCCGGGTTGGTGGTGTACGTGTGCCGTTCCATCCGATCACATCCGGGGTGGCGGGGTCTTGTTTGCGGGAGCCGTGCTCGCGGTTGCGGGGCTCTGCCCCGGACCCCGCTGCTCAATCGCCGCAGGGGCTGGAAAGATCGCCTCAATCGCCGGCGGGGCTTGATAGATCAAGCCCCGCCGACGATCGTTCCAGTCTCGCCGACGCTTGAGTCGGTCTTTTCGGCCCCTGCGGCGATTGGGAAGGTCCTTCCAGCCCCGCTGGCACTTGAGGCGGTCCTTCCCAGCCTCGCCGGCGCTTGAGGCGGTCCTTCCCAGCCTCGCCGGCGCTTGAGGCGGCCCTTCCAGCCCCGCCGGCGATTGAGGCGATCTTTACAGCCCCGCCGGCGCTTGAGGGGATCTTTCCAGCCCCGCCGGCGATTGAGGCGCGGGGTCCGGGGCGGAGCCCCGTGGCGTGACGCCGGGTGGGCTCTCCGGATGTGTGGCTGGAAAGGGTGCTGGGCAAAGGGGCCTGGTGGTGACATTTTGGGCCTCCCGGCCAGGGGGGCTCAGGGGGCTTCGCAGGGGGTCAGACCATGCGCATGATCTACGCGGACCAGGGTCCGTCACCACTGGAGACCGGGAAACCTGGCGCGACCGACCGGGACTCGACGTTCGGCTGGTGGGGCGCGTTCAGCATCCAGAAGTTCGTCAACCAGAACCCGCTCTCCCACACGCACGAGGACGCGACCGGCTGGCTCGCGTACCTCCAGCAGTTCTACGACCGCAACTTCTGGTTCGCCGACAGCGGCGTCCAGGTGTGGGCGTACGAAGAGACGTACGACAACTGGCAGGACCGGTACGGCGTGGACGCCGTCGTCGCCGTGTACCACTCGGGGCACGGCGGCATGGACGGCAACGGCGTGTTCTTCGCGCCGCTCGGCGCCCAGTGGGACAACCGCTCGGACGCGATCTCCAACCGGATGGCGTTCGGCAACGAGAAGGCCAACTACGTGTTCTGGTCGACGTGCAACTCGCTGCGCGTCCTCGACGGGCACTCCCCCGTCCGCACCTGGGCCGGGCCCAACGTCGGCTCCCGGATGATCTTCGGGTTCGAGACGACCAGCATCGACAGCGGCGACTACGGCAAGAAGTTCTGGGAGAAGTGGCGGGCCGGCCAGACGTTCTGCGACGCATGGCTGAACGCAAGCTGGGACATCTACCACGGTCAGGCGCCCTCGGTGTGCGCCACGGGTTCGACCCAGGCGGAGGCGCAGAACCGGCTGAACTCCGAGCGCAACTTCTACCGGGACCACGTCCCCGACAACTGGTATGCGTGGCGCTGGTACTACGCTCGCCAGGGCCTGCGCGACCCGTTGACGCAGGCGCCGCAGAGTCCGCAGATCGTGCAGCTGGCGCCCCGCGACCCGAGCGAGGAGCTCACCGCGGCCGGCCGCCTCGCGCACTTCCCGGCGGCGGCGCTGCAAGAGGTGCAGGTCGAGCGGCAGGGCGTGCTCAGCGCGAGTTCGGGCGACCGGTTCGTCTCGACGGCGCCGCAGGCGGTGCGCTGGGTGAAGCTCGCCGACGCCAACCACCGCAACACGCGGCAGCTGCCGACCGAGCGCGCCGTCGAACTCGCGCAGCGGTTCGTGCAGGAGCATGCGGAGGGCGTCGAGCTGGTCGTGGACGGTGTGCACGACCTGATGCAGAACAGCGGCAAGAAGGACGGCTCGCAGATCGGTGAGCCGGTGTCGCTGCAGACCCACGTCACGTTCCGGCAGGCCTTCGACGGCGTACCGGTGATCACGCCGGGCCGCGGCGAGTTCCGCGTCGCGCTCGACAACGACGGCACGGTCGTCCAGGCGACCCTGTCCACGCGTACGCCCACCGGCGAGACCCGCACGCCCGCCTCCGCGGTCGCGCCGCCATCCGGGAAGGGTCAGCAGGCGCTGGCCTCGCCCGGTTCGCGGGACCCGCGGCAGGCGCTCGACGAGGCGCAGCAGCGGCGTATCTCCCATCTGGCGGCGATGGCCGCGGACGGCTCGCGCTCCGCGGTCGACATCGAGGCGCAGCTGGAGGTCAGGGACGTGCCCGGGTCCCTCGAGGTCGGGTACGAGATCGAGGGGAACGAGGCGTATCCCGCGGCGCGGAAGTTGGTGGAGATCGGGGGGCGGGACGAGATGTTCCGGAAGCTGAGGTGGGTGGTGGCGCCCATCGCGAGGTAGCTCACGCCACACAAACCCCTCCGGCGATTGAAAGATGCGCCTCAATCGCCGGAGGGGCTTGAAAGACCTGCTCAATCGCCGCAGGGGCTTGAACTGCGCTTCTTTCGCGCCGACATCCACGCGTAGACGAGGACGCCCACGAACAGGAAGATGACACCCTGGTAGACGGCCGCGTAGCCCGCGCCGCCCACCAGCCACATCGAGAAGCCGAACGCCACGAGCGCGAGCGTCATGTCGCGCGCGAGGCGGCTCTTGCTCACCCGGTGGCCCTGGCCCGACAGCAGGAAGTAGATCTGCGCGGCCGTGGCGAGGAGGTACGGGACCGTCGCCGTGAACGTCGTGATGAGCACGAGGCTCTCGAAGACGCCCTCGGATCCCGCCGTGTAGTTGTAGATGGTCAGGACCGAGGCGAGGGCGACGCCGACGAGGACGCCGAACGTCGGGACGCCGCGCTTCTTGCGGGCGAACGCCGCCGGGAACAGGCCGTCCTTCGCGGGGGCGTACGGCGCCTGCGCGGAGAGCAGCGTCCAGCCGTTGAGCGCGCCGAGGATCGAGACGACCGCGGCGATGGCGACCGCGGTGCCGCCCCAGGTGCCGCCGAACATGACGTTGACGGAGTCGGTCATCGGCGCGGTGGAGTCCACCAGCTTGTCGTGGGCGACGGTGCCGAAGACGGAGACCGTGCACAGCAGGTACACGAGGGCGGCGAGCCCGGTGCCGAGGACCGTGGCCCGGCCGACGTTGCGCTCCGGGTCGCGGACCTCGCCCGCGCTCATGGAGGCGGACTCTACGCCCAGGTAGCTGAAGAGCAGGATCGCGGCGGACGCCGAGACCGCGCCGACCGGGGAGTCCCCGCCGCCGGCCTGGAACGGGCCGAGGTTGTCGGCGTCGAAGAAGAAGAGGCCGCCGACCGCGACGAGCACCAGCGGCGCGAACTTCAGGACGGTGGAGACCAGTTGGACGGCGCCGACGTAGCGGGTGCCGGCGAGGTTGGCGAGCGCGGGCAGCCACTGGCAGGCGAGTGCGGCGACGATCGTCCAGAACGTCGAACCGTGGATCGGCAGGAGTACGTCGAGGTACCCGACGGCGGCGACGGCGAGCGCCGCGTTCGACACCCACGAGGTGATCCAGTAGCTCCACGCGGCGAGGAACCCGGCGAAGTCGCCGAAGGCCTCACGGGCGTAGACGTAGGGGCCGCCGGTCTGCGGGTGCCGCTTCGCGAGCCGTCCGAAGACGAGCGCGAGGGCGATGGCGCCGACCGTCAGGACACCGAAGGCGACCAGCGAGATCGTGCCGTACGGGGCCACGGAGGCGGGCAGCAGGAAGATGCCGCCGCCGATGATGTTGCCCATGACCAGGGCCGTCGCGATGGGGAGACCGAACCTGCGGGCGTGCTTGCTGCCGCTCTGGTTCTGGTCCTCGTCCGCTGCCGGGGCCGTATCGGGAGCGGGGGCGGTCCCGGTGTCGAGCATGGGGGGAAGTGCCTCTCGATCGTGCTGAGCCACCTCGGGATCGCCGGGTGACGGGGCCCATGGTCCGGTGGGCTCCCGCCGCGCTCCAAATCAGGCGGAATTGTCCTGCGGCTCGGGGGGCGTGGCCGCAAAAGATCCACCGCCGGGATCTCGCCGGAGGGAATTCTCCACAGGGTTCTCCACGGGCCGCTCAAGCGGCTTCTTCGCAGGTGGGTCCAGGGACAGCGGTGTGACCCGCATCGGGATCTGCGGTCCGCTTCCCTCGGTCAGCCAGCGGCGCAGCACCCGGTGCACCTGCTCGGCGCCGACCAGTTCCTCGTCCTTCGGCACCGGTTCGGACAGCTCCGCGGGCGAGAGCAGGAACGGCCGGCTCTGGGCGCCGCCGAGCCCGCCGTGCGAGCCGATCTGCTCCTCGAAGGCGAGGACCTCGCCGTCCATCGGTTCGTACATGGAGTTGACCATGATGTCGGCGGTGTGCGGGAAGGAGTCGGTGCGGCGCACGGCGTCGGCGGCGCCCGGACCGAAGTCGGCGAGCGGCCCCTCGCCATCGGCGAGCTCGGCCAGCGGCACGTCGGCGCCCCGGGCCCCGAGCACGACCGCGCCGTGCTCCTCGCTGCGTACGAGCAGGAAGCCGATGCCGGGATGGTTGGCGAGGGTCGGCAGCAGGGCCGGGTTGCGGGCGTCGATCTCCTCGCGGGTCATGCGGTGCGGGACGTCGGGGAACGAGACGAGGCCGAGGTTGCCGGAGGCCAGCACGATCGGTTCGCTGCGGCGGCCCTTGCCCGCGCCCTCCTCGACGGGCCGGCGCAGCGCTGCCCGCACGGCGGCGCGGGCCTCGGCGCCGCTGCGGGTGCGCCTCGCGCGGCGGGGTACGGGCAGTCCGCAGCCCGCGCGGACCAGGTCCTGGAGGGTGAGCCCGTAGCGGCCCCTGAAGGTTTCGCCGGGGCTCTGCCCGTGGTCGGAGAGGACGACGATGCGGTACGGGCGCGGCGCGTGGTCCGCGACCTTGACCAGCAGCGCGAGCGAGCGGTCGAGGCGTTCGAGCACCTTCCGGGCGTCGCGGCCGAACGGTCCCGAGTGGTGCGCCACCTCGTCGTAGGCCACGAGGTCGGCGTAGACGGCGCTGCGGCCCGCGAGCATGTCGCCGATGACGGCCGTGACGACGACGTCCCGTTCGACGACGGTCGCGAAGGCGCGGATGAACGGGTACAGGCCGCCGCGCCCCATCCGGGGCCGCTCCTTGCGCAGGCGGGACCGCGTGGACTGGCCGATCTCGCGGCCGACCTCGGCGAAGAAGGACAGCGCCGTGCGGACGGCGTTCGCCGGGTCGGAGAAGTAGGCGAAGTAACCGGCCCGCGAGCGGTTCTCCTTGCCGCGCCGGGCGGCCACGGACAGTACGAGCGCGACCTCTTCCGCGCCGCCGCTGAACAGGTTGCCGCGGCTGGCGCCGTCGACGGTGAGCAGGCCGCCGTCGCCGGTGTGCGCGACGGCGCGGCGCTGGAGTTCGGCGGCGCTGGTGGGCCGGTTGGACACCTGCGTCTCGCCGGTGTCCTTCTCGTACCAGCGGAAGGCCGGGACGTCGTAATTGGAACCGTGCAGGATGCCGAGCTGGCTGGCGCCGGTCTGGCTCGACCAGTCGGTGCGCCACGGGGTGAGGCGGTGGCTGCCGTCGTGCAGCCAGGAGTTGACCGTCGGCATGACGTCGTCGCGCGCGGCGCGGCGCAGCACTTCGTGTCCTACACCGTCGAGCTGGATGAAGACGGTGCCGGGGGTGGGCGGGCAGGTGGTGTCGGCGTCGGAGCCCCTGCGGCGCCTGCGGTCAGCGAGCCGGTACAGGCGTCTGCGGTACGCGTCGTCGTCCCGGACGGCGAGCGCACCGCCGGTCGCGGACGCCACGGCCGACATGACCGCGGCCACGACGACCGCGGTCTCCGGGCCGGCCTCTCCCCTGCCGTCCGGGATGAGGTGCAGCGCGATGAGCAGCACGGCGCCGTTGAGGAAGAACACGCCGAGGCCGAGGACGAGCGCGGGGACGAGCAGCAGGGCGCGGACGAGGAGCGGCCAGACCAGGGCCGAGAGGAGGGCGAAGGCGGCGGCGGCGAGGGCGGCGGTGATGGCGACGCGGGTCATGCTGTCGCCGTCGGCGGAGGTCAGTTTGAAGTCGGGTAGCAGCCCGGCGAGGATCATCATGGTGAGGGTGCAGGCGGCCCAGACCGTGGCCGATCGCCAGGTTGTGCTTGCCGCGCGCGTCCACCAACGGCCTCCGGCCACGTCTCCGGCTCCCCTCATTGGTCAGGTGTGATCAGGTGTGGTCAGGGTTTCATACCTTTTGGGGCCACCCGTGGTCACGGCCACGGGGCTCCGCCCCGGACCCCGCGCCTCAAACGCCGGCGGGGCTGGAAAGATCAAGCCCCGCCGGGGATTGGATCGTCTGAGCTCGGCGGGGACTGGATCATCCGAGCCCGACGGGGGTCGGTTGTTCAAGCCCCTGCGGCGATTGAGCAGCGGGGTCCGGGGCGGAGCCCCGGGGCCGGGGGGCGGGTGGGTGCTCCCGGGGACGGGGTCAGCAGCCGTCGTAGCCTGCCGTGGGCATGGAGAGGCGGCGGTGGACGCGGGCCTTCATGTCCGCGTCGTACGCGGGTTCCGCGAGGCCCGCCGTCTCCAGACGGACACCGCGCCGCGCACACTCCCGCGCAAACGCGTCGACAGACCCCAGCGCCGCCCGCAACACCCTCTCGCACGGGGCGACGAACACGTCGACGAGGCCCGCGTCGACATCCGCCCACAGCACCTCGTGGTCGGGCCGGACCGCGTGGACCAGTAGCTCACGGGTGACCACGTAGCCGCGCTCGGCGGCCCAGCGCGCGCACATGGCGTGCTGGCTGCGCGAGTCCACCAGGAAGGGGTCGGCGTCCAACTCCTCCAGCGGGATCAGGCTGGCGATCGCCGCGACCCGCACCGCTCGGTCGCCCCCGTCGGATGCCCCCATGCGTCCCCCCTCACCACAGCTTTCGGCGTTGACCCTACTCCTGCACGTAGGCTCGGGGGAGTCGCCAAAGGAGCACAAGGAGGAGCGCGTGCCGGTGGAGATCACCTGGTGGGGTCATGCCACCTGCACCATCGAGGACGCGGGCACGCGCGTGCTCACGGACCCGCTCTTCGCCCGGCGCCTCGCACATCTGCGCCGCCGGGGCGGCGCGGCCCCGCCGCCGCGCGCCGCGGAGGCGGATGTCGTCCTCGTCTCCCACCTGCACGCCGACCACCTGCACGTGCCCTCGCTCGCCCGACTCGCGCCCGGTACGCGGGTGCTCGTGCCGAAGGGCGCCCCGCGCGCCGTGCCCGCGCTGCGCAAGCTCGGCGCGCTGAAGATCATCGAGGTGGAGGCGGGCGAGCGCGTCGAGGTCGGACACGTGGCGGTAGAGGTGGTGCGGGCCGAGCACGACGGGCGGCGGCTGCCCGTCGGTCCGCACATCGCCCCCGCGCTCGGTTACGTGGTGAACGGTGAGGCCCGTACGTACTTCGCCGGTGACACCGGGTTGTTCGACGGGATGGAGGACGCCGTCGGCAAGGTCGATGTGGCGCTGCTGCCGGTGGGCGGCTGGGGCCCCTACCTCGGGTCCGGGCATCTCGACGCGGGCCGGGCCGCCGAGGCGCTCGCCCGGATCGCGCCGCGCAGTGCGGTG
The DNA here is from genome assembly GCF_053592315.1 of Streptomyces sp. NPDC002754. Lineage (NCBI taxonomy): Bacteria > Bacillati > Actinomycetota > Actinomycetes > Kitasatosporales > Streptomycetaceae > Streptomyces > Streptomyces sp. NPDC002754. Next base: position 88,499 of record NZ_JBSFVM010000027.1, read on the forward strand.
CCCGTGCACTACGGGACGTACTGGCCGATCGGCATGGACGCGGTGCGGCCGCACGAATTCCACGCGCCGGGCGACGAGTTCGTCCGGCAGGCGGCGCTGCGTGCGCCCGGCGTGGCGGTGCACCGGCTCGACCAGGGCGAGAGCGTATGTCCCGAGGTGGCCGGATGAGACGGCTGCGCAGGCTGTCGGGGGCGCGCCGGTGATCCTCTCCGCCGCGACCCAGGTGCCGCCCGAGTCGACCCAACAGGCCGTCGGCTACCCCTCGTTGTTCCTGCTCATCTTCCTCGGGGCGCTCGTCCCGGTCATTCCGACCGGTGCGCTCGTGAGTTCCGCGGCGGTCGTCGCGTTCCACCACGGCAGCCCGCTCTCGCTGCTGTTCGTCTTCGCGGTGTCCGCGCTCGCCGCGTTCCTCGGCGATGTCGTCCTGTACTGGCTGGGGCGGCGCGGCATGCGCTCCAAGAACGGGTCGAAGTGGCTGGAGGCGATCCGTTCGCGGGCCCCCGAGGAGCGGCTCGCGCAGGCGCAGGCCAAGCTCTCCGACCATGGGGTGATGGTGCTTGTCCTGTCGCGGCTCGTGCCCGCGGGGCGGATTCCCGTGATGCTGGCGTGCTTGCTGGCGAAGATGCCGCTGCGGCAGTTCGCCCGCGGTGACGTTCCCGCGTGTCTCGCGTGGGCGGCGACGTACCAGGTCATCGGGATCCTCGGTGGTTCGCTCTTTCCGGAGCCGTGGCAGGGGGTTGTCGCGGCGATTGGCCTCACGGTGCTGATCAGTGCGGGGCCGGGGGTGTGGCGTCGGCTGCGGGGGCGTGAGTCGGGCAGCCAACACGCGTAGCCCTCCGGGGGTTCGGCCCGTCCGTCGTTACGGCCTCGGGGCTCCGCCCCGGACCCCGCGCCTCAAACGCCGGCGGGGCTGGAAAGATCGCCTCAATCGCCGGCGGGGCTTGATGGATCCACCCCCGTCGGCGATCGACAGATCAAGTCCCGCGGTGCTCGGCATTCCAAGACCCGCGGGAGTCGCCATTTCAAGAGTCGCGGAAGTTCCCATTTCAAGCCCTTGCGGCGATTGAGCAGCAGCGGGGTGTGGGGCGGAGCCCCAAATCCAGCCCCTCCGGCGATTGAGGAGCGGGGGCCGGGGCGGAGCCCCGGGGTCGGGGCGACGGGTGGGCCTCAGGTTGGCAGGGTGCGGGAGGCGCCCACCGGGATGTCCCAGAGGGAGGCGCGGGGCAGGCCCGTTTTTTCCCACGCGGCGCGTAGTCGGTGGAGGGGTTCGAGGACCGGTTCCGCCGACAGCAGGAACGTGGCCCAGTGCATCGGCGCCATCCGCCGCGCCCCCACGTCCTGCGCGGCCCGCACCGCATCCTCCGGGTCGCAGTGCACGTCCTTCAGCCACCACCGCGGGTCGTACGCCCCGATCGGGAGCAACGCCAGGTCGATACCCGGGTAACGGCGGCCGATCTGCGAGAACCAGCGGCCGTAGCCCGTGTCGCCCGCGAAGTAGATCCGCTGCCCCGCGGCGTCGGTGAGCACCCAGCCGCCCCACAGCGTGCGGCAGGTGTCGACGAGGCTGCGCTTGGACCAGTGGTGGGCCGGCACGAAGTCGAAGCGGACCCCGTTCAGTTCCGCCGCCTCCCACCAGTCCAACTCCGTGACCCGCGTGAAGCCGCGCCGCGTGAACCAGCGGGCGAGACCCGCGGGAACGAGGACCGGGGTGTCGCGCGGGAGTCTTCTGACGGTCGGCCAGTCCAGGTGGTCGTAGTGGTTGTGGCTGATGACGACCGCGTCGACAGGCGGCAGCGCGGTCCAGGCGACGCCGGGCGGGGTGACCCTGGCCGGGGTGCCGAGGATCTTGCGGGACCAGACGGGGTCGGTGAGGACCGTGAGGCCGCCGATGCGGATGATCCAGCTGGCGTGCCCGACCCAGGTGACGGCCGCCGTACAGGCGTCTACCTGCGGCAGCGGGCCCGGCTCGAAGGGCAGGTGCGGGATGTCGGCCAGGCTCTCGGCGGGCGGCCGGAGCGCGCCCTCGCGGGCGAACCTGGCGAAGGACCGCAGGCCCGGCAGCGGTGCGGTCAGCCGCTGGGCGAAGGATTTGGGCCAGCGGCGCGGTACGTCCGGCACTCCGGTGTCCGACCCGCCGAGCGGCCGCGGCTCGACGAGGGGCCGCGCGGGTGCGGTCGCATCGCCCCGCGGTACGGCCGACGGTGCTTCGGACGCCTGCGTCATCGCTCGGTCTCCCATCCTTCGCGTGCCGGTTCCCCGCCGATGGCGCGGAGCGTCGACTCCACCATGGTCAACAGCCGTGCGATGTGCGGCAATTCCAAGGGCTCCGGTGAGGTGAGGGACGCGCGGCGTTCCTCTGGGGTTGACCCGAGCAGCGGTCCCGTCGACAGGCGCACCCGCAGCGCGCCCTGCTCGTCGCCGAAGCGGTGGCCGCCGGGGACCGGCATGCCGAGCCGGTCGCCGAGGAGGTCCTCCAGGTCCTGGGAGTCGCGGACGTCGAGGTCGGCGAGCCGGGGCCGCAGCTCCTCCAGGTCCATGTAGAGGTGCCGGCCGACCCGCGGCGGCCTGGCGAGGCCGCCCGCACGGAGCACGGCGCGGTGCGCGGCCCCGGCGACCCGCGCGTGCAGGGCGGCGCCGGCCCGGCGGCGTTCGGTGATCTCCTCGGTCTCGTTCAGGACGTACGTGGCCGCCGCCGCGACCGGGGCCGCGAGCAGCGCACCGGTGGCGGTGAGGAAGTCGAGGACGCGGGCGTGCAGCGCGGCGCCCAGGTCAGTGGCGGGGAACCGGGCGCAGGCCGCGGGCAGCGAGGGCGGCAGGTACGCGCCGGTGAGGTCGCTGAGGACGGTGACGTCGCGCGGGTACATCTCGGCGGGGCTGAACAGGACGGAGTCCGCGCCCGGGTGCATGGTGTCCCGCCACGTCTCGTCGCTGACCACGTGCAGCCCCTCGGCGGCGGCCGCCTCCACGGCCTCGTGCAGCACCTCTGGCGGCGGCACAGTCGCCGTCGGGTCGTCGGCCACGGACAGCACGAGGAGGCGGGGGTCGCCACCCTCGGCCCTGACCCGGCGGACGGTCTCCAGGAAGGCCGTCGAGTCGGGGACGCCGCCGCACTCGGCGGGCGTCGGCACGTGGTACACGGCGCGGCCCAGGAACCGGGCCTGCGGCACCCACCAGGCCGAACAGGGGCGGGGTACGAGGACGTCGCCGCCGAGGGCGGCGGTGAGGGCGAGCAGCAGCGGGGCCGCGCCGGGCGCCGCGCCGACCTGCTCGCGTTCGGTGCCGAGGCCGCGGCGCTCCCAGTAGCCGCAAGCCGCTTCGAGCAGGGCGGGCGGCCCGCCGGGCGGCACCGGGTCCGGGCGCCCCGCGGCGCTCGCGGCGACGGCGGCGAGTTCCGGCAGTACCGGGAGGCCGGGCTCGGGCAGCGGTGGTCCGTATCGCACCGGCCCACGGCCCTCAGGGGCCCTGGCCCGCGCGGCGCCGGCTCCTGAAGTCCTGGCCGTGGGTTCCGAGTGCCGCATGCTGCCTCCGTGCCGTCCGCTCGCTGTACGGGTGGTGGTCACTGCCTCCAGCGTCACACCTCCCCGGGCATCCGCGCGCGCCACGCCACGCTTACGCCGGGGCGGGGGCCGTCCATAGGGCGCGCCGCACCGGGCTGCCGCCACCCCGTCGGGCCGGCGCCCCCGGAGGGGGCGGGTGACGGGAGACGACCGGTCACACGCCCACGGGGCTCCGCCCCGGACCCCGCGCCTCAAACGCCGGCGGGGCTGGAAGGGCTCAAGCGTGGGCGGGGCGGGAATGGCTCAAACGTCGGCCGGGCCGGAAGGCCGGGGCTCTGCCCCGGACCCCGCTGCTCAATCGCCGCAGGGGCTTGAAATGCCCCTCCGCCGCTGGGGCGTGATCTATCAAGCCCCGCCGGCGATTGA